>DAIDHZ010000017.1 GCA_027451825.1 Chlamydiota bacterium
TTCGATATCAAAAAGTGTTTCGATGTCAAAATTTCGAAAAATCATATTTTGGGCGCTAGTTTTGCAATTCCTTCTATAGAGTGCTTGTCTTTTTCTAAAAAAAAAGTTATGGAGGGGTAAGGAATCTATACTGCTCATGAAGAGAATTTTGTTATTGTTTTTAATGTGTGTTATTTACGAAAGATGTTTCGGCATACTTGCGCCGCTTTCAAATTTTGAGGAGCCTCTTTTTCAGATCTGCTCTTCTAAAGATTTGCAAATACAACAAATTGATCAACAGATTAAGGAGTTGAAAGAGATGAAAAGAGGTTATGAGGCGCGTGCTTTAAGACATGAAAATCAAGCAGATCGATTACAGTTTGATGATCGTACATACCTGGAAATGAGACGGCATAATCAGCTGGCCGCTGAAAATAAAGCGAAAGCCGATGCTGTTCAAAAAGAAATCGATCGATTAGAGCAAGAAAAGGCTAAGATTTTACACCGCTCGTGAATTAAGAATCGGTTTTGGGCGGTGTCGGCTTTTATACTGCGCGCGGTTAGGTTTTGAAGATTTGGACTCTCTCGAGACAAAGCCAAATCGAAGCGAGCATTGCTCGCAGTCTGCAGGAGGAGCACCATTCCCAAATTGGGAAGGGCGACGACGAAGATCGATTTGGCAAGGTCGCAGCCAGTCCAAATCTTCAAAATTTAACCGCGCGTAGTGTATCTCAAAATTCGGATTCTCACTCGTGCCTTGTCCATTGGGCAATGGTCACTCGCTCCGAATGCAAATTTTGAGAGGCCTCCTTGCCCATTGGCGAGAAACTCGCTATTTTAGGCGAAGCAATGCTTCGTCCTCCATTTCCCGGTTCTTGAATCATTTTCGGTATAAAGCAATAATATTTATATATACATTTAATTTATTTTTTATTATTTGTTAGTTATTAAGTGTTTTAAACAATTGTTAGGGGTTTTATGAAAAAAAGGCAAATTATTGATCGTATCGTTTTTGTTCTATTGATTTTAAGCGGTTTGGATTTAGGGTTTTTAGGATTGTTTCAGTGGGATTTGATTGGGACGATTTTTGGGCATATGTCGGCGCTCACTCGTGTTATTTATGTGCTTATGGGTGCTGCTGCCGTTTTCCGTTTTATTGTTTGGTCAAAAATGAAACTCAAGCAGTCTCGGTAATAGAGTCTTTAGAGTCATTCCCGGATATCGTTGAAGAGGCGCATCGGGAATGAATTTTTTAAGCAACGACATATCCTTGCTTTAATTCGGCGCTATAAATAAGCCAGAGTCCGGATGAAATGACCATTGTAGAAAGTAAGATGACATAAGAAATTGGCTCTCCTAAAAAGAACCAGCTGTTGAGCGATGCAAATATAGGGCTTAATAATCCCATGAAAGAAAGAAATGTTGCTGTGAATTTTTTGAGTAGATACCCGTAGAGATTATAACAGACAATATTTGAAATGAGCGTCATGATTAGAATGCCTCCGATAAAGCCGGGCAAGGCATCATAGCTGACAGGAATCGGATTCCAAGAATCGTTAAACATTGAATGGATAAGCGCTAAAAATCCGCCAAGAAGCATGCTTATGCCGTTTGCCGTGAAAGGCGAGATGGGCTCTCTTTTCTCTCCTTTTGGGGGATTGACGATCATGCGCAGTAAGATCCATCCGTAAGCTGTTGATATAGAGGCTCCTATCATTGCCATTTCAGGCCATGAGAGAAAGGGGATGGTTGTGAGCAGTTCCCCCGCTCCTTTTTGTGTAAAAAGAATGGGTAAAAATCCAAAAAATCCGATGCACATTCCAAGCCATTTTTGAGGGGTCATTTTTTCTTTAAAGTGGAGATAGGAAAAGAAGGCGGCAAAGAAGGGTGAAAGACTGTAGATAAAGCAGGTTTTTGCAGCGGAGAGATATTGCAGGCCCCAAAATTCAAATGTGTTTGTCAAATAAATACTAAAAATTGCAAGCAGTCCTAAAAGAGCAAGTTGCTTTTTTTCAAATTTGAAAGAAGATCGTTTTCGAAGGATGAGATAGCCAAGTAAAATAAAAGCTGCCAAAAGCATTCGTGTGGCGGTCAAAAAAAGAGGGGGGGAGTGTTCCAGGGCAATTTTAGCGAGAGAAAAAATACTGGACCATGCCGCGTACATGAACAAGACAAGCAAAAAGTTCACAGGTTTCCTCTAAAAAAATTCTTAAGGAGTTCCATTATAACCTGAACATGAGACTTAGAGCAAGTTCTTTGACCTTTTAAGAGGGGGGCTTTATACTTTTCCCATAATTTATGAATGAGTCTATTTTTTTCTTACATATCCTTCTTGTTGTCGGATTTGGGCTTTTTGCTTTGCGCTTTTGCAAAGAAGCTTTGTTTGTTTTTGTTGCTTTGCAGGTGATTTGCGCCAATCTTTTTGTCGTGAAGCAAATGTCTCTTTTTGGATGGTCTGTCACATGTAGCGATGTCTTTGCCATCGGTGCCATTTTGGGAGTGAATCTCATTCAAGAATATTATGGCAGACAAGAGGCGAGACGATCGATATGGATTTCGTTTGGTGCTTTATTTTTTTTCATGTTGATGTCTTATGTGCATCTTGGATATGTGCCGCTTGTCTCTGATCGCGCTCATGACGCATTTTCTTTGATTTTTTCGAATTCTTTGAGGATTGTTTTGGCCTCGATCACTGTTTATGCATTTGTTCAATTTTTAGATCTCTATCTTTTTGGGTGGTTGAAAGCGCTTTTTCAAGGAAAATATTTACCGCTTCGAATTGGAATGTCTTTGATTTTGACTCAAGGAATCGATACAGCTTTGTTTAGCTTCTTAGGTCTTTATGGAATTGTAGATTCCATTTGGGATGTGATGATTTTGAGCTTCCTTGTGAAGTGCATCATCATTAGCTTGGGAAGTCCTTTGACTGCTTTTTCCAAGAGGTTTGCTCATGTTCAAGTTTGAAATTCTTCATCGATCTCAAAAATCAAGAGCGCGTGTTGGAAGGATTCATACTCCTCATGGGATGATTGATACTCCTAATTTTGTAGCGGTTGGGACCAATGGAACTTTAAAAGCGCTCGATAATCATATGGTCGATTCGATCGGCTTACAGCTCATGTTTTGCAATACGTATCACTTGCTTTTGCAGCCGGGAACAGATGTTGTCAAAAGGGCGGGAGGGCTTCACCGTTTTATCCATCGAAAAATGCCGATCATTACCGATTCGGGTGGATTTCAAGTTTTTTCTTTAGCTTATGGTTCTGTCGCAAGCGAGCTCAAAAGTTCCGGGGCTAAAAAGCATGATGGTCATGTTTTGAAAATTACGGAAGATGGTGTTTTATTTCGTTCGTATCGGGATGGCAAATTGATTTTACTCACACCTGAATCTTCGATTCAAGCGCAAAAAGATTTAGGAGCTGACATCATTATTCCTTTTGATGAGCTTCCGCCTTATCATATCAGTTATGACAAATTGAAAGCGTCTTTAGAAAGAACGCATCGCTGGGAAAAACGCTCTTTGGATGAGCATTTGAAAAATCCTCAAAATCAGGCGATGTATGCGGTGATTCATGGCGGAGTTGATCCTGAGTTTAGAAAACAAAGCTGTGATTTTTTAAGTCGCTTGCCATTTGATGGATTTGCCATTGGAGGATCTCTAGGGAAAACAAAGCCAGAAATGTTTGAGATGTTAAAAACTCTTCTTCCAAGAATGCCTGAAGAAAAACCAAATCATTTATTAGGGATTGGAGATTTAGAGTCTTTGGATCTCTGTGTTCCTTTAGGGATTGATACCTTTGATAGTTCTTATCCAACAAGAGCCGCGCGCCATGGTCTTTTGCTCACTTCAGAGGGCGGCTTGAAAGTGCTTAAAAAAGAGATGGCGAATCATTTTGCTCCAATTGAACATGATTGCACGTGTTGGACATGTAAACATTTTACGCTTGCGTATCTTCATCATTTATTTAAAGCAAATGAGCTGACGGCATACACTTTGGCCACTGTTCATAATCTTCATTTTATGGTAGAGTTGATGCGCAAAATTCGGGAATCGATTTTATCGGATCAGATATGAGAGTCAAATACCCTCCTATAGAGCCTTACAGAACTGGACATTTGGATGTAGGATCCGGACATAAGGTCTATTTTGAAGAAAGTGGAAATCCGAAAGGAAATCCGGTGATTTTCTTACACGGAGGTCCTGGATCCGGAACGGATGCATCGCATAGGTGCTATTTTGATCCGAAAATGTATCGCATTATTTTGATGGATCAACGAGGCTCCGGGAAAAGTACGCCTCATGCTTCGATTCATGATAATACAACGTGGCATCTTGTTTCCGATTTGGAATCGCTTCGTCTTTTTTTAGGTGTAGAGAAGTGGGTTGTTTTTGGAGGTTCTTGGGGAAGTACTTTGGCCCTAGCTTATGCAGAAACGCATCCAGATCAAGTGAAAGCATTGATTTTACGAGGAATTTTTTTGGGAAGACCCAAAGAGCTTCGCTGGTTCTATCAAGAAGGAGTGAATCATCTTGTAACGGATGAATGGGAAAAATATATCGATCTCATTCCCGATGAAGAAAGAAATGACTTGATCGCCGCTTATTACAAGAGATTGATATCGGATGATCTAGTTCTTCGAAAAAAAGCAGCTGCAGCTTGGGCTCGTTGGGAAGCTGTGAATTTAAAGCTTCTTTTCGATCCGGTTCTTTTTGAAGAGTTTACTGCGGATTTTAAAGCAGATAGCTTAGCTCGTTTGGAATGTCATTATTTTATGCATCGGTGTTTTTTTAAAACGGAGAATTGGCTCATTGAGAATGTAGGAAGAATTCGACATATCCCGGCGGTTATTATTCATGGACGCTACGATCTTGTTTGTCCTTTTGAATCTGCTTGGGAACTCCATAAAGCTTGGCCGGAGGCCCGTTTTGAAGTGATCCCGAATGCAGGTCATGCTGCTTCGGAAAGTGGAATTACAGATGCGCTCATTTGCGCAAGTGACATGTTTAAAAAATAAAGGAGAAATAATGACAGCACCGATTCATGAAAGAAGTACACAACAATTGATTTACGAGACAGTATTGGCAGGGGGTAAGGCGGCTCTGTTTGGTTATGGTGCTTATTTGAGTTTAGGCGAGAAGCAAGCGTTTGAAAATATTCGAGCTATCGCAGCAGGTCAATATGTGGTGACTCATGAACCTTTTTCAATTTCTCCTGATATGCCACCTGTAAAAGTGCCGAAAGGGATCCATACGCAACGAGGAATGCTTCCTGTCCATAGGCTGGTTGTAGGAGGTTCTTGTTTTGTGCGTTGTGCAGAGAATACCGTACAATGCGCTGCAAAAACGGCTGTTTTAGGTTATCGAGGCATTTCAGAGGTTGCTCAATTTTTTAGAGGATAAGGAGAAAAATTATGACAGCATCAATTACAACTAAGTCTACAGAAGAATTGATTTATGAGACTGTTCATGCAGCGGTAAAAAGCGTGGTGTACGGAGGTTTTTTATATACTTGTTTGGGATGTAAACAAGATATCGAAGATATTTATTCAGGAGTTTTTAAAATGACTCAAGCTCCTTTATGGCCACAGATTGAAGGTCATCCTCCATTTCCTAACGTACCGACGATTGCAACTTCTCAAGGTGTGATTGCTCCATGGAAAATGGGTGTTGGGGTCGTCATTGTTTTGGGATGTGTAGACAATGCTACAAAAGTGACTGCGAATGTGGCTGTTTTGGGGTATCGTTGTCTTCAGCGTTTGGGAATTGCTTAAATTATGAATTGGATCGACGTTGAAAAAGCATTTCAGAGAGCATTTTTGCTTTCATTTTCCAGGAAACGTCTTTTTTTGACGTTTCCTGTATTGGTGTTATGCGGTCTTTTAACTGTATTTTGTAAGGCGGTTGCGTTCAATGCTTCGGATTGGATCTCTTTGAGTCTTGGGTTTTTACCGATTTTTTTATCATCCGGACTTTTACTTGGTTTAGGGGTGGTGCTTTCAAGGATCTATACGATGGAAGCAAAACATGCCGCTTTGACATTGAAGCGTCTTTTGATGAGCTCTCTTGATTTGATGATTGGGATTGCTTATCTTGCTATTCCATCTGTTTTAGCCTATTTGCTTTTTTGGATTGTGTTGGGATTTTTTTTCTTAATGAAAGAGATTCCGGGGATTGGACACTTTTTTAGTGTCATTTTAGCATTTGGCCCTTTTTTGCTGATTTTTGGATCATTTCTTCTTTGTTTTGTCAATTTAGCTCTTCTTTTCTTTGTAGCGCCTGCTGCGACATTGGAATTGATTCGAAAAGGGTCTTTAGCGAAGCGTGTTTTAGGTTCTTTAAAAGATCGCTTTTTTAGTGCGAGCATTCTTTTAATTTTAGGGCTGATTCCTCTTTTGTTTGTAGGCGGAGTTTTGTGGGCTTCGGCAAGTCTTACAGAGAGTCGTTTTTTGATTTCAGAGACTTCTCTTTCTTTTGCAATGGAATGGTTTTTTATGATGATTCCATTTGCAGCCATATTAACGCCTTTTGTTGTGTTTTTCTTTAATTTCTCTGTGGAGAGTTATACTCTTTTACAGAGAGACAATTTAAAGCAGCAGGTTTGATTGAGCGTTTGTGTTGTAGGCGCAGGACTTGCCGGTCTTTCTGTGGCTTGGCATTTGGCAAAACAGGGTGTAGAAGTTTCTCTTTTTGATTCTAAAGGGATCGGAGGCGGCGCTTCTTCTGTATCAACTGGTTTGATGCATCCATTCCCCGGAAAGAAAGGGACTCGGTCTTTACGTTCTGATGAAGGGATGAAAGAGACACTGCTTTTGCTGGATGTTGCCGAACAAGCGATAGGGAGATCAGTCGCTCTTCGTAATGGCTTATTTCGAGCGGCTGTGACCGAGGAACAAAAGAGTTCTTTTCGAGCATTTCAAGATCCGGATGTTGAATGGAAAGAGATTTCTTTATCTGAGCTTGCAGTTCACGAAGGACTTTGGATTGCTAAGGGAGTTTCTGTTTTTTCTCATCTCTATTTACAAGGACTTTGGAAGGCATGCAGCTCTTTGGGTGTTCAATTCTATGAAGAATGTTACGATTATGAAAAAAGAGATCGCTCTCTTTTTGATGCCATTGTTCTTGCCGGAGGATGGGAGATGATTGATTTGCCCATCTGTCAGAAATTGCCTCTTCGTTTAGTTCTAGGACAATCTGTCTTTTGTAGATGGCAAAGACCTCTTCCTTTTAGCATTGTTTCGAATGGTCATATGAGTGTGACCGAAGATCCTGAAATTTGTCATCTTGGATCTACTTATGAACATTCGAGACATCCTGATCCAAATCAAGTCCAAGCGCTCATGAAGAGAATTGGTTCTTTTTATCTTCCTGTCGATGAATTGAAAATCCAAGAAGTGCGTTTTGGGATTCGGATTGCGCCGAAAGATGGGCATATGCCCATTGTGAAAGAGGTGTCTCCTCATACTTGGGTCTTTACTGGACTTGGATCTCGTGGTATGTTGTATCATGCTCTTTTAGGGCGTGAACTTGCAGAAACTATTTGCAAAAGTCTATGATTGGAAAATTGATTTTTTTGGGAACTTCTTCTTCGACAGGGGTCCCTGTGATTGGCTGCCATTGCGCAGTATGCACTTCCAATTTTTCTTTCAATCAACGTCTCCGCCCCTCCCTTTTATTGAAGATGAAGGGACTTTGCTTTTTAGTCGATGTAGGACCTGATTTTCGTCAGCAAGCGCTTCGTTACGGCATCGATCATTTAGATGGACTTATTTTAACGCATACTCATTTTGATCACATCGCCGGGATTGACGATTTAAAAGTGTACACGTTTACATCAAAAGAAAAACTTCCTTGTCTTTTGTCAATGGATAGTTTGCAAGAACTTCAAAGAAGATATTCGTATCTTTTCGATGAGAAGACTCACTTTAAACTTGATATTTTACCTAAAGATCATGGAATGATCTCGTTTTTAGGTCTTGAAGTGCGTTACACTACGTATGTTCAAGGGGGTATGAAAGTGAATGGGTATCGGTTTGGTGATTTGGCTTACGTGACGGATATTCGAGATTTCGATGAGTCTATTTTTTCTTTTTTAGACGGTGTTCAGACACTTGTTTTGAGTGCTCCGCGAGAGGAAAAATCAAAGCTTCATATTTCGATCGAAGAGGCGGTTTTGTTTGCAAAAAGATCGAAAGCAAAGCATACCTTACTGACCCATTTATCTCATTCTTTGGATTACAAAATAATGAATCAAAAATTGCCAACATCTGTCCAACTTGCGTTTGATGGGCAGGAAATCGAGTTTCAGTTATGAGTGAAGATCGTCTCCATAAAATTGAAAAAGAAGAGCCAAAAGCCCTTCTTGTAGGTACTTATCAGTCGTCTCAGAAGGAGTTATGCTTACAGCTTTTGGATGAATTAGAGAGCTTGGGAGTGACTTTTGGTTTAAAGACTGTTGAAAAAGTGGCAGCTCCTTTACGAGAAATTGATGCGGGTACCTTTTTAGGGAAAGGCAAACTCGAAGAGATTCGGCAAAAAGTAGAAGAGCATTCTTGTGATATTGTTGTGTTTGATGATGAGATTTCTCCACAGCAGCAAAGAAATATCGAAAAGATCTTAGGAAAGTCAGTGATCGATCGTACAGAGCTTATTTTGGCTGTGTTTGCGCAAAGAGCGCACACTCGGGAAGCGAAATTACAAATTGAGCTTGCGAGCTGTCAATATCAGCTTCCTCGGTTACGCCGTTTATGGACGCACTTGGGGCGTCAAAGATCCGGAGGCGCTAGCGGTGGGTTTGTCAAGGGAGAAGGGGAAAAGCAAATCGAGATTGACAGACGGATTTTAAAGAGCCGGATTACGCAGCTTCAAAAAGAATTTGAGGAAGTTAAAAAGCATCGAGAAATTCAAAGAAGATTAAGAGAAAGAGCTCAAATTCCAACATTCGCCATTGTTGGTTACACAAACGTGGGGAAATCAACTCTTTTAAAGGCTCTTACCGATGCAGATGTCCTTGTCGAAGATAAGCTATTTGCGACACTGGATACAACAACAAGAAAGTTCATTTTACCGAATAAACAGCCTATTTTATTGATTGATACCGTAGGTTTTATTCGAAAGTTGCCTCACCAATTAGTGGCTGCTTTTCGAAGTACATTGGAAGAGGCGGTGCAGGCAGATATTTTGCTTCATTTAATCGATGTGAGTCAGCCGCTTGCAGAGATTCAAGCCGAAGCCACTTTTGATGTTTTAAAACAGCTCGAGGCGGAAAAACATCCCATGATTACAGTGCTCAATAAAATCGATCTTTGCCAAGACAGGCGGATGATTGATCGGGTTCGTTTTAAATATCCTAAAACGGTTGAAATCTCAGCGCTGCAAAAGATCGGATTTGATCGTTTGACTGATTTGATGATTCAAGAGATTCAGAATTTGCGTAAAAAAGTATTTCTTCGAATCCCCCAAAGTCAATACGCCTTTTTGCATGAAGTCATGAAAGAATCTAGAGTGATTTCTCAAGAATATGAAGAGAATGACATTCTTTTAGAGATGGAAATCCCTGTTTCTTTAGAAAGAAAAGTAGCTCACTATGTGATTTCTCCGCCTTCTTCCTCAAGTGATTCATACTCATAGAGTTTGTTTCTTAAGGTTTTGACGCTGATTTTTAAGATTTGAGCTGTTTTTGTTTTGTTGTTCCCATAGGCAATGAGAGTTTCTAAAATGAGTCTTTTTTCCATTTCGAAAAGAGAGATTCCAATGGGTAGAGTTCCTTTATGCTGGGTTGATTTTCCTCCCGATAAAGTTTCTAAGTAAAGGTGATCTGCTTCGATTGTGGAATCAAAATCTAAGACAACGGTTCTTTCAATCACATTACTTAATTCTCGAACGTTTCCTGGCCATGGATAGTTCATGAGTTTAAGGGTCGCGCTTTGAGAGAGTTGTTTAAAGGGTTTATGATTTTTTTCGCAAAACCGCTTTAAAAAGTGCTGTGCTAAGGGGATAATGTCTTCTTCTCTTTCTCTTAAAGGTGGAATGTGGAGAGGGACAACGTTGAGTCGATAAAATAAATCTTCTCGAAAAATTTTGGCGTCGATCGCTTCTTGCATATTGCGATTTGAGGTTGCTAAGAATCGGACATTGACGCGGATTGGTTTCATTCCTCCCACTCGTTCGAATTCTTGTTCTTGAATGGCTCTGAGTAATTTGGGTTGAAGAGGTAAGGGAATTTCGGTCACTTCATCGAGAAGAAGCGTTCCAAGATCAGCGAGTTCAAATCGGCCAATTTTTTTTTGAAGAGCTCCTGTAAAAGCGCCTTTTTCATGGCCAAAAAATTCTGATTCTAAAAGAGTTTCCGGGATGGCTGCGCAATTGACTTTGATGAATGGTTCTTTGCTACGATGGGATAAGTGATGGATGAGTCCCCCAATCACTTCTTTTCCGGTGCCGGATTCTCCTGTGATGAGAACGCTTGCATGACTCTTTGCGATTTTGTCAATGTCTTGGATGAGTTTTTTCATGGCAGGGCTTTCTGCGATAAAATGAGGGTATTGCATTACATTGTCAATCGGTGTCATATTCTTATCCCGTATAGGAAAAGGCTATTTGATGGCAATAGTCTATTTGATGTATTTTTGATCGCAGCTGTATGAAAAAACCGATTCTTCATTTTTTCATTCTCCTTTTTTTAGGAGGATGTGGTGGTCTTGAGAGATCAGAACAGGAAAAATTAAAAAAACGCAATTGTACGGCGGAGTCTATTTATCGAGGATCGAAGGATTTTTTGTATCCAATTGGAGTTCCGGAGTTTACGCCGCGCTCTTTATATCCTTGGGAGACGCCGCATCATTTGCCTCGAATTACGAAAGATTTTTTCCGTTGTAAAGGAAGTTTGCAAAACCCTTCT
Source organism: Chlamydiota bacterium (assembly GCA_027451825.1). Classification (GTDB taxonomy): domain Bacteria; phylum Chlamydiota; class Chlamydiia; order Chlamydiales; family SM23-39; genus DAIDHZ01. The sequence continues at coordinate 10,878 of DAIDHZ010000017.1, forward strand.
TTTTCGGATCCGAAGGATCCAACACGGATTTTTTCAGATTGCGAAGGCGGTCATCGCCATGGGCTTCCGGTTTTTAATGGGAAGGAAGGGGTTTATCCGATTTTGATTGATCTTCTCAATTACATTCAAAATAAACTTGGAAAAAGGGTGGTGATTACATCGGGCCATCGTTGTCCCGTCCATAATACCTATGTAGATGCTTCGAAAGAAAATGGGACTTCAAAGCATCAAATTGGAGCCGAGGTCGATTTTTATGTCCAAGGCATTGAAGATCAGCCTCAAGAGGTCGTGAATCTTTTGATGCAATATTATCAGGAAAATCCTGTCTATGAGGGGAAAAAGGAGTATTTAACGTTTTCTCGTTATGATAAACCGGATAGTCATGTAGCGATCCAGCCTTGGATGAATAAAGAAATTTATATCAAAATCAATCAAAAAGATGAGGGGCGTAACTTTGATCATCGGTATTCTCATCCATACATTACGATTCAAGTTCGCTTTGATAAAGAGAAGCAAGAAAGGGTGATTTACGATTGGAATCGAGCCAATAAGGGGTATGCAAAAGGGTGGTAGAATTTTCTTCTTTTCTTTAAGAGCAACTCTCTTTATACTCTTTTTCATTATTAACTCAAGTTGCTAGTCGATCGTTAGACGAGTACGGAGCGAGAGGGCTGAGGTCGAGGATTTCGCGACGAGTCTTAGAGTGAGAACTTCTGGACGAGGAGCGAAATCCTCGAGATCGGCACTCGCAGCCCGTAATCGTCAACGAGCGACTAGCAACTTGAGTTATTATGCCGGTGTGGTGAAATTGGTAGACGCGGTAGACTCAAAATCTACTTCTAGCAATAGAGTGCTGGTTCGAGTCCGGTCACCGGCAAAACAAAAAGGGGAAGCGAATGCTTCCCCTTTTTGTTTTGCCGGGTGAAAAAAAGCCTCTTAATGTGGCTTTTTTAGGGCGAGAAGTGAAAAGCTTTGCTTTGAACCGGCTTTTGGGACGAGGACGATCGTTTCGCTCGCTTCGCCAGAAAGGAGTCCGTCTACCTGCAAAAACAAAGACTCCCATTTCGGGAGTCTTTTATTCAACAAAGGGTTTTATGACTAAAGAAATAGTGAAGCATCGTAAAGATGAAAAGAAAAAACCTACATTAACGCCTAAAGAACGTAAAGCGAAGAAGCAGGAAAAAAAGCAGAATAAACAGAATAAAATGTAGGTTCATGAGTACATTGGCTGCCATATGAGCCAATTGCAAAACTGCTTTGCCCGGAAAATCGATGATTTTGGGGCAAGTTAAGAGGGCAAGCGAGCTTGCTCGTTTCACTTCGACGAACCCAACCCCTGGTGGGTTGGGTGAGGAGAGTGAACTTAAATGGCCCCAAAAGGGCGATTTTAACGGGCAAATGAGTATTGCAATTAGCTCATATAAATAGGTGTGGGAGCTTTTTTGAAATTTTCTAATATTTCTACAAGAGTTCCATTGGATAAATACTGTTCATCTTCCAATTGATGTAATTGAATAAATCCGATTAAAATGCACAGAATGTTCAATCCATAATTATAAAACCAAGAGTTTTGGATCTCATTTTGAGCTAGAATGTAACTAGGAATGGCCATAACGATCATGAGAATTGCCCAGATGGTTGTTAGCACCCAATTTATTTTTAAGAAAACCGGGTTCCTCCAATGTTCTCTTGCCACTTGTTCACGAGCGTACTGTAGAGTGAATGGTTTCCCAATGGCCATAGAAATGATCACAATGATTGCCAGTGCCGAATTTGCAATGAGAAAAGAATGGGTAGCGACCCAAGAAGATATCTGGAGAGACTCGTTTAAAAACATGAAGGCAAAAAAGAGTACTGATCCCTAAGGCAAGATAAACCCTTTTTTTAACCCCTGCCAATTGAAGCAGAGGGCCAGTACTATTGCAGCAAGGCTAGTCCAACCGGCATGTTGAGTATAAAAGACAGAAAAGACAATCCAAGGAATAAAGACCATTAAAATCGAAAAACGATTTCTTATGACGCTCATAATCTTGTGTCTCATAGGGTCTGTCCCATTCAGTTATCAGTAAGAAGATAAATAATTGAATTATTCTTAGTGCAGCTCTTAATGCGCGATTAAAGGGAACTGATGGGGGTTTTTTAAGATGGCAACGCTAAGGTCGACATCGAGCGATGGCCAATGCAGATGATGATTGTGATGTAGTTCTACATTATAGATATCTGGAATAGTAGCATTTTTAAAGAATGGATATTCTTCATAGGCCAGGAAGAACTCTTCATTGTGAAGACATAACCATAGTCCAAAACGAGTGATATTGATTTCAACCGGGAAAGTGTTTTTTCCAAGCGCTGATGATTTCATCGATGTGTTTCTCCACTAATAATTGCATTTCATGCAATTGCTTTTTGTTTACGCCGTGATATGTTGCTAGAGAAATAATGGGTTCTATCCAAAATTTGGCTTCCCCATCAGAACAAGAAATATGCACATGCATTCGAGGCTCTTCTCTTGAAAAAAAGAAAAACCGAAAAGGTCCTTCTTTTAAAACTGTAGGACTCATGCAAACCTCATTCCTTTCAATATAGCAAAATTATATATTTTGACACACTGTTGTAAGAGGTTTTTTGAGTTTTCCCAGTCAAACGTTCAGAAACTGTCCGATTGGCTGCAAAAAAATGAAGCAGAGAACTTCTTATTACAAGCGGTGTATGGTCCCATTGCTCGGGCGGGCGTAATGTCTCTTCGCCAGAGATCATCGTATGGATTTTCATCAAAGCCAAGAGTATTATCTTCTCGCCTCAGAGAGGATCATTTTGAGTTGAAGATGAAGAGGCGGTAGGTCGGTACTGACTGTTTCCCAAATGATATCATAATCCACATCGAAATAAGCGTGGATCAATGTATTCCTCATTGCTATGAGCTGCTTCCAAGGTAATTCAGGAAATGATTTTTGAGTGGGTTTAGAAATATGATTTGCTGCTTCGCCTAAAATTTCAAGTTCACGGATAACGGCGTTGCTAAACATTCTATCGCTATGAAGATGTTTACGTGTTTTTCCCTCGATAAAATAAAGAATAGCGGTTGCAGAATCTAACATGTGTTTAAATCGAATGAGATCTCTATTTTCCATAGAGTACTTGTGCTTTAGATAAGACTTCATCGCGGAAGTAGCGACTCAAGCTGTTTGGAGTTTTTAAATCGACTTCTCTTCCTACAATTGCGCTTAACTCTTCTTGTATGTCAAAGATGCCAAACAACCCAGGAATATGCTTCTTATCAAACTTTACAAGAATATCTACATCGCTTGATGCAGAAAAGTCGGAAGTCAAAATCGATCCAAATAGAGCGAGATAGGTAATATGGTGCTTTTTACAGCAGGCATTGATTTTTTTTTTGTTTATAAGAATCGGTAATTGCGTCATCAATGACCTCCTGAGCATGAATTATATACTATTTAAAAGGTTTTTTAGAAGATTTTACTTATCATTTAAACAGTGTTTGCAGGGCAGGATATGAAACAGCATTTTTTGTTAAGCTTCCATAGGTGCCAGAAGAAAGTAGTTCAGTAGAAATTTCCTCTAGCAATCCTAATGTTGCTCTAATGGGACCAGATCCTAAGCTTACCCTTGCGACGCCGAGCTCTCGGAGTTCTTGAATAGAAGGCATTTTTGGCCCGGCCAAAACATTCATGGGAGCCTTAATTTCTCGAGCAAGTGTGGCAATGCTCTCTTTATCATTGATGGCGAAGACAAAAATAGAGTCAGCTCCAGCATCTACATAAGCGCGAGTCCTACGAATTGTTTCTTTGAGAGCTTCTTCCTTTCCTAGTTGTCCTAAATAAAACACGTCAATACGCGCATTAATCCATAAATGAGAAGGAAATGCCTTGCGAATTTCTTGAATTTTTTTGGCTTGTGTTGAGAGGTCAATAAGACCGTTTTGAGTGCTATCTTCTATATTAATCCCAACAGCTCCTAGAGAGGCAACGTTCTTGATTGTGTCTATGATTTCATCTGTTGTTTTTCCAAATCCAGCCTCTATGTCAACCGATACAGGAACATCGACTGCAGATATAATTTCTTTAACGCAGGCGAGCATTTCTGCAAGGGGAATATTTTGTCCATCGTGATATCCTCTGGAGGCGGCAATCCCTGCGCTTGTAGTGCCAATTGCAGAAAACCCTTTTTTCTCAAAAACTCGAGCGCTCGCTGCATCCCAAGCATTTGCTAAAATAAATGGTGTTTTTTCTATGTGGAGTTTTGCAAATTTTCTTGCTTTCATTTGGGTTGTCGTTTCTTTTTTCATATTTTTACCGCATATTTTTTCTAAAAGGTTGTTTATACCGGAACAACCTGAAGAATCGGTTTTTGGCAGCGTCGGCTTTTCCTCAAAATTCGCATGCTCACTCGTGCCTTGCCTCTCGGCAATGGTCACTCGCTCCGTATGAGAATTTTGAGGAGCCTTCTTGCCAAGTTCCCGATTCTTCAGGTTGTTCCGGTATATTTTTCTCTCAATGATGTTTAAAGCAGATTTTACAGGATCAACGAGCAGTCCAGGAAAATGAATCGTTATTATGTTTTTTATAAAAAACATGTTACGAACTCTCTTTTTTTATTTTTTCCAAATAAAATTCAACAAAACAACGAACCTTTGGTTGTAGATATTGATCTTGTGAATAGCCTAGATAAATAGGTGTGGGAGCTTCTTTGAAATTTTCTAAGATTTCTACAAGAGTTCCCTTGGATAAATACTGTTCAGCTTCCAATTGATGTAATTGAATAAATCCGATCCCTTCAAGGGCGCAGGCAATCATCACTTTCATATCGCTCGTGCTTAATATAGGATCAATATAGAGATCAGATCCGTTGTTAAATGACAACTGATTGCTAAATTGTCTTAAGCTATAAGTAATGAATTGATGATGAACTAAATCTTGAGGATGTTTTGGTGTCCCGTGTCGTTTTAAATAAGAATGTGCTGCGCATAGACAAAAATATCCTTTGCAGATTTCTTTTTGAATGAAACTAGGGGGGGGAGGATGAGCTATTCCGAAAAATAAATCGATATCTTCTGAAGCCAAATCTGCAGCGCGACCTGCTATGACAAGATCCAGTTTGACTTTTGGATGTTTGGTGAGAAATTCATGTAAATGAGGAATGATGTGGCGATCCGTAAAATATCGACTGGAAAGGACCTTTAAAGTCCCTGAAGGCTCTGCTTTGGCAGATGTCATTATTGCATCTATGTCAATGATCTTATTGATCACTTTTTTAGAATGTTCGTAATAGATTTTCCCTAGCTCAGTGAGTTCTAAGCGTCTTGTTGTGCGACGCAAAAGAGATGCTTTTAAATCATCTTCTAAATAGCTGATTTGTTTACTGATTGCAGCAGTAGAAACTCCTAGTTGCTTGGCTGCTAGTGCCAGGCTATTTGCTTCTACGACCGTCACAAATGTTTCCAAATGATCCAGTTTTCGCATCTATATTTAACCAAATGTTAATAATGCATGAAAATATATAGGATTATAGACATTTTTGGCAACAAAAGAGGTCTCAAAGATTCCAAAATTTTATTTCTAGATTTCAGGAGTATTGGTATTATTTTCGTATGATTTTGCCACCATTTTCCGCTCCTCGAGATTTTAAAGACGCTTTGCATCCGCCAAATGATGCGGAAGGAATGTGGTTTATTTTTTTAAAAGATCAATTATTAATTTCAGATGATAGAAAAAATGTGCCCCTTCATCACGACTTTACTTTCCAAAGAACTCTTTATTTAGGAACTTTGGGAAGTCAACATTTGTTTGCAGCAGAGGTAGAGCCTGAAACCAAAGCTCCCTGTGGATTTCATTGGAGTCATTTAAGGTCTCTTTTCTCTATTCTTGATGAAGAGAAGTATGCCATTGCTGGGAGATCTCTACAGCTCATTCATTGGGATCGTTCGAATCAATTTTGTGGGTGTTGTGGCAGCTCTACCGTTCTTCGCAAACATGAGCGTTGTCGTGAATGTACGGCGTGTGGACAACTCGCCTATCCTAAATTATCTCCAGCCGTTATGGTTTTAATTCGAAGAGATGAAAAAATTCTTTTAGCTCGAGGGCCTCATTTTCCAGGTAAATGGTATAGTGTATTAGCTGGGTTTGTTGATCCGGGAGAAACCCTTGAACAATGCGTTGCTCGTGAGACTTTAGAAGAAGTGGGAATTAGAGTGAAAAACATTCAGTACTTTGGCAGTCAACCATGGCCTTTTTCTTATTCATTAATGATTGGTTTTACTTGTGAGTGGTTGGAGGGGGAAATTCAAATTGATCCTTTGGAACTCGAAGCTGCAGATTGGTTTAGCGCCTCTGATTTACCAGAGCTGCCTCCAAAAATAAGTTTGGCTCATATGCTTATTGATTCATATTTGAACTCGCAAAGTTAGTTTGGTGATTGTGTCTAAAGTGATTGGTAAATTGGCTCTTTGGGTTCTTTTCTTGTCCGTAGTTACTCTTGTTGGAGGAATGAGCTATCAATTCATCTGCACCAAGATCGATATACATTGCTATCCTCCCCTGGGACAACTGGTCGATATTGGTGGATATAAGATGCATATTTATCACACGGGTAACGAGGGTCCTACGGTTGTTTTAGATGCCGGTATGGGAGGGAATTGTCTTGAATGGTCGTTGATTCAGCCAGAAATTGCAAAATTTGGATCTGTTTGTAGTTATGACAGAGCAGGAAATGGATGGAGTGATGAAAGCCCGTATCCACGCACCAGTATGCAGATTGTTGAAGAATTGCATGATCTTCTCACTCGGGCACAAATACCAGGACCTTACGTTTTGGTGGGGCACTCTTTTGGAGGAGTGAATGTCCGTTTATATGCAAGCAGATATCCAGATGAGGTAGCAGGTATGGTTCTTGTCGATGCGTCTCATGAAGATCAGTTGCAACGATTGTCTCCTCGAAAGAAATCATTGTTTGAAAAAATCATCTTTCACCGTAATTTAGCTCGTTTTTTGGCTTTCACTGGAATTGTTCGCATATTCAACCATTTATCAAGAGATCATGAACTATTTCCGGGTTGCATTCCAAAAATGTATTCTGCTTTGCAAAGTACTCCAAAATTTGTAGGAGCCGTTTTTGAAGAAATGAGCTTATTTGAAAAAAGTCTAAAGCAGCTCAAAGACAGTCAGCATCGTTTAGGAGAAAAGCCTCTTGTTGTGATAACAGCAGGGAGAGCTTTTCTTAAGTGCCCATTCGATCAGGAGTATTCTGATATTTGGGAAGAACAAAGACAGAAAGAATGGAATGCTCTTCAGGAAGATTTAGCGACTCAATCATCGGATTCAAAACATGTGATTGCTGAAAATAGTGATCACATTATCACTCAAAACGCACCAAGACTCGTAGTTGATATGATTGAAGAGATGGTTGCTAGATTAAGGGAAGATCCATTATCACTTTAGTGAAAGGATTTCTTTGACTTTTTCATCGCTTAAAATCACAGGAAATATTCTAGCCTGCATTTTAGCAATCCGTGGATCAAAAGGTGTTGTCCGTGCTCTATCGTAATGAATGCCAATGAATTCTATATCCAAATCAGAAAGTTGCTGTTCCATATTTTCTAAATGATGACGACGATCATCAACAAAGACAATTTTGGAAGGATGTTCTCTGAGATTTTCCAGCCATTGCCTTACAGATGTTCCTTTTTTGTTGAATTCAACAAACCAAATGCCGGCATCGTACAGATGACGCGATGGAAGGTTAATGGAAATTGAAGGAGGGGAAAAACTCGAAAAATCTAATCTTAGAGATTGGAGCTGTTGATGTGTGATGATGTTTGTTTGAGGCCCTCTTGCGGTTAATCCCATGGTGAGCGCAGCGGTTCGTTGGATTTGACATACAATCGAAAGAATTTCTGGTTCTAGGAAGCAGACGGGACATTTTTCTTGCATTTCATTCCATCGAAGCCGACAGATGGTGTGGGCAGTTTCTTCATCAAATCCAGCCTGTGTGAGGTCATCAAAATCTAAAAAGTAATATTGATATCTTCCCATTTGGAGAGAAGATGTAAAGAGGGTATCATCAATGTCGAAGAAAACCCATGTCTCGGAATCGACATGAGCTAACACTTCTGTGAATGTATTCGTTTGAATAATAGAAGCTTTTAGAGGGATTGACAACGTGAACAGAATTAAAAGAAATGACCATCTACATTGGTTAAGCAACTGATTCATGTTCTCTAATCGCGCTGATGTCAAGCAAGTTTTTCTCCTTTTATTGATTTTATGAAAAACTCCGCGGTTCTCTTCGGGGTCCTTGTGATGAATTATTTTTTCATCGCCCCATCATACCTTTCGAAGCAAGGGGTAAGACAATGTATAACACGGCTTCTTGAGCCAACCGAAAATCGTCTTTACCCTTCCTTCGGGTTTTCATAAATTCTTTTTCAAGAAACTCTAACTTTATCTCAGCTTTTTAACTCAATTATAACACCCCCCCGGGTTTGCAAAGGGCGACTAGTCCTTTGCCGAGGTTTGGAGCAGAGCTCCAAATTAAATCCTTTTACGCAGCTTTTGTTGGTTTTTCTTCTCCATAGACAAAGTCTTTTTTCTCGATCAACATACGATGCATAATTACGGCAAGTTTTCGTCCAATTGCGACAGATGCTTTTTTAGCTCCGTGCTTTCTCATAATTTTCATTCCCCAGGCTTTGACTTTGCTCCACTTCTTGGTTCTTGTCAGACACACTAATCCAGCTTCCGTTAAAAGAGTTCTCATTTCTGAAGAACCGCATTTTGATATGTGCCCCTGCTTTTTTGTTTCTCCTGAAGAATACTGTCTTGGAGTCATTCCAAAATAAGCTCCTACGTCTCGAGATTTATGAAACCTTGCAGGGTCATCTATTTCAGTTTTGAAGGTCATGGCGGTAATAATCCCAACTCCAGGAACCGTCATAAGTCTTTGAATGTCTTCGTCATTTTTTGCCAATTCTTGAATTTTATGATCCAGTTTCTGAATCTCTTCACATAATTTCTCGTAGCAATTCAACAAACTTTCTATTCCCGTTCTTGCAATTTCAAAAGTCTGAGGGAAGCTACTTCTTACTTTTTTAGGAAATTCTTTTTCTCCACTCGACCCCAATCGAACTCCATATGTTTTGAGAAAACCCCGGATAGAATTAATCAACTGCACTCTTTGATGGACTAAAGTTTTCCGAGCGTTCATGAGAGTGGCTGTTTCAATGGATATTTGTTTCTTTTGAGCCACTTCTTTGTACATCCCGCTTCTCATAGCTTGAGCAATTGCTTTTGCATCGTTATCATCTGTTTTATTGACTTGTATTGATAAAAGAGCCGCCATTTTTCTTGAGTCAATACAGCAGGCAGGCCTTTTCCTTGTAATTTACCTACTAACCAATGACTTAAAGACCCGCTTTCAATGCCAACTTTCTCAATTTTAAGGTTCATCTTTAAGAAGTGTTCAAGAATTTTTTCAGGATCAGTTTTAGCTCTCCCTCTATAAACAGATTCCCCTTTTTCGTTGACAATACAAATAACTGTCTCTTTCATTGAAACATCTAATCCTGCATAATGGCTCATGGTTGCTCCTTATTTTTAGGCTTTGTGCCTGGTTTTTTTTACTGGAGAGTTTTCACTACTCCGTTTTTAGGAGCAACCACTTTTCCATCTTACCTTTCAGTAAAAAGCGCGATTACAGTATGTATTTTTATTTACAGAGGTCCTTCAAGGATGGAGAAATGTCTCAGTGAGAGATCGGAGAACTGCTATTGATTGGGCCCAGGAAATTAAAGAGCTGCTCGATATTAGATATGCTGAAGCAGAAAAAGTTTTGTTAGTTATGGACAACCTTAACACCCATTCCATTGGGTCGTTATACGAAGCGTTTGATCCAGCAGAAGCTCGACGATTGGCTCACAAACTCGAGATTCATCATACTCCGAAACATGGTAGCTGGTTAAATATAGCAGAGTGTGAATTAAGTGCTTTTACGCGGCAATGTTCATCAAGGCGAATGCCAGATAGGGTGACTTTGCAACGAGAAGCAAACGCCTGGGTAGATCGACGAAATCGAACTCAAAAAGGAGTAGATTGGCAATTCACCACCAAAGACGCCAGAATTAAACTGAAGCGACTATATCCACAAATTCAATCTTGACAGACCACTAGACACGATGGAACGAGTGTAGCTTTTATTGGAGAAAGCCGCGCATAGAGTTGTGAAAAAGTCGACTTGCGGGTTCGGTCAGCCTACTATTTTTTAAAAAACAGCAGGTTAAGCTGTTGTTCGCAAATACCCGAGATGCTTGAAAAAATCTTCTCCTTGAAAAAGGAGGGCATTTTTCTTCGCTTAGATTGATAAGCTCTTTAGTGCTTAAATCAAAAGTGATTTGTCCTATTTGTATTCATAGGCGTTCAAATTTGGATTCCAAAAAAATCTGCTGTTATTCAAGACAAGTGCCTGGAGCTCCTACGCCAGGGCTTATATCGAATTGCCCTATATTTGCAGTTCCAGTTGTTCTATTAAATACACCTGGAGAAGAGACTGTGAATTTATAAGGAGATGGCTTGTCTTGTAAAGAAGAAAGAAGCGATTCGACGTCAAAACATAAAGATAAGAGAAGCGATTTGTTCGGGTAATCTCATGCAGCTATACCGAAAATGATTCAAGAATCGGGAATTTGGCAAGAAGGCTCTTCAAAATTTGCATTCGGAGCGAGCGACCATTGCCCAAGGGCTAGGCGCGAGTGAGAATGCGAATTTTGAGGAAAAGCCGACGCTGCCAAAAACCGATTCTTGAGTCTTTTTCGGTATAGAAGGCGTTTCTTTCGTGATGGTTGGAATGCTGCATTTGCCCGGAAAAGAAGGTTTATGTAATTTGCTTCGTCAAAAAGAATACACAGTTAAAAGAGTCTATGAAAAACATCATTTAGAATCTAAACTCAGTCATACCTGAATTTGAGTGTATCGTTTTGCAATTGGCTTCTTGTAAAGAATTGATTTGCATGAGTATGATACGGACATTATGGAACAAGATATACGCTGGAAACAACGTTTTGCAAATTTTGAGAAAGCATTGTTTTTTCTTCAGTCGGGTTGTGAACAGAAAAAATGGACTCAACTTGAGGCGGCAGGTGTTGTTCAAGCATTTGAATTTTCATTTGAACTGGCTTGGAAAACTTTAAAGGATTACCTCTATCAAAAAGGGATTCATTCTCAATTTCCTCGAGATGTGATCAAAGATGCTTTTCAGTCGGAAATTATTGAGAATGGTACGACTTGGCTTAAAATGTTAGACAAACGCAATGAACTTTCTCATACTTACAATGAAGTACAAGCGCAAAAAGCCCTTCACATTATTAAAGATGAATATTATCCATGTATTCAGCAGCTTTATTTATATTTAAAAAAAGAGCTTTGAATGGCTTGCGGTTTGTCCTCAGAAGAATTGGAAGCAATTCTTGCTATTTTGAAGCAATTTCCTGAAATAGAGGAGGCTGTTCTTTTTGGATCCAGAGCTATGGGAAAAGAGAGAAGAGGCTCCGATGTTGACATTGCTTTAAAGGGTAGAGAGGTTGGATTGGTTAATTCTCAAGTTTCTTTTGAATTAAATAGTAATTCTGTTTTGCCATATTATTTTGATATTCTTGACTATCAATCTATTGACAATGTAGAATTGAAATCTCATATTGATCGTGTGGGTATTGTGATCTATACTCGTTCCAGTTCAAAGTCGCTGAATTCTGCAAGGAAGATCCCTAAATTTGGACCAGGCGTAGCCGGCGCTGAAGAAACTCAACTTGAATAAGTTGAGTGATGGAAGCGGGACAAAATTTAGGGTAAATCCGACGCTGCAGAAACAGGGACTTTGAACTGGAACGAGTATACACGATAAAAGTGGCTATTTGTCCCATCGAATGATTGCCTTGATTTCTTCAGAGCCATGTTTTTCAAAGACTTTTTGAAATTCTGTATAATGAAATTGGTGAGTGATGAACTGCTCCAAAACACCAGGCCACTTTTTTTTGATTTCTTGCATGTCATGAAGACCATCGATGAAGTGTTGGATGCTTTCATTGACACTTCCGAGGATGATTTGGTTTTTTAAAACGATTTGACGCATGAGTTTTGATCCATTGACTGGAAATTGAGGCTTTTCAGCGGGAACTCCTGTGAGTACAAGAATGCCATTTGGACCGAGCAATTCAATGAGGTTGAAGTCAAATTGGGCAACTCCTGCGGCATCAACAATCAACTGAAGATCTGGATATTTGTTTCTAAATGCGTCCATGTCAAAATTTTTGTCATTGACAAAGGTGCCCCCCATCGCCTTGAGGAGTTTTGCGCGGATTCCATCAGGAGGCGCTCGATCCAGCCCAATGACATGCGCTCCTTTTAAACGTAAGACAGCACATGCAAGAAGCCCAATAGGACCAAGACCTGCCACACATGCAACTTTTCCTTGACTCCAGTTTGGATTTTGAATCCAGTTCATGCGGCAAGATTGTAAGAGAATCGCTTCTTGGATGGCTTTTTGCACAACGGCCATGGGTTCTGCCATGACAGCGATATCGCCAAGTTCATCCGGAACTTTGATTGCATAGGATTCATCATCAACGACGTATGTTGATTGAAAGCCATGAGCGCCTTTGATGCCTCTCTCTTTGTAATTGCCTGTTGTACAGTAATCGGAGCGCGATGCAAGACATGGTTCACATGCATTGCAGCCTCGTCTTACGGAAATCACGACGCGATCTTTGACTTTTACTTTGCTGACTTTGGATCCTATTTCTACCACACTGCCAAGCATTTCATGGCCGATGACAAGACGATCTTCTCCTTGAGGGGCGTCCGCTCTTCCTCCGATTGCTTCTTCACGATCTGTTCCACAAATACCGACTGCAATGATTTTTACTTTGATTTGTGTCTCTTTTTGAATGATCGGATCAGGAAAGTCTGTGACTTGAATTTGTGTAGTCCCAGGTTTAAGTACGATCGCTTTCATAAAACCTCCGTGGTAGAAAATGATGTAATACCGTATGAAGAGTTTTAGGCGCAATCAATGAAAGAATCAGAGAGACTTTTTTCTGCATCCAAAGAATGGATCCATCCATGGAAGAAGTGGGGGCCTTATGTCTCAGAAAGACAATGGGCAACTGTACGAGAAGATTATAGTGCCAATGGCGATGCATGGAATTATACAACGCATGACATGGCCAGGTCTTTTGCATATCGATGGGGCGAAGATGGATTGGCAGGGATTTGCGACTATTATCAAGTGTTGGCCTTTTCTCTAGGTCTTTGGAATGAAAAAGATCCTATTTTGAAAGAGAGATTGTATGGGTTGAATTCAACGGAAGGCAATCATGGTGAAGATGTAAAAGAGCTTTATTATTACTTGGATGCAACTCCGACGCATTCGTATATGAAGTTCTTGTATAAATATCCTCAAGTTGAATTTCCTTACCAAAAACTCATTGATGAAAATCGGAAAAGATCTTTAAAGGATCGAGAGTATGAGCTTTTAGATACAGGAATTTTCAATGAGAATCGGTATTTTGATGTTTATGTAGAGTATGCTAAAAAAGGACCTGAAGAGATTGCGATCCGTCTTGAGATTTTTAATCGAGCAGAAAGTCAAGCTTCAATCCATGTTTTGCCACAGCTTTTTTATCGCAATCGATGGAAGTGGGAAACTGATCCTGCGAAAGTGCGTCCAATCATTCGTAAAGGGAATCAACCATCAAGTCTTTTTGCGGATTCAACGAGATCTCCTTCTGTATCGCATGTCTCTTTTGATTATAAACTCGATTCTTATCAATTGATTGGAGAGTCTGGCGGGGCCGCTTTATTTACAAATAATGAAACGCACATGCAAAAAATCTATGGAAAGCCGGACGAGACTCCTTATGTGAAAGATGCGTTTCATCGGCATATTATTCACAAAGAAAATTGCATTAACCCGAATGAAGAAGGCACAAAGGCAGCTTTGCATTATAAGTTCACAATTGCGCCTCATTCTTCAAAGGTCATTCGATTTTGGCTGACAAAAGCGTCTTCTTTGAACTACGATGTATCAGAGGTAGATCGTATTGTCTCCCTTCGAAAAAAAGAGGCGGATGAGTTTTATGCATCGATCTCTCCTTCATTGACTGAGGATGAAAAAAATATTCAAAGACAAGCCTTGGCAGGGATGCTATGGAGCAAGCAATTTTATCACTATAATTTGAAAAAATGGTTGGAAGGTGATCCAACAATGCCGTTACCTCCCAAAGAGAGACTGCATTTAAGAAACTCTGATTGGAGATATCTTCGGGCAAAAACGATCATTTCCATGCCTGATAAATGGGAATATCCGTGGTTTGCTGCGTGGGATCTTTGCTTTCACTCGATCGCTCTTTCTCTTGTAGACATTATGTTTGCAAAAGAGCAGCTGATGCTTCTTTTGACCTATCACTATCAAAATCCTCGAGGACAGATTCCTGCTTATGAATGGGAGTTTTCTGATTTAAATCCTCCTGTACAGGCCTGGGCCGCTTTACGGATCTATCAAATGGATCCAAAGCGTGATCTTGTTTTTTTGGAAGAGGTTTTTTTAAAACTGATTGTCAATTTTAATTGGTGGGTCAACAAAGTTGATCAGTTTGGAAATAATCTTTTCGAGGGAGGGTTTTTAGGGTTGGATAATATATCCATCATCGATCGGAGTCGGTCACTTTTAAATGGAGAGGTCATCGAACAATCTGACGGCACCGGATGGATGGGATTTTTTACATTGCTGATGATGCGAATTTCCTTGGAGCTTTCTAAAACCGGCAAGGGGCATTTTCAAGAACTTGCCATTATGTTTTTTGAATATTTTACATACATCGCTCGTTCCTTTCATAGTAACCTTGGAAAAGAGATCGGAATGTGGAACGAAGAGGATGGTTTTGTTTATGATGTTGTCCGATTTCAAAATGGCTCTCAAATCGATCTCAAAGTCAGATCTTTGGTTGGTATTATTCCTTTTTATGCATTTGATTTTCTAGATGAAGCCGATATGGAATCGATTCCGAAATTTAAACAAAAGTTCGCCCTTTTTATGAATGAATATCCAAATCTTTCTAAAAATGCCGTTGAAGTCATCGAAACAAATGGAAAAAAACGGTACGTTTTTTCTCTTTTGTCAGAGAGTCAAAGAAAAAAGGCTTTAGAGAAAATTTTTGATCCGGATGAATTTTTTTCTCCTTTTGGCATTCGAAGCCTCTCTAAATATCATGAGACAAATCCAGTCGATTTTGAAGGGTATCAAGTAGGGTATGAGCCGGGAGAATCCTTGGAGAAAATCAAAGGAGGTAACTCCAATTGGCGAGGGCCCGTTTGGATGCCGATGAACTTTTTGTTGGTAGATTCCTTACAGCGTATCGAAGCGACAGGCAAAACGTGTCAAATCAAGATAAAGAATGAAGAAAAGGATCTCTCTGAATGGATTCGTATGTTACGAGATAGAATTATTCGTCTATATCGGTTTGAGAATGGCCGTCCAGTTCATGGCGATGCTAAGATTTATGCAGAAAATCCTCTTTGGAAAGATTTAGTCTTGTTTTATGAACATTATCACGGAGAGACAGGCCGCGGTCTTGGAGCATCGCATCAAACCGGTTGGAGTGGGC
Organism: Chlamydiota bacterium; assembly: GCA_027451825.1. Classification (GTDB taxonomy): domain Bacteria; phylum Chlamydiota; class Chlamydiia; order Chlamydiales; family SM23-39; genus DAIDHZ01. The sequence continues at coordinate 26,545 of DAIDHZ010000017.1, forward strand.
TGATTGCCATGCTTTTATTTGAAAAAAGATGATGTGATTTTTAAGTTAAATTAAAATAATTTTGGTTCATCCGGTTGATTGGTGCCTATATTTGTGAAACCTTTCAAGATATTAAAAAGGAACAGGATCGGCTTCGCCGGCAGGATCGCTCACTTCGTTCGCGGCAGGATAACACAGAGGATGGCAAACGCGTTTATACTGTAAGTGTCTGTGTCCAAAATTGACCAACAAACCAACAGGAAGATTTGCTGCGGCAAGGTAATTAATGAACTGTGCTTGATGTTCCGGAGCTATACCGAAACAACTTGAAGAATCGGGAATATGACAAGAAGGCTCTCCTGAATTTGAGCCAAGCGAAGCTGACGCCGAAACAGCTCAACTTAAGAAGCTTAAGCGATGCAGGCGGGTCTCAAATTCAGAGACAGCCGACGCAGTCAGAAACCGATTCTTCAGGTTGTTTCGGTATATCTCCTAAGAAGAAGGGATCTGCATCTTCTCAGTAATTAATCTTCAGATTCTGGTCTCATAATAGGAAAGAAAAGAACATCGCGAATCGATTCTGCTCCGGTAAAGAGCATGACGAGACGGTCGATGCCAATGCCGACGCCGCCAGTGGGTGGCATTCCTTGGCAAATGGCTTCAATGAACTCTTCATCTAAAGGGGATGCTTCTAGATCGCCTTTTTCTCTTGCTTCTGCTTGCTCTACGAGCAATTTTCTTTGGAGCTCCGGATCATTGAGTTCCGTGTAGGAATTGCACATTTCTCTTGCGAGGATAAAGCTTTCAAAACGCTCGACAATTCCTTCTTTTCGCAAAGTAGGGTCTCGGTGAAGTTTACAGAGAGGGGTCGTTTCGATGGGGTGATCAATGATGTGGTGCGGTTGAATGAGATGAGGTTCTGCAAATTCTTCAAAGAGTTTTGCGATTAAATTGCCTCGAGGCATTGTTTTGATCTCATCTTCTTTGATATGCGTTTCTTTGATGAGATGTTTTCGAATTTCTTGATCCGACATGGCGTCGACATCGAGATTTCCATACACTCGGATTGCTTCTTTCATGGAAAGACGCTTCCAGGGTGCTTTTAGATCAATGACATGAGCCGTTGCTTCTCCTTCAGGACAGAAACGGACTTTTGTATCACCAAAGAGAGCGACGGCGATATTTTCAAAAAGATTTTCAACAAATTCCATCATATCATTGTAATCCCATCCGGAAGCATAGGCTTCCAGCATCGTGAATTCTGGATTATGTGTTTTGTCGATTCCTTCGTTTCGAAATACTTTTCCGATTTCAAAGATCTTCTGCATGCCGCCAATGATGAGCTTTTTCAAAGAAATCTCTAGGGCAATGCGTAAATACATGTCTTGATGAAGAGCGTTGAGATGAGTGATGAATGGACGCGCAGAAGCTCCGCCATAGATATTTTGCAAAATGGGAGTTTCAACCTCTTCGAAGCCCGCGTCTTCAAAGTATTTTCGAATGGAAGAAAGGATGCGAGAGCGAAGACGGAATTTTTCAAGAGATTGAGAATCGGTGATGAGATCCAACCATCTTTTTCGATAGCGGATTCCTTTATCAGCAAGACCGCTATGTTTATCCGGTAAGGGGAGGAGTGATTTACAGAGAAGAGTGACTTTTTTTGCAAAAAGAGTGAGCTCTCCTTTTTGAGTTCTGAATAAATGGCCTTCAATGCCTAGGATATCTCCGAGGTCGAGTTTTTTTTCGATGAATTTGATGTGGCTTAAGTCTTCTGTTGGATGAAACCCTTCGACTTTTGTGAGATCGCGGTTGCACATGATTTGAATGCGGCCGGTTTCATCTTGAATATGAGCAAATGCATTTTTCCCCATAGAACGAAAAAGAACAAGTCTTCCGGATACGTAAAAACGAGGAGTGTTTCCGGAGGCAGCGTCATCGCTATGTCCGACTTCTTGATTTTCAAATTCAATGGCAATTTTGGATGCTTTTTGAGTGGAGACGTATTTTGGTGGAAATGGATCGATGCCAAAGGCGCGGATTTCGTGAAGTTTTTTAGTTCTGTTTTGGAACTCTTCAATATGATGATAATCAGGGACGTGTGATGTCATAAAATATGGACTTAGGTTAACTGTTTTTTTGGTTTTTGTCATTAATAATGTTTTGTGATACGTTAAAAAAAATTTTTAAGAGATCGGTTTATGGAAATGGATCCACTTTTTCTTTCCCGCTTGCAGTTTGCTCTGACAAGTATGTTTCACTATATTTATCCTCCTTTAAGCATTGGTCTTGGATTGATGCTTGTGATTATCGAAGGAATGTACATTAAGACTAAAAATCCTTTGTATCAGTCGATGGCTAAATTTTGGGCGAAGGTGTTTTCTTTGACTTTTGCATTAGGTGTCGCGACGGGACTTGTTCAAGTGTTTGGTTTCGGGACGAATTGGGCTCGTTATTCCCGTTTTGTTGGGGATGTTTTCGGAAGCGCATTGGGAGCCGAAGGGGTCTTTGCTTTTTTCTTGGAATCGGGCTTTTTGGGACTTATGTTATTTGGATGGAATCGAGTCAGCGCAAAAATGCATTATTTTTCTACATGCATGGTAGCTCTCGGCGCTCATTTTAGTGCGATTTGGATTATTGTCGCTAATTCATGGATGCAGACGCCTGTTGGGTATAAAATTGTTGGAGAAGGAGCGAATGCTCGAGCGATTGTGACTCAATTTTGGCAAATGGTATTCAATCCGTCATTTTTGGATCGTATTACACATGTTGTGTTGGGATGCTGGCTTTCAGGATCTTTTTTGGTCGTCAGTATTAGCGCCTATTATTACTTGAAAAAAAGACATCTTACTTTTGCAAAAGAAAGCTTAAGGGTTGGGATTGTTGTGAGCTCTATCGTTCTTATTTTGCAGTTAATCTCTGCGCATGACACAGCGCGCGGCGTTGCGTTTCATCAACCTTCTAAGCTTGCTGCGATGGAAGGGGTTTATCATACAAAAGGGAATGCTCCAATTTCACTTTTTGGGTGGGTAGATACTGAAAACCAAACGGTGCGTGGGCTTAAAATTCCTTCTTTATTGAGTCTTTTGATTTACAATGATGCAAGTAAACCGGTGACCGGCTTAAATGAGATCCCAAAAGATGAACAACCTCCTGTGCAAGTTGTGTATCAGGCATATCATATTATGATTTGGATGTGGGGCTTCATGGTTTTGGTTGCTGCTTTCGGGTTGTTTTATTGGAAGAGAAAGAGTCTTATTGATGCAAAATGGACGCTGCGCGCCATGGTGATTTCCGTTCTTTTTCCTCAGATTGCCAATCAGGTTGGTTGGGTTACAGCAGAAGTGGGACGGCAGCCTTGGGTGGTTTATAAAGTTTTGCGTACAGCGGATGCAGTTTCCAAGTCCTTAGTGGGTGCGGAAGTTGCCTGGTCGATTTCGATGCTGTTTTTGATTTATATGCTTCTTTTGTTTTTGTTTTTGTATCTTTTAGATCGCAAAATCAAACAAGGGCCTACAGAAAAAGAAGCTGCTGAAGAAGTGGCTGAAGTATACCGTAAACTATAAAAGAGGTTTTCCTATGACAGAATTGACTTTAGAAGTTCTTTGGTATCTTGTGATTGTGGTTGCTCTTGGATTCTATGCGATCCTCGATGGGTTTGACTTGGGTGTTGGCTCTTTGCATCTTTTGGCAAGAAATGATCAAGAAAGACGCGTTTTTTTGAATTCCATTGGTCCTGTATGGGATGGAAATGAAGTTTGGCTTGTGGTTGTAGGAGGCGCTCTTTTTGCGGGTTTCCCTGATGTGTTTGCGACCGTGTTCTCATCATTTTATGTGTTTACAATGCTTCTTCTTTTCGGTCTTATTTTTCGTGCTGTTTCCATTGAATTTCGAAGTAAAGAGCCTTCGAAGCGCTGGAGAAGAAATTGGGATGTTGCTTTTTCTTTAGCGAGCATTTTGATTGCTTTTGGAGTCGGTCTTGTGATGGGGAACTTGATTCAAGGAATTCCTCTTGATAGCAATAAAGATTTTACAGGGAATTTTTTGTTGTTTATTAAGCCCTATCCGATCCTGTTTGGACTGACTACGATTGCTTTATTTGCAATGCATGGAGCTGTTTATCTTGTGATGAAAACAGAAGGTTCTTTGCATGAATATTTAAAGGGTTGGACAAAACAAACGATCTGGATTTTCCTTGGACTTTATTTCGTTCTTACTTTGGCAACGATGTATTTTGAACCTCATATGACCTTTCGTATGAAGGAGTATCCTGCTTTATTTTTGATTCCACTCGTTTCTTTGTTTTTAATTTTTAACATTTTAAGACAAATGAGGAAAAATAATTCAGGATGGGCATTTATTTCTTCATCGCTGAGCATTTTTGGATTTTTGTCTTTATTTCCTATCGGGACTTTTCCCGTTATGGTAAGATCAAGCATCCAGCCGGATTTGAATAGCTTGACGATTTATAATTCATCTTCTTCGTCACTTACATTGAAGGTTCTTTTAATCATTGTTTTGATTGGAGTACCTCTTGTTTTGGCATATGGAGGCTACATTTATCGTATCTTTCGCGGCAAAGTTAGGTTGGATGATCATAGTTATTAGGAGACTTATATGAAGCATCGTGGTTGGATTGTGTTATCCGGTTTTGTATGGCTGACTGGCGGCATTTCTCTTTTGTATAAGGGGCTTCGTTTTATTTCTTATGGAGTGATTCGAGAAGATTCTTTGGCCTCCCGTTTTGCTGATGTCTTTGGTTCTGCAAGCCAAGCAGGAACAGTGATTTTGGCCATGGGTCTTTTGCTTGGATTTTTAAAGGGGCGCTTTGTTTTTTCAAAAACGGTGTCTCGCGTTGTGCAAAGAATTCTTTCGTTGTCTTTGCCGATTCGCTTCATAGACGTATATCCGCGTTCTTATTGGATCCTCATCGGAGGTATGATCGGCCTTGGCTTTTTGATTAAGTTTTTGCCGATTCCGGTGGATTTACGAGGCCTGATCGATGTTGCGATCGGTTCTGCTTTAGTCAACGGTTCGATGCTTTATTTTCGTTTTTCGAGCGGTCTGTCAAAGAAATCCTTAGGGTAATTTCAGCATTAAAGCCCGTATCATCAATCATGCGCAACTTGATTCGTATTGTGTATACCGAAACAACTTGAAGAATCGGGATTTCGGCAAGAAGGCCCCTTAAAATTCGCATTCGGAGCGAATGACCATTGCCCTAGGGCAAGGCATGAGTGAGAATTCGAATTTTGAGGTAAAGCCGACGCCGCTGAAAACCGATTCTTCAAGTTGTTTCGGTATATGAATACGGATCAACTTGCGAGTGGGCGATTTGAGTGATTTTTCACTCTCGAAATTTTTTGAAAAATTTTGATAAAGACCGCTTGGAATGCATCCTCATTATTTATGATAAGAAGAGCCCGCTTCAATTTCAAGGGCTCTATAGAGCTGCTCGACTAAAAGAAGCCTCACCATTTGATGGGTGAATGTTAGAGGGGACAAAGACCAAGAAAAAGAGGCTTTTTGGATGATTTTTGGGTCAAGTCCTTCCGCTCCTCCAATGATGAATGTGGGCTTTAAGCCGAATAAAGAAAATAAATGACGGCTGAATTCTTCGCTGGAAAGAAGCTTCCCTTTGAGATCGAGGGTGATGAAAGAGGCTTCCAAAGAGGCTTTTTCTAAAAGTTCTTTATTGGTTTCTACAAGAACCCATTCAATTTTCATTTTATTTTTGAGTCTTTTTTCATACTCAAAAAGAGCGGCATTAAGCCAGCTTTCTTTGCATTTTCCGATAGTGATTACTTTGACTTTAAACATAGAGTTTTTCAAAATAGAATCATGTTTTATTGGGATCCTACCCCTGAAATATTTTTTATTCCCTTTGTGAATTTGCCGGTGCGCTGGTATGGCGTCTTGTTTGCGGCCGGCTTTATTTTAGGGTTATCTCTTTGGAAATCGATTTTAACCCGGTATTTCTCTGTTTGTACAGACCTTAATTTGGAGGCTTCGCGTCAAAGAGCGGTTTTGATTGCAGATCGAGGGATGGTTTACATGGTTATGGCGACTCTTGTGGGAGCAAGACTAGGTCATATTCTTTTTTATGAACGATTTGAGACGTATTTATCAGATCCATTGGCTATTTTCCGAGTCTGGGAGGGAGGATTGGCAAGTCATGGAGCCGTTTTATCCATTATTTTAGCGATGATGCTTTTTGCTCATCGAATTCGTTCCATTGCGAGTTTCAACGTTGTTCGTCTTTTAGATCTGATGTCTCCTTCCGTGGCATTGGCTGCTTTTTTCATTCGCATTGGTAATTTTATGAATCAAGAGATTTTGGGCACTCCGACGACTCTTCCTTGGGGGGTTCTATTTGGTCACCCAATTGATCGAAGCGATCCTGTTCTTCGGCATCCTGTGCAGATTTATGAAGCTCTGTTTTATTTGTTGGTGTTTTTTCTTTTATGGAGACTCAGTTATAAACCTTATTTTTTAAAAACTTCTGGTAAGATGATCGGTTTATTTTTGATTTTAGTGTTTGGATTTCGTTTCCTGATTGAATATGTGAAATTAGAGCAAAGTCCTTTGATTTCTTTTTATTTGACAATGGGGCAAGTCTTGAGTATCCCTGTCATTTTTCTTGGAATTTTCTTTTATTTATTTCCTTTTTCGCGTCAGAAGAATTCCGCCTGCGCAAATCAATAAAATCCCTACGATCTCTAGAGGAGATGGGATGATGTGATGGACGATGTAGTCGATGAAAACAGAATAGATGACCGCTGAATATCCAAAGGGGGAGACAACAGCAGCTTTTCCATATTGTAATGATTTAAAAAAGAACGATTGACCGACTCCTGAAAGAAGTCCGATAAGGCCTAGGGGTATGAGTGTTTGCAGCGATTCGATATGCCATCCAATAGACAGAAATGGCAGAGTGATAATCAGGCTAATGAGATAGAAGTAAAAGTTGGTTGTGTGCATTTTTTCGGATTGAGCCGCCATCCGAATTAAAGCTGTGCTAATCGCAAAAGAGATCCCGGATGCAAGTCCGGAAAGAGATCCTATTTGATCGAAGATATGCAGTGTTGGACGTAAAATGAGAATGATTCCTAAAAATCCGATCCCGATGAGAGTCAGTAATTTGTGATTGATCGGGGTTTGTTTCCAGATACGAAAGATAATTGGAATAAAAAAGGGAGCTGTATTGATGAGAAGCGATGCATTGGTTAGAGATATGCTGCCGAGTGCTGAAACAATCAAGAATGTAGAAGCAGTTCCGCTTAAAGATCTTAAAAAAAGAAGTTGGAAGTTGGATGCTTTGAAGGCAGTTTTTCTATGATAGAGCATCCAGGGAAGAAAGAAAAGAATCCCTCCTATATTTCGTGCGGCTACAATGATGGGAATGGACGCTTTTGAGGTTAATGTTTGTGCGATAAACCAAATCAAAGAAGACATGAGTCCGCATGCCAACATGTAAAGGATTCCTCGAGTTAAGTGATGAGGTCCTACGAGTCGTCTTTGAGCTTCTAAGGTGTCTGGGATTTCCTTGTGCATATTATTTTTTTTTATATATGGAACCTTTTAAATCTTTGCAATTTGATTCATATTTTTGTATCTTTTGATTGATTCTCATATAGAGGTGGACTTATGAATTTTGTACAGATTGCAGGACATTTGGGAGCAGATCCCGAAACTCGATTTACTCAGAGTGGAAAAAAGGTGACTACACTACGCGTTGCTGCGCGTTCTCGTAGAGGACAGCAAGATGAAACGATTTGGTGGAGAGTGGTGATTTGGGATGATCAATTTAAAAATATGTTGCCTCATTTTAAAAAAGGAAGTGCGATTATTGTTTTCGGGGAAATGAATAAACCTGAAATTTTTAATGATCGAGAAGGGAAACCTCAAATTTCTTTAGAAGTCGTGGCTGTTCAGCTTCAGTTTAGTCCTTTCGGCAAGCCTTCTCAAGGAACATCTCAAGAAACGCGTTCTTCAGGATCTTACGCAAAACCATCAGAGCCAATGCCGGGCAGTGGTTATGAATCATTTTCTCCGATGGCAGGAGCTCCTTCTTCTTCTAATTTTGATGATGAGGTGCCATTTTGAAATATGCATTTTCTTTGAAAGAGAAAAATGCAGATGTATGCGTCCTTCCTTTTTGGGAAGGAGCATTGCCTGCTTTTGATCTTTCGAATTTCGCTTCTTTTGTTCGTCCTCTTGTAGATTCTGGTGATTTTAAAGGGAAAAGTGGAGAGACAATCTTCCTTTATCCGGAAGGCTTTGCATCCAAGAGACTTTTGTTGCTAGGACTTGGTAAAAAAAATAGTGTGACAGTGGAGTCTCTTCGACGTTCTTATGCAGCGGCTCTTCGTGCTTGTCAATCTGTTCATGCAAAACTTGTGAATCTTTTTTCTTTGGACGGAGGATCTCTTTCTAAACAAGAGGTTCTTCAAGGGATATGGGAAGGATTTCTTTTATCCAATTATGTTTTTAATTCCTTTAAAAAAGAGACGCTTGAAAGTACATTTTCCTTGATTGATGAGGTTCACTTTATAGGATTTGATGAGTCTTTGGAGCCCGCTTTAAAAACGGCTCAAATCGTTGCTGAAAGCGTTTATTTTACAAGAGATTTAGTGAATGGGAATGCAGATGAGGTCATTCCTCAGAAGCTTGCAGAAACAGCAAAATCTCTCATGAAGCTGTCTCCGCGTATTCAAACCGTGGTGCATGATAAGGCTTGGTTAGAAAAGCAAAAAATGGGTCTTATTTTAGCAGTGAATCGCGCTTCTTCTGTAGATCCTTATTTGATTGAAGTTTCTTATCAAGGAAATCCAAATTCGAAAGAACACATCGTGCTCGTTGGAAAAGGGGTGACTTATGATACGGGAGGTCTTTCATTAAAGACAACAGACGGCATGCTCACCATGAAATGCGATATGGCGGGTGCCGCTGCTGTTTTAGGAGCGATTCGAGCCGCTTCGCTTTTGAATTTGAAAGTGAATATAACAGGAGTCATTCCAAGCGTTGAAAATTGTATTGGACCTTTAAGTTATAAACTCGGTGATGTTTACACTTCATATTCAGGGAGAACGGTTGAGATTAATAATACGGATGCGGAAGGTCGTCTTATTTTGGCAGATGCTCTTTCTTATGCAGTCAAACACTTAAATCCTACAATGATGATTGATCTTGCGACATTGACAGGAAGCGTCGTGATGTCGCTCGGCGAGCATATTGCCGGTTTTTGTGCGAATCAGGATGCCCTTGCAGATCGCTTGATGGAAGCGTCCAAGAGAACTTCAGAACTTTTATGGCGTTTCCCTTTGCATACAGAATATAAAGAGGCGTTCAAGTCTGATATCGCAGACATGACGAATTCCGGAGGTAGGGAAGCAGGTTGTATTAAAGGAGCTCTCTTTTTGGAAGACTTTGTAGGACAACTTCCTTGGGCTCATGTGGATATTGCAGGAACTGCCTATTGGTCAAAGCCGAAGTATTATTATCCTACAAGGGCAACCGGATACGGGGTCCGTCTTTTGATTGATTTGTTGAAACAATTGGTTATCCATGAATAAGGGGGAGCGTTTTCAGGTAGAAAAAAGACAAAAGCTTGTCTCTTTTCTTCAAGAAAAGATCGGAGGATCTGGAAAAAAAATTCGACGATCTTTAGAAAATAACTCTTGCAAAATCAATGGGAAAATTGAGCGTTTTGGCTCTGTTTGGGTTGAAAAAAATAGCATTGTTGAATATCGAGAACCACATTTTCAGCCCATGAACTTTTCTTCTCTTTTTGAAAATGACGATTTGAAAATCGTTGCAAAACCATCCGGCTGGGTTTGTGATGATGGTTCTTGTCAAAGGACTTTTGGAAACAATGTATTTTTAGTGCATCGTCTGGATAAAGACACAACAGGCGCTTTTATTTTGGCAAAAAGCAAAAGAGTGCGCGATGAACTCATGGAGCTTTTTTTTCAAAAGAAGATTGAAAAACAGTATTTGGCCATTGTAGATGGCCTTATGCAGCAAAATTCTGGGATTCAAGACACTTTTTTGGCAAAAAAAAGAAGTTTTGAAGGACAGACCATTTATGGATCCTCTTCTCATGGAAGTAGAGCGATCACTCGTTTTGAAGTGATGGCTCGAGGATCCTCTGAAACTCTTGTCCGTTGTTACCCAATCACAGGAAGAACGCATCAGATTCGAGTTCATATGGCGGAATTAGGCCATCCTCTTTTAATTGATCGGCAATATTCTGAAAGGTTTCATTCGTCTCTTTTTGCAGAGCGTCCTTTACTTCATGCCGAAAGAGTTTGTTTTTCTTATCGAGGCGCTTTGATTGAAGCAAAAGCACCTCTTCCAATGGATTTTAAAAAGAGCCTTGAATGCATCAGATGGAGCAGTTCTTTGGCTGAAATCTGATTTTCTTGAAATTCTTTTTTAAGTGTCCTTTCAAAAAAAGCGATGTCCGGAAAAAAAGAGTGGATGAGATTTTTTTTTACGATTTGACAGAGTTTTTCATTGAAAGAATATTCTTTTTGGATAATCCCATTTAATTGATTAAATCCAGATTTTGTAGAAGGATGTTTTAAGAGTTTTCCGATGTGTTTAGCGATCTCGTTCCAAGGTTTTTGTTCTTGGAAATAGAGCTCATCCACCCATTCAGCGCCATGATCTTTGCTGTGGCATAAAGAATTCCTGATGAGCCGAAAGAATTGGATAGCCCCCGGATATTGCGAGATCCGATTTTCAGCAAGAGCTATTAAATCTTTGATCAAAGAACAAAATTGCGAAGATTTGTCGTAAAAAAAGATCTTGTTTAAAGAAATGGCAAATGGAAGGGAAGTATCACTGACGCCTACAAAATCTTTACTTAAAGCAAGAAGGGTAAAAACATCCTCATGGATGAGATTTTTTAGAGATAGAATGCGAACCGTTTTCCCCTCTTTTGCTAAAACATAGGTTCTTACTTTTTTTGTTTGATGAATTTCTATTTTTTTGATGTTGAAATTGGGTTCTAAGATTTGTTCAAGCGTGTCAATTAGGAATGAAAGCTCTTCAGAATTTAAGACGCATAGATCGATGTCTTTGTCGAGTGTCGATTCAGAGGCTAAAAGAGCGTAAAGATAGATTTTGGCTCCTTTTTCTGAAAAACAATCAGCAAAATAGAAATGATGATTTTCTTCGTAGTTTTCTATTTCCTTTTTTGATGGCTTTATTGTTTGAAATAACCATTTTAACAATTCTTCGTTACGAACCTTCTGAAAGGTGAAATCAGAAGATGAGAAAGTTATAATTCCATATTCCAAAAAATGAAGACCCATGCAATAGAGAGGATCTTTGGAAAAAGGGGATGATTCTAAAAAACCGGGTTCTCCGATGAGAAGAGTTGATGGGTGAGGAGTTTTGTTTGGCGTGGAAAGGATGAGATCGAAAGAATTGATTTTCTTGAGATCTTTGGAGTTTGAATCTATCCAATCAATATCGAGATGTTGGAAATGTTGCTTGAGAATATGCATGATTTCTTTTTCTTGGAAGTTATAAAGGAAGATTCGAGACGATTGAGGAAGTTCGATCATTTCATACAGCGGGAGCAAAAAATGCTCGATCACTTTTATTTTTAATAATCCAAGATCTGAAAAGCCGTCTTTAATGAGAGTCTTTGAGGGATGTTTGTGATGATAAAGCCGAGGAAGCCCTCTTAAAATTTTTAAAGAGCTCTCTTGAGAAGAAAATACTTGAAGAAGAGATTGCTCTAAACAATGAGAGGCGTTGTTTGAAAAAAAGGGTGCCGTTTCGCATCTTTTTTGAGTCATGTAAAAACGAACTCCAAGAAAAAAATGTCCTACGGAGATACTTGATTGACAAGAAGATGTCAAATTCTTTTTTTAAAGATTGTGTAAATTTCTTTATCTAAAGAATCGTTGATAGAGGCAATCCGCTGTATAAGCGACGGACAATGCCGTAACGGTTTTGATTCCTCCAATGACTTGTCCATTGTTAAATCCGTCAAAATAGCCTTGAGCATAGTTGACTTTGCGAGCTTCTTCACAACCTTCTACATATCCTTTGAAATAGATTGCTTGAGGATTTGTCCATTGTTGAAAGAAAGATTGAACAAATGAAGAGGTCTTTTTTTGACTTGGGAGAGGGTGGTTTTCTATATGAGAGGCTTCATAATGTTGATGAGTGCGAGTCATAACCTGCTTGAGAGCGCTTTTCGTTTTCTCGGTCATGGCGCTTTGAATTTTAGTGATCCAAGGGATGTTACTCATAATATATACTCTTTTTTAATGATATTATATCATGAGCGTTTGTTTTATTTGTAATAAACTTATTTTTTTTATTTATACAGAAATAACTTGTCCTCTTGTGTATGTTTCCCAAAGAAAGCGAAATTCTGGACAAGTTTGAAGAAGCTTATCTAAAGGTCCTTCTCCTATTTTTTGTCCTTTTTCTAGAAAAATAATACGATCCGCGTGCTCGATCGTTGAGAGTCTATGGGCGATGATGATTTGAGTGATTTTTCCTTGAAGTCTTTGAATGGCATTTTGAATTTTCTTTTCAGAAATGGCATCTAGAGAGGATGTTGCTTCATCCATAACGAGAATGGGGGCTTTTTTAATGAGAGCTCTTGCAATGGCAAGCCTTTGCTGCTGGCCGCCTGACAGAGTTTTCCCCATTTCAGCAAGCGTTGTGTTGTATTGATTCGGGAGTTGTTCGATGAACTCGTGAGCTTCTGCTTTTCGTGCTGCATCTTCGATTTCTTCTAAAGAAAAATTTCTTCCAAAAGTGATGTTTTCATTCACTGTATCAAAGAATAAAAATGGCTTTTGAGGAACAAAGGCAATTTGTTCTCTTAAATGTTTTTGCGTATATTTTTGAATGGGGATTCCATCAATGCGGATTTCTCCTTGTTGAATTTCGTAGAGTCTCGGTAAAAGTTGAACAAGAGTTGATTTTCCTGCGCCGGTCGCACCTACAATGGCTACGACTTCTCCTTTTTTGATAGAAAAACTGACATCTTTTAAGATCCAATCTTGGTTGTACTTGAACCAAACTTTATCGAATTCAATCGAATCGTGAAAATGGTTGAAATCGATGGATTCTTGGATGTCTACAATTTGAGGTTTTAGATTGAGTACCTCGAACATTCTTTCCGCAGCAACAACTCCTTTTTGGATATTTGCGTTTTCTTCAGCAATTTTTTTGACGGGTTCATAGAAAAGATGTAAAAGTCCGCAAAACATGAGAAGTCCCCCAATGCTCATATGAAGAGCATAGAGTCCAAATAAAACAACAATTGCAAGACACATGGTTGCAATGAAATGCAAAACAGGACGAGTCAGAAGTCCATATTTGGCGCTTTTTGTTTCTAAAAGAGCCATTCGATCATTTTGTTCTTTATATTTTTTTAAAGAAAAGGCTTCCATGGCAAACATTTTCACTGTTTGGATACCTGCGAGAAAATCGAGAATAATGGAGGTGAAAGTTTCTTGATTTTTTTGGATTTGTCTGGTGACTTTTTTGACGCGTTTTGTGAGAGAAACTACAGGAAGGATCACGAGAGGGAGTCCTAAAAAAATAATCATTGAAAGTTGCCATGAGAGATAAAAGCAAGCAATCAGCGTAGAAATAAGTGTGAATGGAGTTTGGAAATAATTGGTGAGACACGAATTTAATGAAGATGCAATTTGACCTGCATCTCCGACGGCTCTTGTAGAAAGAGACCCTAAGTTGTGTTCTTGATAAAAACTTAAAGGAAGAGACTGAATATGTTCAAAATATTGTTGTCTTAAATCTCTAGTAATACGAATCGAAAGAATCTGAGTAAGATAGCGTGCTATGAAAAGAGAGACTGCCTTAAAAAGGGCGACAAAAAGAAGAATCCAAATTAATAGAATAAAGTTTTTCTCGATATCAAAATGAAGAGAGATTTTTTGCATCACCCAAGAAAGGGGATTCATGTCTTTTTTTTGAGACATGAAAAGCGCAGCATCTTGTTTGGTGATGATCCCGTCATGATTGAGATCAATTTCCGGCCATTTTTCAATGGTATCTTTTAAAGAGATTTGAGTTTCATTTTTAGATCCAAAGAGGACAAAAAAATCAGTTCCTGTGTTGGCCATGAGACCTACAGAAAACATTTCGCATTGGTTGGCGATTGTAAGAAGTAAAAGAGAAAAGAAGGTGATTAAGCTTAAAGCAAAGTGTTTTCGACTTCTAAAAGCCGCTTGAAGAAGCAATTTCATTTGTCTATGTTCCGTTCTTCAAGAGTATATCGGAAGAGTGATTATACCGGAAATGATCCGAGAATCGGTTTTCTTTGGGTGTCTTTGAAGAACTCTCCCCTAGAAAGGGAAAAATTCTTCGCTCCGGTAATGGGCGGCAAATTTTTTGCCGCAAATTGATCAGATAGCTCGGCTAACCCACCAATGAAGGGATGGGATTTAAGCTTCGAGCCGCCCGTTGAACTGGAATGAGTCTATTCGTGATTGCTTGTAAATTTGCCCATTTTTCGGAATTTTTGGTAGCGATTTTCTAAAAGTTCATCAAGAGGGATGTTTTTTAATTTTTCCCACTCTTCTTGAATGAATGCTTTTACGTTTTGATACGCTTCTTTCGGATTTGTATGAGCGCCGCCTAAAGGCTCTTTGATGGATCTATCAACAATTTCTAATTTTAGTAAATCTTCTACATGCATTTTAAGAGCAGACGCTGCTAAGGCATTTTTCGATGCATCTTTCCAGAGAATGGATGCGCATCCTTCCGGAGAAATAACGGAATAGTAGGAATGTTCCATCATTCCAATGGTATCTCCCACTCCAATACCCAGAGCTCCTCCGGAGCATCCTTCGCCGATGACGATCACGATAATCGGAGTTGCAAGCCGAGCCATTTCCCATAGGTTTTGTGCAATGACCCACCCTTGGCCTCGTTCTTCTGCAGCAAGGCCAGGATACGCACCCGGAGTGTCGAGCAGACAGAGGATGGGAAGGTTGAATTTTGCAGCAAGTCTCATGCATCGCATCGCTTTTCTGTATCCTTCCGGATGAGGCATTCCAAAATTTCGATAGAGTCTGCTTTCTGTATCTTTCCCTTTTTCTTGAGCAATCACCATGAATTTTTGACCATTGATTTTGGCAAAGCCGGTGATGATGGCGTGGTCATCTTGATAGGTACGGTCTCCGAAAATTTCGATAAATTCTTCTGTGCAGTTTTGAATGTAGTCAAGAGAATGAGGACGCCCGGGATGTCGACAGATTGCGACTCGATCCCAGGCCTTAAGTTCTGAATAGACGGTTTTTTTGAGTTTTTCTAATTTTTGTTCCATTGCACGAAGTTCTTCATGAGACCAAACACCATTATGATTTTGTTCTTTGAGTTTTTGAAGTGTTTGCTCAATTTCGATGATTTGTTTTTCGTGATTGAGAACAGTCATTTTTCTACTCCGGGAATTTTAGCGTCAGCGAAATCTTTCACGATTTCTACTGTCGTAGGTTTTGTGATGATAATCGCAAAAAGCTCTTCCATATCTTCTTGTCCGAGACGAACGCATCCATCGCTGTCAAAGCGATCGATTGCAGATTTTTCTTCAACAAGCTGATTGGTTGCAGGGTCTAAAACCCATGGAGCGCCATGGATTCCTAAGCCTTTCGCTGATTCAGAACAACCTTCGAGTTCTTTTTCAAAAGGAATCCAGCGTGTGCCAAAAATGCGAATCATTTCAGTCTTTTTGTTTTGGAAAAAACCCATAGTATTCGGTTTGTAGATGGCGACTTTATCTCCTAAAGAATATTTCCCAGTGGGAGTGAGGTATCCTGATTTTTTTTGAGGATCGATGCGCCCCAAGCCTACTTTGTAGGTTTTTAATAACATTCTTTCATTGGTGTCTAAATCAATTGCGTAAAAACGCATTTTTGATTTTGACAAGTCAATGGTAAGGTGGAAATTGATATTTTTGTCTTTTTTAAAGACATTGAACTTGTCTCCGGGTCCTATTTTTTGACTGAAATAGTCTATTTTTTTATTGAGACTGCGAGCAATGAAGTGTCGAGAAGTTTGATAGTGAGATGCGTAATCGGAGATCCAGGCAGGTCTTCCTTTCAGCCAGGGTACTCGGCTTGTGTATGAGATGGTCTCTACAAAGGGAAGCCTTGAAGAATCTAGAGCAAATAACAAGGCAATACGGTCAATATGAGAGAGTAGGTCTGAGTTTTCATTAGATTCTTTAGCGATTGGAGTCGGCGGTGAAATAGGTAAAGATTTTTTTGGCGTTTCAGGGAGGGTCGATTCCGAAGATGGTTTTAACGAGATCTCTTCCGTGACAACGATAGGTTGATCCATTAAAGACCTTTTTTTGATAAGGCCTTTGGCTCCAATGATTCCAAAAACGATGACAGCTCCGATAATAAAATACTTGGCAGTCGACATAAAATAGCCCCAACATTCTTTAGGGTTATTATTCTTAAGAGATGACTATTTTGCAAGGATCTAGTTTTGTTTGATGGTTTTTATTTTTATTTATTTTTGTTTTCAATTTTTGAATTAATTTCAGATAATTTTAGATATTTGTAAAATGTTGTGTTTGCGTTGTATAAAGAGATAATAATTCCTTCAGCTCCATCGAATATTCCTCTTTTCCATAGATAGCTTCTGAAGAAGGAGAAAGCTCCTTTCCAGAGAGCTTTGAAAAGTGAAGATTTTTTTATGCCAGCATATTGCTCAGCAAAGAGAGTGGAGTAATGTTGCATTTTTTGTAAAAAATCTTGGGTGGAGCGATAAGGTGTATGAAAAATGGGGGAATTGAGAGGAAATATTTTTTTTGAGTTTAAGGATTCATGAACTTGAGCATCTGAGAAGGAAGTATATTTTTTATGATAGAGCCTAGAGACTCTTTCCGGATGCCAGCCGCAGCCTTTGATTTGTTTTCCTCGGTAGTAATTCAGTCTTGGAAATGAATAGCAATAGTCTGGGCTTAAAGAAATTGTTTGCACTTCTTCAAAAAAATCGGATAGAACTTCGTCGCTATCGAGAGCTAAAATCCAATCATTTTTAGCAAGACTTGCTGCGAGATTGCGCAAATTTCCAAATCCATTGAACGGTTTTTGGAAAATAGTGACGTTTGGATAGCTTTGAGCAAGTTCGATGGTGTTATCGGTAGATCCTGTATCGATGAGGATAATTTCATCGAAAAGACGGATTGAGTCTAATGTTTTTTTGAGGGTTTCTTCCGCATTTTTTGTTAAAATGCAGACTGAAATATTTCGGTATACAAGTTTTCTCATGGCTTGCTATATTGCCCTTTTTGATTTTTTTTTTGAAAGAGCGGTTTTCTATGAAACAATCTTTGACGTATGACGATGTGGCTTTAGTGCCCCAGTTTAATAACATTCCTTCGAGAACAGAGCCTATGTTAGAAAGCTGGCTCACGAAACAGATCAAAATAGATGTTCCTATTTTGGCTGCTAATATGGATACCGTGATTGGGGATGAGCTTGCAGAGTTTTTGCTTTCTCAGGGAACGATTCCGATCTTTCATCGTTTTACGAGTTTTGAAGACCAAGTAAAGTGGGTGAAAAAGTTTGCGTCAAAGACGTTTGTTTCTTGTGGAATTGGAAAAATTGATGAGACAAAGAAACTTCTTGATTTGGGAGCCGTCGGAGTGTGTATTGATGTGGCTCACGGTCATTCAGATCGAATGTTTCGATACATTGAGGAATTGAAAAAAACGCATCCGGATCATCAAGTGATTGCCGGAAATGTTTGTACGCCTATGGCTTATCATGATTTGGTCAATGCCGGTGCCGATGCTGTCAAGGTGGGAGTGGGCCCGGGAGCTGCTTGTGCAACACGTGTGGTCACCGGGTTTGGGGTCGCTCAATTTACGGCTGTGTATGAATGCGCCAAAATTGCGGAGAAATTGAGAGTTCCTTTGATTGCGGATGGAGGGATTCGTGGCAGTCGGGAGGTTGTTCTTGCTCTGGCTGCGGGCGCAAGCTCAGTGATGATTGGGAAATTGTTTTCAATGACCAAGGAATCGGCAGCGATTAAAAGAGCAAGCCCAAAGGCGCCGTCAGGTCTTGAAGCAAAGTATCGAGGCCAGGCATCGACCGATTTTCAAAATGAATTTTATGGTGGATTAAAGGCGAAGACAGTTGCGGAAGGAATCGATTTTTGGGGGCCTGTTTCCGGATCGGCGGAAGATCTTATGAATTCTCTTTTGGGAGGCTTGCGTAGTGGAATGACCTACGGAGGCGCTCGAAATATTAAAGAATTACAAAGAAAGGCTGAGTTTACTCAAGTAACCCCTTCTTATATGTATGAAAGTAGACCGCGCCCTGAATAATCTCGTGCTAAAATGAAAGCAATGGGATAGAATAAGAATATGGCGAAAAATTTTCTTTATTCAGATAAAAAGGTTTATGATTCGGTTCATGGATTTATTCCTTTTGATGAATTTGAAAAAGAATTGATTGATACTTTAGCTTTTCAAAGACTTCATTACATCCATCAGCTAGGGATCGCTTATCTTGTATATCCGGGGGCGACTCATACTCGATTTGAGCATTCTTTGGGAGTGATGCATTTAGCGACTCTCATGTTTGAAAAAGTGTGTACTTCCGTTCGCCCGGATGTGTTTCATTTTGTGCCGAGAAAAGGGTCTTCTGATTATTTATATTGGCGAAGAGTCATTCGTATGGCAGCTCTTTGTCATGATTTGGGACATTTGCCTTTTTCTCATGTGGCAGAAAAAGATTTGCTCGGTGAATGCGGACATGAGCTTTGGACATTAAAGATCATTGATAGCTCTTATTTGAAGCCGGTTTGGAATAAATTAAAAGAAGCTCCTGCCTATTTGGAAGATGTCATTGAAAGAAATATCGTAGATGACATTAAAAAAATTGCCATTGGAGAAGCGAAATGGAAAATTATTTTTGGCAAGACCTTTAGTCCATGGGAAAGAATTGTATCTGAGCTGATTACCGGAGATTTTTTTGGAGCGGATCGCATTGATTATTTGCTTCGTGATGCAAAAAGTACAGGAGTTGCCTATGGTTTATTTGATTATCATCAGCTTGTTGAAACTCTGCGTATCTTGCCCAGTCCCGATCGGGGGGGAGATGAGTTTTTGTTGGGCATTGATGAAAATGGTTTAGAATCTTGCGAAGCGCTTCTTTTAGCAAGACACTTTATGCATCGTAGAATTTATCAGTACTCTTCTGTTCAAGCATATAACTTTCACTTGCGTAGATACATGAAAGCGGTTTACTTTAAACGAGTTTTAGAGAGTGTCGATGACTTTCTTTCAGTCAGTGATACCGATGTGATTTCAGCATTGAATAAAGCGGCAAAAGATCCGAATTTGCCGGGGCATAGAGATGCTGAGTGCGTGATTTTCAGACAACACAGGTTTCGTGCGATCGCCTTGCCTGAATTAGTGGAAGAGTCGCATTTGCAAGAGTTTAGGAAAAAAAATCAATTGACTGATGCTGACATTGAGTGGGAATTTCAATCTCAGGAAGCGCCTCCAGGGCGGTTGTCATTTCCTGTGGCTCGGCGTCATGTCATGATTAAAAAGGCAAAAGATTGTTCTGATTTACTGCTTCGGCCGTTTTCAAAGAAATCAAATTGGGTCTACATCTCTCCTCAATATGATCTTATGCTTGCTGAATTTTTGGAAAAATGGACATAAAAAAACGCTTTCAAGACGCTTTCAAGGAAGTTGGTTCGCTTTCCGGCTCCGAACGTATTTTTGTTTTTTTTTCATTGCTTGTTGGTTTTTGCATTGCCGGAGAATATGCAATTACAAGACCTGCAAGTCATGCTCTTTTCCTTTCTCAATTTTCTTCAAAGATGCTCCCTTGGCTTTGGCTTGCGATTGTTCCTCTCAATTTGTTTGCGATTTTTTTATACAATCGGTTTTTGCCTAAAATCGGTCCTTTAAAAATGTATATGGCCGTTTCTTTCATGGTGGTCCTCGTGAATGGAATGGCGACTTTCCTATTGCCGGTTTTCCCTGAGTATATTTTTCTACAATGTGCTTGGAAAGATATTTATATCTTGCTCATGTTTAAGCAGCTTTGGTCGATGATTCATACAACCGTAGCATCTCATAGGGCAAAATATTTGTATGGCATTATTTTTGCAGCAGGAACGGTAGGGTCTTGTATTTGCAGCATCATCCCGGGACTTTGGGCGGTATCCATTGGTTCTGAGAAATTGTTTTTGTTTACAATTCCTCTTTATCTATTGCAAATGATTGCATATCGGTTCGCTTTTCAAAGAAGTGTCGTGTCAAAAACAACGATCGTGACTCAAGAAAAGGTGAGTGGATTCGATGGTCTTTCGCTCGTTGCAAAGAGTCGATTATTGATTGGAATCTTGCTCTTAGTTGTGTTGATGCAGGTATCAGTTGGGTTTATGGATTATCGATTCAATCTCCATTTGGAAAAAGAGATTTTTGATCCTGATCAAAGAACCGCTTATTGCGGCTTTCTTTTTGGCTGTATGAACCTTGTGAGTTTAGGATTTCAAGCGGTTGGTAGCTTTTTGATCATTTATGGACTAGGGCTAAAAAGAACTCATGTTTTAATCCCTGTTTTATTGCTGATGGCTACCTGTTCTTTTTGGGTCATTCCAAGTTTTGTATTGGTTTCTTTTTCTTATGTATTTTTAAAGGCGATCGATTTTTCTTTATTCTCGATTAGCCGGGAAATGCTGTATATCCCGCTGAGTTTGGATGAGAAATTTCGAGCTAAATCAGTGATTGATGTGTTTGCTTATCGATCCTCAAAGGCGCTGGTTTCTTTAGGGATTTTAGCTTTACAAGCATTTGCAGGGACTTTTCTTTTTACAATGATTGATTATGTAACGGTGAGCCTTTTTCTTCTATGGATGGGTGTTGTGGTGTTCTTTCTATATCCTGCTTTTTCAGAAAAAGCTTCGGCGGGATAGATTATTGTTGAGTTTGCAGGTTCTGAAGCAGTTGTGTCTACTGTTCACTGGTACGGGTGGCCCTTGGATCTTGTGTATTAGGTATTAAGGTAGCACTGGCTATACGCCTAATGACCTCTAGTTGCACTTGTTCCCATTGTTCACCGGTAAAGGTGGGAGTAGGATCTTGTGTATGTGGAGAATGTGGATTTTCTCTGGGGAGAGCTGATTGATACGCGATTCGGAGTTGTTGGTGTAGCTGCTCCCATTGATCTCCGGTAAGGGTTGGAGTAGGATCTTGTGTATGTGGAGAATGTGGATTTTCTCTGGGGAGAGCTGATCGATACGCGATTCGGAGTTGTTGGTGTAGCTGCTCCCATTGATCTCCGGTAAGGGTTGGAGCAGGATCTTGTGTATGTGGAGAATGGGGATTTACGAAGGGTAGATTAGCCCCTCTTGCAATCCGTCTTACTCTTTCTCTTGATGATGGGTGAATTTCTCTGTTAAGAGGATCCTCTTCGTGACGGATTGTTTGAGTGCTTGTAAAAGTTGGATTGGTTGACATGTGAAATTTCCTTTTAATTTTTATTTATTTTAATGGTTTTATTATTAAATTGCCATTGTCAAATTTTTTGTATTAAAATTTTTTGCATTATATTTTGAGGGAATTGCAAAACTAGCGCCCAAAATATGATTTTTCGAAATTTTGACATCGAAACACTTTTTGATATCGAAAAA
>DAIDHZ010000018.1 GCA_027451825.1 Chlamydiota bacterium
CATGATGAACTCTCTTTAGGTTTTGCAGCCAGAAGAGTCTACTTCATGTCTATTAAAATTTTAATGCGTCAGTTCTGTCGTCGTAAGGCTGATTCTTGAATCATTTTCGGTATCTAGGGTATTATTGAGTTGTATGCAAATTCCTGTCATCGTCAACAGTTTTGTTTCTCTTTTTATGCTTTGCAGTCCATTGACTGCGATCCCTGCTTTTTTGAGCATGACTCGAGGGAAAGATAAAAAAGAAAGAAGACGTGTCGGATTTTGGCTTTCTGTGGCTGTTGCTATGATTCTGGTCTTATCTGCCTGGATTGGCGGCCCTTTTTTAAATGTTTTAGGAATTCGGATCCCTGCCTTTCAGTGTGCTGGAGGCGTTGTTGTTTTTTTATTAGGACTTTCGATGCTGTATGCGCAACCGAGCCCGATTCGAGAAGAAGAACAAACAAAAGCAGAGATTCCGATTGTTCCTATTGCGATTCCAATGATGGCAGGTCCAGGAGCGCTCAGCGGAATGATTTTAGCATCGAATATTCATAGTTCTTTTATGGATCGAGTGATTCTTTCAATGTGCGGCATTTTTGTTGCTGTAACGATCTATTTCATTTTTTATTTTGCAGCACAATTAGAAAAAAAATTAGGTACGGCCGGATTGAATATCATTACTCGTATTGGAGGCCTTATTTTGGCGTCGCTTGCGGTTGAGCTTTTTGCTCAAGGCATTGAAGGACTGTTTTTTGAAAAAGGATAAGGGGTGTTGTTAAATCATAAATTTTAGAGTTATCGAGGAGAAAACCGGTTCAGATTTTTTCCTCGAAAACTCTAAAAGTTATTTTTTAACGACCCCTAACGGAGATTATTATGGGAGAGAAAAGCTCTTTTAAACATTTAACGGATGCCGATTTTGCGAAAGGGATTGCAAAAGGCGTTGTGCTTGTTGATTTTTATGCGAATTGGTGCGGGCCTTGTCGGATGCTTGCTCCTGTTTTAGAACAAGTAGTTCAGGAATTGGATTCTAAAGCATCGATTGTGAAAGTCGATATTGATACAGAGCAGGCAACGGCTGCGCAGTATCAAATTACTTCTGTTCCAACGATGATATTATTTAAAGATGGAAAAGAGATGAAGCGGTTGATCGGATTAAAGAATGCGGCTGCAGTGAAAGATTTTATTCTTTCCGTTGTTTAAATAGGAACGTTATGGCCCGGTTTTTGATGATCACAGGCTTGTTTCTGATTGTCTCCGGGCTGCTTTTGCATTTTAAAGTTGATGTTCCTTATCTTACGAGCTGGATTGGAAAATTACCCGGAGATATTGTGATTCGAAAACAAAACATGACGATCTATTTTCCGATCACAACATCTGTCGTGTTCAGTGTCGTTCTTTTCTTAGTCTTGTCTTTTCTTTTTAAAAGTCCAAAGTAGGCATTGAGTCTGATTTTCGGAGCGCTTCGTAAAGAACGATGGCAGCGCTATTTGCAAGATTGAGGCATCGAGCGCTTGGCTTCATGGGGATAGTGTAGAATAAATGAGGCCATTTTTCATGAAAATGAGGAGGCAGGCCTTGTGTTTCTGATCCGAAAATAAGAAGAGAATTTGAAGAAAATGGCGCATCCGTATAACTTTTTGTTGCTTTACTTGAAAAAAAGAAAAATGGATCGTTTGTTTGATCCAGAAATTGTGCAAGATCATCGATTTCAGAAATCGATACGTCATCCCAGTAGTCTAGGCCTGCTCGTTTGAGATAACGGTTGCTTAAGCTAAACCCAAGAGGTCGTACGAGGATGAGAGAGGCTCCTGTGGCAGCGCAGGTCCTGACGATGTTTCCTGTATTTTGAGGGATTTCAGGTTGAAAGAGGATAATTTGCAATGGTTTTCTCCAAATAAATTGAATATTTTATGAAAAAACATCCAATAGCCACAATTGTTAATTTTTGCACAAATGAAAGTCGGTTTTTAAAATTTTGTTTGGAAGAATCCTTGCAATGCTCTCGGCAAGTGATTGTTGTCGTGTGCGATCATTTTTTTGATGGAACGCCGGAGAATCGAGATCTTTTGGAAAGAATTTATCGGGCCTTCCCTGAGTGTCTTTTTGTGGAATATCCTTTTATCCCTCATCGAATTTCGAAGAGAATTTTTAAAAAAATAGATCCCGCTCATTTTTGGCATAGTTTATCGAGGCTCATTGGCTCGAAATTTTTGAAGGCGGATATTGAAAGTGTTCTTTTTCTAGATGCCGATGAAATTCCGGAGAGCCGGCGTTTTATTGAGTGGATGGAGTGCAGCGATTATACATGCCACACTGTATTGAAAATGGCCAACTACTGGTATTTTCGAGAGCCCTGCTATCAGGCCGATCGATGGGAAGATTCGATTGTTTTCGTCCAAAAAAGAGCTCTTGAATCGCACCTTTTACTTCGTAGAGAAGAAAGAGATGCGATATATGATTCTCTTCCCGGTCCTAAAAGACGTCTTGTTGTAGGTCCTGACGGATGCCCAATGTTTCATCATTATAGTTGGGTTCGTACGAAAGAGGAAATGTTGAAAAAAGTGAGATCCTGGGGACATCGTCAAGATCGAGATTGGGAAACGCTTGTTTCTCAAGAATTTCTTGAGCCTTTTAAGGGGGTGGATTTTGTGCATCAGTATACTTGTAAAAAGATTGACCCCGTGTTTCAAGTCTCTTTAGAGCCGCCTCGATTTGAGGATAAAGGAAGGCCGAATGTGGTTAAAGTGAGCCCGGAATCGATTCTTTCTTTAGTTTCGGAGACGGAAGGTTCTTTTTGGAGCTTGCTTTTTAGACGCTATTCGTAGATGATAGAAGGGTCTTTTCCGCACTGGTAGCTCAGTTGGATAGAGTACCTGGCTACGAACCAGGTGGTCAGAGGTTCAAGTCCTCTCCAGTGCAAATCTTATGATGATTGTTGAAGTTTCTTCTTTTGGTCCTTTAAGAACGAATGTGATTTTCATTGGTTGTACGCAAACGAAAAAAGCGGCGGTCATTGATCCTGCGTTTCAGTCCACTCCATGGGTTCTTCAGAAAGCGCAATCTTTAGATTTGGAGATTGAAAAAATTTTGTTAACTCATTCTCATTGGGATCATTTTGCAGATGCCGCGGAGTTAAAAAAAAGAACTGAAGCGGAGCTTTACGTTCATTCTTTGGATGAGAAGAATGTAGAGATGCCGGGAAGCGATGCTCTTTCGATGTTTATTCCTATTCCATCTGTTTTGCCGGATCATATTGTGACAGATGGAGATGAGATTCATGTGGGGCATTTGGTGTTTCGGGTGATTCATACTCCGGGTCATTCTCCCGGTGGAGTTTGTTACTATGAAAAAAGGCATCGATTGCTGATCTCCGGAGATACTCTTTTTAAAGGAACGATCGGTAATTTAGAGCTTCCTACATCCGATGTTTCTCAAATGAAAGTATCTTTAAGAAAACTCTCTTCTTTACCGAAAGAGACCCGGGTGATTCCGGGCCATGGGGATGAAACAACCATTGGGAAAGAATTGAATATGTTACAAATGTTACTTAAGGAGGATTGAAATGTCACTTGTAGGAAAAAAAGCGCCTTCATTTAAGGCAAAAGCAGTTATTAAAGATCAGTTTTTAGAGGATCTCTCTCTTTCTCGTTTTTTAGGGAAATATGTTGTCTTTTTCTTTTATCCGCTCGATTTCACGTTTGTTTGTCCTACAGAGCTTCATGCATTCGAAGAAAAGTTGAAGGAATTTGAAAAAAGAAACGCCGAAGTGATCGGCTGTTCCGTTGACAGCTGTTTTTCTCATGCGGCATGGTTGAATACCCCAAAAGCAAAAGGGGGAATCCAAGGAGTTTCTTATCCGATCCTTTCCGACATCAATAAATCGATTGCAAGAAGTTTTCAGGTTCTCAATGAAGAAGAAGGGATTGCTTATCGCGGTCTTTTTTTAATTGATAAAGAAGGTGTTATTCGGCATCAGCTGGTGAATGATCTTCCTTTAGGTCGAAGCGTGGATGAGGTGCTTCGCTTGCTCGATGCTTTGATCTTTCATGAGAAAAATGGAGATGTTTGTCCTGCGAACTGGAAGCAAGGTATGAAAGCGATGAAGCCGACCGAAAAAGGCGTCATCGAGTACTTCCAGTAAATCAAAAAGACAGGATAACGGCACGAAACGTGCCTGAGGATGACGCTGCTAAAAGCAGCTAAGGATTTGCAGGTCGGGGAAGCCCTGAACCCCAGTAGGATCATTCTCTCGGGCGCTATTTATCCTTTACAATTGGGGTTCGGGGCTTCCCCGACCTGCATATCCTTAGATCGCGTTTCGCGATCGTCATCCTTAGCCGCTTTGCGGCGTTATCTTGTCCTTTTTTTTATCCTGTTTATGATCGTTGCTTGACGAGGCACACGAGAAGCTGTTTTCTAGGGAAACGGATCTTGCCATCCTGAAATTCAAGCCAGCCTTTTTCCTTCATTGCCTCAAAATATTTTTCGACAAGTAAAGCATCTTGTGTGGGATCTGTATGAGATGTCATTTCTTGATAAATCCAGCTTTTGAGCTCTGATTCTGTTCCAAAAGTTGGGATGTCATATTGGATTTCGAGATGTTCGATGAAGGCTCCTTGATTTGAGAAAAGGCTTCTATATTCTTGTGTTGAGTAAGCTTTTTTGTCTTGGGAAATCTCATATTCGTAAGAGTCTGCAAGCGGCAGTGTAAACCACTTTTCTTCTCCTTGCGGAGCTTCCGTTAGGAAGTTGAATAAAATAATTAGTTGATTATTCATTTTATTTTAGCTTTATTTGATTTTTGTTTTCTATATAATCTTTGCGATTATGAATTATGTCAATTATTTTAAGCATCAAGTTTTTCAGCCGGAGATTGCATATCGTCGCTATGATTTTGATTTTCCGTCCATTGATTCCTCGGATATCAAGCGAGTGGTCGATGTCGCGTTGCCATTTTTGAGTTTGTATCGTCCCATAGGACGCGTTATGTCTTTAGGTCTTGGAGGTGCTCGCGTTTTTTCTCATTTTCATTTGGCTTTGCAGCATGAAAAGAGTGCTGAATGGAAGAAATGCGCTGTGGACGTATCTGAAATGGCGCTTGCGGTATTGGGAGTCGGGTTGATTTTTTTTCATTCCACTTTGGGTCTTTTTGTTGTGACTTCGGTGGACCTTGGAAAAGGCGTTGTGAATGTTGCTTGTTTTTTGAAAGAAAAAGACTATGCAAAAGCAATTGATGAAGCAATACAGGTCTTTGCATCTTCTTTGTATCTTGCATTTATGGCGACAGGAGCCTTGGAATTGATGCTTGTGTTTACCCTTGTTCAAGCATCGAAGTCTCTTTACCAAGCGCGTTCTGAGATTGCAAAGGGTCGATATTTGGAAGGTTTTGCGAAAATCGTCATGATGGGAATTCATCTGAAGCAAGCGAAAGACGTCAAAGTTTTAATCGATCGAAGAAGTTTTTATTTATCTTTGCAAAAATATCAAAATTTGATTGCTCGTGCATTGAAAGGGCGCGAAGCGCGTCATTTAATAGAGCATCCTTTGAATGATTTGGAAGGACAAATTGAAGATAAAAAAGTCATTTTATCCAATTTTGAAGGCGAATATGAGTTTGGTTCTCATTTTCATGGATTTGGAAAGGGTCTTGTCAAAGGGGCTAATTTGGCATTCCGAATTGTTCAAGTCGATGGAAAAGAGATGATTGAATGTGAATGGAAAGTCAATCACGTATTTCGAGATATGCTTGAAACAACACTGAAAGATCTTTCGAATTTGAATGGAAAAGAGATGGAAGAAATTTTGAGACTGACAGGTTCTCATGCAGAGAGGATTCAGGTGGTTAAGCCTTCCCACGGTATGGATTGGGATGATTCCCAAGGACCTGTTTATCGGGTCAATGTAGCGGGTTTAGGATCGATTTCAATTGGGGCAAGCCAGCATCTTCCAAATCTTTATGATAAAGTGACTTTGCAGATGGATAAAGAGAAAACGATTTATGATTTGCATGAACTTTTGTCTTTTACCGGATTGGATGCGACGCTTGCGTGTTCTGATGTCACCGACTTGGAGCGTTTAAAAATGGGGCATTTATTCCGTACCTTTTTCCCGAGAGAGGCGACGCCTTTTGAAAGAGATGCTCAATTTTTCTCTTTGTCATTGGAAGATCTGAAAGCAAAGATGATTGAGAAATGTCCTTCGATGAAGGAGATTTTTGAGAAATATTTAGAGACAATGAAACCTCAAGAGATTCTACCCGGAAGAATTCGTTATCAAATCGCAGGTCTTTCTGATGAAATTCAATCTGCAGGGGGACGTGTTTTGACAGCCGCTATTACAGGGGCCTACCATGATTCTCAAGAGCTTTATAAGCGTGTCGCTTCTTTACTTTCGATGGGAATGATTTCTCAAGAATTCAAAGATAAATATGGGATTTCTTCGGAAGGATTGGGCGGCTCTTATTTCACAGGCGGTGCTGATAGTGTTTATGCACAGATGCTGACAGATCAAAACGCAAAAGAGAATCTTCCTTTTAGCGATCTTTATCATGGGAAGGTACGGCTTTTAATTTCTTTAGACGCTTTAGAGACAGGAACGTATCAATATCTGGATGATGACTTTGGATCAAGAATGTACAACAATCCGGAGAGTTGGTTTTGGCATAAAGATGTGTATGCAAATCGTCCTAGTATTTTGGAATTGACAGATACTTTACAAAAGACGCCTAGAGATGGATCTGGTTGGGAATATGATCGACATGAAATCATGTTGAAAGAGAGGCTTGATCCTAAATTTTTTAAAGGTCTTGTGGTGTCTGATGATGCAACGAAAAACGGTTTGATTGATTTCTTAAGAAAGACAAACCTCATCCAAGGTAATGAAGGATCGGAGACGATTCTAGGTGTTGCTTTAGATCAATTTATTCATGTGACTCGTCAGGTCTCTGAGGATTTGTATTCATGAAACGAAAAGGTTCTACATGAGGACCCTGATTTTGGAAAAGATTCTTCGTAAATTCTACTTTTTCCGGAGGAACAAAAAGAACTTTGATTTCCTCTGGACTTGCACCGTTTAATAACCCAATTTCAGGGTCTGCACTTTCAATTTCTACATGCGAATCTTTTCTTTGAGATGCGATACCGACCAATACAGAAAAAGGGTTCTCAATGAGTTCTCGTTCAAGGTCAGTTAGATTGTCCCATTGTTTGATTTTTTCTTCTTCAAGAAGGATGAGTTCTTTTTGGTGTTCTTCAGTTGAAAAGCGTCTGAATGCTTCAGTCGACATTTCAGAAATGTTTTCTCGTCCTTTTTCCGGATTCCATGGACGCGCCTTCGCATACATTGCAGCAATGTCCAAATCTCTGATCCAAACCGTGGATACATACGCTTTGCCAACTGAGTTAAGTCCCGCATCATTGGTTCCGCTAAAAGGAAGGTGATGGAGTTCCTTGAGTTGCTCATAGGGCAAAACACCGTCTCCTTTTTTGAGTCCTATGAGGATGGGCGAAGACGTGCCATGAAAAATTTTAGATCCATGTAACTGCCATGGGGTTAATCGGTAACGACATAATATTTTTTTGGCTGTTTGGTTTGCTTTTTCTACTGTAATGGGAGAAAAGGTGGATTCTTTTAAATGCCCCTCTTGATCAAAAAGATCGTCTTCGTAAGTGTAAGTTCTTAATTGAGAGATGCATGAGAGGATTTCGGAGGGAAGATCTGCAAAAGTAGCTGCCTTTATTAAAGGGGTGTTTGATGTTAAGTTTGTCATGATTTAATAGTATTTTATTTGATTTTATTTACATTTTCAATGTTTTTAACTTTGTTGGTAAATAAATTGTTTACATTATCTATATTCTTTCGAGATTCAAGCGATGACGCATTTGAAGAGCTCCTCTTTAAAAATGAACCACAGAGCAAGCACCACAGAGGCGAGAGAAGTCTTTGCGCGCTCCAAAAGTTGCCGCGCTTCGCGGCCTCTGTGAGCTCTGTGCTCTCTGTGGTTAAAATATTTCTTTTAATGGTTTGTGCCCTGGGGCTCGTTTCAGGTGTATTGAACAGAAAGAGATTTTTTAGGTACACTTTTTTGAATTGATTTGAGGTGTAAAAGTATGTCAGGCGTTACGAGTAGATTTGGTGATGTGGTCTGTGCTGCAGCATTTGTAGATTCAGGAGAGACTGGTGTTAGACGCGTTGTTCTGGGTACAATCGTTTTGGCGGCAAATACTCTTTCGTGTCCAAGTGATGTTACGAGAGGAGTTCAAGCTGCATTTGATACAGCAGCTTTTGTTTCATCGAGTTATGGAGGTACTTTATTTTATTCAGCAACTCAATCTCCGGATCCTGTAGATGCGACAGCAAAGGTGGCTGCGGCTACTTTTTTAACACTCGTAGTTCCTCCTGTGTTGCGTTTGGTTGGATATGGTGTAGTGAATGAGATCGAGGAATTAAGAGATCTGCGGGGTCAATAGGGTATTTTGTGTGTGGTTTTTCGGGGTGGGTGGATCAAAATCCACAGTCAAAAGATGTTTTAGAGAGAATGACACATTCTCTTTCTCACCGAGGGCCTGACGCGTCTGGATTCTATTGCGAAGGGGCAGCGGCATTTGGCCATCGACGTTTAAGCATTATCGATTTGGCTGAAAGTCATCAGCCAATGACGAGTCAAGATGGGCGTTACGTTTTGGCGTATAATGGAGAGCTTTATAATTTCTTAGAGTTAAAACAAGAGCTTGGTTCTTTGGGGAAGAAATTTCGAACTCAGGGAGATACTGAAGTTGTATTGGAAGCTTTGATTGAGTGGAAAGAAAGTGCACTTTCTCGATTCGTTGGAATGTTTGCCTTTGCTTTTTGGGATAAACAAGAAAAAAGACTTCTTTTGGCTCGCGATCACTTAGGTGTAAAGCCTCTTTATTTTTATCAAGATTCTGAAAGAATTGTGTTTGGATCAGAGATGAAAGCTCTTTTAGAGCATCCTGCAATTTCTAAAGAAATCAATCCGAATGCAATCGGTCTTTATCTGGAGTGTCAATATATTCCGGCTCCTGAGACGATGTTTCAGAAAATTCAAAAACTGCCTGCAGCGCATTATCTTGTTTATCAAGATGGTATATGTAAGCAAGCATCTTATTGGACGCCTCAGTATTTACCGAAGTTTGATTTTGATGAAAAGACAGCCGTTTTGCTTTTGGAAGAACATTTGACTCGATCTGTTCGGTCGATGATGGTGGCAGATGTCCCTTTAGGCGTTTTTGTAAGCGGAGGGATTGATTCTTCGATGATTGCTGCATTGATGCAGAAAGAGAGCCGTCAGAAGATTCATATGTTTTCGATTGCTCTCAATCATCAGGATGGAGAGCAAATGCATGCGGAAAGCGTCGCGAAGTATTTGGGAGCGCATTTTCATCCTTTAGTTGTTGAAGCCAAAGATCTCATTTCTTCTTTGGATGTTCCTTTAGATGAACCTTTGGGGGATCAAGCCATATTGCCGACGCTTCTTCTTTCAAAGTTGACTCGTTCGTCGGTAAAGGTGGTCCTTACAGGAGAGGGCGCAGATGAAATTTTAGCAGGTTATAGTAATTACCCGAAGAAAATCAAAGATGCTCCGATTTGTCATTTACTGCATCATTCTTTGCTGCCTTATCTTTACCCTTTGATGCCGACAAAACTTCGGAAAAGTCGTCTTTGCAAAGCGATGAGTCGTCCAGAGTCTCGTCGTCATGCAACTATTGCTAGTTTATTTGATCGAGAAACGTATTCTTATATATTGGAAAAACCGTTTCGACGTGCTCAAAACAGTTCTTTGGAAGAGATCGCAGAGCGCTATTATTTTGAATGTAATGGGAAGAATTTTTTAGATAAAATGCTTCATGTTGATACAAAACTTTGGCTCGCAGATGATTTATTGACGAAAGTGGATCGTGCGACGATGGCGTATTCATTAGAGGCGAGAGTTCCTTACTTGGATCATCGCTTGGTGGAGTTTGCAGCTTGCCTTCCTTGTGAATATAAGCTCCGTGGATTTGAAGGGAAGTATTTGTTAAAACAACTTGCGTCTTTAGGTTTTTTGCCGATGGATATTGTTCGTCGTCCGAAAAAAGGATTTGTGATGCCTTTAGGCGATTGGATGAGAGGGGAATTGAAACCTCTTGTGGATGATGCTCTTTTTTCTTTAAGTTCTCGTCAGATTTTGCAAAAAAAGGCGTTGAAAAATTTAAGAGAAAGAAATCAGAAGTCGGATGCAACGCGTCTTTTTGCTCTTCTTTCATTAGAGCTTTGGTTTCGACGTTTTGCCCCTAATTATTCGTTTTAAGTTACTGAGTGAGATAGTCATAGAGGTCTTTTTGCGTGGTAATAAAGTGACTTTTATATTGCTCGCAAAGAGGGTGAAATGCGTCGAGAAGTTCTTTATCTCCAACCCCAGGCATGCAAAGGGCGTGCATCTGGCTTGTTTTTTCTTTGTTTTGAAGGTATTGAAGGCCAGCTAAATAATCTTCTTTGCTAAATCCTTCTTCTTCGACTTTAAAATAGATGATTTTTCTTTCGAATAAAAGAGCTTGAATTGCAAAAAAAAGGCCTTCACTTTCAGGAGGGGGATTCCCTAGTAAATCAATGAGTTCAGGAAGTCCTTGGAGAACGTAAGGCTTTTTACATTGACCTTTTTCTGCTTCTCCAAAGAGGGCTATGACGTGTCGCATGAGATCTCCTTATACACCGCTCGTGATATCCAAGAATCGTTGCGGTGTTGGCCAGCTACGGCATTTGAGCCCATCTGCATTACTTAAGCTTACTTAAGTTGGGTTGCGGTCTGCGTCAGCTTCGCTTAGGCATCAAATGGCAGGTGCCTCCCTGCCATATCCGATTCTTGGATATCACTCCCGGTATAGTTTTACCCATAAGGAGAGGGAAATAAAATTTCAAGAAGGAGTTCTCTCTTCGTTAAAATAATTGAGCTTCAATTTCGAGAAGACGATTGTATTTTGCGACTCTCTCTGAACGAGATAAAGAGCCGGTTTTGATTTGTCCTGCATTTAAACCAACGGCGATATCTGCAATGGTTGTATCTTCGGTTTCTCCGGATCGATGTGAGATGATGGTTTTGTAGTTGTGTTTTTTTGCCAGTTCAATCGCTTCGATTGTTTCTGTAAGAGTTCCTATTTGATTTGGCTTGATTAAGATGGCATTTGCAACATGCTTTTCGAACCCCTTTTTCAAGAAATGGGTATTGGTGACAAAGATATCATCGCCAACGAGTTGTATTTTAGATCCTAAGTGTTTCGTGAGATATTCCCATCCTTCCCAATCATTTTGATCAAGTCCATCTTCGATTGAATCAATGGGATATTTTTCGATGAGCTTTTGAAGATAGGCGCTTTGTTCTTGATATGATTTTTTATCGTAGGGAAGTTTTTTTTCTTTTTTCTTTTTTTCGATGTAGACGCCATTTTCATAAAATTCAGAGGCTGCGCAATCGAGTCCCAAGGAAATCTCTTTTCCAGGACGATATCCTGCTTTTTCAATGGCTTGCATGATGAGATCTAAGGCTTCTTCATGAGAGCTGATGTTAGGAGCAAATCCTCCTTCATCGCCCACTGATGTTGCTAGGTTGTGTTGATGGAGGATTTTTTTGAGCGTATGAAAGACTTCAGCGCCCCAACGAAGCGCTTCTTTAAAAGAGGGGGCGCCTATTGGGCGGATCATGAATTCTTGAAAGTCTAAAGAGTTATCGGCATGAGCTCCTCCATTGATGATGTTCATCATAGGACATGGAAGTTTTTTTAAAGAAGTAGGTGTTAGGTGCTTGTAAAGGGGAATTTTTTGTGCATTTGCAGCTGCGTGAGCGATTGCTAGCGAGACTCCCAAAATGGCATTGGCTCCTAGATTTTTTTTATTCGAAGATCCATCGAGCTTGATCATCAGATGATCGATTTCTTCTTGATTCAATGCAGATTTTCCTTTGAGAAGGTTGTGGATAGGACCATTGACATTCGAGACTGCTTTTAAAACACCTTTGCCAAAGTATCGCTTGGGATCCAGGTCTCTGAGTTCGATCGCTTCATGTTCTCCGGTGGAAGCTCCTGATGGTACAGAGGCTTGGCCTACGATTCCATTGTCCAATGTAACCGTTGTTTTGAGAGTAGGATTTCCCCTAGAATCTAAAATTTCTAACGCGTGGCAAGATGCAATTTTCATATGACATTTAATCCCATGTTGTTTTATCAGAGCCTTCTTCCGCTTGTATCATCAAATTTTTGTAGGATTCATAACGAAGAGAAGAGATTTTATCTTGAGCGAGAGCTTTTAATACGGCGCACTCCGGCTCTGTTCGATGTGTACAATCAGGAAATTTACATTTTTTTGCAAGCTGTTGGATGTCATGAAAGTGAGAGGTCACATCTTTGGGTTCTAATTTCCAAAGACTAAAGCTCCGAATTCCCGGTGTGTCGACGCAATACCCACCTTCGGGTAAATGGAGCAGTTGCGTGACAGTTGTGGTGTGAGTCCCTTTGATTGTTTTTTGAGCAAGCTCTCCTGTTTTTAAAGAAAATCCGAAACAGGCGTTGAGAAGAGAAGATTTGCCGACGCCGGATTGTCCTGAGAAAACGGAAGTTTTATTTTTGAGATAAGATTTGAGGGATTCAATCCCGATGCCTGTTGTTGTACTGACAGAAAGAATCGGGTATCCTAGAGGTTCATACACAGAGAGAAATTCTTTGTAGAGTTCTTGTTCTTTTAAAGAAGCCCTCTTTAAAAGATCAATTTTGTTGATGACAATGATCGGATGAAGATTTCCTTTTTCTGTAGCAATGAGATATCGATCGACAAGAGCAGGTTTTAATTCAGGCTCCACAATCGATATGCAGATGATTGCAAGATCGATATTGACTGCGATGAGCTGTTCTTTTTTTCCGCTGATATCCGTTCTAGAGAGAAAAGAAAATCTTTCATCTACATGAATGATCGCGCCTGTATTTTCTGTGATTGGCTCAAAAAAAACATTGTCTCCAACGGCAATTAAGTTTTTAGAGAGTCCTTTTTCTTTTTTAAGAATCCCTTTTAAAGAGCAAAGATAGATTTTTCCATCAGAATCAACACTGCTTCCTTCTCCAGAAATAGAAATGACTTTTCCTTTTAAGTGGTGCTCTTTGATGGGAGCTGATGTTTTGATCGATTCATCTGTTTTTTTAAATTTAGAGCGATCTGTTTTTTGTGCGATTTTTCTTTCTTTTCGAGATTGTTTTCGGTCGCGTGCGTGAAAATCTTCTTCAAAATCGTAATGTTTCATGAGTGCCTTAAAGTATAAAGAAGGATTGCGCCTGCAGATGCCACATTCAGCGACTCCACATTGTTGCTTAAAGGAATGGAAAGAAGCTTCCCTTGTGTTTTTGCCCAGCTCCCGATTCCTTGTCCTTCATGACTTAAAACGAGAGCTAAGGGAGCTTGAAAGGAGATTTTTTGGAGGGGTTCTCCTTTGGCATCTGCAACCCAAAGAGGGATTTTCTTTGTTTTTAGCCAATGAATGATTTCATCAGGTGTTTTGACTTGAAATGGCATTTGAAGAGAAGCTCCTTGAGAGGCTCTTAAGGCTTTATCATTGAACGGATCTACTGTTTCAGGAGTCATGAGAATAGCTTCCCATTTTAGCGCCCATGCTGTGCGAAAGAGTGTTCCTAAATTCCCGGGATCTTGAATCCGATCTAAAATGAGGACAAATTGCTGGTTTTTGATTTCTGTTTCTTGAGGCATTTCAATTTCTGCAGCCATTTCTACATCGAGAGATGTGATTTTTTGAAGAATCTCAGGTGTTGCAAGATAGGATTCTTGGCATGGAATATCGATCGCTTTTGTGCTGATGAGTTTTAGAATGGGGACTTTGAGTTCTAAAATGAGGGTCTCTCCAATGACAAGAATTTTTTTTACCTCTTGTCTGTAGGCTTTGTCTTTACGAAGCAAAGTTAAGTGTTTGACAAGAGGGTGTTGTAGGCTTTTAAGGTGCATGAACTTATGATCTGTGGAATTCGGAAATAATGCAAGTTTTTGTAAAAATGCTATCGCAAATGGCATTTTTTAATGTAAAACGCTATTTATGGTGGCAGATTACACAGAACGGGCAATGGCTCCTCCTGAAGAGAGCTATTTTCTTTTAGGGCCTAGAGGAACCGGTAAGTCTACATGGCTCAAAGCGCATTATCCTCGTGGAGTTCGCATCGATCTTCTTTTGGGTGAAGAGGAGAGGCGTTTTCGGGCTTATCCCGAGAAGATTCGAGATGTTGTAAAAGCTATGAAGCCTCAAGATACTTTGATTCTTGATGAAATTCAAAGAGCTCCGAATCTTTTGCCTGAGATTCACGCTTTGATCGAGGAAAAATTGGGGATTCAAGCAACTCAATGATTATATTACGCTTTATTTGCGAGAAGAAGTTCAGGCGGAAGGATTGGTTCGTCAAGTCGGTGATTTTGCAAGATTTTTGGAAGTTGCCAGTTTTTCTTATGCATCCATTTGGACGACGATTGATATTGCTCGTGAATCGGGAGTGAAAAGAGCAACTGTAGATAATTATCATCAAATTTTAGAAGATTTGCTTCTTTCATTTTCTCTTCCTGTATTTACTCGAAGAGCCAAAAGACGTTTGATTGCACATTCCAAGTTTTATTTTTTTGATGTAGGGGTATTTCGAGCTCTTCGTCCTCGAGGAATTTTAGATATTGAAAGTGAAATTGAAGGCTGCGCTCTTGAAGGTCTTGTAGCTCAGCACTTGAGATCATGGGTTCAATTACAAAGAGAAAAGCATTCTCTTTCTTTTTGGCATACAGCTACGAATCTTGAAGTTGATTTTGTTATTTATGGACCTCGTGGTTTTTGGGCGATTGAAGTGAAACGTTCGGAGCATTTGGCGCCTCACGATATCAAGGGGCTGTTGGCATTTCAAGAAGAGTATCCTGAAGCTCAATGTTTCATTGTGAATCGAGGTAAGAGACGAGAAAACTACCGTGGGTTTCCTGTGATTCCTGTCGATGAATTTTTGTTGAATCTTACTTCTGATCATCTGTTTTGATTTGTTTCAAAATGATTTCAGGATCTTCGATACTTTGATTGATTGCGATGCGATTGGCTTTTTTTAGCAAATGTCCCATTTTCTCTCCCGGTTCAATTCCTATCTTCAGGAGATCTTTGGCTTTGACAACCGGATTATTTGTTTGAATTCTTTGAGTAAAAGAAGAGAGTTTTCTCATCCTTTCTTCATGATGGAGAAGAAAATTTGTTTGTTCATCGGGTTTTAAATGACACTGGATGATGCGAAGAGCTTCGGCAGCGAAACGATTTGCATAAAGATGAGCCCAATCATAGAGCTCGACAGAGCCGGGAGAGTTTTTTTCTTTTAAAATCTCTTGTTTGATAGAAAATAAAAAAGAAACAAAATGTTCGGTTTCTTTGGATTGTTTTAAGGTTTTACAAAGATCTAGAGCCTCCCTCAAGGAA
This sequence comes from Chlamydiota bacterium, assembly GCA_027451825.1. Classification (GTDB taxonomy): domain Bacteria; phylum Chlamydiota; class Chlamydiia; order Chlamydiales; family SM23-39; genus DAIDHZ01. The sequence goes on from DAIDHZ010000018.1 coordinate 15,461, forward strand.
ATTTCCGGGAAAAGGGCAAGAATAAAAGCGATGGCATGGGCATTTTTAGGATAGTGAGAGGCGATGTCTATTCTTGTTTGAATTTCTGTAAGTGAAGTTCCTTTTAAACGAGGAAAGATGGTTTCTAAGAGATGAAATTCATGGAGCTTTACAAGAGTTTTGCAAAGATTCCCAAAATTGTGAGCTTTGATGAGTTCTTGCCACACTCTTTCGATGGCAACGGAAGGAAAAAGCTCATTTGCATGTGCTAAAATCGCTTTTTTTGTGTTTTTTTCAATGTCAAAGCCAAAACGGCAAGAAAGACGAATCGCTCGAATCATGCGAAGACGATCTTCTCGAATTCTTTCATGAGGGTTTCCGATCGCTTTAATGATTTTGAGATCGAGATCCTTTCTTCCGTCTACGTAATCGAGAATTGCGCCGGAGGTCGGATCAAAAAACATCCCGTTGATGGTAAAATCTCTTCGTTTGGCATCCTCTTGAGCGGAGCTAAAAGCAACTCCGGTAGGTCGTCTTCCATCTTCATAATTCAAATCTTGTCTGAAGGTGGCAACCTCATATTCATGACCTTCGATGATGACGAGGATAATGCCAAAGGCAATGCCGATGGGAACTGTGTGAGGAAAAAGAGATTGAACAATGTCAGGGGAGGCATCCGTTGCAATATCAATGTCATCAGAGGGGTAATTGAGAAGAAAATCGCGGACCCATCCTCCTGCATAGTAGGCGGTATAGCCTGCTTTTTTCAGATTTTCAACGATGTAGCGTGCCTGAGGGTGTTCTTCCATAAGGTCATTGTAGCAAAGATGTCAAATTTCCTCGAGAAATCCGAAAGAGCTCAGTCAAGCAAATCGTACGTGTTTTTTTTGGTTCTTTGTTTGGCTCAGGTTCGAGGCGGGTTGATTCTTCCAACGTTCGAAATGGTGTGTTGCGATTGTAGCAATGGCTGAAATAGAGCCTGCTCCAATAGCAGTTCCAACATCTTCTTTGGTGATTGATCCTGTTATTTTTGCCATCAATGTAGTTGTGAGGAATCCACATATAAAAGAGCAGACAGTTGCTGGTTTAAGAGAGTGTTTAGCCTCTGATCCTAAGGAGCTTCCTCCTAAAGCGAAAATGGAAGCGAAAATGATGAGATCTGTTGTTTCCATGAATAAACTACATTTTGTTTGTATTATACCGAAAAAATTCAAGAATCGGTTTTGGGCGGCGTCGGCTTTATCTCAAAATTCGGATTCTCACCCTAAGCCTTGCCCATTGGGCAATGGTCACTCGCTCCGAATGCAAATTTTGAGAAGCCTCCTTGCCCAATGGCGAGAAACTCGCTATTTTAGGCGAAGCAAAGCTTTATCCTCCATTTCCCAATTCTTGAATCGTTTCGTATATTATATCGTATTTTAACTAGGTTTTCAATTGTATAACATTTTTTTAGAAAACGGCGATTGTTGAAAAAGTATAGGCGCTTTCGCTTCTGAAACGCTGCTCGAAATTGACATGGAATCTTCCCGTAAGAGATACGGTAATTCCATAAAAGTAACCCATCTTGTATTTGTTTTTGTATTCAATGGAGCCAACTTCTTCACCTTTGGCGACGGAAAGAGTGGATTGCATGTAGTTTCCTCCTACATAGGGAGTGAAAATGAAAATGCGAGAAGAGAGTCCAAGACTTGCTTGCCATTCGGATAAAGAGAGTTTTTGTCGATCAAAATTCATTGGCAGGTTCAGTCGATTTAAAAATTTAAAATAAGTTTTGGGAGATTCCGGAATCGCATAATAGGTGAAATCGGTGCTTAAATAGGTTTGCCCCCATTGAATAAGAACCACTTTAGCGCCTGTGCTCCAAGAAAAATGGTAATCGCTTTCAAAGTCCCATTCAATGGGATCGCTCGGTTTTTGATCGTGAGGCTTGATTCTTTCCTTAGATCCCCCGACAGTTCCGAAAAGTTCGAGCCTTTCTAAAAGAATTACCGAAAGAGTTGCAACTTGTGAGTGGATAATAAACTCACGAAACGTATCATTGAGGTCGATGGATGGATTTTTTTTGCTTGTTTCATATTTTTTATCGGATACATAGTCAGCAACATAGCCGGAGGTTCCTTTAATCAGAGGGTTATGGCCGGAAAAAATCCCTGTGTTCATGATGGCAGGCGCTGCCGGATTGCCTACATAGACTCCAAAAAGAGAAATCTGAAGCAAAAGAAAAAGAATGAAAAATGGGTTGTTCATTGTTTTCGAAGTATATACTGAAAATGGAATATCATGGGACAAAAGATCTCTCGTTTAGATGAAATTGTTGTGAATCAGATTGCGGCAGGAGAAGTCGTTGAAAATCCTGCATCAATTGTTAAGGAGCTGATCGAGAATAGCTTGGATGCGGATGCGAAACGGATTCGAGTGGCCATTCAACAAGGAGGCTTAGCTCTGATTGAAGTGGAAGATGATGGATGCGGCATGAGTCCTGAAGATGCTGTGTTGTGTTTGGAGCGGTATGCAACTTCCAAAATTCGTTCCATTCATGATCTGAATTCTTTGGCAACGATGGGATTTCGAGGAGAGGCTTTGGCTGCCATTGCTTCGGTTTCTTGTTTTTCATTGAAAACTTCAGATGGACAGATAGGTACTTTTATAGAGGTGGAAGGAGGTCGCTTACAAAAAGTGACTCCGTGCGCTCGAAATCAAGGGACAACGATTTGCGTTTCTTCTCTTTTTTTTAATGTTCCTGCGAGAAAAAAATTTCAAAAATCGGTAGCGTCGAATAGTTCCCAGGTAAGGCGCGTTGTCGAAATGGTGGCTGCTTCTCATCCGGGATGTGCATTTTTTTTAAGTTTTGATGGAAATGTTGTTTTGGATCTGCCCATTCAGGAAAGAAGAGAAAGAATTGAGACTCTTTTTGGATCTTTTGCTCATGAGGTGGAAGATTCTTTTGTGTGGGGTCTTTTGAAAGAGCCGAAAGAGGCCAAAAGCCATCGACGCGATCAGTTTTTATACATCAATGCAAGAGTTGTGAGTTCCCCCATCATTTCAAAAGCTGTGAAAATGGGGTACGGGACGCGTTTAGATGAAACAATGCATCCTTCGTTTGTTTTATTTTTGAAAATGGATCCAAAAGAGGTGGATGTCAATGTGCATCCTCAGAAAAAAGAGGTCCGTTTCGCAGATGATTCTTTGGTCTTTCAATCGATTGAACGCTCGATTTCTAAAATGTTTCAGCCATCTTTAGAGATCCCTTCGTCTTTATCTTTTGAGAATGTGGCTCCATTTCGCATGATGCCGGATCTGCAGATACCCGTTAAGGAATTGGAAGAAAGTGTTTTTCTTCCCTTTGAATTTAAAGAAAGAGCTTTGGCAATGGTTGGATCTTTTCTTTTTTTAGAAAAAGAAGAGTTGATTGTGGTTGATTTGAAAGCTGCGCATGCACGGCTTCTTTTTGAGACTTTGAAAAGTCCTACAAAAGAGAGTCAAATCCTTCTTTGGCCTCTTGAAATGGACGCTGTGGATGATGAAGATGTAGATGCTTTAAGACAATTAGGGATTGATTGCCGGTTGATTGGACATCGTAAAATGGCGATCGATGCGCTTCCTCCCACAATTGAAGCGGAAGAGTTTTCTTCTTTTTTTATGATTTGGAAAGAGACGAAAAAGATAGAAAATCTCTCTGTCAAGTTTTGTCGTCAAAGGAAAAAGAGATATTCTTTAGAAGAAGGAATGGATCTTTGGCGAGGGCTTCAAAAATGTTCTGATTGCCTTTATGACCCAATCGGTAATAAAATTTTTAAGAAAGTGGAAGAAAAGGATGTTGGGTTATGGTTGCAGCGCGGATGAAAAAAGCGCATGAGCTTTTGACAAAGTATCATGTAGATGCTCTGGTGATTGAAAACCCGATTGATTTGTTGTATTTGACAAATCTGAATCTTTCTTTAGGACGTTTAACCATTGAAAAAGACAAGATCGCTCTTTTTGTTGATGGGCGCTACATTGAGGCGGCAAAAAAAGAATCCCCTTGCGCAGTTTCTCTTTTGGATTCATTCAAAAAGTCTTTGCAAGATGCCAAAAGAATTGGTTTTGATGGCAGTTTTGTGTCGTATGAAAGGTTTTTAGAGCTTCAAAAAACTTGGGGGACTCAAGAGCTTGTTCCTATTTCTTGCATCATGAAGCCTTTGAGGATGAAAAAAGAATCTAGTGAAATTGCTCTTTTGCAAAGGGCGCAAGAACTGACGTATCTTGGATTGAATCATGTCAAATCTCTTTTAAAAGAGGGGATTTCTGAGGAAGAATTGGCACTTGAATTTGAATTTTTTTGTCGCAAAAAAGGGGCTTCGAAACTTTCTTTTTCTCCAATCATTGCTTTTGGAGAAAATAGCGCTTATCCGCATCATCGAGCAGGCAAAACAAAGCTTTGCCAAAATCAAATTGTGCTGATTGATTGCGGAGCTGTTGTGGAAGGGTATGCAGGAGATCTGACGCGAACTCTTTTTTTTGGAAAGCCGGATCCTCAGCTTAAAAAAGATCAAGAATTGATTGAGAAAGTACAAAGAGATGCAATTTCTTTGGTTCGTCCTGGAATTTTATTTAAAGAGCTCGATGAAAAAGTGCGTTCTGAATTGAAGCGTCATGGAGTTGATCATTTATTCACTCATGGTCTTTCTCATGGCATTGGTTTAGAGACGCATGAATTTCCGAAATTAGGGATTCAAGGAGGCGATCGAGATCTTGTACTGGAGAGTGGAATGGTGTTTACCGTGGAGCCGGGAATTTATCGTCCGGGGCTTGGAGGTATTCGTCATGAAGATGTCGTTGTGGTGACGGAGAATGGTCATCGGATTTTAGGGTATGAAAAGCTTTAAAAAAAGTCTTGTTGTTATCGGTTTTCTCATTTTATTAGCTTTGCAGCTGATGCTCTCTTCCTTTGTTTTTTATTTTTTGGATGTGAACAGTCAGATGGCGGCGTCTCACAGCGATTTGATGGCAGCCTGGGAATCTTTGCTTCGCGTATCTCAATATTTTAAAGGGATCGTTTTTGCTCTTGGCTTTTTTGTTGTGTTTTCTTTTGTTTTTGTCTATTGGCTATTGTCGCGTCATTTTATTCGGCCCATGCAGCAGATTTTAGAGAATGCCTCTTTAAAAGAGGAAGATTTTTCTCCCATTGTTTTGAAAGGATCTTATTTACATTATGAAGTGGAAAGGCTTGCGAATGCTTTTAATTCTTTGTTGGAAAGAGTTCGGTTGCAAGTAGAGCATGCAAGAGAGAAAAGTAAGGAAGCGGCAGCGATTCTAGAGTCTCTTAATGAAGGGATTATTGCATTTGATAAAAGCGCTCAAGTGACATTTGCGAATCGATTTGCGTATTCGTTTCTCAATTTACCATCCTCTCTTGAAGGATCTTCTTTGCTTCAAGTTGGCTCTGTCGATCCTCATTTTTTACAAATTTCTCACGATCTTGTTTTACATTCACTTCAAACCTTTGAACCTATTTCTCATGTAGGGGCATTTCATTTTAAAGAAATGCGGTTTTTAGATTTGATTGCCATTCCGATGATTCATTCCGGAGGCGCTGTTTTGGTGGTGCAGGATAAAACGGCAGATCACAAAATCTTGGAAATGGGGAAAAATTTTATCGCCAATGCGTCTCATGAGCTGAGGACCCCGATCACGATCATTCGAGGATTTGCAGAGACTTTGCAAGATGCTCCTCATCTTTCTCTTCAGATGCGAAAAGAGATGGTTGCAAAAATTGTCAATACTTGTGGAAGACTCGATAATTTGGTGAAGAGTTTACTGACGATTGCAGATGTAGAAAATGGTTCCAAGGCCAAGTTTCGTCTTTGTGATTTTAAAATGATTTTAGAGCATTGCCATCACCTTTTTTCAATGGCTCATCCTACAGCTGAGATTACGTTGAATCATCCATCCAGTCCGATGTGGATTTCAGCAGATAGCGATCTTTTGGATTTGGCAGTCATGAATATTTTGGAAAATGCCGTAAAGTATTCTCAAAATACGGCATCGATAGAGATCGAGATTCGAGAGAAAGAGGGGTGGCTTGAAGTGGATTTTAAGGATCGAGGCATTGGCATTCCTCTTGAGGATTTGCCTCATATTTTTGATCGATTTTATACAGTCAATAAGGCGCATTCTAGAAAATTAGGGGGTGCAGGTCTTGGGCTATCGATCGTGAAAACAATCGTTGAAAAGCATCAGGGCAAAATCTTGGTGGATTCTGTGCTCGGTCAAGGAACTACCTTTACTTTAAAATTCCCTTCTTCAGTATAAATATTTTTCTTTAAGGTGATCTTTGTTGCGTCGTCCGTTGCGATGTAGGCTTTTTTGTTTTTGCGAATATGAGAAGGTCGATAGTCAATGGCGTTTAAAAGCGATGTTTCCGGAGGGAGTAAGCGGCTTTCTACATAGAGACGTTCAATCAGCTCTTTGGTCAATGGTGTTGGAGGATCCTCCTGAAGTTCTTCAATGAGGCGTTTTGTAACAGCGTCTCCAAAAAGAAGCCGCAGCATGACAGGATGAGCATGAGAAATGCAGATTTTGGATCGACTTTCTTCGACTTTGACAAGGTCAAGGAATGAGGGATAATTTGGAGATCCTTTGAGCATTTGATAATAAGTGCGTTGCCACTTTTCTTTTTTTAAAATAAGTTTCTCTATGGCAAATGTTTCTTTTTTTTCGAGCCCCCTTTTAGCGGCTTGTAAAAATTCCATGAGAAAAGGGCCGGCTTCTTTTGGGTCTTTGAAGAGATGAGGTCCGTATACGTTTTTGATGAGTTTCATCATGAGTTCGTAGAGAAGAGTCTCTTTTTCTTTGCCATCTTCAATGAGAGAAAAAAGATTGATTTTGGCGCATTCCGGATTGATTTTTGGTAGAGTGAAAGGTTTTTTTGTGGGATGCATTGAGGATGTTTTTTCAGTCGGCGTGATCGGAAGAGCGATCCCTTTAAAGGCTTCGTCTTCTACTTGAGAGATCATTTTTCTTTGCGCCGCGATATGTCCGAGAGATGAGTTTCTTAACTGCTTTTGAGAGTTTTGTTTTTCTAAGATGAGATGAGTTCCAAAAGAGACAATGAGAAGTAAAGAGAAAATCAGAGTTAAAAAGTTCATGCTGCACGATAAGTGATTGGATGAGAAGAGGGTAAGATGAATGCAAATTGCAGCCGCAGATGATTGTGCGTCAGAGAAATTCTGAGTAGGGATGGGATTTTTTCTGTTTTTGGCCATGAAGATTTCCAAAAGGATTCGTTTAAAAATTCCATGGAGAAATCAGAGACATTTGAAAGAAGGACTTCTTTTCGAAAATATTGCTTTTTATCGGGGTCATTGGGCCAAAGCGCTAAACTTAAATTGTGATTTTCATCGATAAAAAGACGTCCTATGATGCTGCCGCTAAAAAGAGGATCAGGGTCAACGCCATGATCAAAGATCAGGATTAAGCTTGGGTGCGTTTCTTTAGGAAAGATTTGAGTGTAAAATGAAGATGCAGTGTCGCTTCGAATGGATAATAAAAGGTCTTGAATGCGGTTTTGCAGAGCTTGTCTTTCCAAAACAAGATGTCTTGTTTGATCCATCTTTTTTTCAACGATGAGATTTTGCTTCATGAAGGATAAAAGAAGCAAAACGAGCATCGACATGAGGCCGAGTGCTATCAGAAGTTCTAAAAGAAGAAATGTTTTTTTTGTGCGATGCTGCATTTTTAGTATAGTAACTCAAGTTGCTAGTCGCTCGTTGACGATTACGGGCTGCGAGTGCCGATCTCGAGGATTTCGCTCCTCGTCCAGAAGTTCTCACTCTAAGACTCGTCGCGAAATCCTCGACCTCAGCCCTCTCGCTCCGTACTCGTCTAACGATCGACTAGCAACTTGAGTTAGTATAGGCTTGTGAATTATATCTGTCTTGGGGAAAAAAGACTTAACGAATCGTAAAAAAATAAATCTTTATGATCTCTAACGAAAATTGCTGATGGTGTGAATGATGTCGAGTATCAGGGATGGGTTTTCAGGAGAGCTTGAAGAGAGAAAGGCTTCTTCGCTTGCTAAAGAGATTTTGGAGATGGATTTCAGTTTGTCTTTTGCTTCTTGAGTTGAAAGGACAATTTGAAGGTTTTTAGCGAGGTTTTCTAACATGAATATGATTTTTTCTTGGGTTTCATCTTCACTCAGTCCTGCTGAAATTCTTAATGTGCTTGCGCAAGCATTGACGTTGGGATGCATGTAAGCAAAGCTCATTCTTTTTAAAAGGCCGTGTCTTGATAAATAATCTGTTGAAAGAGTCGCTAGGTTTTGAAATAACATGCTGCCATCATCATTTTTAAAGCGAAGTGCAATGGCAGGGATTTTTTCATCTTGAGGATCTAAAACTTCAAAAATTGAGGAGAATACAGGATTTGTTCTTACAAGCTGTTTGATTTTATTCATGAGGTTGGTTTTTGCTATAAGCGATTGATTTTTATAGGGAATTTGAGATTCGGATAGGATTAATAGTTTCACGAGCTCTTGAGAATCTGTGCACATTTTGAGGTGAGTTTCTTCAAGAGGGATTTTGCTATACGAAAGAAGAAAGCCTCCTGTGCATTTATCTAGACCGCATAGTGAAAATTTGGCAAGACTGCTCACGAAAATAAGATTGAGCTTTCCTTCTTGAATGAGATCTTCATGTTTTAAAACGAACTCTTCGACTTCATCATCTTGAAATAAAGTGGTCGAGATATCGACAACAAGAGTGAATGGTTCTGTTCGATTGGCTAAGCAAGGCTCCACTATGAGATGCCGTACTTCATCGGCTCGCATGTGCTTTAAATCTTGAGCTCGTGCTGTCATGTTATTTGCGTGAATATCGAGGAAAACGACATTGTAAGGGTTTTGAGGAAGCGGCTCTTTAATGCTGGATGAAAAAGTATCGATTTGAGAATGGATGATTCGAGAATGCATTCTTAAAACGCTTTCATAGCCAAAATAAGATCCTTTTGAATGTAACACTTTGAGAGGATGTTTTGTTTTTTGATAAAGCGAATGAAGTAAATGGGTAAACGCCATCATTCCGCTTGTGTGTAAAGATAAAGAAGGAGAAATACCTTCCATTTGAGGGGCTTTGCTGAAGATGACTTGGGTTAGATCGGGATCTAAAGAGCTTTTTTCGCAAATACTAAGTAAGAGATAAATTTCTTCAAAGATTAAATCGACATGATAATGACTCATTGGATCTTGAACGTTATTTTCAATGATGGAGAGTGCATTGAGTATTTCTGGTTTTTCTTCGAATGCTCTGATTTTTTGTAAAATATCAAGATTATTTAGTGCGAAAGAGTAATGAAAATTGTTCGGATATTTTGTTTTTAATTTCGTTAGTTTGTTTTGAATTTGATTGAATGTTTCGTAAACATTCTTATTGGAGTCTTCAGCATTGTTAGAAGGGAGATTGATACACACTCCGAGTTTTTGCAGTGCTTTAGATGCCTCCATGAAGCTGATTTCAGAGCCGGTAGCATGGATAAATCGTCGGACATTTTTCTCTGCGCTTTTGTCAGTATTTTCTAAATGGACGAAAACAGGAACTGAAGAAAGGTGGACAATTCCTCCGGCAAGTAGATTGGGGGGCGTTTTTTCTTGAAGAGAGGTGAATTCTTTGAGCCCTTCAGGTTGGGAAATCCAAGAAGATACATCTAAGTAACAAGTTCCCTCTTGTTGTTGTAAGTGGTTGAGGACAGTGAGAAATTCTTCTTTTGAATGAACAGAAATATGCTGTGTCAAAGAGTGGTGTAAAATATTTGAGAAAAAATCAGATCCAAGACAAAAGAAAGAGATTTTTTGAAGATCCGGAATGATTTCTTTGAAGGTGTCTTTTAAAAAATGCAAGGAGCCGCTGCCTTCGGAACGGTAATATGTGGCTTGAGGCGATTTGTAATATTCTATGGGGGAGCGGGGAAGGGGATTTGTTTCTGCTTGTGAGGGTAGGGGCCACTTTGATCCTCTCGCAAGGTATTGAATAGCAAAGGCATGTATCTTTTCTGTAAGAGCTGGGTTCCCTGTTGGAAGACATTGAATCCTCTGTTGAAACCAAGAAAAAGCAGGGGAAGGTCGAGTGAGGGAGCTGGGAGGCCTATGAATATTAGTGCGAATCATTTTATTATATCTATTTTGTTTTGTATTATTATAAAGCAAAATAAATATAATAAAAATACAATAAAGAATTTATTAATTAGTAATTATATTTCAAAAAAATCTTCAATCTCGGCGCCGGAAGGTACAATGATAATGCCTTCACGGATGAAAAGGTTTTTCCCGTCGTATGTTTCTAATTTGTTTTTATTGATTAGTTTTACGTGGTTGCCGATTTTGACATGCTCGTCAATGATGGCTTTTTCAATAATGCAGTTTTCTCCGATGCCAAATTCATGTTCGATCGGTTTTTTTTCTTGAAGAGGAGGCATGTAGAAGTGATTTCCCATCAAGACTGTATCTCGAATTTTGGTCCCTTTTTTAATGCGGCTTCGAAGACCTATAATACTTCCGGTGATTTCATCAGCTTCAATGACTGAGCCTTCGCAAATGATGGATTGTGTGATTTTGGTGCAATGGATCTTTGGGCCGGGAAGGTAGGTAGGTCTTGTATAGATTGGATTGTGTTCGTCGTATGTATTGAGACTGATTGTATTTCGTGTTAAAACAAGATTCGCTTCATAGTAAGAGGCGATGGTCCCTATATCTTCCCAATAGCCGGAGTAAACAAAGGTTGTTGTTTTTTTTGTTTTGACGGCGGTATCGATGAGATGGAATCCAAAATCTTCTCGAGAGTCTTTTTCAAGCAGTTCTATCAGGGTTTCTCTTTTAAAGATGTAAATTCCCATTGAAGCGAGGAAGTGATCTTTTTTGTAAGAGAGATCTCTTTTTTTAAAGAATGCTGCATCGAGAACGAATGCGTCAATCAGGTTGAGATGCTGTGGCTTTTCTATGAATTGAGTGATGTTTTGATCTTGGTCGATTTTTAAAATCCCCATGCGAAGGGCTTCGTTTCCGGTAATTGGAATGGAGGCGATCGTAAGATCTGAGTTTGTTTTTTCTGCAAATTCAACCATGCTTTGAAAATTGATATTATAGAGCTGATCGCCGGAAAGAATGAGAAAATATTCTGCAGACGATTTTAAAAGAGTGGATAAATTTTTTCTCACTGCATCCGCAGTCCCTTTAAACCATTGTTTTTCTCCTCGTTCATTTTCTTGAGGAGTTAATACGTCGACGCTGCCCGGATTGAAAACATCGAAATGATATGTTTGCTGGATATGGTGCTGTAGCTCATTGGAAAGATATTGAGCGATCACAAAGATTTGTCTGAAGTTCGAATTGATGGAGCTGGAGATGGGAATATCGATCAGACGATAACGCCCTGCATAAGAAACGGCAGGTTTTGAATGATGGAGCGTTAATGGATGTAATCGGGTCCCTTGGCCTCCCGCGAGGATAATTGTGGCTACATTGGAAGCTTTGTGCATAAGGAAGCGCCTTTATTCCATTCGTCCTTATACCGAAAAAAGACTCAAGAATCGGTTTTTGGCAGCGTCGGCTTTTCTTCAAAATTCGCATTCTCACCCCAAGCCTTGCTCTTGGGCAATAGTCGCTCGCTCCGTATGCAAATTTTGAAGAGCCTTCTTGCCAAATTCCCGATTCTTGAATCATTTTCGGTATAAACGCACAATAAGAGTTTGATAATTCTTGTACAACTATAATAAAATGGTTTTATTTCTTTATAAAAAGTTCTGCGTTGTAGCTGGATCTTACAAAAGGACCTGAATACATGTGAGGAATGCCGATGGAAAGTCCGAATTCTTCATATTTTTTAAATTGTTCGGGCGGAATGAACTCTTTGACGGTGAGTTTATGACGACTCGCCTGGAGATAATGCCCGATGGTGACAATGTCGCAGCCGGTTTTTTGTAGATCGAAGAGAGTTTCTTGGATTTGACTTTCCGTTTCTCCAAGGCCTACCATGATCCCTGACTTGACAAAGAGAGTTTGTTTTGAGTTTTTTGCATGTCTTAATACATTTAAGGAGCGTTCATATTCTGCTTTATGTCGTATGCGAGGGGAAAGGGCTCTGCATGTTTCGATATTGTGGTTGAAAATCTCCGGTTTTGCTTCAAGAACGATATCAAGAAGAGAGAGGTTTCCTGAAAAATCGGAAGTGAGAATTTCGATGGTGGCTGTTGGATGAATACGGCGAATGGCGTCGATGATTTTTGCAATATGAGAGGCTCCTTGGTCGGGTAAATCGTCGCGAGCAACCATTGTGATGACAACGTGTTTGAGGCCTAATTCTTTGGCAGAATGTGCAATTCTTTCAGGCTCATCTTGTTCAGGAGCTTTTGGGGTTTTGGAAAAATCGATATCGCAAAATCCACAATTACGCGTGCATTCTTTCCCGAGAGCTAGGAAAGTGGCTGTTTTTTTTGTGTAACATTCTGAACGATTTGGACATTTTGCCTCTTCGCATACGGTATTGAGCCGGTATTTTTGAAGGATTCCACTGGTTTGAAAAAGGTTCTCTCCTTGAGGGATTTTGCGATGAAGGAATTTCGGAAATCTTCCTTGAGAAGAAGTGTCCGGATTTTCAGGGAGAATATTGAGTTTTGATTTCATTTTTTCCTTGGAGGTAAGTGAATCGGCATGTTTAGGGCGACTGCTGCCGCTTCATGCCAACTTTCTGCCATTGTTGGATGAGCGTGAATGGTTTGTAAGACGCATTCTAAAGGGATTTCATTTTCGATGGCGAGAGCCATTTCAGCAATCAGATTGGATGCTTCATGGCCGATGACAATGGCGCCTAAAATTTGTCCTGTTTTGCGATCTCCAATGATTTGAGCAAAGCCTTCTGTTTCAGAGGCTGCTTGAGCTTTTCCGATCGCTGAAAAAGGAATTCTTCCAACAGTTGTTTTAAATCCTTTGGCTTTTGCTTCTTCTTCGGAAAGTCCTACAGTTGCAACTTCAGGGGTTGTGAAAATGACAGCGGGAACAGCTTCATAGTGAGCTTCTTCTTCTCCTCCTGCAGCATTGATCGCTGCCACAATTCCTTGATGCGATGCCACATGTGCAAGCATGGCTTTCCCTGTGAGATCTCCGATTGCGAAAATCCCTTTGACAGGAGTTTCCATAAAACGATTGACTGGAATGAACCCTTTTTCATCGGTTTTGAGTCCCGCTTTCTCTAATTTTAATCCTTCCGAGAAGGGTTTTCTTCCGACTGCAACAAGGGCGTAATCGGCTTTGATAGATCCTGAAGAAAGAGAGATTTCTACATCTTTTTTCGATGCTTTGATGCCGTTTACTTTGGTGCTTGTTTGGATGGAAATTCCTCTTTTGGTGAGCGTAGATGTCATGAACTCAGAGATCAAAGGCCCTTGTGTTGATAAAATGGATGGAAGCGCTTCAATGATTGTGACTTGAGATCCTAATTCATGGAAAAGACAAGCGAATTCGCATCCAATGTAGCCTCCTCCGATAATTGCTAATTGTTTGGGGATTTCTTGGAGGTTTAAAAGAGAAGTGGAGTCAAGGATGCGTACATGATCGCAAGGGAATGCTTTGACATCAAAGGGGATAGATCCGGTCGCGAGAATGATTTTTTCTGCATGAATGTATGTATTGGCAGGGGAGAGTACTTTTAGAGTGTTCGGGGATTCAAATTCAGCATGCCCTTGATAGAGATCGATTTTGTTTGCTTTGATGAGGGTGTCGATCCCTTTTCTCATTGTTGAAATGACATCATCTTTTCTTTTTGTCATCATTGCATAGTTGATGGAAGTCTCTTTGACTTGAATTCCAAATTCTTGAGCTCGTTTGATTTGGTGGAGTAGATTTCCGGAAGAAATGAGTGTTTTTGTGGGGATGCAACCAACGTTGAGACAGGTTCCGCCAAGATGATCTTTTTCTATGAGCGCTACAAATTTACCTAGTTGGGCTGCTTTAATAGCGGCAACGTATCCTCCGGGGCCCGCTCCAATGATGGCAATGTCATATCGTTTTTCGGTCATTTTGATCCCTTTTTTTCGAAAATTGTATTTTACCTGAGAGTAAAAAAAGAGGAAACGGGTATTATTGCATTAAGTAGTCGAGGGAAGTCGGTTGAGGCGGTCATGAAACCTAAAAAGCGTCAAAAATTGTGTCATAATTGTGAAGCAAGCATCGATGTTGATGTCATTGTTTGTCCATTTTGCGCGGCCGATTTAAGAGAAGAAAGACCGGAAGAAAAGACAAATTCTTATCTTTCCATCAAAGAAGCATCGCAAGTCTCTCAGTCTTTGTATTCTTCGGATTCTGTAAAGGCGCATCCTAAAGAAGAGGTTTTGACGGAGGACGCCCCTTCGTCTGAAGTTGAGTCGAATGCGAAAACTTCGAGTGTTTTTCTCCCGACAATTCTTTTTACACTGGGTGTTCAGTTATTTTTATTTGGCCTTTTAGTTCTTTTATTCTCTCATAAGGGTGTTGTTATTTTAAAATGGGACGCTCGGTTTTGGTTTTTCTATATTTTAATGGCCATTCCTTTTCTGATTTTTGGCTATCGCTCTTTATCTAAGCTGTGATCGGTATACAAGGACTCTGTATGAGTAGTGGCCTTTATTTTTGCTGATTCTTTTTTGAGAGAGTTTTGGATTGAAAAAAACTTCGACATTTAAAAGTCTATAGCATTCGTTTGCATTTGTTTTTTCTCCCTTTTTTTTACAACGAAGGATGAACGATCTTTCGATGGTAATGGGTTTATGAGAGGGTAGATTTAAGATGATAGGGGGTAGCAAAAAGGGGGCGCTCATTTGGCCGGGAGATGGAATCTTGTCCCAGGGAATTTCATTTTTTAAGAGTTTTTCTTTGATCTCGCAAAAAGCAAGATTGGCTAGCCTTTCTCCTTCGATTTCTTTGCAGAGCTTCCATTCTGAGATATAGCCTTGAATGGGTCTTTCAATGAGTGCAGTAAGACAAATGGATACCAAAAGAAGGGCGATTAAAATTTCAAAAAGAAGAAACGTCTTTTTGCGGATATACTGCGCGTGGTTAGGTTTGGAGGATTTGGGTCCAAATCTAATCGGGCGCAGTATAAATTTGAATGGGGTCGAAATGAAGATAATCACAGGAGGTAAGTATATAGCGAATGCCGTTTTTTTCTCCAAAGAGAGCGCCTTTTTTGAGACTATGTAGATGTCCAAACACACAAATGTTTACGCCGTACTCTTCTAAAACTTGAGAGGTCCTAGAATTTTTAAGATCGGATCCAATAGGAGGATAATGAGTCATTGCAATTTTTACAGTGGCTTTTGGATCCATCATTTTTAAGCTGAGCTTGAGTCTTTCGAGTTCGCGGTTAAAAATCGTTGCGGACATCTCTTTTTGGATCGCTTCTTCCGGATCTATACCGGTGGATGATGTTTTTTCCACGTGAGCGTCAAAAGAGTATTCCTCAGTGTCCCAGAGACGGGCTCCTCCGATCGCAATACCTTTCCAGTGAAAGGCGTTGTTTTGAATGACATGAACAGACGGAGGAAGGGCGTCTACTACTTTTTTTAAAGATCCCCACCAGTAATCATGGTTGCCTTTGATCATGACTTTGGTTCCTGGAAGCTCTTCTAACCATCGAAGGTCAGGGATCACTTCTTCCATGCGCATTGCCCAAGAGAAATCTCCGGGCAAAAGCACGAGGTCGTCAGGCTTAATTTTTTGTTTCCAGTGAGATGCAACGGTATCTGGATGATTTTTCCACTGAGGGCCAAACACATCCATGCTTTTGTTTTGAACGCCGAAGCTTAAGTGAAGATCTCCAATGGCCCAGATACGCATAAAAGAGTCAAAAACAAATTGTTTCGATGTCGTATATAATGTACGAAATCGGGATTATGCTTGTTTTTGCGCTTGAAGTGCAAGGCGAGACTTTGTTCGGGCGGCTTTTTGTGCTTTGAATACGCCTTTTTTCACGCCTTTATCCATCAGACTATAAATTGCATTTAATTTGTCTTGGATTGTCTCTTGGGAGGCTTTTTGTGTGACAGAATCCTTTAAGCTGCGGATTGCTGTTTGAACAGTAGATCGGTTGGATCGGTTTCTGAGACGTCGTTTTTGATTTTGAATGTTTCTTTTTAAAGCGGATGGACGTTTTGTTTTTCCTGCGCCTTTCTTTTCTTTTGCTTCAGCCATGATTCCTCAAATATTTAAAAGAGTCGCTCATTATAGGGTTTCTCTCATAATTCGTAAAGGAATGATTGTACAAGTTATTTCTTTACAACGTGCACTTGCGATGGAGGGTTGGGTTTTATTTCTTTGACATCCCACCCATATTGTGCTTTGAGTATTTGCGGGACTCCTTTTTCTCCCAGGCAATGGCCAAATCCAACGGTTACAAAAGTAGGGGCGGTTCTTCTCTGGATTGCGTGATGAATACCGGAAGCCATGATTGCATTGCGATCAAAACATTGTTGCATTCTCGGAGCGGGTTCGAATGGTCCGGCAAGCATGTGGTGAGCTCCGGAAATGCATGCTACCACATTCCCATGTTTATCGCTGACCTCATAATAGGGAGGGTGGATTGGAACTGAAGTCGGAGAGGGTTGATTTTGTGAAAACTAAGGAAGGGAGAAATTGAATCATGATTGCCAACCATTAAATATTTATTTTTTTATATGATAAATGGGTTATTTATTTAATTCAACGTGTTAATTTATAATAAATTTTATTAATTGATTTTATACTTAATTGATTTTAAAATTTAATAAAGAAAAGTGAGATTATGTTGTTTTTTAAAAAAACTCTAGATTTTGAAGGTTTTCTTAATTTTGGATCCATGAAAGGGCGTCTTGTCTCTTTAGTGATGTTCTTTACGACGCTTTTTTCACTTCCCTTTGTTCTTGTCGGTCATCTGTTAAAAACTTTTTTTAAAGTGGTTGGGGTTTTCTTCGGAATTCTTGCTTTAGCTCTTTGTTTAGGTGTCTCAGAGGGGGTTCGATGCTTTTTTATAACTCGGCTCGTTCTTTTGGCTCAGGATATTGGTGATTGGATTGTTTTCCCTTTTACTGTGATCATGGACCTTTTAAAGACGCTTGGCGGATTTTTGATTCACCCGGCCTTATATTTTAAGTCTTATTAAGCCCTGCTCATTTTTTGAAGGGCTTTTTCTAAAAGTTGAATATATATTTTTTTGATTTTATCGATCCAAGAAAAGGACTTGTTTGTGAGTTCGGATTCAAGCTGTTTCCAGGTATCGAAAATGGGAGCATAGGAGGGGTTGAGCGCTTTGTGAACAAGGTCATTTTCAAAATAGATGCGGTTATTTAAAATTCTTTCTTGCATTTGAGAATGGTAAGAGGGCTGGATCGGGTGAGCTTTGCTCAGAAAGATTGGGATTTTAGATCCTTTTTTGAGTCTTTTGGGAAACTGAATGATTTCCATTTGATCGTAAAAAAGAATTCTTGGCTGGATTTGGACAAAATAACAGAGGTGTTTTCTGAGATAGGATTCTGTTTTTCGAACGATTTTTTGATTGAAAAAACGATCTTCCAGAATCCAGACGATTTGGTAGCCTAAAGATGCGTAGTCTTGAGAGCGTTTTTGAGCTTCTTCTTCAGAAATGAAAGAGCATTGGATTTCAAAAATAATTTTTTGTTTTTCCCAAGAGACGTCGGCAATGCGGCGAATGGATGGGAAGGGGTGTTCCAATCGAGCTTCGCCAATAGGGAGCATCTTTTGGATGGCGATTTGTGCGAGAAGATGTTCATTGCTTTTGCTATAAAGTCTGCAAGAAGGGGTTGCTTTGAGATGATAAAAATGAGGGAGCTTTCCTTTTTGTTTCCTTAATTTTACAGTGGAGCGGCATTCAAGACACTGGTAAAGAATTTGATCATCGGCATCAAAAGCGCTGATGGCTTGGTTCTGATGGGCTGCAAAAAGGGGCATAAAAAAAGCTGATTGCAATTAATTAGAAAGACTATAATCATAAAGAGTCCATGAGTACAACAACATCATCATTTAGCAATCCTCAACATCAGCAAAAAGTGGAGGAGTTGGTCGCTCTTGCCAAAGAACAAGGGTATCTTACATATGAGGAGATCAACGATGTTCTCCCAATGACCTTTGATTCTCCGGAGCAGATTGATCAAGTCCTTATTTACTTGAGTGGGATGGATATTCAGATCCTCAATCAGGCTGAAGTAGAGCGTCAAAAAGAGAAGAAAAAGGAAGCCAAAGAATTAGAAGGTCTTCCAAAACGAGTTGAAGGCACTTCGGATGATCCCGTTCGGATGTATTTGAAGGAGATGGGATCGGTTCCTCTTTTAACGCGTGAAGAAGAAGTTGAGATTTCAAAGCGAATTGAAAAAGCGCAGATTCAGATTGAAAAAATTATTACGCGTTTTCGCTATTCGGTGAGAGAGGCGATTTCGATTGCGACCCACCTTCTGACAGGGAAAGAACGTTTCGATAAAGTTGTGGCTGAAAAAGAGGTTCTGGATAAGACTCAATTTCTCAATATTCTTCCAAAATTATGCGACTTGATGAAGCAGGAGGATCAGCTTTTAGAGCGTCTTTTGATTCAATTGCTCGATCCTCAGCTCAAAAGAGAATTGAAAGCCGATCTTTTGGATGCAATTGAGAAGTGTCGTATTCGTTCTCAGGCATATTTAAGACGATTCTGCTGCAGACATAATGTGATTGAAGATTTTGGGGAAGTTGTTTTATCCGCTTACGATCGTTTTTTGCAGCTTGAAAAAGAAGTTCAAGAACTCACTCCTCGTGCAGAGAAAAATAAGTTTGCAGCTTCAAAATTGATGGCAGCAAAGCGCAAACTTTATAAGCGAGAGCTGGCTGCAGGACGTACTTTGGAAGAATTTAGAAAAGACGTTCGAATGCTACAGCGCTGGATGGACAAGAGCCAGGAAGCAAAAAGAGAGATGGTCGAGTCAAACTTGCGCCTTGTGATCTCGATTGCTAAAAAATATACGAACCGAGGTCTTTCATTCCTTGACTTGATTCAAGAAGGAAATATGGGCCTTATGAAGGCGGTTGAGAAATTTGAATATCGCCGAGGGTATAAGTTTTCTACGTATGCCACATGGTGGATTCGTCAAGCAGTGACTCGTGCCATTGCCGATCAAGCGCGTACGATCCGTATTCCTGTCCATATGATCGAAACGATCAATAAAGTACTTCGCGGCGCGAAAAAGCTCATGATGGAGACAGGAAGGGAGCCGACACCTGAAGAGCTTGCAAAAGAATTGGGACTGACTCCGGAGCGTGTTCGTGAAATTTACAAAATTGCTCAGCATCCAATATCACTTCAAGCGGAAGTGGGAGATGGAGGCGAGAGTCAATTTGGAGATTTCTTGGAAGATACTGCGATTGAATCTCCTGCGGAAGCGACCGGTTATGCGATCCTCAAAGATAAGATGGGAGAAGTTCTTTCAACACTCACCGATCGTGAGAGAACGGTTCTTATTGAGCGTTTCGGGCTTTTAGATGGAAAACCAAAAACCTTGGAAGAGGTGGGTGTCCGATTTAAAGTGACTCGTGAAAGGGTTCGGCAGATCGAGGCGAAAGCTCTTCGTAAAATGCGCCATCCAACAAGAGCCAAACAGCTGCAAGCTTTCCTAGATCTTTTAGAAGGTGAGTAGAGAGAATGAGTGGAGATACTGCACAAATAAGTTTGCTTGCAACGGGTGTGACGACTGCGGTTACGTTGCTAGGGAGTTTTCATGGTTTGCCAGTTCTTCCGCTTTATGTGAGTGGGGCGCTGGCTGGTGTTGCTTTGGCATGCGCTGCTGATTCGGGGCCTCCGAGTTATGCAGATGTACCTTCGCCTTTGAGGATTCGAATCTCTTCGACTTCGTCTGCTATTGGTCTGGACGATGAGGGAGCGCCTGTGACTAGTTATATCGAGTCTTCTCTTTCTGCGGAAAGTGACTTGGCAGATCCTTTGCTTCCAAAAGCTCTGAGATTGAGAGCTGAGGTAGCGCGACAATTGGATTATAGTACCCCCAAAAAGCCTAGGACTCAGAGCTCTAGCAGTCCTCAGCCTTCTCCATTTGCTCCGTCCGTGTCAGAATCGCAGTATCATGATACGGGTTCAGAATCTTCTCTTGCTACAATTTCTGGGACTCGATTTTCAAGTATCTCTCCTTAAGATAGATAGGAAGTTCTTGGCGTGGGTTTAAAGTGATTTTCGCTGTTTGATTGAAATAGTTTATATGCTGTATAATAGTTATATAAAATGTTAATCAACGGTGTATTATGACTCAGCCAATATCAAGTTCAAGAGCTCCTTTTGTTTGTATGGCCTCGTTTATTGTGTCTGCTGTAGTGTTTGGGTTGGATCAGTGGTTATTTCATGGTTGTTTTTGGGATCTGGGTTTGAGTGGAGCTTCTTTGCTTGCCTCGACCTTGTACATGATCGGAGAAAAGGATCATCGGATGATGGATCTCTGGGCCAAGGCATTGCCTGATCTAAATCGCTAGGTTTTTAATTTCTTTGCGGCCTGGACAGAAATGAAAGGCTCGCCGTCTTGCAGTAAAAGTTGTTTTTCTTTGCTTTTTGAAGATCATTTGCCTATACTGATGACAATTTTTGAAAGAAGATAGGTATATGGCTTCAGTTAAGAAAAAACGTCGCGCGAAGATTGCACGACATAAACGAAAAAAACGTAGACGTCGTGATCGTCATAAGAAAAAATAAAAATCTAACGTAGATTTTTGCTTTAGAGGGCTCTCATAGAAATGTGGGAGTCTTTTTGTTTTATGTGGATATATCCAAAAAAGTTTGATGTCATTGTGATTGGGGCAGGTCATGCCGGTTGTGAAGCTGCGCATATTGCTGCCCGGATGGGGGCTGAGACTCTTCTTTTAACAATGAATTTGGATACGATTGGGAAAATGAGCTGCAATCCTTCCGTTGGGGGGACTGCCAAGGGGCACATTGTTCGAGAGGTGGATGCTCTTGGAGGCCTTATGGGTAAGGTTGCGGATCGAAGAAGCATTCAATTTCGCATGCTGAATGCATCCAAGGGACCTGCGGTCCGATCTCCTCGTTCTCAAGCCGATAAAGCGGCCTACGCATTAGAGATGAAGCATCGTCTTGAAAAGACTCCTCATTTAGAAATTCAGCAAGGGACCACAGAATCTTTGGTTGTTGAGGATGGAAAAATCGTTGGAGTTGTCACCCAAGAAGGGATCCGCTACGATGCAAGGGCCGTCGTTCTTTCTTCGGGAACCTTTATGCGAGGTCTTTTGCACATTGGGCAGATGCAAATTTCGGGCGGACGAGGCGGTGATAAAGCGGCCTCTGGACTTTCTCCTTGCTTGGAATCTTTGGGTTTTCGTTTAGGGAGACTGAAAACGGGAACGCCTCCAAGGATTAATCGAAGAAGTGTTGATTTTTCAAAATGTGAAGAGCAGTGGGGAGATGAGGATGTTCGGTTTTCCTATGATGAGCCGGAAGAGAGAATGCAGCAAATTCCTTGTCATATCACATATACAACACTTAAAACCCATGAAATCATTCAAAAAAACTTACATAGATCGCCTTTGTATGCAGGGATTATCCGTTCTGTAGGACCTAGATATTGTCCATCGATTGAAGATAAAGTTGTCCGTTTTGCCGATAAAGAAAGGCATCAAATTTTCTTAGAGCCGGAAGGTCTTAGTACGGAAGAAATTTATGTGAATGGAGTTTCTTCTTCTCTTCCATTCGATGTGCAAATGCAAGTGATTCGAAGCATTCCAGGACTTGAATCTGCTGAAATTATGCGTCCGGCTTACGCGATTGAGTATGATTATGTGCTGAGCGATCAAATCACTCCTTCTTTAGAAACAAAACTGATTTCAGGTCTTTTTCTAGCAGGTCAGATCAATGGAACAACGGGTTATGAAGAGGCGGCAGGCCAGGGGATTTTGGCAGGCATCAACGCCGCAAGTTCAGTTTTAGGTAAAGAAAAGCTCGTTTTAAAAAGAAGCGAAGCCTACCTCGGCGTAATGATGGATGATTTGATCCGTTTTGAGCTTTTAGAGCCGTATCGGATGTTTACAAGTAGAGCGGAACATCGCCTTTTACTCAGACAAGATAATGCCGATTTGCGTCTTCGGTTTTATGCTCATGAAAGAGGTCTTTTGTCTAAAGAACAATATGCAAGACTTCTTTTCAAAAAAGAGACCATTGAAAAAGAGATGCAAAGACTTTCTAAACTTTATAAATCGATCGAAGGGAAAAGCACCTCGCTTGCGCAGCTCATTTGTCGTCCTGATTGGAATTTTGCAAAGTGTTTAGAATCATTTCCAGAGCAAATGGTTGATTATGGAAGCGACATCAATGCGCAAATTGAAACAGAACTGAAATATGTTGGATATATTGAAAGGCAAAAAAAGGATGTTGCAAAATTAGAGCATCTTGACAATGTGCGTATTCCAAAAAAGTTTGATTATTTAAAAATCTTAGGACTTCGTACAGAAGCCAAACAAAAGCTGATGCGCTTTAACCCTGAAAATTTAGGGCAGGCCTCTCGTATCCCGGGAATGACTCCTTCTGATATCTCCATCCTTTTGATCTCTTTGAAATGACAAGCCTGTATCTGATCAATCTTTGCAATGTTCCTATCTTTCAGCAACTCCAAATCGAAGAAGCTCTTTTAAGAGCCGATGATCGGAATTTTTGCATCATCAACATCGGCTCTCCTCGAGCTATCGTCATGGGGATTTCATCAAAGGCTGAAAGTCTTTTAGAGCTTCAAAAAGTAAAGCAAGATCAAATTCCTGTCATTCGTAGATTCAGCGGCGGCGGCACTGTCATTGTGGATGAAGAGACTCTCTTCATTACATTTATCTTTGCAAAAGATTCTCTCAATGTGACCCCTTTCCCAGAGCCTATTTTGCGCTGGTCTTCTGAAGTTTATGAATCTGCCTGGAAAATCCCTCACTTTCACTTAAGAGAAAACGATTATGTCATCCAGGATCGAAAATGTGGAGGAAACGCTCAATATCTACAAAAAGATCGATGGCTGCATCATACGTCATTTTTATGGAATTTTAAACAAGAGAACATGCAGTACTTGCAGCTTCCTCTTAAAAGGCCAAAATATCGTTTAGATCGATCGCATGAGCATTTTCTTTGTTCATTGCAAGACTATCGAAAAAGCGTGCATCATTTGATTGAAGAGGTTGAAAAAGAGCTGCAAAAACGTTTTTCTCTTCAAAAGCTCTCTTTAGATCAAATTTCATTCAAAGAGCATCGAAAAACAGTGCGTTTAGAATTTTAAATTCAATGAAAGTCTAATATAAAAAAATTCAAGAATCGGTTTTGAGCGGTGTCGGCTTTATCTCAAAATTCGGATTCTCACTCGTGCCTTGCCCATTGGGCAATGGTCACTCGCTCCGAATGCAAATTTTGAGAAGCCTCCTTGCCCAATGGCGAGAAACTCGCATTACGGGCGAAGCAATGCTTCGTCCTCCATTTCCCGATTCTTGAATCATTTTCGGTATACTTGTTGATTTTTATGCATTGTAATATCCTTCCTTGTTTTATTTTTTTAAATCCTCAAGGAGGTAAATATGATGGATATGACTGGTCCTGTGATTGTCATGACTTTAGCAATCTTAGGTAGTGCAATTTGATGTTGCATACCTTGGATGACATCTATTGTAAAGATGAGTAATAGTCAGAGTGGGCACGTGCGTCTGATCATGTTTTCATCCATTGAAGGGTGATAAAAAAGGGTTGTATTCCGTGCATGTAAATGGTAATTGGGTAATTGTGTTTAGCTTTAAAACAGGTGAAGCTAGTGACGTTGGTTTAGTGGATTATCACTAATCAATAGGTGAAGGTATGACTAAGAAAAGAAAACCGAGCCATCCAGGCGAAATTTTAGAAGAACTTTATATTAAGCCTCTTAAGTTAAATCTTCAGAAGCTTGCTGATAGACTTGGAATGGCTAGAAATACTCTTTTTAAAATAAGAAAAGGAGATGCGAGCATTTCTCCAGGAATTGCTTTGGCGCTTTCAGAAGCCTTTGATACGACGCCTCAACTTTGGATGAATCTACAAGCAAAATATGATTTGTGGGTTGAAGAACAGAGCCATGAAAAAATTGCGCCTATTTGCAAAAATGGAGATATTCTTCCCGGTGCTAGAGATATCCAGATTGTTGCGAGTTCAAAAAGAGACTTGTGATATACACGAAAATGTCTTCAGTTGTTTCGGTATAGTGGGTCACTTTTTTAGAAACTTTTTGATTTGAGCAAGTGTCATTGTATTGATGACATGTTTTTTCTCGAGCCAGCCTTTTCTAGCTACATTGACGCCGGTTTCGACAAAGACAAGATCTTCCACGTGGTGTGCATCGGTGTTGATGCAGGTGAGAAGCCCCCTTTCGCTGGCGCCATGCCAAAAGCGCCAATCCATGTCGAGTCTTTGAGGATGTCCATTAATTTCGATGATTTTTCCATTGGCAATGCATGCATCGATGATCTTGGAGATGTTGACTTTATAAGGATCTCTTTGAAGAAGAATTCGTCCTGTTAAATGGCCAATCATTGTCGTGAGAGGATGTTCGATTGCTTTGATGATTCGTGCCGTCATGTTTTTTTCATCTTGTGATAGAGCCGAGTGAACAGATGCAATGACAAAATCGAGTTCTTTAAGAATTGAATCGGGGTAATCAAGTTTGCCATTTGGAAGAATGTCGCATTCGGTTCCAATGAAAACATAAGGCTTTTTTTTCAAATTATTGATTTTCTGAACATCCAGAATTGATTTTTCTAACCGTTCGACCGTTAGGCCGTTTGCTTGAAAACTGCTCTTGGAATGATCAGAAATGCCGATATATTCCCATCCCATGTCGCCTGCTGCATCGACCATTTCGGAGAGCGTATTTTTTCCATCGGACGCTGTTGTGTGATTGTGAAACGTTCCTCGGATGTCTTTGACTTCGATAAGATGAGGCAATTTCTTTTTTTCAGCCGCTTGAATTTCTCCCTGATCTTCTCGAATTTCCGGTGGTATATAACTTAATCCCATGGCTTTATAAATGTCTTCTTCAGTAGGGCTTGAAGGAAGACGAGGCGGCGCACCTTTTTTTGTTAAAGTGATCCCATATTCGCTCACTGACCATCCTTTTTTAAGAGCTCTTTCTCTCAGTTTGACATTGTGTTCTTTAGAGCCTGTAAAATAAAGAAGGGCAAATCCAAATTCTTTTTCTAAAACAACGCGAAGATCCGCCTGAAATCCTCCTTTCATGCGAATCGATGCTTTAGTTTCCCCCTGAGAAGTAATCGACCCTACAAACTCTTGTTCAGTGAACCATTTCATCACTTTTTTAGGCTCTTTTGAGCTGACAAGAAAATCAAGATCTCCAACTGTCTCCAAGCATCTTCGTAAGCTTCCTGCAACTTCTGCATCCAAGACAAAGGAGAGCTTTTTCAAAGCAGCCACGATGGGTTTTGCTAATTGATTGGCTTCCCACCAGAGTTTTCTTTGAGAGTAGATTTCTTTTTTAGAAAGAGCGTTTAAAATATTTTGCTCTGTCTTTTTACCAAAGCCGGCAATTTTTTCAAGCTTTCCTTCCTTGCATGCTTTTTCAAGCTGTTTGAGGGAGTGAATTTTGAGTTTTTTTTGAAGAACTTGAATTTTTTTTGCTCCAAGACCGTGAACTTCTCGGAGTTCGAAAGCGCTTTTTGGAACCGATTTTTTTAAATTTTCATAAAAGGCAAGTTTGCCTGTTTTGGCAAGCTTTGTGATTTTCCCGGCAAGATCCTCTCCGATACCTTCAATATTTGAAAGGGCCTTTTCTTGAATCAAATCATTTAAATCTTTTTCCGTATTTAAAAGAGCTCTGGCTGCATTTCGATAAGCTCTCACACGAAAAGGATTTGCATTTTTCATCTCTAAAAGAAAGGCGATCTCTTCTAAAACATTTGCAATTTCATGTTTGTCCATATTTTCTCAAGAAAAGATTCTTAATTGTGTTTATTTACAATATGACTAGAATTTTTCGCAATGTATTGTCTGATTATTTTTCTTTGTTGTTTTCGATTTCTTTTTGCGGTAGAAGATTCGCTTGCTTCTTTTGAAAACGATCCATCAAGTCTTGTTGACGGTAAAGTCAATGTGATCACAGGTGATCCTGTTGTTTTTATCGAAGATCTTGTCATTCAAGGAAGTGAACCCATTGTTTTGACTCGTGCTCACATCAATGACGCTCAAGGATCTTGGATCAGTGGGATGTTTGGATTTGTGGAAGTTCTTCCTCAAGGTTATGTCGTTGTGACGGAAAAGAATGGTTCTTCGATTGTTTATCAAAAGAAAGAAACGTTGAATGTTGGGAAAGAGAAATTTTTTCGCTATGAGCCGATGAATCTGGATGTGGGATTTTCCAATACGTCGCAAGGAAAAATTTCGAGTCTGACGAATTTGAAAAATTACTACATCATCTTCAATCAAACATTTACAGAATTTGTCGTTCATGTTGCAGATGGGACTTTAAGGACCTACCACTCTCATGGTTCTTTTTATCATATTGATTCCGAAAAGCTTGCTAATGGAAATTGGATTCTTTACGAATATGAGGTGGTGCCCGTTAAAGGTGCAAAATCGGTGAATCTAAAATCGATTCGAACAATGAATCCTTCAAAAAGTAAAACCTATGCAAGAGCTGATTTTCTCTATGAAGATCCGAAGCAGAAGAATTTGCATTTTTTTGTTCAAGGAAGTGATGGATCGTCTTTGGAATGTAGATTTTATCAAGGAGAGATACGTCATCCTCAGTCAGGTCAATTATCTACAGTGATTTCTTCTACTTTGCCAACCCAAAAGTACGCTTATGCCAGATATACTCCTGAATATTCGAAGTTTAAGGGAGATGTGAAAGGAAGAGAGCAATGCCGACTGCAATCAATTAGCTGGCCGCTCTCAAGAGAAGTGAGGTTTGATTATTATCAAAAAGAGGGAATTGCAAAACTAACAAAAAGAGCATTTTTTCGGGGCGTTTTCCTGATTAGCGTTAGTCAGTGCCCCGAAA
>DAIDHZ010000019.1 GCA_027451825.1 Chlamydiota bacterium
TCTTATTTCTGAGACAATGGGTTTTTAAATTTCTCTTTTTTCCACCTGCCGACGAAGGAGGTAGGTGAACATCTACGTAAAAGATGGAGTGGAAATAAAAACCATCTTCTTGGTTGATCAAAATAAAAAGACCGCTGGATTAATGTTAAGATACTTATTAAATCAGGCCGCAAATCTAGCTATAGAAATAAGAGCTTCTTGCTTATTTGGAACCGTGTCTGCGAAAAAGCCAGAAGTTTTGAAAGTAATGCTTAAATTAGGATTTCAAATTGCTACAACTTTTCAAGGAAAATACCTTGAAAATACAGATGAATATTTAATATATCATCCTCGCCCTTATGATCTTTTGATGCCAAATCTTGAAAATTGACCAGGGTCAATTCTCTCCCTGAAGTTGTCAAACACATTCAGAAACAAGGCCAAGAATCTTGAGATTTAAGGTCCTTCGAATGAATCTTAAAATGAAATGTCGCATTTTTCAGGACATCCAAAAACCCAAAAATTACCTTCATTTTTATTGTAACTACAATAACAAAAGGAGATTTCTAAGTTTCATCTTTCCTTTGATATGGTTCATTTTTATGACCAAGAGGATAAATGACCTCCACCAGATCGAGTCCTGATTCTTTAAAAAGATCTCGATAATCTTTTTCTGTTCAATAATAATCAGAAAACTCTAAACCGGCTTTGCTCACATAAAGCTTGACTAAGGCTTCTTCAATCAAGTATCCGGGCCAAGTTTTACAGGTGTTTAATAATGTCTTCATCTTTATTCGTGTGGGATTATACTGCTACGCACTTTTTGAATCAGAAACAGAGATGCTTAGTCGGCTATCCGTTTGAGAACAAATGGTGCTCCTTGCTCTTTTTTAGTGTATTCATGTTCTTTTTCCTCTATATGGAATTACCTCTAAAAGACCAGGAATCTAGCTACTTATTGCATTAAGCGCTTTTGGTCTTTTCTTTTGCTCTTTTTGGGGATTTTGGAGTTGATCATTTTTGTTTTTTTTGGAAATTGTTTTAGTTGTAGAAGGGTTTTTGATTTTAATGGAAAGGTTGATCTTTGAATAATGCAAATAAAAAATGAAAGCATTGCCAGGGTAGCGGTTCTAATGATGTGATAAATGAGTTCTTCTTGGCTTGAGGTATAAATAGCCGCTTAGAGAGAGTAAGGCTACAAAAAGAAGGATCCATACAAAAGATCCAGGTTGATCTGTTTTATTTAAAAGGCTTAAAGCCAGTGCTGGTGTGAAACCTCCAATAATTGCATCAGCTATATTAAAACTCAGAGCAGAACATGTAAAACGGTCATGTGTTGAAAACAAATCTGCTACAATGTAAGGGATTAAAGCTGAATTGCATGAGAAAAATAAACAAAATAAAAATAATGTTACAATCATAAGAGGAATAGATGAAGATTGAATGGCTAAATACATGGGGTACAAAAGAAATATCATGCCGAGAACTGATGTTATTAAAATTAATTTATTGGACAAGAGATCTCCCATTTTCCCAAATACAGGAAGAGGTAGAGTCATTAAAATAAGAATGAGCATGGTAATTATTAAATTATCCTTAAAATCAATTCCTAATGCTTCTCCTAGATAGATAGGGAAGTTGATGGTAATTAAATAAAACGAGGAAGAGTTAAAGGCGCAAAATAAAATGCCTTTAAAAATTCCTACTCGATTCCTATAAAATGCATGTAAAATTGGTTCCTTTACTATATGTTCGTGAGTATGCATTTCTTGAAAAAGAGGAGTCTCGTGAAGGCGGTATCGTAAGCATAATCCTAAAAGACCGAGGACTCCACCTAAAATGAAAGAAAAACGCCATCCCCAATCAATAAGAGTTTCGTAGTTTAAGCATCGTTCTAGAAGAAAGCATTCAATAGTGCTTATAAGAATACCGATTTGAAATCCCCAGACAGCCCAACTGCTTATGTAATGTCGCGATGGCCAAGGAGAGCTTTCGTATAGGTAACAAAAGGCTCCGGGAATTTCTCCACCCGCAGGAAATGCTTGCAAAAAACGCATAATAGCTAAAATCCAAGGTGCTGCAATCCCAATCGAGTCATAAGTGGGTAATAATCCTGTTACAAATGAAGGGATTGTCATTATTCCCATAGAAAGAAGAAGAGATTTCTTTCGACCAATTTTATCCCCTATACGACCAAATACAAGACCTCCAATTGGGCGTGCCAAAAAACCAATTGCAAAAATGAAAAACGTATAAGTTAAACTT
Source organism: Chlamydiota bacterium (assembly GCA_027451825.1). Taxonomy (GTDB): domain Bacteria; phylum Chlamydiota; class Chlamydiia; order Chlamydiales; family SM23-39; genus DAIDHZ01. The sequence goes on from DAIDHZ010000019.1 coordinate 2,245, forward strand.
TCTAAGTTAGATTCTTTAAAGAACAGTTTGGAAATAATGGGAGCCCAGTAAACGTAAAGATAAATTTCATACCATTCAAGAAAATTTCCAATGGTTACAGCTAAAATGATTGATCTAGCATTTTTTTTAGAAAAATGGTGATCTACAAAATTCATCGATTCTTTCTCATATCTACTAAAAATTCATGAATAAATTGATCGATAGTGTGGTATGTCAAATGAGGTAATGCAATTGCGCAACAGATTTTGTGTTGGATGGGAAGGCTCCATTTTTGAATGAATGCCTTTGAGGGTTTTGGCAATACAATATGTACACCATAAGGGTTTCTCCATGCGCAAATTCCGTTTTTATTAAATTCATCCACCATATATTGAGCTTTCTCAAAACAATCTTTTACTTGTTTTTCATAATCCATTTCATTCAATTGCTGCCATAGAAATAAAGGTGTAATTCCATTTCGAGATCCTGAAATAGTTCTATCTTTGATTCCAACATATTCAATTGATGTTTCAATATGTGCTACGTGAGATTTCTTGGTAATAATTACCCCGCAAGGGATGGGGCTGCCAATCATTTTATGGCCACTAATTACAAGACTGTCAATTCCTGTTCGAAAATCAAAAGGACAGCAAGCATTCATAAATGGTAAAATCATCCCATAAAAAGCAGCATCACAGTGGATATATTTTTCTTTTATATGTAAATCTTTCAAGACGGCATAAATTTTATCTAAATTATCAATAGCGCCCTTCATGGTAGTTCCTATATTAATGAATAGAATAGGAGGGCCTTTTTTTAGATGTTTTTTGATCTCGTTTTGTAAAGATGAGTAGTTAATTTCTCCATTGGATTGAGATTTTATGAGGATATACGGCATCTTTAAAATGCGAAGATTTTTTATGGCACTATAGTGTGATTGATCTGATAGAAAAACAATGCCATTTGGATATAATTCTCTTGCTATATAAAGTCCGTGTAGATTTCCTTCTGTTCCTCCATTCGTCACATATCCCCAGTAATTATTTTTTGGTGCATGAAGAAGATGGGCAAAATATTCGATTACTTTTTTTTCAATTTTGAAGGTGTTTATCCTGTAAAGACTTGATTTAGAAGTGCAATCGCCTATGTTGTTTATTGGGAATTTTAAAAATGAAAATAACTTAGAATAATCAAATAATTGAGAGACTGTATATCCCATAAAGTGTTGAGCGGCGTGACTGATTTCTTGATAAAGCTCGTGTAGCTCATGCATCCATTCTTTTTTCTTAGACATACATCCTTTTATTTATAGAAGCTTTTGTTTTTATTATTAGTTTAAAAGAAACAAATAGTAAATAAAAACCGATGAGGTTGCTTGTTTTTTTTGTGTTATGAAATATTTGTGACTATTTTTCTTGTGAATTAGTATTGTTTTTGTTTTTACCTTGTTTAGGTTGAGATGTATAAATCTTGCGCTTGAGTTTTTGTAAGCGCCAAACTTACTTTTTTAAGGGGGGTAGATTGGTTTTATTGATTTTAGAGTTTAAAGAAAGAGACGCCTTGCATTGTCGAAGGTGGTTTGGGCGACTTCGCTTAAGGAGATTTTTTTGATGGCTGCGATGCAGGCGGCGGTTTCTGGGAGAAAAGAGGGTTCATTGGGCTTGCCTCGCTTGCTTTGAGGGGCGAGGTAGGGCGTGTCTGTTTCGATGAGAAGCTGGGAGAGGGGGGCGAAGGCTGCGATGTCTTGGAGGCTTTGGCTTTTTTTGAAGGTGACGATGCCACTGAGAGAGAGAAACCAGCCGCGCTTGAGGACTTCTTCAGCTTCTTGCGGAGTGCCGGTGAAGCAGTGGAGGATGGCTGGTGCTTTTTTGGGGTATTCAAGATCGGTGATGGCGAAGAGATCTTGGAAGGCCTCTCTACAGTGGAAGATGACGGGGAGATTGGTTTCGGAGGCCAGGTGAAGATAGTCGATGAGGTATTTTTTTTGGAGGATCGGGTTGAGATCTTTGTGATGATAGTCAAGACCTGTTTCTCCGATGGCGCATAGGAGTTTGTTATGAGCGCATTCTTGAAAGAAGGGAAAGGCGGGATCTTCTTCTTGAAGAGCGTCGTGTGGTGTGGTTGCGGCGGTGTTTTTGATGAAAGGATATTGTTTACTGAGGAGGAGGCCGTCTTTGAGGGTTTGGATGTCGGTGCAGATGTTGATGATGTGGGAAATGTGCGCAAGTTGGGCTCTTTCGAGGATGGGGACGATGGAAGGAAGGACGGATGGATCAGAGAGGTGTGCGTGAGAATCGATGTATTCTTGCTTTAGAATCATAAGTTTGTTATTTTTGGAGTATTTTACAAGAAATCATGTTTTTAGCATCCGGAAATCCTTTTATCAACGCTTATTTGCAATCGGATTGGTTTGGCAGAGGCGTTTTTGTTGCTCTTTTTTTATTGTCGATGATTTCATGGGTTGTGATTTTGTATCGAGTCTGGATCTTTTTCAATGCTTCAAGACTTTCTCGCGATTTGATGGCTCAGTTTTCAGAGAAGGAGCCTTTGAATTTACAGTTTCAGCGTCCTTTAAGTGGGCGTTTTTTAGAATGCTCTCATCCTTTTTTTGAGATTTATAAGGCCTTCAAAAAGAAAGCTCTTTCTATTTTAAATCGCAATATGGCCGATCGAGAAGGATCTCCTTATTTTTCTCAAAGCGATCTTGAGTTGTTGGAGGCTCAGTTGGAAGTTTCCAAGGAAGTGCAAGTGAAGCTTTTGGAAAAGCATCTGTTTGTTTTGCCGATTGTGATGACGCTGGGTCCTTTTTTGGGGTTGTTGGGTACCGTTTGGGGGATTTTAATGACTTTTTCTGAGATGCAGGTGCGAACTCAGGGAGTCGCTAGCACTCATCTTTTAGCAGGGATTTCTTTAGCATTAGCTGCGACTGTGATCGGACTGATGGTTGCGATTCCTGCATTGATTGGTTTTCATTATTTAAAACATAAGCTCCGAGAATCAAGAAAGGAAATGGAGGAATTTTCTTTCCTTTTACTTTCCTCGTTGGAGTTCCGTTATCCTGATTTATCAAAAACGCGTGAAGCGGTTTTTTCTAAAATTTAATAATAAATAGAGGTAATGATGTCAAGTCCTGTTCGATTGAGTAGTAGCCCGGTGACAGTTTCTGATTATGATTCTGTTACTAGAGGAGTTTTGTATTTCTCTAGACTTTCTGAATTCTCTGACTTTTGTGCAAACACTGAAGGATTAACAATTGTAGCTTACAATAAGCCTTTCGGAAAGAAAGTTTATGTAGAAAAAGGCGAAGATTCTGTTTATGAATCATTAAGGAAGACAATTGCGTCTTTCCCGGTGAATTCAGGACCATCGTATAATCAGCGTCAAGTTAATGTTGTAGCTTTAAAAGATGGAGTTCCGATTGCAGAGTCGGGTGAAGTTACGCTTGGAGTTCGTCTAGGAAGATGATTCGAAAGCGACGTGCATTAGAAGAAGAGGTTGAGGGAGAGTCGTTCATTAACTTAACGCCTCTCATCGATGTTGTTTTTGTTCTTCTAATCACGTTTATTTTGCTGGCGCCTTTATTGGAAGTCGACTCTGTTTTGCTTGCAGGGACGGCTTCTTTATCAAAGCCGGGGGCTCAAGACAGCCCTTGGACCATTTCGATTCGCCCGGATCATTCGATTTGGTTTCGAGGAAAAAGTGTTTCTTTATCTGAACTTGCCTCTTTTCTGAAGATGGAAAAAAAGAGTGGAGCGTCTCCTTTGGTTGCCATTGACAAGAGAGCTTCTTTTGGTGTGTATCAAGATGTAAAAAATACATTGGAGGAATGTGGCTTCGATCAGATGGATGTTCTTCTCCAGCCTTGAATGGTTTAAAAAACTTTCAAGATTTTCTCAAATTGTAGTGGTTGTTTTTTTCATTCATTTCCTGATTGTTTTTAGCCTTTTGGTAGAGCATTTGATTTTTTCAGAAAAGCCAAAGCCAAAAATGGCGATTCGTACGGTATTGACGCCTCATTTGCCAATGACAGCGCCTGTACAGCAAGTAGCGAGTGGGACGAAAAAAAGTGTTTCTTCAACGGGTTCAGAGAAAAAAAAAGCAAATGTTGTCAAAAAAGAGACGAAGCAGGTGGTTAAAAATTCCGTTCAGAGTGATCTTTTGAAGGAGATGCAAAAAAATTTGCAAGAGATTGAAAGCTCTTCAAAAGCGGTGTCTTTGCCGAAAAAAGCATTTGTGATTCCTGAGAAATTATCGATGCCATCTTCTTTGCAAGAAGAGACTTTTGTTTTTAGTTATGAAGAGGAGCTTGCCTCTTATTTGCAAAACACATTAGAGCTTCCTGAATATGGCGATGTGAAAGTACGGCTTGAAATTGATGCTTCGGGTAAGCTCATTTCTTTAGAAATCCTTGAAATGAAAAGTCGAAAAAATGGAGAATTTCTAAAAAAGAGGCTCTCAGAAATTGAGTTTCCTCCATTCAGTCAAGGATCCCGCAATGAAGTGGTTCAGATTACTATTGTTTTTAAAAATTTGTCTTAATGCACATGAAATCGAAATTGCTTTGAAAACAAAGCGGGAAAAGCCTCTTGTTTATCTAACGCAGATTCATTTGCCATCATCTGAATATGATTGGCGCTATTTTGAAGAATTAAGAGAGGTTTTTCATTTTGATTTAGATCATAGCGGTTTTATGTCGCTCATGCCATCGAATGTTGAATGGGAAGAGTCGATTTCTTGGAGTGACATCCGCTCGCATTTTGATTTAGGGAAGTGGAAGGCGAGAAAAGCCTCTTATGTTATTGCCGTTCAGGAAGTGAAAAATCGGTTGCAGGTGATCGTTTTTGATTGCATGAAGGGGACGTCTAAAAAATATCTTGATTTAGCTCTTGTTGGAAAATTAGAGCAAGATCGAAGAGAGATTCATCGTATTGCGGATGCCATTCAAAAAGATCTTTTTGGGGTGGAAGGGATTGCTTCTTCAAAAATCTTGTATTCGAAGCGCTATAAGTTGAACGATGCATGGAATTCAGAAATTTGGATATGCGATTCTGACGGAGCCAATAGCTCTTCTGTGATTGCAGATCAGGGATATTGTGTATGTCCCCATTTTTTCCCAACAGCGATGGGGCTTCAAAATCACTTTTATTACATCTCTTTTGAAGGGGGACAATCTAAAATTTACTCTTCTTCTTTAGAGACAAAAGAAAAACAGATGGTTGTTTCTTTACGAGGAAATCAGGTGCTCGCTGCAATGAATCAACAAGGGAATCTCATTGCATTTATTACAGATATTGCAGGCCGTCCTGATTTGTTTGTTCAGCCGATCAATACGCAAGGAAAATCGGTAGGGCGTCCTCGTCAATTATTTTCGGCGCCAAGAGCCACTCAAGCATCTCCTACATTTAGCCCAAATGGAAAAGAAGTTGCCTTTGTTTCTGATCGAGATGGTCCGCCAAGAATTTATGTCATGACAGTGTCAAATCCTAAAGATACAAAAAAAGCGCAGCCTCGTCTTTTGACAAGAAGAAATCGAGAAAATACATCGCCTGTATGGTCACCTGATGGAAAGAAACTGGCTTATAGTGCAAAGGTGGATGGGATTCGTCAAATATGGGTCTATGATTTTGAAACTGATGAAGAAACTCCCGTTACAACAGGGCCTTTGAATAAAGAAAACCCTTCTTGGGCAAAAGATAACGTGCATCTTGTTTATAACACGGAAGATGATGATGTTTGCGAATTGTACCGCATTCATATTGAAGATAAAGAACCTGTTTTGATTCTTGCCGGCTCGGAACAAAAACGATTTCCTTCTTGGTCGCGTTAAGATTTCTAAAGCAAGTTCCAGGGGATGGCAAGAGTCTCTTCGTCAAGTTTAAAGATTTCACTTCTGGCATAGAAAATTGCTGATGAATGTAATTGATGACTCATGTCTTGAACTCCTGCTCGCGCGCAATCCCACCCTTCAGGGGTGGGTTAGTTTAAGCTTCTACAATGGGCGCCGTAGAGCGCCTTCGGTTTAAGCGAAGAGAATCTCCTCCTTTTTCAAGGAGGAGTTCTTCAAACAGGCCTCTGGTTTTGGGTGGATCGCGTCGATTTTTGAAGATGATAGGTGAATGTTGAGTCTTTAAAAGACCTTGCATTTTAGAGATGCTATTGCAATTTTGCAAGGATGAGTTTGCAAGTTATTTAAAATAAGAATCTAAAGTCGGTAGATTTGCCCAACAGTGAGAGCTTAAGGAGGACTTGTGAAGAAAAGAGAATATGTGGTGATGGAAAAGCTTTGCAAAGGGCTTTTAACGAGAAGAGATTTAACCTTGCTCTGTGGTTAAAAAATAAATATTTGAGAGAGAGCTGCTATTTGCATTAAACCGGACTCGTCAAGAATTCAAAAATTCGGTAAGCTTTGATTTTTTGGATCGTGTGAGGAAGACTTTATGACAGTGTTTGTTCGATGTTTACCTTTGATTGCATGTCTTTTTATGACCGGATGTATGCGTAATAGCTCGGAAACATGGGAAGATCTTAAAACCGCAGGGCGTTACATGGGTAGAGGTGTGGATGCTCTATGGGGCAAAGATTATGAATCAAAAATGCTTGCCTCTAACGATGAGTTTGTAGGCCCTTATGATGATGATTTTATTCCTTTAAGAGATTCTGATTTGAAAGGCGCTTCCGTCTATTCTGATGCTGCATTGCCTCAGCCAAGAGGAGTTCCTGGACAAAAAGGAGTTCCGTCTTTGACTGAATTTATGATTTCTTCTGATTCTTTATTTTCATCGGTTCATTTTGAAACAGATGAGCATGTTGTTAAAGATAAACAGGAAGTTCAAAGGCTCATGACATTGGCAGAGTATTTAAAGAAACATCCGAATATGTATTTGCTCATTGAAGGGCATACGGATGAGAGGGCATCTGCTAGTTATAACATGTCTTTAGGGATGAGAAGATCAAACTATGTGCGTACTTTTTTAGTGAAGCATGGTGTTGATTTGAATCGGATTTATACGATTTCCAAAGGGAAAGAAAGCCCTTTGGCTCTTGGACATTCTTCAAGCGATTGGAAAATGAACCGACGTTCTGAATTTAAAATATATCAAAAATAGATGAGATATCTAATACCTATTCTTTTTCTTTTATCTTCTTGTTCCCCCTTAAAGACATCATTTCATGATGGGGGACATCAGTGGGAGCTCACGATTCATGAAGTGCAAACAAATCTCGACGATTTACGACATGATTTGAGTTGCTTTCGTGCGGAAATCCAAATTTTGGAAGGACGCATTCGATCCTCTGAAACGACGTTTAGCTCTTTAAAACAGCAAGATTTTGAAAAGCACAAAATCAAAATCGATCAAATGGCAGAGCTCTCTCAAGCTTTAGAAAAAAAATGGGCTCTTTTTGAGAAAAAACAAAAAGAAGAGATGGAAAAGTGGGTTGGTTATACCGGAAAGACAAGCTCTGTTTTAACTCAGTTTAATGAGCGCATTGAGGAGCTTGAGAAGGAGATTATTTCTCAAAATCGTAAGTTGGAAGCTCTTGTTAAGTTAAAAGGCAATATTGAAGTTTTAGCGCAGTCGCTTCAGAACCAACCTATGAAGTCTTATAAGGTCAGATCCGGGGATTCTTTGGAAAAGATTGCAAAAATGCATAAGATTGATGTGTCTCGCTTAAAGCAAGCCAATCATTTGAATAGTGATTTGATTGTGGTTGGTCAAGAATTAACGATTCCTGAATGAATCGCCAGATCCCGCCTGTTCAAAAAGAGTTGGGGATCGCTGTTTTCGACTCCGGGTTAGGAGGTTTGTCGGTGATGAGAGAAGTCATGCGGCAGATGCCATTAGAGAATATTTTTTATTTAGCAGATACAGCGCGAGTTCCTTATGGAGGGAGATCTTCAGAGACGATCATTGAATATGCTCTGCAAGCAGGAAGATTTTTACAAAATTTACCGATTAAAATGCTGATTGTTGCTTGCCATACGGTGAGTTGCCATGCTCTTTCTTTTCTTCAAGAAAAACTCTCAATACCGGTGATTGGCATGGTTCAGACAGGCGTTCAAGAGCTTTGTCAAAAGCGATTTCAGCGCGTTGCTGTTTTGGGAACGGTAAGTACGATTGAATCGGGTGTGTATCAGGCTTTTTTTCAAAAGCATCATCCAGAGATGGAGATGGTTCCGATCGCATGTCCTTTATTTGTTCCGATGATTGAAGAAGGATTTTCAGAGCATCCTGCGATGGAAATGATTGTGCGTCATTATTTGACACCCATTTTAACGCATCCTGTAGATGCAGTGCTCCTTGGATGCACTCATTACCCTTTGATTCGTCCTCTTTTTGAAAAAATCTTAGGCGGTCAGGTGGTTCTTGCGGAGCCTGCTTTTAAAGTTGTTAGTGAAGTGAAAGAATTTTTGCAAAAAAAAGATCTTTTACAGCAAAACCAAAAAGGGCTTTGCACGTTTTATGTGACAGATGCTCCGGACAAATTTCGGACTCAAGGATCTTTTTTTCTAGGAAGGGCTCTTGGTGTTGTTTCTAAAATTTCGCTTTGATTCGCTTGAAAAAAATGAAACGTCATGAAAGGATATGAGCTCAATGATTGAGGAATTCTTCTAACCACTTGGAGTGATACGAAAAATGAGTCATAAAAAACGTATTTTGATGATTGAAGATGAAGAAGATATTGCTGCTTTGATTAAACTGCAGGCTGAAATGTCCGGTTATAAATTGCACGTTGAAGTGGATGGAATTAATGGATATCGTGCAGTAGAAAGAGAAAAGCCTGATCTTGTGATTTTAGATGTCATGCTCCCTGGAGAAAATGGACTTGATGTTTGTCGTAAATTGAAGTCTAACCCCGAGACAAAGGGAATCCCTGTGATTATTTTATCTGCGAAAGGAGATGAATTAGATGTTGTGTTGGGATTGGAATTAGGGGCTGACGACTATGTAGCAAAACCTTTTTCTCCCAAAGTTTTGTTTTCTCGTATTAAAGCGGTTTTGCGTAGAGGCAAAGAAACAGACAAGTCCATTAAAGCAGTGAAATTTGGTGATTTCATGTTGGATGTGGAAAAATATTTGCTTCGCTCAAAAGATAAAACGTTTCCTTTAACTTTATCGGAGTTTGGGATTTTGCGCCGTTTGGTTTCAAATCGGGGCAAAGTATTGACTCGCAATCAATTGCTTGATGATATTAATAACGATGATTCATTTGTTGTTGATCGCAATATTGATGTCCACATTGCTTCTTTGCGTAAAAAATTGGGCCCCACATTTGATTGGATTGAGACTGTAAGAGGGATTGGATATCGTTTTCGTGAAGAAGCAGGGATTGCTTAAGTGATCCAATTTCCTCCACCTGAGAATTTATTCGCTGTCTTATCTGTTGATAAAGATCTTTCGCTCAATTCTGCGATCTTTCGAAATGAACAAATGCTAAGAGTTGTTGCAGAACGGTTTGGCAATGCTAAAGTTCCATTTGCAGATTTGGAATCTCGAGTTGCAAAAGCGTTAAATGTTCCTCAAGGAGAAACAAGAGTTGCCCTGATCGCCAAGGCGTTACGAACAGTTCCTTCTTTTATGCCTCATTTTGCTTCACGGGAAGTGCTGGTTGCGAATATCATTGCGCAACCTCAGTTTGAGAAACATCCTGGTATGCAAAAGATTTTGGAAGAATTCGCACAACATTTTGCAGGAAAAGTCGTAGAAGATGAGTTCCCACAGAAAATGGGTGATTTTCTGACAAGCCGAGGAGTCATTCTTGATGGATTTCTCCTAGATGGTTTACAGCAATTGCTCATACAGCACTGCATCCGACAGAATCCATAAGGAAAGTTTAGGAAAGGCTGCAGATAGGGCATTTGGATTTTTGATGGCCTCGAGCAGGACAATACTGTCTTCCAAAATAGATGATTTGCAAGTGAATTTTATGCCATTTTTTTGGATCGAATAGTTCTTTTAAATCCTTTTCTGTTTGTTTGACTGATTTTCCGGAAGATAGGCCCCATCTTTTTGCGCATCGATGTATGTGAGTGTCTACAGGAAATGCCGGAAGATGAAAGCCTTGCGTCATCACTACAGAGGCTGTTTTATGGCCGACGCCGGGAAGTTCTTCAAGTTCTTCTAAAGTTTTCGGTACTTTGCCTTGGTGGTTTTGGATGAGACTTAAAGAAAGATTCCAAATGGCTTTGGCTTTTGCAGGAGAAAGTCCACAAGGACGGATGATGTCTTCAATTTCTGATACAGTCAGCTTGATCATTTCCTGAGGCGTGCTTGCTTTTTTAAATAACAGAGGTGTGATTTCATTCACTTTTTTGTCTGTGCATCTTGCGGATAAAAGAACGGCGATGAGCAGAGTGTAGGTATCTTTGTGGTTGAGTGGAATTTTGGGATGAGGAAAGAGTTCGTCTAAAATTTTTGCGATTTTTTCAGCTTTTCTTTTTCGATTCATTATTTTCCTAAGCAAAATTTGCTGAAAATGCTCGATAAAATATCTTCTGTGACATTGGTTCCAATGATGGAGCTTAGCTCGTTTAAAGCAGCTCTAAGATCGGAGGTCACAAATTCTGCGGAAGTCTCAGTTTTTAGAGCATGAATGACATTTTGGCAATGAGAGATGGTATTGTCAAGGGCTTGCTTATGGCGAAGATGGGTGATTGTGACTTCTTCTTTGGAGGGAGCTCCCTTGTCTAAAACAAGCGCTTCAATTGTTTTGATGAGTTCATCGATTCCTATTTTTTCTTTGGCTGAAATAGAGACTGAAAAAGGCCAGAAAAGAGAGGCGATTTCTTGTTTGAGATCTTTTTTATTGAGTACAAGAATGGTTTTGTTGGGATTTGCGAATGTTAAGAGCTCTTCATCTTTGATGGAAAGAGGGCGGCTGCTATCGAGAAGAAGAAGGACAACGTCTGCTTCTTTCATCATTTTTTTGGATCTTCGGATTCCTTCTTGTTCCACAATTTCTTCGGTATCTCTGATCCCTGCTGTGTCGATGAGTCGAAAATGAAGAGAGCCCAAGAGAAGATCTTCTTCTAAGACATCTCTTGTCGTCCCTGCAATTTCTGTGACGATCGCTCGATCAAAGCCAAGAAGCGCATTCATCAAAGATGATTTGCCGACATTGGGAGATCCGACAAGACAAAGAGAGATCCCTGTATGGAGCATTTGTCCGTAGTGATAGGTGTTTTTTAAATGCTCCATCTCTTTGCAAATCGCTTCTAGATCGAAGCACAATTCTTCGATCGTTGTAAATTCAAGCCCTTCTTCCGGAAAGTCAACCCAGGCTTCTAAAATGGCAGCAAGGCTTGTAAGTCTTTTTTGAAAATCAAGAATTTTTTGAGAAAGCCTTCCTTCAAGCTGTTTTTCGGCAGATTTCAAGGCAAGTTCGTTTTTTGAGGCAATCAGCTGCTGCACTGCTTCTGCTTGAGTCAGATCGATTTTCCCATTGAGATAGGCTCTGAGTGAAAATTCTCCAGGCTTTGCAGCTCTTGCTCCCGCTTCAAAAACTCTTTCGAGAACCCGTCTTGTGATTAAACTTCCTCCATGACAAAAGAGTTCAATGGAGTCTTCTCCGGTGTATGATTTGGGGGCGCGCATGATCATCAAGACGACAGAGTCGAGAGTGTTTCCTTCTTTGTCCAAAATTTTCCCATAGTGAACCGTGTGGGAAGTATATTTTTGAACAGGACCTGTAAAAATTCTTTGAGTGATGGAGATTGCGTCTTTGCCTGAAATGCGAATGATGGAAATCGCTCCTTCTCCTGCGGCAGTGGCAATGGCGGCAATTGTATCTGTCTGATGCATGTTTTAAGTTTATCAGAAAGAGTTATACTGAAACAGCCTGAAGAATTAGTTTCTTTCAAATTAATGTTAGTAGTGAAAATAAAAAAGAAGATGTTGTAAAATTATATAAAGTTGTTATTTTTAATATTATTAAATTAGCGAGTAAAATAATGTATGTCACGTATTGAAACAGTTCATAGATTAAATTTAGATCGGTCTATAAATCCTTCCAAAACATCGAATTGGAAGGGGCGTATCGTGACGGTTTTGTTGGCAGGGATTGTGATTGGGTGTTTTTTGGGAGGAGTCGCTGCGAGCGGTTATTTGGGTCCTTTTTGTGATTTCACACATAAACAAGCAATCATAGCGGCGGCATGCTTATTCTCGGGAGGCATTGTTGGCGTATTTTTGGCAAACAAATTATAAATAGACCTCCTATACCGTTTACATTTTGCGTAAAGCAAGTGAAATCAGCGAGCCTAGATCCGTTTCGTCATTTTTCTCATTCATTGCTGTTTTGACTGCTTTTTGTGCTTCGAGGGCGTTGTAGCCGAGATTGAGAAGCGCATTGATCGCATCGGCGACAATGCCTTGAGAGGCGCCTGTTGCGGGTAGATGTTTATCTTTTTTAGAAGAGCCTTTGAGTTTGTCTCTGAGTTCAATCACGAGTCTTTCTGCTGTTTTTTTACCGATTCCGGGGATTTTACTTAAGATGCGAAGATCAGAGGTTTGAATTGCATGATGGAGCGCTTGCGTTTCCATATGGCCGATAATGGCAACGGCTGTTTTGGGGCCGATTCCCGAAATGGTGATGAGCGTTTCGAAAAGATCTCTTTCTTCTTTTGAAAGAAAGCCATAGAGGGTGTGAGAATCTTCTCGAATGACTTGGGAAAGATAGAGGAACGTTTGTGATTCAAGAAGCGGCAGTTGTGAGTATGCATTGAGGGGAATGGAGATTCGATAACCGATTCCGTTGGTTTCAATGATGGCTGCGTGGGGTTCTTTTTCTTTTAAAATTCCTTGGATGAATGCAAACATGAGGTTCCTTGATTTGGTTTGAATAACAAAGAGCGAGTGCGAGCGCATCTGCGGCATCTTCCGGCTCAGGAAGTGTGGGCAGTTGCAAAATGGATTGGATCATTTTTTGAACTTGCCATTTACTGGCAGATCCATGGCCTACAACGGCAAGTTTTGCTTTTTTTGGAGCAAATTCTTGGATCGGAATGTTGTATTTGGCTGCAATGAGAAGCGCCATCCCTTTTGCCATTCCTAATTTGATTGCGCTTTGTGCGTTTTTTAAGACAAATTGTGATTCGACGGCAATGGCTGTTGGATTGTATTTTTCAACAAGCTTTTCTAAGCTATCAAAGAGGATTTTATAGCGCATTTCCAGAGGGAGTTTTGGAGGCGGGCAAATGCAGCCAAAATCTAAAGGTTTGGGATGGGGATCTATGGCAATGATTCCGTATCCTGTAATGCGTGTTCCCGGATCAATTCCTAAGATGATTGTTGGAGCCATAATCATCTGCATTGTATACTGAATGCATTGAATGGATACAAGTAGAATTCAAAATATTTTAGTGCGAATGCCGAATTGGGTCGGCGATTTGGTGATGGCAACGCCGATTCTGACGGATCTGCGAAAGGCATTTCCAAAAAGTTCGATGACGGCGATGTGTCGTTTCCCGATTTGTGAATTATTGAAAGAAGATGATGCAATTGATGAGCTTTTTTGTTTTCATCCCATTTCTTTTAGTTTCTCAAGAAGAGAAGAAAGACGTTCGTTATTTGCGAAAATAGAGGCGGGAAAATACGACCTTGGCATTTTGCTGACGAATTCTTTTTCATCCGCCTGGCTCTTTTGGCAAGGCAATGTGCAAAGACGTCTTGGATATGCAGGTCATTTTAGAAGAGGGCTTCTAACAGATGTTGTGAAAAGGCCGATCTCTTTACATCAGATTGATTGCTATAAAAAATTGCTCGAGCCTTTAGGGATTTCTCATTCACAAACACGGCCTAGATTGTTTCTTGGAATAAAAGAAATTGAAGAGTCGAAAGAGCTTTTATATCAAAGAGGATATGTCAAGGGAGCTCCTTTGATTGGAATGAATCCGGGGGCTGCTTACGGAAGTGCAAAATGCTGGCCCGCTGAGAGGTTTCGAGATCTTGCAAAGAAGTTTGTCAAAGAAGGTTTTTTTGTTGTGTTCTTTGGCGATATGGCATCTCGAGATTTGATTCATGACATTTGCCGTGATCTTCCTTCTTCTGTGATGAACTTGGCGGGAGTTACGAGTTTAAGAGAGCTTGCCTCTTTGATTCGTGATGTGAATCTTTTGATAACCAATGATAGCGGTCCAATGCATATTGCAGATGCTCTCGATGTTCCTCTCATTGCTCTTTTTGGCTCTACGGATGATCGGCTGACCGGACCTTTTGGGGGAAAAAGCCGAGTGATTCGAAAGAATGTTGCCTGTTCTCCATGTTTTAAGAGAGTTTGTCCGATTGATTTTCCATGCATGAAAGAAATTACGGTGGATGAAGTCTTTCAGCTCGCGATGAAAGGCATGAATCATGTTTAGGACTTTAAAACGATGGTTGCTTCCGAATCCTTTTGATTTTGCTCTTCGTAGAGTCGCAAGGCGAGGCGGCAAAAAAATCCTTTTAGCATGGAATCGAGGTCTTGGCGATATTGCTTTGGGTCTTTTTGCAATGGTCCACCGCATTCGAGAAATCATTCCGGATAGCGAGATTGTGTTTTTAATCAGAGAAAATTTGCGAGATGGTTTTTCTCTTCTAGAAGGAGTGAAAACAATCATCGCTCCTTCTTGGAAAAGAGGTGTTTCTGTCAATGTGAAAGAGACTCTTTTAAGTTTAAAGATCGATCCCAAATCGTTTGATTATCTTTTTGAAGCGCCCAGCCCAACGGATTGGGTTCAGTGGCAAAGAGGACGCCTTGTTCCTAAGTTGAAGTGGAATCCTGTTCATGAAGATCTATGGAAAAGATTCGATTTGCCGGATGGATATACGTATGTGGGCGTGCAGGCAGTTGTTGAGACAACGTATGGGTCTTGGCGCAATTGGCCGATTCATCATTGGCATGATTTAATCCATCGTTTGCAATACATTCCGAAGACTAAAGTGATTCTTTTTGGATCTGAAGATCAAACAAAAATTTCATTTCCTCACGTGATTGATTTGCGAGGAAAAACGACACTGTTTGAGCTTTTATCGATCATTAAAAACAGGTGTTCTTCAATCATCGTTCCTGATTCCGGAATTTTGAGTATGACGTATTACTTGGATCAGAGTTTCCCTTTGCATCTGATTTCTCTTTGGGCAGATCCAAATCATGGGATTTTAAAGCAGAATGTTTTATCTCCAAATCCTCAATTGAAACACACACCGCTGATGGGCAAAAATCGTGATCTTTCGAGTGTTAGAGTAGAAACGGTCATGAATACTCTTTTTCCTCTAAAACCTTTGAGAGAGTGCCGTTTGGCGAATTCTTCTTTTAGCTCGTTAACGAAAGTAGGCTGTATCATTCTTGCAGGAGGGCAAGGATCAAGACTTGGAGTGCAGGGACCTAAAGGTCTTTTTTCCATTCATGGGAAAAGTCTTTTCGAATGGATTTGTGAAAAGACGCCTCTTGATTTTCCGATTGCTGTCATGACATCTCCGTTGAACCATCAAGAGACGATTCAATTTTTTGAAGCGCATTCTTATTTTGGGAGAAAGATCTTCTTTTTTCAGCAGGCCATGCATCCTGCGAAAGATCTTCGTTTGCGTTCGATGCCTCACATCCCACTGCCAAAAGGAAATGGAGCTCTTTTTAAAGCGTTTGTATCGAGCGGTCTTTCGGAACAATGGAAAAGAGACGGTGTTGAATTTTGTACAATTGTTCCTATTGAAAATCCACTGGCAGATCCTGTCGATGAAGCTTTGATTGAATGTCTTTTAGAGAAAGATGTCGATGTTGTTTTAAAATGCGTTCCAAGAGAAAACAATCAAGAATCGATGGGAGCTCTTGTTGAAAGAGAAGGTCATATTGAAGTTTCTGAATATATCCATTTGTCATCAGATCTTGAGTATTTCTTTTCTTATACAGGCATGATGGCGATGCGTACCTCTTTTATGGCAAAGATGGCATCGATTGAACTTCCGATGCATTGGGTGAAAAAGAAATTTTTAGGTAAGGAACTTTTTAAAGGTGAGGAATTTATTTTTGATAGTTTGTCTTATGGGAAGGTGGAGGCTCTTTGTTATGAAAAAAAGAGTTGCTATGCACCCTTAAAAGGTCCTGAATCCATTGAAAAGGTAACACCAATTCTCTTAAATATTGTAAAATGAAAACATGAAGATAGCATATTTAGGGGCCGGAACTTGGGGCTTTGCATTGGCTTCCATCTTAGCAATGAATGGGCATGAGGTTGTCGTATGGACAAGAGATCCTCTTTTTGCTTCGCTTTTGCAGGAAAGTAGAGCGCATCCAAAGCTTAAAAATTTTAAAATAGATCCATCCGTTCGTTTTAGTAGCGATTTAAAAAAAGTGTTGGAAGGAGCGGAGTGCATCGTAGAGAGTGTGACCTCTTCCGGGGTTCGCTCTGTTTTTGAAGAAATTTTGCCTTTAGAAGTTCCAATTATTTTAACGTCCAAGGGGATTGAGCAGGGGACCGGGTTTCTTTTGCCGGAAGTCATCTCCGATCTCTCTGGAGTTTCTCGGTGTCCATGGGTTGGGACTTTAAGTGGTCCAAGCCATGCTGAGGAAGTGATTCAAAATATGCCGACATCTGTTGTTTGTTCTGCGTATGATCCTGCAGTCACAAAGCTCATTTATGATCTTTTTAGCAGACCTACGTTTCGTATTTATCCAAATAGCGATTTGCATGGCGTGTGCTTTGGTGGAGCGATGAAAAACATCATTGCTATTGCTTGTGGTATTTCTGATGGATTGAGTGGAAGCGATAATGCAAAAGCGGCTCTGATGACAAGAGGTCTTCATGAGATGCGAAAACTTTGCCCTGTGAAAGATTGTAAACCGGAGACTTTAAATGGTCTTTCAGGAATGGGAGATCTTTGCGTGACTTGTTTGTCGCAGCATAGCCGTAATTATCGTTTCGGACGGCTTCTTGCAGAAGGGTTTACTCCGGAAGAGGCTAAATTGAAAATCGGGATGGCGGTTGAAGGGATTTATACTTGTGTATCTGTTTTGGAATTAGGGGTCCGTTATGAAATCCCTGTCCCAGTGACAGAGGCAACATGTGCGATCCTTTTTAAAGGATTGGACCCCAAAGAGGCAGTTCGCTCTCTTTTAACTCGGATGGTTAAGGAAGAACATCTTTAAGGTAATTTCTTTCTTCTTCTGTTATTTCGATTGTTTTCCCTTGTCTTGCATCTGAAATTTTTGAGTTGAGCGTGTCGAATGCTTGAGAAACGTTGCCATTATGATAATATGCAGATCCTTTCGGCGAGAATCCATAGCTTTGAGCAGAGTGGATTGCATTGAGATCGGCACCTAAGAATATAAACTCCCAGCCGAGGTTTTGTTTTTCTTCGACGAGTTGCTTCACTTTTTCAGTGGTAAATTCACGGCTTGCATTTTCAAATCCATCAGTGACAACGGCGACGATGACTTTTGTCGGTTTTTGCTCCATTGTCTCTATTTTATTGCTCATATTGATGATGGTTCTGCCGATTGCATCAACAAGAGCTGTAGATCCTCTGGGTTGATATTGTTTTGCAAAGGCTTCTTCATCGACCGTTTGTAAATCTGCACAATCATGAATGACTTGATATTCATGATCAAACTGAATCAGAGTTAAAGAAGCTTGTCCTTCTTGTTGTTTTTGTGTTTGAATGAGATTTTGAACGCTTCCTTTGGTATCATCAGCGACTGAATGCATTGAACCAGATCGGTCCACAACTAAAGCGATTGCGGTGTACAGTTGTATCATTTTTGATTCTCCTTTTTTCAGAAAAATGAGGAGAATGATCGCAAAATCTGGATTCATTCTCCAGAAAAAAGAGCTTTAGTTTTTCGCTATAAATGTTTGACCACAGATAAGTCTTTAATTTTATTTTTTAACCACAGAAGCGCACAGAGAGCACAGAGGTCAGGAGAAAAGGGCGCTAAGTAAAAAGCGCGATTACAGTATGTATAAAAGGAAATGTTCTCTAGGTAAAAAGAAGAACGGATAAGGCAATAAGAAATATTTGTTTTATGTTTTTTACTCAGAGCCCTTGCTCTGTAGTGAAAAAGGCAACTTAAATTGAGAGAGGCCAAAGAGGAAAGTCCTCTCTTTGGCGTCTTGTGTGGAGGTTATCGAGTGATGATCTCTCCGAAATGGGGCACGATGGTTCCAGGACCAAGTAGGTCTTTTAATGGAATGATTTCGATATCAACTCGGAAAGCATACTTTTCTGTGATGACCCAAAAAGTTTTTGGATCGTCAGAATAGATCTCGTAAAAATCACCGCCAATTCTTTCTTTGAAAGTTGCATCGTTGATAATGGCTTGCTCTCTTCGAGCTTTTTCTGCTTCTGGAGGAAGAGCTGTTACATTGTAATGCTCTGCAGCAGGTGATTGAATATTTGCGGTAAACATA
Source organism: Chlamydiota bacterium (assembly GCA_027451825.1). GTDB lineage: Bacteria > Chlamydiota > Chlamydiia > Chlamydiales > SM23-39 > DAIDHZ01. The sequence continues at coordinate 20,606 of DAIDHZ010000019.1, forward strand.
AAATACCTTTGTTTGAGTTTTTGTTAAAAATCTAATTTCTTTCTTCGTAGGGAAAGACACGAAAATCGTTGGGTTCAATCTCTCCAAAATGAAGAATAATGGTTCCGGGACCAAGAAGATCTTGTAATGGGACAATTTCTATGTCGACTTGGAAAGCATATTGTTCGGTCATGACATAAAAAGTTTTGAAATCATAAGAAGAGATCGTATAATGATCACTGCCTACTCTTTCTTTGAAAGTTGGATCGTTGATGATTGCTTGTGCGCGGCGTTCTATTTCTGCTTCAGGAGGAAGAGCGGTTACATTGTAATGCTCTGCAGTAGGTGGTTGAATATTTGCGATAATCATAAAACGCCTTTGTTTTAATTTTTGTTAAAAAATCTAATTTTTTCGACACATTTATAGCATAGTTATTTCGTTTTTTGCAATTTTGAATTTATTTCTTGCAGCAAAGTCAATTTTTGAACCATCCTTAAGAAAGAGGTGGACTCATGTTTATGCCTGTTGTCTCGGCGCAAGAGATGCAATCGTTGGATCGTTTAGCGGTTTCTTTGGGCTGTAAAGAAGAAAATTTTATTCAAGAGGTGGGTAAACAAGTTTCTTTGATTGTTTTGGATCGTTTGGAAAAATATTCTTTGCTCAAGTCTGTTCTTCTTTTAGTTGGGAAAGGCAATAAAGGTGCCGATGCTTTTTCGACGGGAGCTTGTCTTTTGGAAAGAGGGGTGAAAGTGCGCGCTCTTTCTGTATTTCCTTTGGATGCCTGTTCAGTGATGAATCGATTGTTTTATCGTCGTTTTGTAGAACAAGGGGGAAAGGTCGAATATTTTAAAGAATCGATGGATTGGGTTTATGAGGAAGGGCTCATTCTTGATGGTCTTTTAGGAACGGGATTTCAAGGAAAGGTGGAAGGCGATTTGGCCATTGTGATTGGACTTGCTCTTCGATCTAAAAGAAAAGTGATTTCTTTGGATATTCCTTCCGGAATTGATGGAACAACAGGAGAGACCAAGGGCCTTGCGATTGTGGCAGATGAAACAATTGCTTTGGGAATGATCAAGATTGGGTGTTTTTTACGAGATGGATGGAATTATGTTGGAAAATTGTCTGTTGTTGATTTTGGTCTTCCTAAAGAAGTAAGAAATAAAGCGCAAGTTTTGGCCAGAGTGCCTAAGGTCGATTTTTTAGCATCGCTTTTACCAAAGCTTGTAAGGAATCGACATAAATATCAGGCTGGATATGTGGTAGGGCTTTCCGGCTCTAAGCAATTTCGAGGAGCTCCTAAGCTCGCCGGCATGGCTGCTTTTCGAGCGGGAGCCGGCATTGTACGTGTGTTTTATCATCAAGAGATTGGAGAGATCCCTCATGAATTGATTGCTCAGCCGTTTTCTTTAAAATCTTGGCAGGAGGAGATGAATAGAGCGGGTTCTTTATTCATAGGCCCAGGTCTCGGAAAGACGGATAAGGTGTTTCGTTTTTTGAAAACAAAAAAAGGTTTTTTAGAAATCCCGATGGTCTTTGATGCGGATGCAATTCAAGAAGACGTGGAGTATCCGCCTCACGCGATTTTAACACCTCATCGAGGAGAAGTTTTGCGTCTTTTTAAACTCAAAAAAGACTCTCAGGAAGAAGATTTGCTGGCGCGCGCACAAAAATGGGTTCAGCATACGAATTGTATTTTGGTATTGAAAGGAGCTCCTACCTTTATTTTTATCAAAGATCATCCTCCGATTGTGATCCCTCATGGAGATCCGGGCATGGCAAAAGCGGGAACGGGAGATGTTCTTACGGGAGTCCTTGGAGCTCTTTTAGCTCAGAAAATCGCCCCTCCGGAAGCTGCCATGTTAGGTGTTTATATTCACGCTCTTGCAGGAGAGATGGCATCTTCTTCGAAAACATCCTATTCGGTCATTGCTAGTGATTTGATCGAGTGTTTGCCTTTAGCGATGAAATTTGCTACCTCTATTGCCAATTTTGGTCCAAATTTGGCATGAGGGGTAGCAAATGTAGAAATATTTGCTAAGTAAGAGGATCCTAAATTGTCTCTTTATCCAAAGACATAGTGGGGTGTTGCGATTGCATAATAGTGTTTAAACCAATCGACAAACTGGTGAATTCCATCTTCAAAGGAGACTAAAGGATGGAAGTTTAGCATTTTTTGGCTCTTTTCAATATCTGCATAGGTTTCAATCACTTCTCCCGGCTGCATTGGAAGCATTTCTTTGATGGCTTTTTTGCCGATGGCTTTTTCCAAAAGATCAATGAAGGACAGAAGATTGATAGGGCGATTATTGCCTAGGTTGAAAATTTCACAGGCGGATCCCAAATCGATAGCGGCGGCTGTTCCCCGAACGATGTCATCGATATAAGTAAAGTCTCTTCGCATCAGTCCATGATTGAATACCTGAATGGGTTCTTCTTCATAAATCTGCTTTGTAAAACGATAATAGGCCATATCGGGACGGCCCCAAGGTCCATAAACGGTAAAATAGCGAAGAGCTGTTACGGATAAACCGTAGAGATGATGATAGGAATGGGCTAACACTTCATTGGCTTTTTTTGTGGCGCCATAGAGGTTTGCAGGCTGATCTGTTTTATCATCTTCTTTAAATGGGATTTTTTGATTGAGACCATATACGGAAGAGGAGGAGGCATAGATGAGTTTGAGATTTGGGAAATATCTGCATGCTTCTAAAATGGAAACAAATCCATTTAAGTTGGAAGAGACATAATCATCCGGCTCAATGAGAGAGTGTCTCACTCCTGCTTGCGCTGCCAAGTGGACAACGTGTGTAATCCCGTATCGGAGCAAAAAGAGTTTTAAAAAATTTTGGTCGCAGATGTCTGCAAAAGCGACTTCAACGCCCATCTTTTGTAGTTCGGTGGCGCGATCCCGTTTTAAATGAGGATCGTAGTATGCATTAAAATTATCAAGTCCAATGACGAAATCGCCTCTTTGTTTGAGAAAGCAAGAGAGATGATATCCGATAAAGCCTGCAGCACCTGTGATAAGAATTCGTTTCATCGCTTACAATATGTTGACTTGTCTTATTCTAATCTTCAGAATTCTTATTTTCCATTTCTTTTTTTGTATAAGAAAGTTTACACTTTGATGAAGTGTATGAAAGAGCATAAACGTAAACGAATTTTGGTTACGGGGGGCGCGGGTTTTTTAGGCTCGCACCTTTCTGAGCGTCTATTGAAAGAAGGTCATCAGATACTTTGCGTCGATAACTTCTATACGGGAAGTAAAGACAATATTCGGCATCTTCTATCGCATCCTCATTTTGAAACGATGCGTCATGATATTTGTTTTCCTCTTTCTGTAGAGGTAGATGAGATTTACAATTTTGCTTGTCCTGCATCTCCTTTGCATTATCAAAAAGATCCGATTCAGACCTTGAAAACGAGTGTGTTTGGTGCCTGGCATTTGCTGGGGCTTGCTAAAAGATTGCAGTGTAAAATTTTTCAGGCATCGACAAGCGAAGTGTATGGAGATCCTCAAACGCATCCTCAAAAAGAAGAATATTGGGGAAATGTCAATCCGATTGGATTTCGTTCTTGCTATGACGAGGGAAAGCGTTGCGCAGAGACGCTCTTTTTTGATTATAAGAGAAAAAATCTGGTTCCGATCAAAGTCGCTCGTATTTTTAATACATATGGCCCACGCATGCATCCAAATGATGGAAGAGTGGTCTCTAATTTCATCGTGCAGGCGCTCAAAAATCAGCCCATTACGATTTATGGAGACGGATCTCAGACTCGTTCATTTTGCTATGTTGATGATCTCATTGATGTTGTGATTCGTTTCATGAATGCTCCTGAAGCTATTTTTGGCCCCATCAATATTGGAAATCCTGCAGAGTATCGAGTGATTGATTTAGCGAATGAAATTTTGCGTCTTACAGGTTCTTCTTCTCCGATTGTTTATAAATCTTTACCATCGGATGATCCTAAGCAAAGGCGGCCTGATATTTCTAAAGCCAAAGAGCTTCTTGGCTGGCAACCAAAAACTTCTTTAGAGACGGGGCTTAAAGCAACCGTTGCCTATTTTGATCAGGTGCTTTCGAAAAATGCATTGGCTGCAGAGTTGATTTAGGAAGTGAGTTTTTAAAAAATAGATTATATCTGTTGGAAAAGGTCTTGTATTTGGAATAATAACTCAAGTTGCTAGTCGATCGTTAGACGAGTACGGAGCGAGAGGGCTGAGGTCAAGGATTTCGCGACGAGTCTTAGAGTGAGAACTTCTGGACGAGGAGCGAAATCCTCGAGATCGGCACTCGCAGCCCGTAATCGTCAACGAGCGACTAGCAACTTGAGTTAATAGAAGAACTATGACGTATTCTGTACAAGAAAAATTGAGAGAACTATCTAATAGATTCCGTATTAGTGGTTTAGATGTTCAGGCTGGCTCTTTAGAAAAGAGACCGATGATGGGTCCCTCATTTCCTAGAGGGAAGCTAGAGACTGTTTTTATTTCAAGACAGACTCGATGCTGCTATAGTTTCCCATCAGAAAGTCCTCCGGGCTCTGAAGAGATTCAAAACTGTTTTCGGAACGCAATGGAAGAAATACAAAGTTTTCCAAAAAACTTGGGAAAAGGCGCCGTTTTAAGAATTGCAGTTGAGGCGTATGTGGGAGAGTGTCCTGCGCCTTTAAAGGTGTTTTTTGCTCGAATCTAAGGAGCGCTAAAAGCTCCAATTGAAATTGAATTCCGCGCCTCCAAAAAGATAGGTATTTCCGGGGAGTCCTAAAGAAAGACCTGTGAGCGTTTTTGCGGTTGTCTGTCCATCTTGCCAGTATTCAAAAAATGGTTTTAAGATGACTGTGCAATCGTATTTTCTGGAGATCAATAACGTTAAGGGAACTTCTAAAAGGAAGTTAGCAAGACGTTCTTTCAACATCCATCGCGCGCCTTTGAGAGGATCGATTGAGACTGTTGGGTAGACCTGAGGCATCCAGGTGGCATAAAATCCTAGATAGATGTAGTAGTCAATGATCCAGTCAGTGAATACACCAAGAGGGATGTAGAATTCATTATAATTTAAATGGACTGACGAACCGGATGAGGAGGGTGTTTTTTCTCCAAAATGGCGATAGCCAAGACCGGAGAACAAAGAAAGGATCCAGTGATTTTCTTTGCTGCCAAATGTGTATCCGATTCTTTCTTCAACTTTAATGTCGAGAAGAGTTCTTTTTTGATAGTGACTTTTTGTAGTTCCTTCTCTCCATAAAAATTGCAATCCTCCGTAGATTCGATTCCATGTTTTGAATTCATAAAGAGCTTGTAAGCCTCCAATGCTTCCGGAAAAGTGAGAAGATCCATGAGGATGGATTGATGCATATGTGTAATTCGCCCCGATTTGCAAATGAGATGTGTCATCCCAAGTCAGGTGTTTTGGAGCGCATGGAGCTGCCTTGGCGGGGGCTGGTGTTTGCTGAGTTTTTTTTGGAGTCGTGCAAATGGGTTGATTTCTTGGCCGGTGATGAGGAGGGTGGATTCGATTGCATTCAGCGATTTCAGAAGAGGTGGTTTCGTTGATCGATGGAATACTCATTTCAAGATCCTCTGCAAAGAGATAGCTTGAAGAGAGAAATACGAGAGTGATTTGATGAATGAATTTCATAAGTCTTTAAATAGTTGGGATTGATGAGGTTGTAAAACTTTATTTGGCTCCCAAAATCAAGCTTTACGAACTCTACCTCTTTTTAAAAGAAAAGCGTATTTGAAAGAAAGAATTTTTTTTGAGGAGCCATTCCTTAAATATCGGAATGGCTTCTTTAGAAAGCGATTAAATTTTTGACGGTAGTGCAATCGTGAAATTTGGAGGGCTTGCTGTATTGTAAGAAATGCCTAAGATTAGGTTTTCAGCGCTTTGATCATAAATAGTCACTGGTGTAGCCGTTTGATAGAACGGATATATGATAGCGCTTCTTGTAACGGAGCCAGAACCTGATATTGGCGGAGCCGTCAAATTAATTTGGAAAAGATTTCCTTCGTAAGAATACATGGAGATGGGAGATCCCGATGTAACTGAGACGGGAGATCCCGATCCTTGGTTGTAGGTTAATGAGGTGTTGGGAGCTAAGATAAAGGTTACGGTATATTGAGTTTGATCATTAAATACGGAAGTCTTTAGTTGGTCGCAATTTGTTTGATTGATTGGATTGAGTGTATACATTCCGAAAACAGGTGATGATGCACCGGGCGGGATAATGGGAGTTTGTTGGCTGCAAGCAACTGTTGAACTAATCCCTAATTTATCATCGTAGTCAAAAGCATAGGCAAAACCTGTATTGGGTACAAATGGGGCTGTTCCTGGGTCATAGTGTGAAGGAGGATAGGGAGAGTTCGATGGAAGGACTTGAGCCGTTTGGGCTTGTGAATGAAGATATTCTGCATATTGGTTATAAAAACTAAAGAAGCCGGGTAAAGGATTGGTTGAATAGTAGTCAGGAGTTTGGTGACCTCTCGCGCTGCAGCAGGTGGCTGGATTGCATGTTGCTGTGGCATCACATGGTTTATGATTTTGTACGGTGATCTGTTGAAGAGCATCTGTGGCAGCAGATCCTACGGTAGGGGTTGAAAAAGCTCCTGGCTCTCCAAGAAGCCCAACGACAAAAGCACAAGAAAAATATCCGGTGAGTAGAGTGATGTCGGTTTGCGATGCTTGTGTAGAAGAACTTTCTAAAGTGGTCGCTGCTGAATACATATTGGCAACTGTCATTGTTGCTGCTGTTCCGGATCCTGCTGTCATGACGATTTGTGAAGATCCTGAATTAAATTCAAATGCAGTTCCGTTGACGGTTAATTGGTAAACATTTCCAGATCCTTTAAAGGCAGGATCTGCATAAAAATAAAATGGATTTGTTGGATTTGAATAAAAATTCGTGAGTTGGTCTAAATAAGACAGCCCTCCAGTATATGCGGCGCTCGATAAATAGTCGGCAGGGAAAGGGGTGAATAAATGAAATCCCGTTGGATTTCCATATCCCGATCCATCGACGGCATGTTTGGCCGCGAGCAAACGTAAATTGAAAGAAACCGTAGGAGTCCCTGTATAGGGATTTGTAGAAAATGGAACGAGTGAATAATTCCATGGATTTGGTAATGGAAATGCGGAACCGTATCCATTCAAAAGAGAATCTAGGCTTAGGTTGTTATATCCTACTAAATTTGTTGTATTGACTCCTGATTGACTAAATTGTGTGATCGTTCCATTGGTGACTGTGTAAAGTCCAAGAAGCGTGGAGATGCCTAAGCTGTCGACTTGCGAGTTATCTAAAAATGGTTCTGCGGAGAGATATGGAGGGGACTGATTTAGAGGTTGTGATGTATATTCGACAAAATCATAGATTGTATAAAAATTAGGATCAATTGGAAGGCCTCCTCCATTTGCAGGTCCATTAGGAGCTAAAATAGGCGAGCCGCCACTTGGTAGTGTGACCGATAGATAGATTGGATGGTCGACGGAAATCCATAACCTTCCTGAATTGATGCCATCTTTTATGTACAGCAAAAAATAGTCGCTTAAAGTTGTGTTTCCAATGAGGACATTAGGAAATGAGGTTAAAGGAATCGAAAACTGAGAAGAAGCAGAAAAGCTACTTGTAGAGAGCGGTTGACTCTGCATTTGCCCGAAAAATTGCTCATTCGTTAGAGAATAAAAAAACCATTGAGTAATGGAAACTCCTGGACCGGGAGGTGGATATCCTCCGGTAACCGTGACGTGAATGCGGCTTGGATCAAGTCCTGTATTGTTAAAGAATACAAGAGGAAAATATCCTTTTTGGTGTTTGATTGGCACTCCGCTGGGCGGCGGTGGCGGCGGTGGCGGTGGAGGCGGTGGAGGCGGTGGCGGTGGAGGCGGCGGAGAGGGAGGCGACGGCGGAGAGGGAGGAACTTCAGAACATCGTGCAGTTAAACCGATGGTTGATGTGACGTCCTTTTCTTCACAAAGAAAAACATCATAAAAATCTTCCATTTCCGTGAGATTTTGTGCATTGAGATGATGCACAACTCCGATATAGTAAAGTCCGAGTGCAAAAATGTTTCTCATAGTTCCTCTAAATATGCTGATTAAAAATCAAATCGAGCCATGATATTGAGTCCTTGCATATACAAGTTCCCATTTGGAGCAAGTGTTGTTGCTAAAGAAGAGTCGTCTAAGAAATGACGGAACATATTTTGGTTGAAAAATACTTGGAAATTATAGGTTGCGGCAATATCTGCGTACCATTGATTTTGTCCCCAGTATGTTCCCCAAGAAAATCCGAGCTCCATTTCATAATGACCTTTGAGTGTATTTACAGTGTCTTCTTGAAAGAAATAACTATTTCCTTTTTGAACGGCGCCGGTAGTATCCGTGGCGATTTGCTTGGTATTTAGTTTTGTGTATTGAGTGAACAGAATGTCAAAAGCGCTTTTCCCAATCATCTGAAACCCTTTTCCAAGAATCCAATCTAAAGAGAGGCCGGTTCTTGGACCGAGTCCCCAAGAATGAGAAATTTGTTTAAAAGATAGATTGTTAAAAATGAGAGCTCCTGTGACTTCATCAAAGTAATTGGCTTGTAGCTTTTGTGTGATTTTTACGCCGCGAGCACCGATGAAAGGGTGAAACATGAGTTGCTTTCCAACATAGTAATGTCTTGCGATGTCAAAATCCAAAAGATCCATGTGGAGCCTCCAGCTTTCTTCTCCGGAAAGATAGCTAGAAGAGTTAGAAGCGCTTGGAATTGTTTGCTCGGGATAGAGAGAAAGTCCTGAAGAAGAGTTGAGAGATTTGTCTTTTTCAAAGTGGCTTCGAAACCATGTATATTCAAGATAAAAATCCCACGAATCTCGATCGATATTTGTGCCAAGCCCTACTTTAAATCCCGGCGCAAAGCCCGGATTTAAATCGATGACTTTGCCATTGAATGTATATAAAGAGTCTGAGGAGCCGGAAATCCCAAGCTCCATATTTTCTTGAGAGGGGCTCCAATAAGTAAAACTTGATGTGACAAAGACATCCCAGCAGCGATCGATGGCAATTCGAGAAGGTGCATTATATCCGGCAGCTAAGGTTGGTTTTTCTTGTTTGCATTTTGGTGTGCATGTATTTTCTGCAAAAAGTCCTGCGGAGGTAAAAAGTGCGATAGATAAAGCTTTAAAATTTGTGAATGCCATAAGTTTCTCTTTTTTAGAATGTGAGATTCAACAGTAGCAATTTTTAGAAATTCTATAAAGAATTCTTTTTTTTAAGCGCCGTAGAGCGCCTTCGATTTAAGCGAAGGAGAATCTCCTCCTTATTTCAAGGAGTTCTTCAAAAAGTATTTTAATGAGCAGTGCCCCGTTTTTGAATTTCTCTCCATTTGCGGATGATTTGTGCAGCTAAAGGCGCCGCTTCTTTTCCTGCATCGCCAAATCGGAGAAAGACAACGACGACAAGTTCAGGGTGATCGTATTGGATTTTTGTAAGCAAAGGATGCTCTTCGAATGAGATCGCGGCAAACCAGATATGTTGATACATTTCTGCGATCGCTGATGGGTGAGAGTACGGTTTAAACATGATTTCCGCAGTCCCTGTTTTGCCGACGATTTGATGTTCCATGGAAAGAAAGTGCTGAAGGAGCTCGGGATTTGCTAAAAAGCCTCGAATGAGTTTGGGACGAATGCATCCTCTGCCGCTCCACATGCTTTTATCCATTCCTTCTAAGATCGTATTTCGGATGGAAGAAGGGAGATCGATTTTTTGTAAAAGATGCGATTGTAGTTTCTTTTTGATGGAATTGGATTTGATGTTTTCTTTGACGAGGAGTGGTTTGAGAAGATTTCCTCCATTGGCAATTGCAGAGACCATGAGAGCTGATTGGAGAGGTGTCGTCAGAAGCGTGTGTTGACCAATTGAGTAAGAATAGAGTCCTGTACGGTTTGTTTTTAAGTCTTTGGGAAGAAGCCCGGAAGATTCTCCGGGAAGATCGATGCCGCTTTTTCTCCCAAATCCAAAAAGACTTGCTGCGATATTTAAGTCTTCCGGATCTTTAAAGTAGTCGCCGGCGAGAATGGAAAAGAAGGGGTTGCTCGAGCGTTCAATGGCGCCTACGATATCAATTTTCCCGATTTGGGAAGCGGCGCTTTTAGGAAGTCTTCCTCCTTTATAAAGACGAAAATAGGGGGTGTGATTGAGTGAATAGGCAATCACTTGTTGATTTTTCGACCCTTGCGTGATGATTTTAGGTTCGTCGATGAGAGTGAGATGATGATTTTGTTTTAACGCTTCGTAGGCAGTGACCAATTTGAAAACAGATCCTTGAGGAACGTTGGATTGAAATGCGTAAGATCTCATGAACCCAAATCCTCCGGTTGGATAGAAAAGAGAGGCGAGATCTTTTTGAGTTTTTAATTTTTTCGATTCTGCAAAAAGAGGGAGATCTAAGTCTTTGAAGAAACGGAACGTTTTTAAAAATTCCTCTTGTAAGGAGATCGGTAGGGAGCTTAAGTTTTTTTGAAGGATTTCTTGGTCCGGATCGGAAGATGGTTTGGAGATATGATCGATGACTGTAGAGATTCGATGCTCTTCCCAAAATTTAGAAAAGAGCTCTTTTTCTTGTTTATCAAGATAATCTAAGTAAGGTCTTGCGTATGTTTTTGTTTTTTTTTCTTCGGCTCTTTTTTGAGATAAAAACTCTTTTTGATGCTCTTCTCTCCATTGAGCAAATTCGTTTTCATGAAATTCTTGAAAGAGCTCTTCTTTCTTCTTTTTTTCAAGCCGGCAAAAAGCTTGGTTGAGCGCTCGATAAGTTCCGATTTTCATAGAGCCGATTTTTGAAAGAAGTTCATCGCTAAATCGGGGGCTATAGACGGCTAAACGGCAAAGATCGATGGCAAAGAGTTTGTCTTTTGGAGCCGAAATGGGTTGGAGCTGTGATTCTAGACGTTTTAAGGAGGTTGCAGCTTCAGTGAGCCTTAGTTGTTCGAAGAGTTCATTTTTATGGGTGAGTGCTTCTGCGATGAGATTTGGATCTTTTTGTGAGAAATAAAGGAGCGTTAAAAAATCTTCTTGGATTTGGACGATGCTTTTGAGATCGTCAACCTTTTCAAAAAAGTGAGAAATAGTTCCGTCTTTAGGAACAATTTGTTTCAGATAAAATTCCCAAGAAATCGGAGCTATTTCTTCTTTTATTTTTTTGAGCTGCATTTTTTCTCGAGAAAGAGATTCGAGTCCGTCCCAAAGAGCTCCAATCATGCTTTCGCTTTCTAACCAACGAGTGATTTGTTTTTTTTCTGTTTGCTGGATGAAATCATTGGGGTTGAACCTGGGATAGCTTGCAAAGGCAAGGATTTCTCCTGTATTTGGGTCCATTGCGACAATGGATCCTCCTTTGATCCACGGTTGTTTTTGGATTTTTCTCACTTTGTCGGTTGGATCGATCCGAGTGCATCTTCCTTCGCGATCTTGTTCGTTTTGAATGAGAAGTTCTTCTGCAAATTGTTGGAGCTCGGATGAAATAGAAAGAACAAGGGTATTTCCGGGAATAGGGTCTTTGTTGCCTGGGTATTCCTTTAAAATTTTCCCTTTATGATCAATTTCTACTTTTTTAATGCCCCAAGACCCTCTAAGCTCTTCCTCAAATTGCGCTTCAATGCCGCTTTTTCCGATCTGATCGTTCATTGAATATGCTTTGCATTTGAGATGTTCTAAACGTTCAAGGGCAGCGTCTAAAGAGCCGTATTGCATTAAAAGTTCTTCTGTAGGGCCTTCCAATTCGTAATCTTGGATGAGTTTTTTTAAAGATGCAATCTCATGAGAGATCGCTCGATATTTTTCTGGATGAATGGCGCCTAGATACCCAAGAAGATGGCAGGCTGTTTTCCCTTGAGGATAGTAGCGCTCCGAAGTGATTTCTGCGTGGAGGCCAATCCAGTCTTTTTCAAGCATTTTTAGATGGTAATATTCGTTTTCCGAAAGATGCGTTTTTAAGACAAAAGGGACATGGGGAAATAACGAGGCCTTTGAGTAAACGAGGTCTTCGATTCTCTTTGGGTCAAGGTTTAAGGTTTGTCCAAGCAATTGAGAAAGTTTTTGAATGTGTTCTTTTCTTGGGAATGAGCGTGTTTTTTCGCCCTCTTTATTTGTGATCCATCCTCTTGTTGGAATTTGAGAAATCGCATCGTAGTAGATGGATGCGTTGTAGCATATCCTGTTGGCGGTGAGTGGCTTATGGAATCTGTCCAAGATTTCTCCTCGATCCGCTTTGAGGAGAATGGTTCTGGTTTTTGGCTTTTCGGCTTCTTTCATCATGGTCTCTTTTTGGATGAAACCGAGGTGCCAAATTCTGAATGTGATTAAAAGAAACGCGATGAAAATGATGTGTAAAACACGGTTTGTTTTATAGATGATCGTGGTTTTTTTTGGAGCTTCAGTCATGTGTTTTTGCCGCAGTTTAAGGTTATACCAAATTCTTGGATTATTTTTTTCTAGCAAAAAAACAAGGGTTTAAGTTAAAACTAGTACTTCCTTTTTCAAGAGGATGCGCCTGTAGTTCAATGGTAGAACAGTAGCCTTCCAAGCTACGAGTGTCAGTTCAATTCTGTCCAGGCGCTAATTTTCCAAGCAGCCTTTAAAAGTTCATAGCTGTTTTGGTGTAAACCGTTAAAATTTTAGTTGAGGAAAGACTTGGCTACTGCACAACAAGAACAAGACACAAAAGTAACAATTCGTCAGTTACTCGAAAGTGGTGCTCATTTCGGGCATCAAACCCGTCGTTGGAATCCAAAAATGAAGCGCTTTATCTTTGAAGAGCGCAATGGTATTTACATTATTGATTTGGCGAAAACGTTGCAGCAGATTCGAGCTGCTGTTCAGGTAGTTCGTGATGTCGTTGCTTCTCGCAAGTCTATTTTGTTTGTTGGTACAAAAAAACAAGCAAAAGTAGTGGTTAAAGAGTGTGCAGAAGAGTGTGGCGAGTTTTTTGTATGCGAGCGTTGGTTGGGTGGTACTTTAACGAATCTTTCTACAATCCGACAGTCTGTGAAAACTTTGGAAAGAATTGAAAAGCAGATTGCTTCCGGCGGCGAAGGTCTTAAGAAAAAAGAAATCGTTCGTCTTTCAAAAGAGCAAGTAAAATTAAATCGTAACTTGGAAGGAATCCGCTCTATGCGCAAGCCTCCGGGTCTTTTGATTTGTGTGGATCCAAGCTGTGAGCACATTGCTGTTGCAGAGGCGAATAAATTGGGAATTCCAGTGATGGCGCTTGTCGATACAAACTGCGATCCGGATCCAATTGATTATGTGATTGCATGTAACGACGATGCTTTGAAGAGCATTAAGGTTATCTTGTCTTCTTTGATGCAAGCAATCATCGATAAGAAGAATGATATGGATCTTCCTTCAGGCAAGGAAGAGCATTCCGAAGAGGGTGCAGAAGAGTCTGATGAAACCGCTGACGAAAGGTAAGTCTCTCATGAAAGAAATTACTTCTGATATGATTAAAGAGCTCAGAGAGCGCACCGGCGTTGGAATGGGCAAATGCAAAGAAGCGCTTGTTCTTTCTGAAGGGGACATGGAAAAAGCCATTGACCATCTTCGTAAATTAGGAATGGCTGCCGGTGTTAAGAAAGAAGGTCGGGAAACAAAAGAAGGTTTGATTTTATCTGCAGAAGACAAGCAATGTTTAGTGCTTGTTGAGGCAAATGTCGAAACAGACTTTGTGGCGCAAAACGACCGTTTTAAACATTTTGTTCACGATGTAGTGAAACAAGTTCTCGACACAAAACCGGCATCTCTTGCTGATTTTGTGAATCAGCCCTATTTTAAAGATAAATCGATCTCGATTGATCAGTATCGCAATCTAGTGATTCAGGCTTTGGGAGAAAATATTCAGCTTCGCCGTATTCAAGTCCTTCACAAACATTCAAACAGTTCTTACGGGATTTACTCTCACTTGGGTGGAAAGCTTGTTGTTGTTGTTGAACTTGAAGGGGCTTCTGATCAAGACGGGATTGCGAAAGAAATCGCAATGCATATTGCTGCTGAAAACCCAGATTATTTGAAACCTGAAGAAGTTCCAGCTCACGTCATTGCTCGAGAAGAAGAGATTGCAAGATCTCAAGTTCAAGGCAAGCCGGCCAATATTGTGGACAAAATCGTTCAAGGAAAGATCAAAGCATTTATGGATCAGGTCTGCTTGATTCATCAAAAATATGTGAAAGATAATTCAGTCACGATTTCACAATTTTTGGAAGTTTGCTCGAAGAAGGTTGGAAAGCCTCTTTCGATCCGCTGTTTTTGGCGCTGGAATGTAGGACAATAAATGCAACAAAAGCCTGCTTATAAGAGAATTTTGCTCAAACTTTCGGGCGAATCTCTCATGGGGGGCCAGAAGTTTGGGGTTGATCCCGAAGCTTGTTACCAGATTGCATCTCAAGTTCGTTCGCTGATTCAACTTGGCGTTCAAGTGGGCATTGTGATCGGCGGTGGAAATATTTTTCGCGGCGCCCATGCAACCAATCTTTGCATGGAGCGAACCCCCGCCGATCATATCGGAATGCTCGCCACTCTCATCAATGGAATTTCTCTTCAGCAAGCTTTTGAAAGAACTCAATGTGAAAGCCGTATTATGAGCGCAATTGCTTGCGACGTGATGGCTGAATCATATTCATGGAAAGATGCACTCAAATATTTGGAAAAAGGGGTTGCTCTTATTTTCGTGGGAGGAACAGGGAATCCTTATTTTACAACAGATTCTGCAGCAGCTCTTCGAGCTCTTGAAATCCGTGCAGAGATTTTGCTGAAGGCCACAAAAGTAGGTGGTATTTACAATAAAGATCCAGTCAAATACCCTGATGCTAAGAAGTTTGATCGTATTTCGTACAATGAGGTTTTGACAAATCAACTCCAAGTGATGGATGCAACGGCTGTTGCTCTTTGCTGGGAAAATCGCATTCCAATTCGAGTCTTTAACATGTTTGAAGAACATGCTTTGGTGAATGCGGTTTGTCAGGATTCCATTGGGACTTTGGTATATTAACCTGGGAAAGAACTATGAGCGATGTAGAAAAGCAAGTTAAAGCTGCAATGCAGGCTGCGTTGGATCATTTGAAGCAAGATTTAAAATCTCTTCGCACAGGAAGAGCTAATTCTGCCATTTTGGATAAAGTGATGGTGGAAGTTTATGGATCGATGGTGCGGCTGAAAGAAATTTCGAATATTTCCGTTCCGGAAGCGCGTCAAATTCTTGTGTCTCCGTTTGATTTGAATAATGTACATGCCATTAAAAAAGGGATTGAAGCTGCTAATTTAGGAGTGAATCCAATGGTTGATGGCAAAGTGGTTCGCATTAATATTCCTCCTATGGATGAAGCGATGCGAAAGCAAATTGCAAAACAGTGCAAAGATCTCGGAGAAAAATCGAAGATTGTTATGAGAGAAGTGCGTCGTAAATATAATGAATTAGTGCGCAAGCAAAAAGCAGATGGAATCATTGCAGAAGATATGATGAAGAAACTTGAAAAGAGAATTCAGGAGTTGACAGATTCTTTTTGTAAAGAGATTGATACTGTGACTGCAGAAAAAGAAAAAGAGGTGATGACAATTTAAATTTCTTGCGATAAATTCATTGATTTCGGTAGGATAGACACCGTTTTATTGCCAGAAATTTTGATAATCTGGCCCCATCGTCTAGCCCGGTCTAGGACACCGGATTTTCATTCCGATAACAGGGGTTCGAATCCCCTTGGGGTCATTTTCGAGACTTT
>DAIDHZ010000020.1 GCA_027451825.1 Chlamydiota bacterium
GCCTGTGGGTCCTGTTGCTCCTGTGGGACCTGTTGCTCCTGTGGGTCCTGTTGCGCCTGTGGGACCTGTTGCGCCTGTGGGTCCTGTTGCGCCTGTGGGTCCTGTTGCGCCTGTGGGTCCTGTTGCGCCTGTGGGTCCTGTTGCGCCTGTGGGACCTGTGGGACCTGTGGGTCCTGTTGCGCCTGTGAGACCTGTTGCGCCTGTGGGACCTGTTGCGCCTCTGGGACCTGTAGGTCCTGTTGCGCCTGTGGGTCCTGTGGGTCCTGTTGCGCCTGTAGGACCTGTTGCTCCTGTAGGTCCTGTTGCTCCTGTGGGTCCTGTTGCTCCTGTGGGTCCTGTTGCGCCTGTAGGACCTGTTGCTCCTGTGGGTCCTGTAACTCCAGTTGCTCCTACTGGAGCAGCTGGTCCTGTGGGACCAATTGGACCTGTCGGGCCCGTAGCACCTGTAGGTCCTGTCGGGCCCGTAGCACCTGTAGGTCCTGTTGGGCCTGGAGGACCTTGTTTTGGTGGCGGTCCACAGTCTTTGTCTTTCTGTGCTATCAGAGGTTTCGTGAATAAAAATGTTGCAAAAGAGGTAGAAGGCGAAAAAAGAATTAAAAATAGGATGAAGTATCGCATCCAGAGAAGGGTTGCTTTGGAGAGAAAGGATTTATTAAAAAGCATAACAATATTTTTTAGGTAACTCACTATACATATTAAAATTTTTTTGATACAGCTTAATCGGGAAATGTTGTGTGCAGATCTTTTCGCATCCAATGATGATACGAAACAAAGGTATACCCTTTTTCCTGATCTTGAGGGAGTTTGTGAAGCCATTCGCTATTTTTCCATTTGAGAGGTCGTATTTTTGCTTGGTCTGTTTTTGAAAGGATGAAATTAAAGTAAAGCTCGTATTCAGACATACATCCCCAAGTGTACTCTTGAATGGCGGCTGCGATCGCTTGCCATGAAGGGATGTGATGAATGGTTTCGATGGTTTGAAAAAGATCGTCGAGAATTGGTTTTTGAAAGAGCATGTGATGAGTGATGCCGGAATACTTTGTTTGTCGATCAAGATGAGGAATAAGCTCATGGATATGATCAAAGTAAGGTTGCATATACTCTTCAGAAGTTGCAAAGAGAGGTTCTCCTGAGGGTGTTATAAATTCAATGGGATTGAGAAAGATCGTGTCTGCATCAATGATGAGAATGTTGGGTGAGATATCTGGAATGACTTTGTAGGCGTAGAGTTTTAAAAATTGTTGATAGATCCAGTTCAGTCGGTTGTGGCTGAAACGATATTCTTCTGCTTTATCTTGATCGCCATGAAACATCGCAAGACAGAGATCTTCTCTTTGAAAAGGATAGTTTTTTTCATCAAACCATTCTGCTTGATCGGTGATTTTCTCTTCGGAAATAACAATAATGCGTCGGATATTTTTCCCATTTTTTTGAATTCCTTCAATACATAGATCAAGAGTGCTTATATCCGATGAAGAACAAGGAATGACGACATCAATAGGTTCATTCTTAAAATCATAATGGATTTTTTCTGCTTTAAGATGCATTGTGACAAGAGTAAAAATCAGAAAAATCCATCGTAAATGAAGAAGATTTGTTATTTTTTTCTTTGTCTTTTGCATCTTCAAGGAAATCCTTTTGTTGTTGGTCATTTGCAGTATGAACTTGGGAATCAAATGTTTCAAGCAGCAGCAACATTAAGCTATGCATGGGATCATGGTTTTGATGCTTATTTTCCAAATTTATCAGAGTGTCCTTGGTGGGATTTGCCCATCAATCGGCACTACTTTTTTTCCCGTTTAAATCCAAATCCACCGCCAAAAGATCTTGAGTTTATTTACGAAGATGATGGAACGATTCCTATTCCTTTACGAGAAAATAGTAAAATCCACGGGGGATTTCAGTCAGAAAAATATTTTGCTCATCACAAAGATAGAATTTTGGAAGTTTTTGCTCCTTTGCCAGAGATTTTAGAACATCTTCATCAACGATATCAGCATGTTTTAGACCATCCTTGCACTGTAGCGGTTCATGTTCGTACGTATCTGAAAGATTATGGGCATCTTCCAACGGATGATGAACTGCATGCTTTTGCAGGGATTCCTTATTATGAGAAAGCGGTCAAACTGTTCCCTGAGGATGCTTTATTTGTGGTATGTTCGGATCGAATTGATTGGTGTAAAGAACATTTGGCTCATATTGCGCCGAATCTCATATTCATTGAAAATAGCGCGCATTATTACGATTTTTATTTGATGACCCTTTGTCATCATATCATCACAGCGAATTCTACTTTTTCTTGGTGGGCGGCTTATTTGAATCGTAATCCGGATAAAATTGTGGTGACTCCGGATCATTGGTTTGGTAGGTGGTGGGCCTACGCTACAGAAAACATTGTCTTGAAAGAGTGGATCCGTCTTTCAAGGTAAACTAACCGTGACAATAGGACTGCAATTGTTATTCATGTTGATTGCGGAAATTCCGTAAGTTACAGGTCCGTTTTGAAGTGCGTTATGATCGATGAATTGAAATGTATTTGCATCAACAGTGAATAAAAAGATTCCGTTACGATAAATTGCATAAGCAGAAATATTAGGGTCTGTGCTGGCAGTCCAGTTTAAAATATTATAATAATCTTGAAAGATTCCGTAATCTTTCATTTGTTGAGAGATAGAGAGATTTGTGGGAGGTGCGATGCTATTTCTGATGCCTGTGGATGCTTGAAGAGTGCTATTTGTACCATTAAATTGTATCCAAACTGCAGCAGCGTACAAAGATGTCCCTTTTGAAGAATATGTTAGACGTGGGTATCCGTTATTTGTGTTTTGAGAAATGTATTGAGGAATAGACCAGTAGTTTTGTGTGATGCTTGAGATATTGGTTTCTGTCGATTGGATCGTAATGGAGGGATTGTTATAATACATGTAGATAACGGCTGTATTTCCTGAAGAATCTACAGCGATATCAGCTTGAAAAGCGTAAACATTGTCAACAATGGTTACGGTGTTCCAGTTATTGTTTGATAATATTGAAGAGCAAATATTGAATGTATCTCCATCGAAAGAGTTCGACCAAAGAATGATTTCATTGCCATTACTGTCAAATTGGATGATGGCTTGGAGATTTTGTGGATTGCGTAATCCATTACTTGAGAGAGTGGTTGGTTGAGACCAGGTAGTCGTTCCAAAAGGAAGAGAAGCTGTCATCACTCCAACATTAGAATAGATAGATCCTGTGAGATTATAGGAAAACCAAGCGGCAGATGCATTGCCAAAAGGATCGATAGCAATTGTTGGATAGTCATAATGCAATGTTATGTCCGGTGGAAGAATGGCTCTGGAAGGGGTCCAGTTTTTATTGATTTCTGATGTTGCTGCGTAGATTGTGTCTCTACCGGATACAACGGTATGCCAAACCGCAACGATTTGTCCATTATGCGCAATGGCTATATCCGGATTGCTGTCATTGCCTATGCTGGAAATGACTTTAGAGGCTTGCCAGGTTTTCCCAAATGGTTTTTTAGCGCTCTCTATGAATCCATTTCTTGTCCAGACAGCAACAGCATTTCCTATGTCATCAACGGCTAATTTTATGGAGGCAGCGCCGCTTTTAGAGATGGTTGTTGAAGAACTCCAGCTGCCTTGAAATGGAAGAGTGGCTGAGAGTACGGTATTATTGGCAATCCAAATGACTGTCACGTTGCCGGTAGAGTCGATGTCGAGCTTTGGTGAAGACGCTCCTGTAGCTGTGATAGGTTGTGGTGAAGACCAGTTGCTATTATAAGGTCGAGAAGCGGTTTGTATGATTCCATTTTCAATCCATGCTGCAGTTGCATTCCCTTGACTATCGATGACAATTTGAGGGTCAGATGCATTGATTTGAGGTGAAGAAATGGTCGTAGGATTCGACCATTGTAAAGAGGCATTGAGCAATTGATAGCATAATAGAAAGATGTAAAAAAGAGCCCGTTTCATGTTTTTTGAATTTTTTGGCTCTATTGTAACATGAAGGATCAAAAGAAAAAATTTTTTTCTTTCATAAGCGCTAGGGAGCAAGTGCGCTCCCTAGCGTGACGTTTTAAGGAAAACTGATTGTGCTTACAGAGCTGCATTCATTATTTGCATTGATCGTGGCCACTCCATAGGTTACGGATGCGTTTTGAATTTCATTATGATCTACAAATTGTAATGTATTTGCATCGACGGAAGTATTGAAAATATTGTTTCGATAAATCGCATACAAATAAACATTAGGTTCTGTACTTGCAGACCAGTTGAGAGTGTTATAGTAATCTTGAAAGATTCCGTAATTTGTAGATTGTTGAATAACGGAAAGATTTGTTGGAGGAGCAACGGGTGTTTTGCTTCCCGTTACTGCTTGAATGATGTTGTTGGAACCATTAAATTGAATCCATACTGTAGAAGCATATAAAGTAGTGCCGTCTGAAGAATATGCAGTCCGAGGGTATCCATTATTGGTTTGTTGAGAGACATTTTGAGGAATTGACCAAAAGTCTTGAATTTCACTTAAGATATTTGTCTCTGTGGATTGGATAACGATAGAAGATCCGTCGAAATACATATACGCAGCAACGGTATGTCCTAAAGGTGTGCAACTGATGTCTCCTGTGAATCCATAAATATTACTTAGAGATAAACTTCCTCCTGTGACCCATGTGTTGCGATACAATTGTGTGGCCGTTTGTATGTTGAACGTATCACCATCCGGTGATTGTGTCCAAAGGGCGATGACATTTCCGTGATTATCGCATTGAAGCTTGATCATGAGATTTTGAGGATTGAGTCTTCCTGCTTGATCAAGGATTGTAAGGTCGGACCAATTGGTGTCTCCAGCAAGAAGAGATTCTGTCATGACTGAAACGTTAAAATAGTCGGAGCCTGATAGATCATGGGAAAACCAGGCCGCATAAGTATTCCCAAAGGGATCTATTGTTACTGTTGGATAATTGTAATGCAATTGTGCATCTGCTGGAAGAACTGCTGCGGAAGTGTTCCAGCTGCCATTGATTTGTGAGGTGGCTGCATAGATTGTATCTGAGCTGGTGATAGTGTGCCAAACAGCAACGACGAGACCGTTTTCTCCAATGGCCACGTCAGGATTGCTTTCGCTTCCGATGGCAGAAAGCACAGAGACCGAGCCCCAGCTTCCATTTGCAAGTTTTGTAGCGCTTTCTATAAATCCACCTCTTTCCCAAGCGGCAACGGCATTTCCTGTACTGTCTACAGCAAGTTTCTCGGATGCTGCTCCGCTTTGAGAAATGGCTGTTGCTGAGCCCCAGCTTCCTTGATATGGAAGTGTTGCAGCGGTGACGACTCCATTTTCAAGCCAAATAGCCGTGACGTTGCCTGAAGAATCGACTCCAAGTTTTGGAGAAGATGCTCCGGTTTGTGATAATGTTTGAAGAGCGCTCCATGTGCCGTTGTGGGGCAGAGAGGAGACTTTAACAAAGTTATTTTCGATCCATGCAGCAGTTGTATTGCCGTTATTATCGATGACAACTTGAGGATCCGATGCATTGACGAGAGAGGTTGAGATGGTGGATGGATTCGACCACTGGATAGTGGAAGCATTGAGTGTTTGCAAAGTGAGAGCTACAAGAAGTAGCCTTAGTTTTTTGCCCATAATTTTCCTTTCCTAATAAGGATTGGTTTTTGGCTCTTTGATTAGATAGTAATAAAAATTTTATTGCAACATTTTCTTTGCGATGTCTTAACAATCTTGCGGATTTAGTTTGTGATTTCTTGATTGTTTTTAATTAAATTAAATAAAAGTTGGCTTTTTTATTTATAAATTAGTATTTATAAAAATATGGAAAGGTTAATTTACTTATATAGTTTCGGTTTAATTTGTTTTTTATCTTCTTTGTTTGGTGAAAATGTAGGGTTGGAACCTCAGGCGCCGCCTAAGAAGACGATGAATTGTTCTAAGGGAGTGGTCTTTGATGCTCGTTTTAGCTACTTTTTGCCTCTTTCGGGCAGATTATCTGAGACGATTCATGGAGGAATTAATTATTCGGCAGCCGTTTTTATTCCTCTTGAAAAGGCTTTAAATCTTTGGGGCTCTGTTGATTATTTTGATAAAAAAGCAACAAGAGATGACGTTGATTGTTCGATGAGATTGACGATGCTGCCGGTGACTTTAGGTTTAAAGTTTGTTTTTCCTTATGCGGCGCAATATTCTCATCATGTGCGGTATCGGTTTTATATTGGCGCCGGCGCGAAATATTATTTTGTGACTTTGAAGAATCAGTTTTTGTCTTATTCACACACAATGCATCGGAATGGATTTGGATTTGCGATTGAGGCGGGAAGTCTATTTTGTATTACAGAACATCTTGTTCTTGATCTCTTTACAAATTTTAGTGAAAAAAGAATCAAGGGAGCTAAGAATCAACCGGGCCATGTTCAAAGCAGGCACTTACAGGTCGGTGGATGGAATTTTGGCGGCGGTCTAGGCTTTAAGTTTTAACAGGATCATCATAAAGAAAATAGGGGAGCTCTTTGCATTTCTCAAGATAGTCAGGATAAAAGAGGGGACAGGATAACGGCGCGAAACGCGCCTGAGGATGACGCTGCTGTTGCAGCTAAGGATGGTGCCAAGTCGGGGAAAGCCCCGAACCCCCAATCGTTACTCTTTTCTATTTTAGTGATAAAGTTTCGAGTAAAGTTCTAAGGCTTGGTGTAAAAAGAAGAGCTTTTGATCGTATGTCAGATATTTGTTGGCAAAAAGAGATCCGTTTTCAGCGATTTGTTTTATTTGTTTTTCATGGTTTTTACAAAAAAGGATTGTTTCGATGAGATCATGCATGTCAGGGTGGATTGAAAGATAGTGTGTGCCGGATTCTAGAGCGTCAAAGTACCACTCGATTTGATGAGATGTGGTTTTCAAAATGAGACTTTTTGTGAAGAGCTGCCACTCTAGATCCGGACAGCCGTCTGCATCATCAAGCGCCAAAAGGTACTTGAAGTTTGGAGAGATGATGGGTTTAGTATAATCTTCTAGAAAAGATCGATCTAAAGAATCGGAAAATGATGCATCGATGAGATCTTGGTGTTTTTGGCTAAGAAGACAAAGACGTGCTCGAGGACGAAAGCTCCAGTCAAAAAAACCGTAGTGGCCATCTGTAGGAAGTCCTTGCCAAAATGCTTTTTCGATTTTTTCTTCCCAAAGACAAAAGGGCGGGGGTGGATTTGAAAATCTTGGGATTAAGATGATTTTATGATTGCAGGTCTCTTTGGCGAATGAAAAGATGGGAACTGTTGTCGAGTTGAGAAAGAGGGGTCGGTTGAAAGAGGAGAGCGAGACGAGGAAATCAATGGAAGGAAGGGGGTATTTTCTTTGGAGATCTTTGAGTGCAAAATAAAGAGCTTGAAAGAGATTTTCTTCTTCTATTGAAAGGGGAAAGAAAGATTCGTAAGATAGATCCTCCTTAGTTAAAAACACATGAATGAGACCTGCTTTTTCAGCGCCTTGCAGTGTTTTTAGAGTGTTGATGCAAGATTGGATGTCTTGAGAGGAAAATCCTTTTTGAAAAAGGGATAGGTCGGTTTCGATCCGTTGCTGCATCCAGGAAGAAGAAAGAAGGATGAAGATGAAGAATTTCATAGGAGTGTTGTTTTTTGCGGCGATTGTAAATGCTTTTTCTTTTTCTTGGGAGGTTGTTGATGAGAAATTGCAAAAGCCGATGCCGGATTGGATGCAAAAACAGATTGAGGAGGATTTAGAGCCGTTTTATGAGAGAGGGGTGGCTCTTGAAGAGATTGAATTGACAATGCGAGAGGTTTATGAAATTCCTTCAGGATGGTTTGCGGGGCTTGTTCATTTTTGCATTCGAGACAATCAGGTTTTTGTTTCAAGTCTTTCTGAAAATTTGGAAGATGTGAGGATTTCTCATGTTGTTGAAGTGCTCAATGATTTGGCAAGGCATGTTTCTTTGCCAAATGTCGATTTTTTGATCTCTCTTTGGGATTCTTACGATCATCCATTGTACTTGGAGAAGACCTATTGCCCTGTATTTACAATTTGTAAATTACGCCACAACAAGAAGGGTGTTTTGTTTCCTGAGTTTCGTCATTTTTCATATAGAAAACGTCTCTTTGATGACATTGTAAAGACAAATGATGTTTGTCCTTGGAAGACGAAGATTGAAAAAGCATTTTGGAGAGGAATGACATCAGGATGGAATTATACTTTGTATGATTGGGATTTAAGGCCTAGGTCTCGTCTGGTTTTGCTTTCTCAGTTAAAACCTGATCTTGTGGATGCTTTTTTTACATCGGCTTTTTCTTTGGATCTCGAGATTGAAGAAATCATGCAGTCATATCACTGTTTTACATCATGGGAATATCCAACTTCGTTTGTTCCTTATAAATATCTGGTTTCTATCGATGGAAACACTTTTGCATCGAATTTTTGGTGGCAGTTGTTATCGAATTCTACAGTGCTAAAAATGGATTCAGATTACTTGGAATGGTTTTATAAAGGAGTTCTTGCCTTTGAACATTATGTTCCCTTTTCTGATGATTTAGGGGATTTTGAGGAAAAAGTCATGTGGCTTCGCTCTCATGATGGAAAAGCTTTTCAGATTGCAGAAAAGGCAAGTTTGTTTGCGAAAGAGCATTTGAGCAATGAGTCTTTGGTTGTCTATTTTTATCGATTGCTGCAGGCGTATGCTGCTTTATTGTATTAAAATGCGTAATCGAGAGTGCCGCCGAAGTAAGGAGATCCTTTGATGTCAGTGTAATAAGCGTTGTGGTTGTTTTCATCTTTGATATAAAAATTGCCGCCAAAATTATAGCCGGCATACATTTCAAACTCGATACGGTTTTTCTTTTCTAAAAAGACGTTGAATTCGGCCCCCATGGATGAGTAGCAAAAAATAGAGCGGGGCTGAGGCTCTTTTCTTCCTGTGCGAAATCTTTCTTTTAAAGGTCTTCCTTTGATGGAGAGTCTGCACCATTCGATGGGTTTATACTCGATGGCATAGTTGATTGGGAAAATGAGGACAAAATTCCATGTTTTGTTGGGAGCAAAATCGGCGCCGATGATTGGATAAAAGGTATGTCCTTTGATTCCTTTATAGGCAGTGGCTCCTACGTGATAGTGCCACTTTCGATGAATTTGGTAAGATCCCCATAAAAGACCGGTTGTCAGTCCATAGAGGCCCGGTTTTGAAAGATGCTCCAAATCAAGATTATAATCGAGGCGGGCAATCCAACGCCAATTTTCGATAGAAGTCGTATAAAATGTCAGGCCGAATTGCACATAATAGAAGTGTGTTTGATTGAATTTTGGATTCTGATTCCAGTCGAGTGTGAATGTGTTCCATTCCACGCGAGGGAAAAAATAGGAGGTTGCGCTGATAGGAAGGAGCATGAAAAGATTGGCGTTGGTTTTTCGAAAGTAGAGGTGCCCGTCTTCAGACCCTTTTCTAGGGTCTACATCCGCTTTTCCTAGACGAATGAAGTTGCTTCCAAGATGAATGGGATAATAATCCCATAAAGAATGCGAAGGCTCTTCGCTATAAAGAAAGGTTGAAATTGTAAAGAGGATGCAAATAATTTTTTTCATGGTCGTATTTAATATTTTTTACAGTTTACAATTTATTTTTCAAATCTCAAGTGAAAATTTTTCAGGCATAAAGAATTTTCAATTCTTCACATTTTTTTGGATATATTCGCTTAAGAGCCAACTGCAAAACTCATTTAAAGCAGTTTTGCAATTTGGCTCTTACAAATAATCGGCAAATGTGTCATGCTGTGAGACATTGAATCAACAATATGGTTCTATGACAGGATTTGGAAGGTGGCGAGCCTTTTTCTGGCCAATTCACCGTTGGGAGCTTAAAAAGTTTCTCCCAATGTTCTTCATGTACTTTCTGATTTCTTTTAATTACAACATATTACGAGCGTATAAAGACTCGATGGTTGTCACTGCTTCCAATTCGGGGGCTGAGGCGATTCCCTTTATTAAGGTGTGGGCGATTTTGCCTTCTGCTTTATTGTTAACATTTTTGTTTACACGGTTAACGAATCGATTTTCCAGAGATAAAGTGTTTTATTTCATGATGTCTTTATTTCTGTCATTCTTTTTTGTTTTTGCTTTTATTTTATTTCCTGCTCGAGAGTATCTTCATCCGCACCATTTAGCAGATCAAGTACAAGCCTTTCTTCCCGAGGGCTTTAAAGGACTGGTTGCTCTCTTTCGCAATTGGACTTTTACTTTATTTTATGTGATGTCGGAGCTTTGGGGGACAGCGATTATGGCGGTTCTCTTTTGGGGTTTTGCGAATGAGGTGACCACTGTAGGCGAGGCGCGTCGATATTACGTTTTGTGGAGTGTCGGAGCTAATATGGCGGGTATTTTTGCAGGCCAAGCAACAATTTATTTTGGAAAGAGTCAGTGGGAGCAATCCGTATTGTTTGTGACTTGCGCTATTTTGGTTTCCGGTCTGGCTACAATGCTTGCCTTTCGTTGGCTCAATAAGCATGTGATTCGCCCCGCACATCCGGTATCAGAGAATGCGGCTCCTAAAGTGAAGATGTCAATGCGTAAAAACTTTGCTTACTTGGCAAAGTCGAAATATTTGATTTACATTGCTTTAATTGTTCTTGGTTATAACCTTGCGATCAATTTGATTGAAGTTGTCTGGAAAAATCAGATTAAGCAGCTTTACTCTAATCCGAATGACTATAACATTTATATGGGTGAAGTGATGACTTGGATGGGAGTCATTTCAACGACGATTTCTGTCTTTATCACAGGAAATGTGATTCGACGTTTTTCATGGACGGCAAGCGCATTGATCACTCCTGTCATTACTTTGATTACCGGGATGGCCTTTTTTACCCTTGCATTGCTTCAGAATTCGGGAATGAACTGGTTTGCCGGAGTTTTTGGGTTTTCTCCACTTTTGCTCAGTGTGATGCTGGGCGCTTTGCAAAATTGTATGACTCGCGCTTGCAAATATACTCTTTTTGATGCAACCAAAGAGATGGCTTTCATTCCTTTAAGTAGCGAATCTAAGCTGAAAGGAAAGGCGGCAATTGACGGTGTCGGTTCCAGACTTGGTAAATCAGGCGGATCGGTCATTCATCAAGGACTTCTTTTTTGCTTTGCAACAGTCTCCTCAAGCACTCCTTATGTCGCAGCCATCTTCTTTATCGTTGTTGTGGTTTGGAGCTTAGCTGCTATGGGCTTAGGAAAACGGTTCGATGCTCTTGTCGCAGAACATGCGCAAGTGAATGTTCCTGATTCTCCAGAGTCGGCACCTTCCAAAATTCCTGCTCTACAAACCTGATCATGGATGATCAGGATTGTTTTCTTTTTAGCTAAAAGAAAAAAATAGAGAGTGGAAAGATGGGGTTATTTGTATGCATAGTATTGAATTGGAATGGATTCATAAGTTGCAAGATATGTTTCGATCTCTATGGATGGATCGGTTTTTTACGGGTTGGCATTATGTAGATTCTCTTGCATTTACGTTAATTGTTGTTGCTGTTGTGTGGTTTCTTTTTAATCGCCACGTAGGCATTTGTCTGTTGTATGTATTTATATTAAGCTCTATTTTTAATGGGGCTTTAAAAGAGTTCTTTCATCTTCCAAGGCCTTGTCATGTAGATACTAGTGTTGGAATATTATGTTTATCTTCTTTTGGGTTCCCAAGTGGAGCAGCCCAGACTGCAACAATTCTTGCTGGGGTGATGTGGATGGAATGTCAAAAAAGATTTTATCGATATGTAGGTCTATTATTTGCTTTTGTTTTGTGTTTTTCGCGAATCTATCTTGGAGTTCATTTTATTACAGATGTTCTTGGAGGGATGATAATAGGTGGCTTTTTGTTAATGATTTATTGGTTGCTGTCTTTATGTATGCAAAAAAATAAAGAAATGGTAGTGGTTTTTTTCCCTGTAATGCTATCTGCATTTGGTTTGAA
This sequence comes from Chlamydiota bacterium, assembly GCA_027451825.1. Lineage (GTDB taxonomy): Bacteria > Chlamydiota > Chlamydiia > Chlamydiales > SM23-39 > DAIDHZ01. Next base: position 11,957 of record DAIDHZ010000020.1, read on the forward strand.
TTTTCTTCTTCAGTATAGCATAGCTGCGGGAGTGTCGGCGGGAGTTCTTTTAGATTTAAAGCAAAAGGAAATAAAAAGAAGTCTGTTCTCTTTTTCTGAGGTTGTGATAGCCGTGATTGGTTCTTTTTGTTTGATGGAAGGAAGACATTTGTTCCCAAATTTAAAAATTTTTTTCTTGATCGTTGCTGGATTTTGGTTTAGTTATCTTGGGTCTTATTTTCTTTGTTTAGTAGTAAGAAGTGTAAGTCTTTTTAAGAAAAATGGTTCTTTTAGTTTGCTTAGGTAGGTTGTTTTTTGTGTGCTGAAAAAGATAAGAAAATGATAGATAGCTCGGTTAACCCACCCCATGAAGGGATGAGTGCGCCCGAGTAGGCGTTCAAACTTAGGAACAGCCCCTTTGTCATATGGCGAGAAACTCGCATTACAGGCGAAGTAATGCTTCGTCCTCCATTTCCGATTTTTGATTCACTCTCGGTATAACTAAGTTTGTTAATTGCTGCTGTTTGCTTTGATAGATTTTTTGCGCTATTTTGAATTGTTCAGAATCAAACATTGCTCCTTTGTCAAGGAACCATTTTAAAGATCCGAGTATGTCAATACAAGTGAAAAAATGGAGAGCTTTATCTGATGGTACGGTTCCTTCATTTGATTTGTACTTTTCTATAAAAATGGAATACAGTTGGTCAAACTCTTCTTCTTCGAGTCCTTGAGCTTTTTTTGTCATGAGTTCGTTTTTAATTTGGATTAGATCGTAAAAAGATACTCCTAGCGGACGTCCATCTTTTCCTATTGAAAAAGAACCATCTGGCCAATCAATGATTGATAAACGATTAGTTGCTGGATTGTAAATAATATTTCCTGTATTAATGTCTCCATGTATGTATCCGCGTGAGAATGGTTGTTGAGAAATATAATCAATCCCTTCGGTTAAAAAAGCTTCTAGTTTTTTAAAAAAAACGAGGTCGCAATGACTTTGGATTTGTTTTAAGGCGTTTTTACTAAAATTTTTTAAAAGATCAATAAGTATAGGATGTAAAAACTGTTGAGTTCCTTTTGAGGATTGATGGAATTCAGCAATTCCTTGTCCTAATTTGGAATATACATGTAGTAATTTTGTAAATGATTTTTGTCGTTCGAGGCTTTTGGGCTTGTACATGAATAGCTCTTCAAACATTTGATGAAGAGAAATTCCTGGAATATAATTCATCGCAAGGAATACAACGCGTTTCTTTTGAATCTGTGTTGAGCCAATGCCAGTAACTTTTGGTATGTTTAATGATTTTAATTGTAACTTTTCGTGATTCATTAGAGAGAAAAATTCTCTAGAAAATTTACCTCTAGATTTCATGAAAACTTTGATAATCAATATGGGTTGTTGTTTTTCATTTACAACTTTATAAATTTGATCTCCACTTAGTCCTTTTCCAAGACCTCCTTTTATATGTTGAATTTGAGAAGTTGGGACAGTTATGAGCAGTTCCTTTTCAAGGAAACTTCTTAAATGATTTATGAGCTCTTCGTGGTCGTCTTGAGACTCATCATGAGCTATAGATTCTACTTGGTTTTCTAAAATTGCAAAATTCTCTTCATATTGATGAACAGATTGAGGCCAGGTTTCATTAGGAGCGATGGAATTGCAATGGTTGTGATAAGTTAACAACTTAGTTCTATTGAATGGGATGTTTGCTTGATCATTGAAAAAAGGATCGTAGCAAATAGGGAGATTTAAGTAAGAGCAAGCATCTTCTGATGTTTTAATCATAGATTGCGGAGAGACAATGGTCTCTTTATCCCAGTTTGTCCATGCGATGCTTTTTCCTATTGGATCTGGGTCTTTTATATCTTCGGGTCCTATGAAAAGATGGTATGAAACATTTTTATCTTCTGAAATTTGTAAAGATGCTTGCCAAAGATTGATATCGATCTTTTTGAAAGGTTCTAAATTCCAAGTTTTCCCTTCATTGATTGAATATTGAATCCATGGGCGATGATCGTTTACATTATGTGTGATCAGTTGAATGAATCCATTTTTTCTGATTTTTTCATGCATTGCAAGAATTTCATATTTCATTTTTTGGATTTTCGCTTCTTGTAAAGAGATGCTTTTATATAGCCATCGTTTTACTGAAGATAGTCCAAGATGTAATGGATATAGAAAAGTCGAGTTTTGGATTTTTTTATTAATCCAAAATATTTTTTCAAGGACAGATTTTAAATGGTCGTTTTTGTTTTTTTGTTGTTCTAAAACATTCATTGAAAGTTTTAATGTTTTCTCTGTTCTTTCTAATGAACTTGATTTAATTAGTTGTTGTTCTAAGGATAAAATTAGTTGTGTGTCTTTATATGATAGTGATTCTATTTTTGAAGATGGTTGATCATGAATTTCACGAGTTTCTTTTGATAGATTGTCAATGCTCAAAAAAACATCATTTTCATTGAGCGTTGTTCGAGTGTACGTGAGAAATGTTTTTATTTTAGATACGTCTTTAAATGTTTTTGGATAGATTTGCCAAGAGTCGTTGATCATTCCAAGAACTTTCATAATTTGAGCGGCATGTGTAGGATCAACTTGTCCTTTTAACATTTTTGAAATCCATTGATGAGAAATTTGAATTGGTTCTCCTTGTAGATTTAATGCAGGGCTTTCTATGTGTTCGCTAATTGCTCCAAGATATCCTGTGGTTTGAAAATTTTCTGGGTGCGTAAGAAAGAAATTAGCTAAACTAGCTGGAGTCGCATTAGAATGGCTAAATTTGAAAGGATATGAATGATCTTTATTTAAGGTTTTAATTCGATTAAAAATGGCTGTTACTTTATTTGGAATGTGAGGGTCATCTAGAATATCTCGGCATAAGATTCGTGTTGCAGCTACATTCACAACGTTGGCTATATATTCTATGCAACGCATTTCTTGCGAGCCGGTTCCGTTTTGATCGTAAAATCGACCATTTTTTTCGTAATTAATGGTCATGTGAGCAATATTTTTTAAAATTGAATCAGAAGCATTGTTTTTAGTGTTTTCGTACCATAGCAAACTTGCCATGCGAATGATGTTTTGAAATAATGAACCACTTTTTAAAGTTTTACATCGATGGCCATTGTTTGATTCTGCTGTTTTTTTAGCGATTGAGATAATTTCTTTTCGAAGCCTTGGGTTTTTTGCTCTAAAAATGATCAAAGCTTGACCAGGGTGATGATCTTTAAAGTGATCTGTTTGAGTGAGTACTTTTTGAGAGGATCCATCTGCATGCGCAATTTGACATACTCCTGAACGAGGAAAGACGTCTACAACAATTTCAGCGTGAAACATTTTATTTAGTTCTGGTCTATATGATAAATTTGCCCAATTCTGTAAACATTCAATTGCTTGTAAATCAGATCGTGTAGTTAATGCTTCATAAGTACAGACAAGATCTCCGGGTTCAATTTGATTATATTCTAAGCGATGGAGACGATGCGGTCCAATTTTAATTGAAGAATAATCTGTCATAAAATTTTTCCTTTAAATTTATTGAATAGCTTAGGTGTTTTTTTATTTTTTTTAAAAAAGAAAAATTTAAGTTTGATTTATTTTTTATGTTCTTGTTAATTTTTCTTCCTCAAAGAGGATGGGTATGTATACCGAGGGTGAATCAAGAATCGAAATAGAGCAACTCAACTTGCATAAGTTGGAAGATGCAGATAGATTCAAATGCCGAGATCTGATGCTGCCGGAACCAATTCTTGATTCACGAGCGGTATGCCTCTGTCTCGTTTTCACTTTGGTTGTTTGTTGTTTGTTTGGTGATTCAAGTCAGATCTTTTGTTCATTTGACGAGAACACTTTTCCAGCTAAAGAAGTGGCTATAGTGCAACTGTCTTTTGATGGAATAAATACATTTCATTGTGGGGTTGGAACTGTTGTTTTGCAAACTCAAACTGTTTTGAAAGAATTTAATCAACTATTAGAGGAAAAGGATATTCGCTTTAAATTGTATCTTGTTTCTGGCGATTATTCTCAACAACTTCCTGAATATTCAGCAACAATGTTTGAAAGAAATAAAAGGGATTGTAATGAATCTGGTGGGGAAGTTTTTTTGGTTCCTATTTCCAAAAATAATCAAATGTTTGGAGATCCGGAGCAGTGGCAGGAGCTTTGTGAGGGTGGGGCTAAATTATGTGCTCAAATCATAAATTCTAATGCTTATACAATCATTATTGCTCATGATACGGCTTATGCACACTTACCACTACAATTAAAAGAATTAGCTTGTAGAGGTGAAATTGAAAATGATTATCAGATTTTGTGGGTGCCGCATGCTACAAGTTGGAATTATAATGGACATACATCTAATGGAACTCCTCAATGGCCAGAAAGACATCATTGGGAATTGGAAGCTTTTCAACAAGCTGCTCATTATGATTATCAAATTGGCTGCATTAGTCAAACAATAAAGCAGACAATTACATCATTTCCATTTTTTGTTCCGGAAAGTTGTTTGATGCCATATCAGACTGGTATTCTTTTAGATTCGTATTTGGAGTCGATTTCTGAAGATGTTATAGCAGAGGAGTTGACAAAAAGATCTATTCCTTTGGATAAACGATTGATTTTTACTATTGGTCGAGCGAATCCCCTGAAAGGATTGGATATTACTCTCGAAATGTATCGTCACTTAAAAGCTCGTTTTCAAGATATTCATCTTGTTATGGTTGCACCGGAATCTGATTACATGCCCTCTTATCTCCAATTGTTAAAAAATAGAATAGAGAAAGAATGTTTAGATGTTACTTTGATTGATTCATTTGATACAGATATCGCTCGTTTTATTTATCAATGGCCCAAAACATTGATCACGAGTCTTCTTTCTCGAGCAGACACGCGCCCTCTTACTATTATGGAGGCAAGAACAAACCCTAAAAATAGCCTTGTTTTGAGTAGTGACCCAGAAAGAATGGGCAAGCAGGTTACCAGTGAAATTAACGGTTTTACTTGTAGTCTTGCAGGTCTTGATACTTGTATTGAGGCTCCTTTGCCTTTGGAAGGGGCGATGAAAGAAATTGTCGATACTGCTCAGCAAATTTTAGAGCTTTCTGATTTAGAGAGACAAAAAATTCTTAAAGCAGGAAAAGAGTTGGTTTTAAAAGAATATGATTTGAGACAAAATATGACTAGGAATCTGAATTTTTTGTTTCAAGAGAGGAGTTCGCTTTCACATTGTTTAATGAGCGATTATTGTTCAGAGTTGTCTGATCATGTTGTTGAAATATCAGAACTTTATGAATTGCCAAGCGATCTAACATTTAAAACTTTGGAGGGAGGCGTAACGAATCCTCCTGTTGCTGTATTTGCAAAAGATAAAACAGATCCATTAGGAATTTTTAAAGTTGAAAAAGATATTTCTATAGCAGCTATTCGTATGAAAATTTTATCTGAAATTAAATCCAAGTCGTTTCAGAGTTTGCCTTTGATTTTTAAAGACCAAAGAGAGCGTTATGTTACAAAAATTGGAGACCATTTTTATTCATTTATGGAATTTCTTTCTCCAGATTTTCGTTCCATTACATTTAAAGAAATGTTGGAATTAACCGGTCATTTTCACCATGCGGTATATTCTATTGTGTGCCCAAGCATTTTACAACGCTCCAAGCTTGATGAATTTTTAACAAGATATGACATTTTTTTTGATCCATGGTTTAAGCAATACAATGCAGATATTTTTCAAAGTTCTTTTTGGGTAGAGATTATTCAGTTATCTCATTATTTTGCATCTGACCAATTTCATTGTATTTATACGAATTTACCCTCGCAAATGATTCATGGAGATAATAATCAGACAAACATTGTTGTGAGTCGTAACATGCCTTATTTGATTGATTTCGAATCTCTTCGAAGAGATGTAAGGATTTTAGATTTAGCAAGTTACTTTCGGTATGGAGGATTTAATACATATATCGATCTTATAGAGCAAGGGAATCTTGTAACGATGATCAATGACTTTTATGGAACAGTTGCAGGAAAGCTCACTCCACAAGAAGAGCAGTCTCTTCATTTAGTTGTTGCATTTAGTCATATTGAATTTATGTCTTGGGCTCTGCAAGTATTGAAACAAGCTGTTATAGAAAAAAATCAGCACAAAGAGAATGAATTTGTTGGTTATATTATTCAGTATATCAATCAACTGCGTCAATTAAAAAACATAGATTATTTTTGGAAGTTTTAACATGAGAAATTTATTTTTTGTACAAAATCCTTCTCAATGGTTGAAAAGAATGTGTTATTTTTTTCACTTTTTTGTCATATGCAATTTAGTTGCAACCGATCGTTCCAATAACCCGTTGTATAAGGCTTTACCTCCTCTTAATACAACAATTGAAGGGCTCTTAGCTTGTGATTCTCAACCTGGATTTATTCCAGTGTCTTTTCGAGAATCTTTAGCTGCGAATTGGATCCCAACAGGAACCAATTTTTTTGAAGATATTGGCGTGCAATTGGCAGAAAAAGTGTTCAATGATTTTTGTCTTAAAAAAAATGTCATGGGAACTCGTTGTATTCCGTCTGTAGTTCATCTTATTTGGCTTGGTTCTCCTCCTCCAGAAGTTGTTCATCTTGTTATGGCATCTTGGAAGAAATATCATCCCCAATGGGAAATTAAGTTGTGGACCGAAAAAGAGGTTGAAAATTTTGCTTGGAGTACTCCTTATTCTGAGAACTTTTTTAAACAAGGGAAAAACTGGGCAGAAAAGTCTGACATTTTGCGTTTTGAGATTCTTTATCAGTTTGGAGGAATTTATGCAGACACGGATGTGGTTTGTCTTAAATCTTTTGATGATTTGATGAATAAAGGAATTTCTTTTTTTGCTGGTTTTGAAAGTAATCAGATTAAGCGTTTTGGGCGTCCTCTCATTGGAAGCGCTATTATAGGAGCTGTTAAAAATAGTCCAATTATTAAGCGATGTCTTGATTATTCACAAACTTCAGAAGATGCTCCTTCTATTCACCAGCATATAAGATCAGGACCAGGGCCTATTAGCAAAGCAGCTTATGAAGCTCTTGAAGCAGGAGATGAAACAGTTCTTCTTTTGCCTTGTTCTTATTTGTATCCATTGCCTTGGGAAAAAAGATTGGTTTCGTTGAACGAAATTTTAGAAAATATCAGGCCAGAGACATTTGCTATTCATTTATGGGAAGGATCTTGGTTTGATTCGTATCATCCTCCACAAAAACCTTCTTCTTTCTAAAGAGCGCCTTCGATTTAAGCGAAAGAGAATCCTCTTTTTAAAGAGAGTTTCTTCGATAGTTTGCATTGCTTTCCATTTGTGGAGAGCAATGCTATTTACATCGTCGATTTTTGACATTTTGGCGCTCTATTCAAAGTTATTTACTCTATTTGGCTTCGTTTGGCTCAAATGGCTAAGCTCATTCTCGCCATATTCTGATTCTTGATTCTCTCGATATTATATTGCTCCCTGATAAAAATTCTGTTCAGACAATTCAAAATTTGATAGATCGGTAAAAGGCTGTCATTGATTTTGGAGGATTTGCTTTATGGAATTTGCAAAAGACAAAGTAGAGTGGTTGGAATTTGATCTTTTGGAAAAATATCCACACGTGACTCATGGTGTTTTTTTTAGAAAAGGTGGATCAAGTGAAGGACATTTTTCATCTTTGAACTTATCTGATGCGGTAGGAGATCTTCCAGATCATGTGAAGATGAATCGTGAAGTGGTTCGTAAAACATTGAACCTTCCGAGTGTGGTTTATGCAAAACAAAATCATGGTGTGAATGTTTTTCGAGTGACAAGCAAGAATGCAGATAAAATCACTCCTGCAGACGCTCTTTTTACTACAGAAAAAGGAATTGGTCTTGCAGTGACTCACGCAGATTGTCAAGGAGCGATTTTTTATGATCCTGTTCATGAGGCAGTGGGCGTTGTCCATGCAGGATGGAAAGGAAGTGTGCAGAATATCTATGCGCGTCTTTTTGAAGCCATGCATCGAGATATAGGCACTCAGCCGCACAATTTGCTTGTTTGTGTTTCTCCGTCACTGGGACCAGATCATGCAGAATACAAAAATTATAAACAGGATTTCCCTGAGTCTTTTTGGAGTTATCAGGTAAAACCGAATTATTTTGATTTTTGGGCCATTAGTAAAAAACAGCTGGTTGAATGCGGCATTTCAGAAAAAAATATTGAAATCAGCAGTGTTTGTTCTTTTTGCAGTCCGGAAGAGTGTTTTTCTTATCGTAGGCAAAAAGAAACAGGCCGTAATGCGACAATTGTTGGATTAAAATCTTGACTGTATCAAAATGTAAGAGATGCAAATTCGATCTCTTCGTATTTCTGGATTAAAGGTTATATCTCCTCGCATCTTTCGAGATGAGAGGGGTTTTTTTTTAGAGACATTTCGCAAGCCTTTGTATGAAAAAGAAGGAATCGATGTGTCTTTCGTACAAGATAATCTTGTCTTTTCTCAAAAAAATGTGATTCGAGGCCTTCATTTTCAAAATCATCCCGGTCAAGCTAAATTGGTGACCTGTCTTCAAGGAACCATTTGGGATGTTGCCGTAGATATTCGTCCAAATTCTCCGACGTTTGGAGAGTGGGAATCTGTTGTATTGGAAAGCACTCTTCATGAACAGTTTTTTATTCCTGTTGGATTTGCACATGGATATTGTGTTTTGAGCGATACTGCATTGGTTTCTTATAAAGTCAGTAGTATTTATGATCCTTTGGGAGAAAGATCGATTCGATGGAATGATCCCGATTTAAACATTGCATGGCCGACTCAAGATCCGATGGTTTCACAAAGAGATTTGAAAAGTTCTTTTTGGAAAGAAATTTTATGAAAATTTGGGTGGTAGGATCTTTCGGTCTTTTAGGATCGACGCTTGTTCGAATGGCTGGAGAGCATTGCATTGGATCTTCTCGTGAAGAGGCGGATGTTTCTGATGAATATTCTTTAAAAAAGTTCATGCTTTTACATCCGGATATTACACATATTGTGAATACGTCTGCTTTCTCTTTGGTGGATCTTGCTGAAAGTGAAAAAGAAAAAGCATGGAAAGTGAATGCGCTGGGTCCTTCTCTTCTTGGAAAAATAGCTCGGCAAATGAATCTTAAAATCATTCATATTTCAACAGATTATGTATTTGATGGAACTTTGAATCGATCCATTAAAGAAGATGCTTTACTCAATCCGCTCAATTATTATGGGAAGACAAAAGAGGAGGGAGAAATTCTTCTTTTAAAAGAAAATCCGGATGCCTGCATCATTCGCACCTCTTCTATTTTTGGAGTGGGTGGGAAAAATTTTGTGGCGAAACTTCTTTCATTGTTTGAACAAAAAAAAGAGATTTTTTTATCGAATGATCAGTGGGTGCGGCCAACATATGCCAAAGATTTATCGCTTGTCATCTTGCATATTTGTAAATTTTTTCAAAAAGGTATTTATCATTTTGCAAATGAGGGGATCGCAACGAAGTTTTCATTTGGCTTTAAGATGAAAGAGATTTTAGAAAAAATGGATCCGAAGACCTCCTCTGTTTTGTTAAGAGAAGTGCCTAGCAGTTTTTTTCCTTCTGTATGCAAAAGACCTGTCTATTCTGTATTGGATACAGAGAAAATAGAAAAAACATTTCAAGTGAACATCCGTTCCTGGGAAGATGCTTTGGAAGAGTTTTTAATGGAGATTCGATGCGCATCCGTAAATTAGATCATATTTTAGTGACGGGAGGAGCCGGTTTTATTGGTTCTTCATTTGTCCGATTTCTTTTAAGAAATCCTTCTTTTCAAGGCAAAATTACGAACCTGGATATGCTGAATTATGCTGCAAATCTAGATCGTTTGGAAGATTGTTTGTCAGATCCCCGCCATCTTTTTATGCAGGGAAATATTTGTGATCGGACGCTTCTTGAAAAAATTCTTGCAAGCGGTGTGGATGCAATTGTCCATTTTGCTGCAGAAACGCATGTTGATCGTAGCATTGTCTCTTCAGAGCCCTTTTTACAAAGCAACGTTTTGGGCACTGCTTCTTTAATGGATGCTTTAAGGCAGTTTCCGAGTGTTCATTTTCATCATGTTTCAACGGATGAGGTGTATGGCTCTTTGGGGAAAACCGGTTTTTTTAACGAAGAGTCGATGTACCATCCGAATTCTCCTTATTCTGCCTCAAAGGCGGCATCGGATCATATTGTTCGCGCTTTTGCGCACACGTATCAACTTTCTTATACAATCTCTCATTGTAGTAATAATTATGGTCCTTATCAATTCCCCGAGAAGTTCATTCCACTCATGATTCAAAATTGTCTTTTAGGAAAAGAGCTGCCGATTTATGGAAGCGGGAGCAACGTTCGTGATTGGCTCTTCGTGGATGATCATGCAGAAGCGATTTGGAAGATTTTGCAATTGGGAAAGAAAGGGGAGACCTATGACATTGGGGGCGATACGGAATTATCGAATGTGGAGCTTCTTTCTTTACTGATTGAGGCTTTAGCAGAAGAGACTCATAAAGATCCTTCGGAATATCGCAAGCTCATTCGTTTTGTGTCGGATCGCCCGGGACACGATTTTCGTTATGCCATTGATAGCTCAAAAATCAAAAGAGAACTTGGATGGAGGGCGCAGGTCTCTTTGAAAGAGGGGCTTCGTAAAACCATTCGATCTTTTTTAGGAGAGATTTCTCCTGTATGTACGGAATAAAATCAAAAATTCCTCTGTGGGTTAAAGGCAAATGTTTTACCACTGGTTTAAGCCGATTTGAGCGCCGATTACAAGTGCGTTCGGATGTTCAGTTCTTCCTTTTGGATGGATGATGTATTGAATATCCGGCATCACATAAAACCATGGAGTGATTTGCACCCAGTAATTCGCTTCTAACACCGTTTCTGCTTGTTGTGGCTTTTCATGATTTTGTTTTTCTTGTTTTGCAAGATCTTCGCTATATTTCCCATAGACAAAGCCCATGGAAAATGCATCGTCCGGTCTTTTCTCAAAGGGTCCTTTGAAGACAAATCCGCCGTTGACGAAGAAGGGGAATTGGTTTCTATTTTGAGGTTGGAAAAATAAAGAGATGAAAGGCGTGAGCCCTTGATCTGTCGTTGCATATTTAGGACGATAAATCATTTGGTCGAAAAGAAAATAAAGTCCGGGATCTCCGTGTTCTTTTCCGCCTAAAAATTTGTGTTTGGTTCCGGTGAGATAAAAGGCTCCCACTTTATAGTTTCCCGGGAGTTTTTCTTTATCTTGAGGCCCTTGGTTTATTAAAACACACCATTCGGAAATCCAAACAACGCCATCTGTACTTGAAAAAGTAAAGTTTGTTCCATGGTATTTGTTTTGAGAGATTTTGCTATTTGCATTGTAGACTCCAACTTTTGCTGAAAGAAAGTCCCATGGTTTTGCAAAAAGATAGGCCCCCCAGGTGGCATTCGGATACGCAGTGAATGGAATGTTGTAGAAAATGGCAACAGGGTTTCCATCAAATGCATTGTTTACAAATTGCCAATAGAGAGGAGACGCCAAAAAGTCGTCGCCTGCGCAAAGTCTTCCTGCTTTGATAATGAAGCGATCGTTGAAAAAGGATTGTAAGAGATAGAGTTCAACAAGTTTTACTGTTTGAGATCCGTAAATCTGAGAGGCGGTAAACTGGTTATCGATTTTATCTCGAGAAAGGTTTGTTCCTGTTCGCCAGGCAGAAGAACTAAAGAGCTCTAATCCTTTGATTCCATGCTGAGAAAAATTGATGTTGAGAGAAACTCCATAGGAGCCGTCATAGGCAAAGCCCCGCGCTTTGCCTCCCGCGGGATTTCCTAATAAATCGGTCACATAAGCTGCATCGATGGTCGTTCCGAGATCTGCAAGTTTATTTCTTCGGCCATCTAAAGAATCGAGCATGTATTTTCGGTGCCAAAGATCGTGAGGTTTTGTTTTTTCAGGGTTTTCTGAAAAATATTGGAGCATGTCTTTATGACGATTTCGTGCGTTTTGAGAAAAACGGTGGTCTCCGGCAAAGAGAGCGGCAAATAGTAATAAGGAGAGAGGAAAGTAAAGTTTCTTCATAGACCTCATTTTATTGAAAATGGATTTGAAAGCAATATTTGTTTAGAATCGTTTTTTTATTGGCGAATAAAAAAAAAGGAGGTATTAGGGGAAAAAAGGTGTGATTATGTTCATGTATTTGATTGCGATGATTGCTGCATTAACCGGTTTTCTATTCGGTTTTGATGAGGGAATCATGTCCGGTGTGATTGAGTTGATTAAAAAAGATTTTTCTTTAGATACTCATCAGACAGGGTTTATGATGGGGCTTCTACCATTTGGAGCTTTGCTTTCTTCGATTGTAACCGGACGGTTTTGTGATTGGGTGGGCCGTCTTCAAGTACTTCGTTTGGTTCCTCTTCTTTTTTCTTTTGCGATTGTGCTTATTATTGGGACAACATCCTATTCGGCTCTTTGCGCAGCTCGATTGCTTTTAGGGATTAGTATCGGGATGTCTGTTGTGGTTAGCCCTCTTTATATTGCAGAAACAACGCCGAGTGAAGTCAGAGGGAAGCTTGTGATTTGTTTTCAGCTTGCAATCACAATCGGAATTTTGAGCTCTTATGTTTTAAATTTCTTGCATGCATCGAATGATTTTGGTCTTTCTTGGAGATGGATGTTTGGAGTTGGATTTATTCCGGCAGCGATTTTGTTTGTAGGAGCTCTTTTTCTACCGGAGACCCCGAGATGGCTTTGCATGAAAGGGCACAAAGAGAAAGCAGAACAAGTTCTTCTTCATTTGTATAAAGGAAGAGTGAGCAAGTATTCTCAGTCAAGAGCTGAAAAAGACGTTCATGAAATTGGAGAGGCCATTCGCCAAGAGAAGCGATCAATTTGGAAAATTTTGGTCTCAAAAAAAGTGATGCCTTGTCTTTCCTTGGGAGTGATGCTCTTTTTCTTTCAGCAGTTGAGCGGCATTAATGTGATCATTTATTATGCTCCGACTGTTTTTAATAAACTGCAATTAGGTTCTCACTTAGCAACTCTTCTTGCCACCGTTGGAGTTGGAACTTTAAATGTGCTCATGACGATTTTTTCAATGCGCTGGGTTGAAAGAATGGGAAGAAGACCGCTTCTTCTTTTGGGATTTTTGGGCACCGCGGCAAGCCTTGGCGTGATTGCTTTTATTTCTTATTTTGGATTGGATCAATTGAGCTGGATTGCTGCCATTTGCGTCTTTGTATATATCGCTTTTTTTGCGATGAGTTTAGGTCCATTGCCTTGGGTGATGATGCCGGAGATTTTTCCGCTTGCCGTTCGAGGTCAGGGCGCCAGTTTTTCAGCTGCAAGCAATTGGTTGTTTAATACGCTTGTCGTAGCGGCGTTTCCCATTATGCTTCATAGCATCGGGATTGGTCCTACATTTGCTTGTTATGCAATTTTTTGCATCTTGGGATATTTGTTCTCTTTACGCTATGTTCCGGAAACAAAACATTTATCCTTGGAAGAAATTGAAGCGCACATTCAATCGGGCAAACCTTTTCGAACGTTGGGTGTTCGCTCAAAAATGTAGGCAATGTTGTTTCTTCGTTCCCAGGATTCCATAAAATTGGAAAGTTCATAGCGAACTAACGTTTTGGAATCTTCAGGGAACGCGGGATCCATGCAAAGTACTTGTTTTGTCGTGGCGTCATATCCGATCACTGCGATTAAATGCCCTTTTGCATAAGGAAGAGCGCTTCCTTGCAAAGGGCCTCTTACGCTGACAACAACCGGAGTTCCAAGAAGAAGTCTTTGATAGAGAGAATCAAAATCTTCTAAGCGCTCCACCCAACAATTCCATCCTTTCCCTAATTCGGCGGCTGCTTGTGCGATATTGAATACCCAGTTGCCAAAGATGTCAAAGCCTTGATCGTAGGATTTTTGAGCAAATTCAAGAGGATCAATGAAGGGATTCTTTGTGAGATATCGGACGACTGCTGTCGTTGCTGTCGGAGAACAAAGATCTTGATTGCGAGGATGTTGTAAAATCATTTGAGAAAGCCCGGAAACCGGAAGCAATAGGGAAGAGAATTCATCGATCTTTGGTGTGGGTTGTTTTTGGCCATTTGCATAAACATGCAGAGAGCGCAGTTGACTGAAAGAAGCGTTCCCTTCGGTGATGATTTTGATCTGAAATCCGGTCGCTTGTTTTTCTATGATTTCTAGAGTGTCTTGATGCAGTTTTATATTTTCTATGTTTTCAGAAAAACTCATTTGTCCATTGCTTCCCCATACGGCGTAAAGCAACCAAGAAGACCAGTGATTGATGAAGACTCTTACGTAAAAAAGGTATTGTCCTTGGGTGGGGCGATTTGCATTCCATGAGATGATGAGTTCACTAAAAGGAGGTAGATGTTTCTTGAGAAATTTTTGATGGGCTTTGGTGTTTTTAAAATTTTTTCTATATATCATGTTGCGTGTTATGGCTGTTTCTTTCTCATTTCAAGAGAATAATGGTTCTTATTTATATCCGATGCGAGAATTATTTAGGGGTGTCGTTAGTGAGCTTTCTTTGAATCAGAGCGAGATGCGTTTGTATAGAGCCGAGATGCGATTTTTAATGGCTCTTCCTAGAAGAGATCTTTATTTTCGAGAAGCCTCTTTAGGCGCCATGAAGTTAGTGCTGCACACGGTAGGATTTGATAATCAGGTGAAGATTGAACAAGCTGTTGATCTTGTTTTTCGTCGATTAAACGGGCAGCTTGGAGCTCCATCTCGCACCTTCGGAGGTGGGTTGGCTGGGTCATCTGCCCCATTTGCGGCAAGGAATTTACCCTCTTGCACCGCGAATCTTTCCGTTCCTAAGGAAAACGCTTTCAAACGCTCTTGGGTTAAAGGATCTGTTTTAGAAAAAGGAAAGAGATCTTCTTCTTTGCCTACAGAAAAGAGCTCTCTAGGGCAGTCACTAGATCATAGCACGGCCGATTCTTCCTCGGCAGGATGTGATCGCGTCTGCGCAGATGAGCTATTTTCTTCTTATCGACGGCGTCTTTTGGTTTTTCACCCAGAGTGTCAGATTTTTGTGGAAAGCCCGGCTCCCGAAAGTCCTTGAGGTTGTGCCTTGGGTGGCTTTCAACAGGAACGGGTATACCGGGAGTGAGGTTTCATGGCGTGTGTTTTTCAAGGAATTGACGAAGGCTTTTAGAGATTTGAGGTTGAAACCCAAGGTCTTCGATGAGCCGATCTGCCGCTTTTTGGATTTCGGGTGTGATTGAGTGCCAAGGATCATAGGCATATTGAAATAGGATTTGTTCTGCAAAAACAAGAACATCATTTTGAATTGTATCGTCCAGATAAAGAGAGCGTACCTTTAAATCTTTGATGAGAGTCTCGCTTTTTGATTTTTCTCCGCGGTGGAGGTGATAGATAATTTGAGCGATCTCATTGCACATTTCAATTTTAGATCTAAATGGAATTGTATGTTTATTCATGACCACCCTTTTAATTAATATTATATTAATATCTTTAATTAATTTTATTATTATTTATAATTGGTTGACGGCCAAGGGGGAAGTTGTGTAAAATGTCAGCCCATTATGTCTGTGGATCAAGAACTTTTTTCCTCTCGGGAGTATAAATATGGATTTGTGACGCCCATAGCGTCCGATGTGTTTCCTAAAGGGCTCAGTGAGGAGACGATACGGGAGATTTCCTATAAAAAGCAGGAGCCTGATTTTCTTTTAAAATTTCGCTTGAAGGCGTTTCATAAATGGCAAGAGATGAAAGAGCCTAAGTGGGCCAATCTCAAATATTTGCCGATCAATTATCAAGATATTTCTTATTATGCCGAGCCAAAGGGTAAGCCAAGTCTTGAGAGCTTGAATGAAGTGGACCCTGAGCTTTTAAAAACATTTGAGCGTCTTGGGATTCCCTTGGATGAGCAAAAAAGACTGACGAACGTTGCTGTCGATGTGGTTTTTGATTCCGTCTCTTTGGGAACGACTTTTAAGAAAAAATTGGAAGAGGCGGGCGTTGTTTTATGTTCGATTTCCGAGGCGGTCCGCAGATTTCCAGAGCTTGTTGAAAAATATTTAGGATCTGTCGTTCCGATTGGGGATAACTTTTTTGCAGCGCTCAATTCTGCCGTCTTTTCCGATGGATCTTTTGTGTATGTCCCGAAAGGAGTTCGATCTCCGATGGAGCTATCGACCTATTTTAGGATCAATGAGAAAGAAACAGGACAGTTTGAAAGAACCCTCATCATCGCTGAAGAAGACTCTTATGTAAGCTACCTGGAAGGGTGTACGGCGCCGGCTTATGATACAAATCAGCTTCATGCGGCCGTTGTTGAGCTTGTTGCTCATAAAAGAGCTGAGATTAAGTACTCTACGGTGCAAAACTGGTATTCAGGGGATCCGAAGACAGGACTTGGGGGCATTTTCAACTTTGTCACGAAGCGAGGTCTTTGCTTAGGCGATCACTCGAAAATTTCTTGGACGCAAGTGGAAGCGGGCGCTGCGATTACCTGGAAATATCCGAGCTGTATTTTAAGAGGCGATCATTCGGTGGGTGAGTTTTACTCGGTGGCTCTGACCAATGGTAAAATGCAGGCAGATACGGGTACGAAAATGTACCATATTGGGAAACACACCAAATCGACCATTATTTCTAAGGGGATTTCGGCGGATGAATCAGCCAATAGCTACCGCGGCCTTGTGAAAATCTTTCCAAAAGCAGAGGGAGCTAGAAATTATACGCAATGCGATTCAATGCTTGTCGGCAACAGATGCTCTGCGAATACATTCCCTTACATCGAAGCAGAAAACCAAACCGCTCAAGTGGAGCATGAAGCTTCCACTTCAAAGATGAATGAAGAGCAGATTTTTTATTTACAAACTCGAGGGCTTTCTAAAGAAGATGCAATCAATATGATTGTGAATGGCTTTTGCAAGGAAGTGATCAAAGAACTTCCTTTGGAATTTGCTGTTGAAGCAGAGAGGCTTCTCACGATTAAACTGGAGAATTCCGTTGGATGATTTGATTGAAATTCAAAACTTAGAAGCCTCGATTGAGGATAAGCCCATTTTAAAGGGGCTCTCTCTTTCTATAAAACGAGGAGAGGTGCATGCGATCATGGGACCGAACGGCGCCGGGAAGTCGACGCTTGCCAAAGTGCTTGCAGGCCATCCTTCCTATGAGGTGACGGGAGGGACGATTCTTTTTAAAGGACAAGACCTTCTTGCATTAGAACCGGAAGAAAGGGCTGCTCTCGGACTGTTCATGAGCTTTCAATATCCTTTGGAAATCGGAGGAATTTCGAATCAGGAATTTTTATTCCATGCTTTGAATGCGCAAAGAAAGAAAAGAGAAGAAGAGCCTCTGACAAAAGAAGAGTTCGACGTGCTTCTTTCAAAGAAAATGAAAGAGATGGAAATGGCGGAGGAGTTTAAAGAAAGAAGTTTAAACGAGGGTTTTTCCGGCGGAGAGAAAAAGAAAAATGAGATTTTGCAGATGGCGTTGTTTGAGCCATCTCTTGCCATTTTAGATGAGACGGATTCAGGGCTTGATATCGATGCAATGCGCATCGTTGCAAAGGGAGTCAATCAAATGAGATCGAAAGAGAGATCTCTTCTCATCATCACGCATTATCAAAGACTTTTGGATTATATTCAGCCTGATTTTGTCCATGTATTGTCTCAAGGAAAGATCGTTCGTAGCGGCGGGCCTGAACTTGCTCTTGAGCTCGAAGAGAAGGGCTATGCTTGAGAGTTATTTTGAAGAGATTTTAGATCCGAAAGATCATTGGTTTTTGGTCCGGCAAAAATATTGGAATCGATTGATTGAAAGCGGCTTTTTAGACGGTGAAAAGCAAGCCTTTCAATATGTGGCTCTCGATAAAATTGCATGGCCGCAACTTGCGACTTTTCAAGAAAAAACACCCTTTTCTTTTACCGGATTTCGGATTGTTTTTGTCGATGGTTTTCTTTCTTTAGAGCATTCTTTGCTTCCTTCGGAGGTTCTGTTTTTGTCTTTAGATGAAGCAAAAAAATCCTTTGGCATTTTTTTACAGAACCGAAGAGCTCGTTTGTTGAAAGAAGAAAAAGATCCTTTGGCTTTAATCAACGGCGCTTTGCAAAGAAAAGGAGCTTTTCTCTATATCCCTCCTCAAGTGAAAGTAAAAGAGCCAATTCATATCTATCATGTGAATACAGAGAACTCGTTTCTTTCTTCCCGGCTGATTGTATCGATGGGTAAAAACTCTTCTTTGACATTGATTGAACGAAATCGGCTGAAAGGCTCTGTAGGCAATTGTTATCTCGAAACTTCTTTAGATGAAAATGCGGAACTGGATGTCCATTCTTGTGTGGAGAAACAGAAGATTCTTTTTCAGTCCTTTCGAAGCTTTTTAAAACGATCTTCTCGCTTGCAATATCGTTATTACTCAGAAGGCTCTGAAATGGTGAGAAATTCCATCCACATCCAGCTTCAAGAAGAGGGGAGCGAGGCGGTTTTAAAAGGCCTTACGGTGTTGGATGACGATCGTAAAAGCCATGTTCATGCGATTGTTGAACACATCGCTCCCAATGCCAGATCAAGACAGCATTTTAAAGCCGTTGCTAAAAAATCGTCTCTTTCGAGTTTTGAAGGGAAAATCTACGTTCATAAAGAAGCTCAAAAAACAGAAAGTTATCAGCTAAGTAATAATCTCATTTTAAGCGATGACTCCAAAATTTATGCAAAACCCAATTTGGAGATTTTTGCAGACGACGTTAAAGCTTCTCACGGAGCAACCATTGCTCAGCTGAATGATGAAGAGCTTTTTTATCTTCGATCGCGTGGCTTTTCCAAAGAAAAAGCGCATGAGTATCTGATTGAAGGATTTATCCAGGAATTGAAAGAATGTCTCCCATGAAAGAGCGTTTCCCTATTTTTTCTAAAAATAAAGATTGGGTTTATCTCGATAGCGCGGCAACAACGCATAAACCAAAAGAGATGATCGATGCGATTTCTTCTTTTTATGCAAATGATTATGCAACGGTGCATCGCGCGATCTACCGTTCTTCTCTGAAAGCAACAGAGCAATATAACGCCACTCGAGAAACAGTCAAAACCTTCATCAATGCAAAGCATATAGAAGAAATCATCTTTACAAGAGGGACAACAGACGCTCTCAACATGATTGCGCAAAGTCTTGGGCTTAAAGAACTCTCTTCGAACGACGAAATCCTCATTACTGAAATGGAGCATCATTCGAATATCGTCCCTTGGCAAATGCTCTCTCAAAGAACAAAAGCCAAACTTCGCTTTATCCGCGTTGATGATCGAGGAGTTTTGCAATGGCAAGGTGCAATCTCCCCGCGTACAAAGATTGTCGCTGTCGGTCATATGTCGAACGCGACAGGTACCATCAACCCCATCCAAGAACTTGCGAAAGAAGCTCATAAAGTAGGCGCTCTCATCGTCGTTGATGGCGCGCAAGCAGCGCCTCATATACCACTCGATGTACAAGCTTTAGATGTGGATTTCTACGCCTTTTCGGCTCATAAATGCTATGGCCCTACAGGACTTGGCATTCTCTACGGGAAAAAAGAGCTTCTCGAAACAATGCCTCCCGTCGTTGGCGGTGGGGATATGATCGAAAGGGTTGATCTTGAGTTATCCACTTATCAAGCGCCTCCGCTTCGTTTTGAAGCAGGTACTCCCATCATCGGTTCTGTGATTGCCTTTAAAAGCTCGCTTGATTTTATCGAAGAAATCGGTCGAGAAAAAATAGCCGCCCATGAAGATGCTCTCCTTCAAATGGCAATGCAAGGTGTTCAATCAATCGATGGCCTGAAAATCATCGGACAAGCTCCCAACAAGGGACCTATTCTTACATTTGCATTTGAGGATTTACACTCTTTAGATGTAGCGACTTTTTTGGATTTGGATCGCATCGCAGTTCGAAGCGGCCATCTTTGCGCTCAGCCGATCTTGCGCCGCTTCGGCCTTGAAACAGCGCTCCGAGCTTCCTTCGGTGTTTATAATGCCAAAGAAGATGTTGAGCGCTTTTTGACTTCTTTACAGAAGGTGACCCAGCGTTTACGGTGAGATCTTTTAGGTGCCCTGTGGCGGTTTAAATCGAGAATCCAATTCTTCATACCATTTTGAAGGTTTTAAAGCAACGTTGTCATTGCCTTCTTCAATCAAAGCTCCTTCAAGGGAAAGGTGTTGCACGCTCTCTGGAATTTGAAATCCTGACGGAATCAAAGATCTGTCAAGGGTAAGCGTTTTCACGCTCTCTGGAATTTTAAATCCTGGCGGGATTCTACATCCTGTAAGGTCAAGGCTTTGAACGCCTTCTGGAATTTTAAGATTGGTAAGATCAACTTGAGAAATCGTAAGGTGTGTCACATTATTTGGAATTGTAGCACCATCATTTACGAGAGCGTGGTCAAGGACAAAACTTGTTATAGGAGGTTTTTTTTGTTGTGCTTTTGATGTTGGCGTTATCGGTGTCATTTCTGTTCCATCTCTTTGAGATGGAGTTGGCGTTTTAGAGAAAAAATTCCCAAGTTTTTCAAATATGGGAGTGGCAATATCTCGAATTGCTTCGGTTACCTTGCTGACAAAGGACTGTGATGGGGGTTTGGGCGAAGGCTGGCCTGGGCCGCCTATTGGTTTGGTCATACGACTCCGTCTTTATAATTTCATTTTATCATTTAAACTATTTTGTTATAAATTATTTAATTTTATCATTTTTTATGTTTGTGTGATTTAGTTGTTTGTGTTTTGTTCTTGTGTAATTTGAGTGAATCAAGAATCGGGTAGGAGGCCTTATTTGAAATAATCAAAATTGGATTCCAGCTTAAATATGCAAAGAGACTCAATCGGGTTTGAATGCCAGAGCCGATTTTTGGATGGTATAAATCATTCAGATGGAATGGAAAAGTAAAACTATTCTCTGTTTCCTTTTAAGGATCACTTTGGAAGGAGTATTGGGTTTGTTCATTTGTTCAGCTTTTGGCAGGTGACTGAGCATTAAAACAAAATTTTGAATATATAGAGAAAGTTGTGGCAGATTTTTTGACCCAAAAGGAGTATTCTCAAGGGACAAAAAAAGGGACAAGTGCCAGCACATATTCAACCAAAGACATTTCATCACCCACAAGCAGACGCACCTTGGATAGCGATTCTTGAAAAAGTTGAAGATCCTAGGGAAATATCGTGTAATACACGACATTCAGTAACCACTATTTTATTCATTGCATTTACAACCGTTCTATGTGGAGCAACAAATTGGGAGGAAATGCATTATTTAGCAGTGGGAGAAGACTTTAGTAAGTGGCTAAATTGTTACGTAGATATCTCTGGTGGAATCCCTTCAAAATGGACCCTTGAAAGAGTCATTTCTCTGATTCCAACAGCAACGTTACAACCATTACTACTCCAA
>DAIDHZ010000021.1 GCA_027451825.1 Chlamydiota bacterium
CTGGCAAAGGCGCTGTCCAACAACTCTGTTCGAGAGATTGGGCAAAAATTAAAACTTATTTTTGATAAATGGTATTACTTAGGAGATAGGCACCACAGAGAAGTGCAAAGGAAGATGCTGATTCTTTTAGAACGTGAAAATTATATTGCTGGACGACCCCTTATTGTGAATTTTGAGGAGTTGCCTTACCAAATGGCGAGAAACTCGTTATTTGGCGAAGCAACGCTTTACTCTTCCATTTTATTCTTGCTACGATAGGTTCATAAAAAGATGGTTTGTAATTTAAAACAAACTCGTCAAATTCCTTTTTTTGTGCAATGAAAGAACTACAAAAAGGTAATGTATAGGAGTGAATTTGCTTTCCATCTCTAAAGTATACGGTAATATCTTCCTGCATGCGCGTTCCCGTGGCATCTCTGCTCGTTAATATAAGTTTTGCTGTTCCTGTCGAAAAATCTATGTCAAATTCGTTTGTGTCTTTTTTTGGTGCAATAATTGTTATATCAGGACGATAGGTGGAAATGGTTTTTGCAATACTGGAAAATGGACCAAAATCTTTACCCGTTGAGCAAGATTTTAGTATAACGGTTGCTCCTGGAGCTAGTTTTTTGAACATTTTTTTTTGCTCTTCTTGAGGAGGGAATGTGGAAAGCGAAGATAGTAGGTGCTTCGCGCAACAACAAAGAAGAAAAAGTAAGGCGGTCTCGCAATTAGTCAACAGTATTGTCGATAGTACTATGGGAGCAAGATGGCATTCAATGAGTGCATGATCTTTGGATTGAAAATCCATGGATAGTTCAGATCCATGTGCATTTAAAATCAGAACTTCTATCTGATTCCTTCTTTTATGTAATTTATCGATAATTTCAAATAGATCTTTTTTTGTTACATCGCTTACAAATAAAGGCTTCAATGCAGAGCCCCTTCTTATCATACCAAGGATGCGGTGTATCTCAGGAGTAGAATGCTTGAAAGCTCCATTATGATCAGATCCAGATTGAAGGGCCACGGCGCATCGTTGCTCCCACATTGTTTTCCAATGATCAAATTTTGTCGAATATGGAAGAAGATCGTCTTTATTCCTTTCTTCTACATTTTGTGAAGCTATGGCATGACCGGCCATGCCAATACAGGTTCCTGCTATAAATGCGATTGCTGCCTTTGTGCTGCCTTTCCAATTGTTAGAGACGCATTGGAGTTGAGGAGGTAGTAATTGTCTGTAGTTTATAATCATAATAAACAATTATAAAATAAAAGTTTAATTATATTCAATTTAATTATGTTATGGTTTAATTGCAAATTACTCGTTTTTAGTGATTTATACGAGTGAATCAAGAATCGGAATATAGCGAGGGGGCTCCCGTCATTTGAATCAGGCGGAGCCGATGCAGACCGCAACCCAACTTAAATAAGTTTAAGTGATTGCTAAGCAGATTGAAGAACTCCCTTGAACGGGCGGCTCGAAGCTTAAATCCCATCCCTTCAGGGGTGGGTTAGCCGAGCTATCTGATCAATTTGCGGCCAAAAATTCTCCGAAAAGCGACGAACCCTGAATTTTTTCACAGCCTCTCTACGGCGCTCATTGCAGAAGCTTAAGCTACCCCCCTGAAGGGATGGGATTGCGCCCGAGCAGGCGTTCACGAGCGGTATATACTCGTTCCAGTTCAAAGTCCCTGAATTCTGCAAGGAAGATCCCTAAATTTGGATCAGGCGTAGCCGGCGCTGAGGAAACTCAACTTGAAAAGCTTAAGTGATGGAAGCGGGACAAAATTTAGGGTAAATCCGACGCTGCAGAAACAGGGACTTTGAACTGGAACGGGTATATATGCTCTTCGTTAATTGATTTCGTAGACGAGACTTACGGTTGCAGTTAAAGAGACGTCGCTTGGTTCAATTGGGGTATCGGGTCTGGCTGCACACGCTCTTGCCATTCCAACATTGAGCTCTCTTGTGTTTACTTGTGTGTTGTGTAAAGAGATGGAGAGGACTCTGACAAGCCGAACTCCGGTCGAGGCTGCAATGGTTTCTGCATCGTGAACGGCATTGGCGCCGGCAGCTGCAAGTGCTTCTGCCCAGTATTGTCTTGGGTTTTTAAGTCCAAAACGGATGTCTGAAATTTGATTGGCTCCTGCTTGGTTGGCAAGGTCAATGATTTTCCCGATGAGATGCAATTTGTCGGTGTGGATGAGGAGAGTGTTTGTTACTTCATAACCATTAATGCTGGGCTTCCAATCATGAGGCGGGTGATGTGGAGTTGGTGTATATGTAGGGTTGATTGAGAAATGACTTGTTTCGTAGTCGTCTTTGGTAAGCCCTGCTTCTTCGATGAAAGCGACGACGGTATTCATTTTCATGCTATTTTCAAAGAGCGCCTGTTCTGCTGTAGCATTGAGTGTGACAATTCCAATTTTAAGTTGAAGCTCGTCAGCAGGTTTCCAAATCGTTGCATTTGCGTTGAGAGTTAGCTTTGGAACTTCGAGATTGCTGGCAGAAAGAGAAAGGACGCTTAAAAGAAGACAGATTAGTTTTTTCATGAAGCCTCTATTTTGAAGAAAAAAAGAGTAAGCGTCTTACGCTATATTTGTCGATTCTTTTTCAACAGAGGGTTCTAATTCTTTGGAGTGTTTTAAGGCATAGACTACAAGCGCAAAGATGTGAGGAAGCGCCATGAAAGCGAGGATAATATCTGTAAATGCCCAAACAAGCTTTACATCAAGAATAGATCCAAAAAGAATCATAAGAGCGGTAAAAAGATAAAAGTATTTTAGGCGTTTATTTTGTGTTAGATATCCAAACGCCTGGCTTCCGTTGTATCCATTGCCTAAGATGGTTCCAAAAGCAAAAATGACGGCGCAGATGGCAATTCCAATGATGCCAAAAGAAGCGAAATACATGTTAAAAGATGCGGCTACCATACTCATCCCAAGTGGTAATGAGGGGTCTTGCCAAGTATTGGTGATAATCGATACGCAGCCGGAGAGAAACGAGATGAATCCGGACGCATATGTTGAACACATGGCGAGAGCTCCTTGCGTGACCGGATCTTTGGTTTCCGCCATGGAGTGGGGGATTGTTTGCGTGCCAAGACCTGCTTCACAGCATTGCGTTCCTTTAAAAATACCCCATCTTAATGCGCTGACAAATCCTCCGACAAGAGTTCCGCTTGCCATTGCATAAGGAGAAAATGCAGATGAAAAAATGAGACTGATGACATCTCCCAACTTGGATGCATTGGATAGCAGGATAAAAAGGCAGGCACCCACGTAAAGGATGAATTTAACAGGAATGAGTTTTGCTTCGACGGCTCCAACCCTTTTAATTCCTCCAATAAGAAGAACTGTTACAAGCAGGGCAACGACAAGCCCGGAAATGAAAGTGGGGATTTGATAGTCTCCAAGAAGAGGAGAGCTCAACATCGCGGCAAGTTGATTGGCTTGGGCTCCGGACCAGGCAGGCATGAGAATGACGCAGCAAAGGGCGTACCATGCGGCTGCTTTTTTTGAAACAATCATTTTCAGATATTGCATGGGACCGCCCATGATCTGTCCTGAGGCAAGTTTTTCCCGAGAACGTATTGAAAGATTTACTTCAACATAAGTAGATGCGCTTCCAAAGAAAGAGGTTAAAAGAAATCCTAACAATGCGCCGGGACCTCCCATATGAATTGCAATCACTGGAGCCACAATACTTCCAATTCCAAGGGTGGTCGACATCGCGGTAAATAAGGCTTTATAAGGCAGGATTGTATGATTGCCTTCTTTTTGATTTGTTGTTCGAGAAAACAGAGTTCCAGCCATTCGAAAGAGATGAGGAAGAAGCCGAATTTGAATGAATCTGGTTTTAAAGGATAGAAAAATATTTCCGGCAAGGATGCAAATACAGCAGATATAGAGGGCATAATTGCAAATTTCAGAAATAAGAGAGTTCATAATGCGAAAGAGTTTCGCACATTCGTTTTTTAAAATCTCCAAGAAAGATCGAGTTGCGTATGGCTAGTAAAAAACTTTTTTGAAAAAAGAGAGAAATATAGACAGTCGGGTTGCTACACTAACGTTCCGCCCCCGCTGCCCTGGGGACCGAGTTCTGGCTTCGATAACCAGTCGTGCAAATAGGTCGCCAACTTCGTGGCGAATTTCATTCGCACGACCGGTTATCGAAGCCAGAATCTGGTCACCTGGGCAACGGGGGAGGAGCGTTAGCGTAACATCCCGATTGTCTATATTTTTCTTTTTTTTTTTGAAAAAGAGGTAGTCGGAGTTCGACTACCTCAAGTTTTATGAGCAGTTGCTATTTATGATCGTCGATGATTTCGGCTTCAGCCTCTTCAATATCAGGCTTTTTAGAGCCGGCTTGAGGACCGCTAGCTTCTGGACCAGGAGCTGCCCCAGGACCTTGAGCGCCGCTTAAGTTTTCTCCAATCTTTTGCATGTGTTGTTGAAGTTCATCGGTTTTAGCTTTAATTTGCGCTGTATCTTGGCCTTCTAATGCTTTTTTCAAAGCATCGATGCGGCTTTGGATATCGCTGACAATATTTGCAGGCAGTTTATCTTTGTATTCATTCAAAGATTTCTGAGCACGGAAGGAAAGCGTGTCGGCTTCGTTACGTACTTCGATTTCTTCTTTTCTTTGTTTATCTTCTGCTGCATGAAGTTCAGCTTCTTTGATTTTGCGCTGAATTTCTTCATCAGTAAGACCTGATTTTGCCTCGATGCGGATTTTTTGCTCTTTCCCGGATTGTTTATCTTTGGCAGTGACTTGCAAGATACCGTCAGCATCGATATTGAAGCACACTTCGATTTGAGGTGTTCCCCGAGGAGCCGGCGGAATGTCGGTCAAATCAAATCGTCCGATTTCCTTATTGTCTTTTGCCATCGGTCTTTCTCCTTGGAGAACAACGATGGTGACAGCCGGTTGGTTATCGGATGCCGTTGAGAAGACTTGCTTTTTCTGGCTTGGAATTGTGGTATTGCGCTCGATGAGCGGTGTCATCACGCCGCCGAGTGTCTCAATTCCGAGTGTTAGAGGAACAACATCCAAGAGAAGAACGTCTTTTACGTCACCTGCAATGATCCCCCCTTGGATTGCAGCGCCGATCGCCACAGCTTCGTCCGGGTTGACTCCTTTATGAGGCTCTCTTTGGAAGATCTCTTTTACTTTTTGCTGTACGACAGGCATTCTTGTCATACCTCCAACAAGGATGACCTCTCCGATATCGCTTGGAGAGATGCCGGCATCTTTCATGGCTTTGAGGCATGGCTCTACCGTTCTTTCAACAAGGTCATGGCACAAGCTTTCGAGTTTTGCTCGAGAAAGTGTGAGCGCCAAGTGTTTTGGGCCTGTTGCATCCATTGTGATGAACGGTTGGTTGATCTCTGTTGTCAATGTTCCAGAAAGTTCAATCTTTGCTTTTTCCGCTGCATCGCGAAGACGCTGCAGAGCCATTTTGTCTTTAGAAAGATCGATACCGGTTTCTTTTTTGAATTCATCGAGCATCCAGTGGATGATTTTATTGTCAAAATCGTCTCCTCCAAGGTGAGTGTCTCCATTGGTGGAAAGCACTTCAAAAACGCCATCGCCGATTTCAAGGACGGATACGTCGAATGTACCTCCTCCCAGGTCATAGACTGCAATTTTTTTGTCGGTGTGAAGTTTGTCGAGACCATAGGCGAGGGCTGCAGCTGTTGGCTCCGGAATGATTCTTTTGACATCGAGGCCTGCAATTTTCCCTGCATCTTTGGTCGATTGTCTTTGAGAATCGTTAAAGTACGCAGGAACAGTGATCACCGCTTCTGTGACTTTTTCTCCAAGATAGCTTTCTGCAGTTTCTTTCATTTTGATCAAAATGTGAGCTGCGGCTTCTTCAGGAGAGACGATTTTTCCGTCGATTTCAAAAACGGCATCTCCATTCGCGTTTTTTGTAACTTTGTAAGGAACTGTTGCAATTTCTGATTGCACTTCGTTGAGTTTACGACCGATAAAACGCTTTGAGGAGTAGAGCGTTTTATCGGGATTCGTAATGGCTTGGCGTTTTGCTGGAATTCCAACGAGTCTTTCATTTCCTTTGTAAGAAATGACGGATGGTGTTGTTCTGGATCCTTCAGCATTCGCAATAACGATTGTAGATCCTCCTTCCATAACGGAAACGCAAGAGTTGGTAGTACCAAGGTCAATACCGATGATTTTTTTCTTTTTTGATGTCATAGTTTTTTTCTCTTTTTTTTTAAATTGTTTCTGGGGACTCATTTTGTGGATTTTGTGCCGCGGTGCTTGGGTGTTTTGCCACTTTAACGCGCGCAGCTCGAATGGTCCGATTCATGCTTTTGTAGCCTTTTGTAAATTCTTGGATGATCATTCCATCAGGAGCATCCAATGTTTCAACGATCTCTACAGCTTCATGCTGCTCCGGATCGAAAAGATTTCCTTCCGAATGGAATGCCGTGATTCCATTGCTATGAAGAACTTCTTTAAATTGAGAGAGAATCATTTCAAAACCGATGGCCCAATTTTTAACTTCAGGAGCCGCATCTTTTGCAAAGCGAAGAGCATTTTCAAAATTATCAAGAGCTGGAATGAATTGAGCGACGGCGCTCTCAAGGCTGAACCGAGTCATCTCATGTTTTTCTTTTTGCATGCGTTTTCGCATGTTTTCCATCTCCGCAAGTGCGTGGAGATATTTGTTTTTCCAATCTTCCTGAGGTTCAGGATTTGGTTGGATGATGGGTTCTTCTTTAGTTG
The DNA here is from genome assembly GCA_027451825.1 of Chlamydiota bacterium. Lineage (GTDB taxonomy): Bacteria > Chlamydiota > Chlamydiia > Chlamydiales > SM23-39 > DAIDHZ01. The sequence goes on from DAIDHZ010000021.1 coordinate 6,736, forward strand.
CTAAAGTTTCTTCATTCATAGTGTTTTTTTGTTTTCAATTAATTTTTCAACGTTTGTTGGCTGTCTAAACGTGATTTTATATTTGTAAAGAGAGTCGGTGATCGATTTGCTGATTTTTTCGCTAAACATTTGCATAAGGCCAAATAGGTTGCGATAGTGGAGTCTTGTAGGGCCTAAAAGGGCAATGCTTCCTGCGATCGTTTGATTGATTCGATAGGGGATTGCAATCACGGAGCAGTTGGATGATGGAGGGATATGAGGACATAATTCATCGCCGATCCAGACAGAAAGATTGTTTTCTTGCGCTGTTTTTTCTAAAACAAATCGCATTTGAGTTTCGTCTTCTAAAAGAGAGAGACTGTGTGCAAGTGCTGTTGCATCATTGAATTCCGGATAGGAAAGAAGTTTGGAAAGGCCGCATTTAAAAATTTCTACATTTGGAAAGTTGGCGTATCCTACGACATGGCGCACCATGATTTCATTGTAAATTTTTTGAGCCAGTTTTGTTTCGAAATCGGATTGAAAAAGGGGTTTTTCTCCTTTGGTCATTCTCCAAAGAAAATATTCTTCCGTAGTGCGTAAAAATAACGGGGTGACCGGTTTCTCAAGGTAGATGGTTTCGGTGCGGATTAATCCAAAGTCGGTGATGATGACAGAGAGGATTTTTAAAGGATCGATTTGAACAAGTTTGACGTCTTGGATAAAATCTTGATCAAAACGAGGAGATGAGAGAAAGACGGCGCATTCAGTCATTTCACTTAAGGTTTCTGCGGCTTGGTTGAGTAAGGTTGCAATCGCTTTTGTCTCTTTTTGGAAGGCTTTTTGTAAGAGATCTTCTTCTTTTTTTTCGACAACGCCTTGAAATTTGTATTTTTCTACGTAAAGACGAAGAGCCTTTTCTGTTGGGATTCTTCCTCCCGAGGTGTGTTGTTGGTGGAGGTATCCTAAATCTTCGAGCTTGCTGAAATAGTTGCGGATCGTAGCCGAGCTTAAAGATTCAAACCCTTGTTCTTGAATGGTGTGAGACCCGATTGGCTTGCCTGTTTTTAGGTAAAGTTCGATCAAACCCAGCAAGACAGCAAGCTCTCTATCTGCTTTGGGGAGTTTTTTGGTTGGAAGACTTTTGTAGCTCGTGTTTTTCATAAATCTAGTTTGATTATAAATGAATGAAATGACTTTAAGCAACCATTTTTTAGCAATCAGTCTTTTTGACTGCTTGTTTTATGTCTTAACGTGTTGCGTTTTAGTTATTTGAAACTTTTTAAAATCTGAGATTTATAGAGGTCAAGAGCCTCTTTTCCTCCCCGGATTAGGGGATAAGTTTCGATTTCGGAGAGTGCCATCCAGAGGCCTTCAGAGTGTTCCTGATTGAGATTGAAAGGGGGTTTTGAGGTAAAGGCTTGATGGAACATATAAAAGGTATAATCAAGGTGAGGGAGTCTCATGTAGAGGACTCCTAAAAAAATAAGTTGACTCTCGCTGAGAGCGATGTCTACTTCTTCAAAAACTTCGCGGATCACTGCTTCTTTGGGAGTTTCTTCTTTTTCGATTTTTCCTCCCGGAATGCACCAAGTTCCTGCTTCTTCACGATTTTTGGATCGTTTTAGATAGAGAATTTCTTGGTTGCATTCTAGAAAACAACCGGCGGCATGTATTTTGGGGTCAAAATCTTCCGGAGGTTGGTTGAAGCAGAGGATCTTCATTGGCGAGTGAAAATTTCATTTGGTTGGAAGAAGAATGCGATTTCTTCTTTTGCTGTTTTCGCACTGTCGGATCCGTGAATGGCATTGCGATCGATGCTTGTTGCGAAGTCGCCTCTGATGGTGCCTGCATCTGCTTTGGATGGGTCTGTGGCTCCCATGATTTGTCGGTTGCGAGCGATTGCATCTTCACCCTCAAGAACCATCACTAAAACAGGTCCTGACATCATGAATTCAACAAGTTCTTTATAGAAAGGACGGTCTTTGTGGACGGCATAAAATGCTTTCGCTTGAGTCTCGGATAGATGGAGCATTTTAGCTGCAGCAATACACAGGCCTTCTCTTTCAAAATATTCAATGATATTCCCAATTTGATTTTGACCGACTGCATCCGGTTTGATAATGGACAGGGTTTGTTCAACGGTGTGAGTTGCTGTGTTTGCCATGAAAAATAGTCTCCTAAATTAAAAGTGGTCTACATTTTAAAGCAGATCGCAATTAAATCTCACGAAATTCTTTGAGAAATGGTATCTTATTTTTATGACTTATGGGAATTATCCGGATCTATCAAGTGTGAAGAGAGTTTTGGTGGTGAAGCTGCGTCATTTAGGGGATGTTTTGCTGACAACTCCGGTATTTGATGCTTTAAAACGTGCGATGCCCGATGCCAAGATCGATGCTTATGTCTATGAGGATGCGAAACCGATGTTGGAAGGCCATCCTGCGATTTCTTCTTTAATAGGATATGATCGATTGATTAAAAAATCTTCTTTAAGAAAACGCATTTTGTATGAAATTTCTCTTTTAAGAAGGTTTCGAAAAGAAAAATATGATCTTGTGATCAATCTGACGGAAGGGGATCGAGGCGCATTGATTGCTTTCGTGTCGAATGCAAAAATCAAGGTTGGGTTTGATCCAAAGGGTTTTTGGCAAAAAAAGGTGTTTACGCATCGAGTGAAGCATTGTCCTGGATTGCGTCACACAGTCGAGAGAAATTTGGATGCGATTCGAAGGATTGGGATTTTTCCAAAATTAGAAGATCGAGAGTTGTTTTTTCATGTGGATGAAATAGTTCAAAATAAAATACGATCCCGCTATCCGGATCCTTTCATTCTCATTCATCCAACATCGCGCTGGAAGTTTAAATGTTTGCCGATTGCGAAAATGAGACAGCTTGTAGAGCTTTGTTTACAAAAGAAAAAGAAAGTGGTGATCATTTCAGGTCCTGGATTGGATGAGAAAGAAATGGTTTTAGAAATTGCCAAAGGATTTGATGTAGAGACTATTTTGGGAGAATTTTCTTTAAAAGAGCTCGGAGCTTTGATTGCGATTTGCGAGAAGCTCATTTGTGTAGATTCCATGTCTTTTCATTTAGCCTCTGCCTTAAAAAAGAAGGTGACTGCATTTTTTGGTCCAACATCCGATGTGACTTGGGGTCCTTGGCGAAACCCTCATGCTCGAGTGATTGCACAATCAATGTCTTGCAGGCCGTGTTATCAAGATGGATGCGGTGGAAGTAAATATAGCGATTGCTTAGCGTCACTCGTAATGGATCGCGATGTGCTTTGAACAAATTGCAAAATCTCTTTCTAAAGCTTTGGCATCGTGATTTTTTACAAAAAGAATCGCTCCAAAATCGGCATTTGATTGAGAAGCTTTTGTTTCATCGTTGGGTTTCACAAACCAAGTCATTTCGGCTTGGCTTTCTAGTTTGGGTTCGATGAGTTTTTTGACAATCCCCTTTTGAATGGGGAATTTGAAATAAAAACAATGGATCGCAGCAGGAGGGGCTTGAGTCCATTCAATGCCTGATTGTGCCTGAAGATCGATATCTAAGATGTTTTTCCCTGTTGCGATTTGGTACATTTTGGGGAGAAAAGATCCCGGAGCTCTCGCACCGACTTCGAGAAAAACAATTTCATTTTTCGTATTGATAAAGAGTTCCATATGAGAGCATCCATCCGGCATTCCGAGCGCTTTTAAAGCTTCTGTAGCGAACGAGGATAAGCGGATGAAGCGCGGATCATCATGAAGAAGAGGGATGGATCCTAAGGGGAGTCCTTTTTGAAAATCGAGATTGGGACAAGAATATAAAGAACATTCTCTGAAAAGAATGGTTTTGTTTTTTACGCAAGTATCACAATGGTAAAGATTCCCATCGATGAATTCTTCAGCTTCATAGAGATTTTTCGTGGATTTTTGTTCTTTTTTGAAATTTTCATAGTCAGAGAGTGAGCTTATTTTATAAGTTCCGATGCTTGCTGCTAAAGAGGTGGGCTTTAAGATAAAAGGGGTTCCGAAAAAGTGAAAAAGATCTTCGTAAGAATAGGAATGATCGTAAAGCATAAAGCGAGGCGTTCTTAGATTGTTTTTTTGAAGATATTGTTTCATGAGCATTTTATCTTTAAAAGGCTCAAGTTCGGTGAAGGTTGCTCCATTTTTAAGATGAAAGTGTGCTCTTGCAGCTGCTGCAATAAGGACGTTTGCTTCATCTTGACATAAGATGCAAATTTGATTGGGATGGATTCGTTGGATGTAGTTTTGAATTTGCCCAATGACTTCTTGAAGATCGAATTCAGCCAAAAGGTCTTCTGTGATCGAAGAAAGTTCATGAACTGCATCAAATTGAGAGAGAAATTTTTGAGAAAGGGAAGCAATGTCTTTTTGAAAAAGAAGAGCGACAAGTAGATACTTTTCTCGGGTTTTGATGTGCGCAAGCGTGTAGTATTCTAGTTGCCTTTTGCCGAGAAAAAAAATGATGTTCATGGACTTCCCTTTTTTTCTCGGTATAGCGAGAATGACTTTTGTTTTAAAGACGAAAATCTTCGCCGAGGTAGCTTCGTCTCGCTTCCGGATGAGTCAGGAGGGTTTCTACTGTTCCGCTTAAAAAGACTTTTCCTTCTTGCATGAGATATCCGCGATCGATAATGGAAAAGATTTCTCTTGCATTATGATCGGTAATAAGAACGCTGATTCCTTTTTGTTTTAAAACGGAAATAAGGTGTTTCACATCGGCGATTGCCAGGGGATCGATGTTGGCAAAAGGCTCATCGAGAAGAAGAAGCGAGGGTTCTCTGACTAAAGATCTTGTGATTTCAAGACGCCTTCTTTCTCCTCCCGAGAGTGTAGATGCTTTCTTTTTGCGAATATGTTCTAAGTGAAGTTCTTGTAAAAGTTGATTCAGTCTTACGGTAAGCTCTTTTTTTGAGAGGGGAAGAAGCTCCAAGATGCATAAGATATTTTCTTCGACAGTTAATTCTCGAAATACGGACGGCTCTTGCGTGAGATAGCCAAGACCCATTTGCGCTCGTTTATGCATGGGAAGATGGGTGACTTCTGTGTCTTTTAAAAAGACGCTGCCTTGATCTGGACTGATGAGGCCTACGATCATATAGAAAGCGGTTGTTTTACCTGCGCCATTGGGGCCAAAAAGACCTACAATTTCTCCGGGATTTATGGTGAAAGAAAGTCCATTGACAATGGGTTTTCCTCCAAGCTGTTTGATGAGATTTTTAACTTTTAAAAGGGTCATAACTGTTTTAGGTTTTTATAAATATTTCGAAATAATCGAGTTGATGATCGTTGTTTCTTCCCGAGTCAATTGAAAACGGGTATCTCCGATGCCTTGGATGGTCTCTTTTTTGGTGATCGGGTTTTTTTCAATTTGAATTTCATGGGCGCTTAAAGAAAACCCATCTTGCCAAAAGAGTACTTTTTGAGAAGATGTCGAAGAGAAGATCAAAGATTGGTTTTCAGTATTGAAATGCATTTCATCTGCAACGAGAAATCCAGGCTTGTCGTTGATTGTAACAAAGCCTCTGGGTTGAAGACAAATCAGCTCTTTTTGGATGAATCGAAATTGGATTTTCTGAGTTTCTAAATGGATGGGGGATTTTGCTTGTAAATAGAGATGACAATGGATTTTAGGAAATTCGGGGTACAGTGTGAAGGAGTTTGCTTTATAAATGGCAATGTCCCCGGTTGCAGTGATGGGAAATTCTTCTTTTGAGTCAATTTGGATGTTTACATTTTTTGAAAATTGAATTTCTTCAGAAGGAAGTAAGGAAAAAGTAGGGGATACAATGCATTTGGCATTCTCCGATGCAATTGAGATGTTCTCATTTATACCGAAACAACTTGAAGAATCGGTTTTCGGCGGCGTCGGCTTTACCTCAAAATTCGAATTCTCACTCATGCCTTGCCCTAGGGCAATGGTCATTCGCTCCGAATGCGAATTTTGAGGAGCCTTCTTGCCGAAATCCCGATTCTTCAAGTTGTTTCGGTATAGACGTTCAATGCTTGCATGTACTTTATTTTCTAAAATGATTTCATGCGACTTGTGCTTATTGGAAATATCATAGATGGTTGCTTTTTCTGTGTTTAACTGTCCTAGAGGATGAGAGATATGTACATGGTCTGAAAAGGTGATTTGATCTTGCGTTTTCGTTGCATGATCTGCTTTTAAATAGTAAGAAGAAGAGATGCATTCGACTTGATGCAGGATCAGTTGATGGCTTGGATAATAGTAATTGCCTGAAATTGCAAAGCATTGGATGGGAGTTTCTTGTGTTTGAAGAAAGCAAGAGATGTCGCTCAATTCTTCAATAATATCGAGTTGATTTTTTTTTTGTTTTAAGGTGAGTTTGGACGAGGCGCTTTTTAGTTGCATCCAAGGGGTTTTAGATCGATTCGTTTTCCAAATTTCTTTTTGAGTGTGTTTGCGGATTTGATAGGTAGGATATCTTTCTAGGGTTCGTAAGGAGAGAGTTTCTTTATTTTGCTGCATCATTTCTTTATATGCGGTGATGTTCGAGGGACGAAGCGAGCAAAGAAAGAGACATAAGGCAATGGCGCCTACGACAAAGCTTCCAATACCTAAGATGTAGCGCTCGGACAGCATAGAATTGCCTCGTAGAGCTTTTCGATCTGATCTAATAAGATTTCAAGCTCTTCAAAAGGAAAGACGGTCGATGCATCGCTTTTTGCATTGGCAGGATTCGGATGGGATTCGATGAAAAGAGCATTGCATCCTGCGGCAACTGCGGATTTGGCAAGTGTCGGGATGAATTTGCGATCGCCTCCGCTGGAAGAGCCAAGCCCTCCTGGCATCTGTGTTGAATGGGATGCATCAAAGCACACGGGATAACCCAATTCTTGCATGATGGGAATCGATCTCATGTCGCTGACTAAGTTGTTGTAGCCAAAGCTGACCCCTCTTTCAGTAAGGAGGATGTTTTCGCAGCCCACAGATTCGAGTTTTGTGACCACATTTTTCATGTCCCAAGGGGCCAAAAACTGCCCTTTTTTCACATTCACAGGTTTTTTTGTTTGCCCTGCAGCAATAATGAGATCTGTTTGTCTGCATAGAAACGCCGGGATTTGGATGAGATCGCAAACGTCTGCTGCCACTTTCGCTTCCTCGGGAGAATGAATATCGGTTGTTACAGGAAGATCAAATTCTTTTTGTACTTTTTCTAAAATTTTAAGTCCCTTGTCAATGCCGAGACCTCGGAAAGAATGAATGGAAGATCGGTTTGCTTTGTCGTAGCTTGCTTTGAAAATGAAAGAGAATCGGTGGTGGGAGAACATTTTTTTGAGTTTTTCAGCGCAAAAAAGAGTGTGATCTTCGCTTTCAATGACGCAAGGTCCTGAGATAAATGTAAGAGGCTCTTGATTGCCAATGGTGAAATTTTTGATTTTGATCTTCTTCATGCTTCTTAAGGATAGTGAGATCGTGCTATTTTGTATATACCGAAAAAAATTCAAGAATCGGTTTTGGGCGGTGTCGGCTTTATCTCAAAATTTGGATTCTCACTCGTGCCTTGCCCATTGGGCAATGGTCACTCGCTCCGAATGCAAATTTTGAGAAGCCTCCTTGCCCAATGGCGAGAAACTCGCATTACGGGCGAAGCAATGCTTCGTCCTCCATTTCCCGATTCTTGAATCATTTCCGGTATAGAAGAAAAAGCTTTACAAAGATTTGTTCGTTTCGCAAAATTTCCCCCTTAATTTTTCAAGAAGAATGAACCGATCTTTCAGCCTTTTTACATTTTTTCTACTTTCTCTTTTTGCAAGCGATGTGAAGATTTGCCTTTTTGTAACTGTAGAAGAGAATGATATGAATCTTTTGCGATGTCTGGAGAGTGTGCAAGAGATTGCGGATGCGATTTGCGTCTATGATTTTTTTTTGAAAGAATCGAATCAGATTCAAGTAGAGAAGTTTTTGCAAAAAACAAAAATCCCGGGCGTAATTGTAGATGAAAAGCCATGGGAATCCATTGATCAATTGGTGAAAAGTCAACATTTTGATCGTGAGAAAACGTATGTCTTGTCTCTTTCTTCCAATATGGTTCTTCGAATCGATTCTTCTTTTTCGAAAGAAACTTTGTTTCAAGATGCATATCTTCTTTTAGAGAAAAATGGATGTTTTTCTTCGTATTCTTCGTGTCTTTCTAAATTAAAGTCTCCCATTTGTCCTTCGAGGACGGTGAAAATAAAATCGATCTCGATTGATGTCGATGAGAATTTCCTTGAAAAGGTAAAAATACATGAAAAGGCATTGCTTTCCGATCCTCATAATAGAGATCATCTTTTTTTACTGGCTCAAAGCAAGCAGGCTCTTGAAGAGTATGAGGAAGCGATTCGGTTTTATCGAAAACGTATAGAACTGCAAGGGGATTCGGAACAATGTTGGTTTTCTCATTTGATGATTGCTGATTGTTATGGTGCTTTGAATCAGTGGAGCGAGGCTCTTTGTTGGTATTTAGAAACGTTTCATTTGAATCCAAATCGATCCGAACCTCTAAAGCGTTTAGCATCTCATTATCGATTCTGCAATGCAAATGATATTGCCTACTTATTTGCCAAATTTGGTTCTCTTTTGCCTTGGCTGGAAGATCAAAGGTATTATGATAAAAGTCCGCTTCAGAATTATGGTTTTGAAGAAGAGCTTTCGATTGTTTCTTATTATACAAAATTTAAAGATGATGGTTATGCTGCGTGCAGCCATCTTGTTGTGAAAAAAGATGTGTCATTCCAACTTAGATTTCAGACCTATCGGAATCTTTTATTTTATGTAAAACCGTTGCCTCATGCGGAATTTTTCCCGATTGAAATGGATTTGCCTTTTCTTGGAGAAGATCGTGTTTGGCGCCCAATGAATCCGTCGATCATCACGGCCTCGAATGGTTATCGGGTGATTTGTCGTCTTGTCAATTATGTTCAAAAGGGGGCTAGAGATTTTCACACGTACGATTCAGATGGTATTTTTCGAACGAGAAATTTTTTTCTTGAATACTCGAAAGATTTTCAGCTCCTTTCCCAAAAAGAAATTTTAGAAAATCCGCCTCACCTAAAAAGATGCGCATCTTTCGTTGATGGCTTGGAAGATTGTCGTCTCTTTAAATGGCATCATGACTTTTGTTTTACTTGTACGACAACGGATACGAATCCAATGGGATCTCCTCAAATTTCTTTTTGTTCTTTAGAGCCAATCCCAAGAAATGGATCTTTTTATGTGGAGAGATTTTTGCCTTTACAGGGACCGGATCCTCGTCGATGTGAAAAAAATTGGCTGCCTTTTGTGCATCACGATCAGCTTTTTATGATCTATTCTTATGAGCCTTTGACAATTTATATGCCCCTTTTAAATACGGGAAGTTGTGAACGTGTTCATCAGTCATCGATTCCTGGGTATGATTTTTCTTCATTTCGAGGGTCTGCCGGTCCTGTTGTTTTTGAAGACGGATTTTTGGTTCTTGTGCACGAAGTTGTTTTTCTTGATGGATTTGAAAGGGTTTATTTGCATCGTTTTGTATGGTTGGATCAAGAGTGGAATATTACAGAAATTTCAAGGCCGTTTGTTTTTAAACATCAAGGTGTTGAGCTTTGCATCGGGATGTGTTTAGACCATGATCAAACACATCTGATTTTGACTTTGGGAATCGAAGATCATGATGCTTATTTTTGCAGGATCAGTTTACAAAACGCGCTGCGTCTTTTAACGAAAATAGAGAGATGATGATTTTTTTTGTTTTTTTGTGGTGTTTAGGCCTTTTAGCAGAGGAACGATCTTTATCAGTTCCAAGTCCTATGGTTCTTTCCTCAAAACGGATTTTTTTAAACCGTTACCCAACTGCTTTTAATCCTTCTTTAATGAAGATCGATGATGAGTTTATTTTGGTGTTTCGTGTGATGGATGATAAGGATCTTTGGATCTCTTACATTGGCATTGTTTGTTTGGATGAGAATTTTGATCCTATTTCAGAGCCTGAATTATTGAGCATTTGTCGAAAGACTCCTTCGCAATCAGAGGATGCGAGAATTTTTAGAATACAGAATCGCTTGTTTCTTACGTTTAATGATAATTTGGATTGTAAAGCGTCTTATCATGAAAGAAGAGATATCTATATAGCAGAAATTTTTCGACAAGGAGATCATTTTTCTTTATCGTTTGCTCAGATACTCACTCACGAGCAAAAATATGCGTCTCAATTTTGGCAGAAGAATTGGGTTCCTTTTGAGTGGAATCATAAACTTCTTTTTGTGTATTCGATCGTTCCTCATGAAATTGTGTATCCTAATTTTTTGAAAGAAGTCTGTGTGACTTTTTCGGAAACAAAATCTTTGATTCCTTGGGCTTGGGGAGAGCCTCGAGGAGGAACTCCTGCAATGCTCATTGATGGGGAGTATCTGACATTTTTTCATTCCAGCCAACGGATGAAATCTTCAGGTTCTTCGGATTTGCTACGGTATCATTATTTTATGGGGGCGTATACGTTTTCTAAAGATCCTCCTTTTACAATGACCAAAATATCTAAAGAACCCATTGTTGGGTTTGACTCTTATACGGATTCAAATGTTGAAAAAAAATATGTTGTTTTCCCCGGCGGTTATGAAAAACATGTTGTTTTCCCCGCCGGTTATGTAGTTTCCGGAAATCGGATTTATTTAGCTTTTGGCAAAAATGATTGTGAAATGTGGATTGCGACTTTGGATAAAGAAGCTTTGATGAATTCATTGCAACCCATAGAGAGTTCTCAATGATCTTAAAAGGAATATTGCTTTGTTGTTTTGTTTGTTTTTCTTATGCGCGAGAAGTGAAAATTTGTCTTGTGATGGTGACGCAAAATCATGCTCAGGTGATTTCAAAATGTTTATCGAGTGTTCAAGGTCTTGTGGATGCCGTTTGCGTTATTGATCTGGAAAGTCAAGATACGACCAAAGAAATTGTAAGTCATTGGGCTCAAGAATGTTGTCATTTAAGTCTTATCCAAGAGGCTCCGTCTTCTTCGAATCCATTTTCTATGGCGAAGGAAGCTGCCATGTCTTTGGTTGTTTCTTCTCATTTTGTATTGGAGGATACCTATTTTCTTTGGATGGATCCGACGATGTCTTTTCGGGGGAAGGAGAATTTTCGAAAAAATGAATTAACGCATGCTGTGTATGCGATTTTGGAACATTCGAGTTCTTTAAAATATTATTCTTATGAGCCGCATCTTTTTGTGGCGGCAGTGGATTGGAGCTGTTCTGAATCTTTGCCTTTTTTATGGCGAGGAAATGATGGTTTAAGTGCTGACCGCTTAGAGGACATTGTCTTGGAAGGAGAGACTCTTTTTTTAGAAAAAGAGGTGGAGCGTTTGCAGATCCTGACTGCAAAAGAGCCAGAATTTACAGCTCATTATTTTCATTTAGCAGAGACATATAAAGCTTTAAAACAGTTGCCTGAAGCGATTGTTTGGTATCAAAAACGATTGGATTTTGGCGGAGATTTAGAAGAACTGTGGTTTTCAACTCTCATGATGGGTTCTTGTTATGAGGAGATCGGAGATTGGGGACGTGCTTTGTCGTGTTACTTGGATGCATTTCAACGATGTCCAAACCGCCCGGACCCTATTCAAAAGATCAGTACTTATTATCGGAAGACTTCAAAAAATAGCCTCTCTTATTTGTTTGCACAACATGCTCTTTTGATGGATCGTTCGGATCGATGCCGTTTTTTTCAAGATCCTCCACTCACCGATGATCAAATCTATGAGGATATTTCGATTGCGGCCTATTATACCCGATTTCGGAAAGAAGGGTTTTGGGCGACAAACCATCTTTCTTGCGATCGTAACTCTTCTCAGTGGACTCGAGAAAATGCGCATCGGAATCTAGTGTATTATGCATCTCGTCTTGAGAATAGCGAATTCATGGCTCTTGATTTGGAACTCTCTTCCCTGGATGGAAAAAAGCAAAAGAAATACTTTCCTGCCAGTGGTTCAATTCTTACGACTTCTCAAGGATACCAACTGGTTTGCCTTGGGGTGAATTATCAACAACAAAGAGGAAAAGTATTTTATACAGAAGATTTTTCAGGGATCTTTCGGATGAAAAGTTTTTTTGTGGAATTGGATCCGGAATTTCATGTTTTATCTCAAAAGGAAATCATTGAAAAAATGCCGAGAGAGAGGTTTCCTACGCTTGGTGTCGAAGGTCCAGAGGATTGTCGTTTGTTTGAATATCAAAGAGAAGAGACTTGGATGACTTGTAGTATGAGAGGATTTAATCCAATGGGAAAACGGCAAACAGTGCTTTGTCGATTATTGGATGATGATGGATTGAGGTCTATAGACAATTGGATTGTGCTTGGAAAAGATGTTTCTACGAATGAAAAAAATTGGCTTCCTTTTTGTTCAGGAATAAATTTGCGGCTGATTCATTCTTATGAACCCTTGACCCTTGTGACTCCGGATCTCAATACAGGACAATATTCCACATTGTGCTCGGAGCCTCTTTCTTTGGATTGTTCCCGTTTTCGAGGGTCAGCGGCTCCCATTGTATTTGATGAAGGGTATTTGCTGTTAGTTCATGAGATTGTTTCCTATTCAGACTCAACCAGATCTTATTTGCATCGATTTCTATATTTGGATGATCAGTTTCGCATCCAAAAAATGTCGTTGCCCTTTGTGTTTTTGCATCATGGCGTGGAACGATGTCACGGAATGACACTTGATATTTCAGGAACGAAACTTGTTTCTGTGGTGGGTTCAGAAGATAAAGAGCTTTTTCTTTGTTTGACACCGATTGAAACGATTCGATCACATTTGCAAGATTGTCAGTAGCGATTTTTACTTGTCAAAATCGATTCTTGAATCATTTTCGTATAAAGATTAAAATTTTTAATCATTAGAAAGTGTACCCAAAAGAAGGCTCCGTAGATCAATGGGGCCTTCTTTTGAGTACACTCTCTAGTTTTTGGCAAAGTTCTTCATGGTGGATAAGCTCTTCGATAGAGGGAAGAATCCGATAGGTCCAATTTGTGGGGAGAATGGTCCCGGGTATATTGATTCTTTCTTCTTCGGGATTTTGAGAGACAAGGTTTGGAAAAAGAGCTAAATATTCTTGAAGAAGGTTGATGTGAAAGTAGCTTGGAGTTGCATGTGCTTTTTGAAGGATTGTAAACCGGGTTTCTATATTTAAAGGCACCTGGTATGGAATCTGTAACATTTCTGCAAAAGGATGGGCTTCATTGGGAAATTGAGCCCACCATAAAGCGAGCGGTTCAGAGTCTTGTGTAGAAACGCAGGTTAAGCTTAAGGGCTCGTATTCATTGAAGGGGATATAGGAATGGTCGTGATCCCATTTTTTTTGCCATCGCATGACGCAGGTTCTACAAATACCGAGTTCTTTTAAGATAGGTCTTACTTCTTTGGGGATCGTTCCAAGATCTTCCGCAATGGGAAGCATGTTGCTGGACTCTATGAGCATTTCCAAAATTTCTTTTCCAAGAATGGGCCAAAGATGAGGGTCGTGAGGAATGAAAAAGCCTTCTTTGGCGGTTTTTTCTTTTTCGATCGCAAAAATACGAAATAATCCGACGACATGGTCGATGCGATAGATGTGAAAGAAATTTTCTGCAATTTGAAGCCTACGTTTCCACCATGAAAAATGATTTTGACGCAATACGTCCCATAGATAGATAGGAAATCCCCACTTTTGTCCTTCTTTATTGAAGGCATCGGGAGGCGCTCCTGCAATGAGATCGAGATTGAAAAAAGAGGGGTTTTCCCAAACATCCACACTGTCAGGACTTAAAAGAATGGGAATATCTCCTTTTAAATAAATGCCTTGAGAGTTTGCATATTGTTTGACGGTTTTCATTTGAGAAAAGGAGAGAAACTGTAAAAAGCTATAAAATGCAATGGAAGTCTCATGTTTTTGAACCGAGGCATCTGTCGGCTTTTGATCTTCTTCAGGCCATGTTAAAAAAGAAGAATCCTGGTGTGTTCTTTTTAGACTTTTAAAAAGAGCGTAAGCTTTAAGCCATGGGTTTTCTTTGAGAAAAGTAAGATATGCCTCATGGTGTGAAAAAGAGGGAAATGTCTTTAAAAAATACTCATAGAGAAAGGCTAGTTTTTTTTGTTTGATTTCTAAAAGAGCCACTTTTGGAAGGTGAAGATATTGTTGAAAAGAGATGAGCTCTTGAGACATCACTCCGATATTGGGAAGCGATGATAAGCTTAAAAACAAAGGATCGAGTGCACAGGAAGATTGTGCGTAGTAAGGACTCGCTTCCGGTCCTGTATCATTGATGGGAAGAAGTTGAATGGTGTCAAAGCCGATTTTTTTACAAAAATCAATCAGCAAGATGAGATCTAGAAATTCTCCCACTCCGGAGCTTTTTTTAGTATGAATGGAAGAGAGTGAGATGGCGATTCCGTGATGCGGTTTTTTTTGGATGATATTCCAGATTTCATCAATTTTTGTCATGGCCGCATGCCGAAAGGAATTTTTGAAGTGGATGGCGCAGCCGGAATGATTTGTCCTTTTTGAATGGAGTCATGCCAAGAGGACCCAAGTTCATAAAAACTTCCAAAAAGACCTGCTAGCCTTTCTCCGTTTAAGATGAAAAGAGGATAACTTTGATAAAGAGCTAAGTGGTTTGTATTCGCGATGTAGCAAAAAACTCCGGGTCTTGGATCGGGAAGATCATTGGCTTTGAGAGCTTCTAGAAGAACATTTTCTCTAAATTTTCCGGGGGGGATGGCGATGATTTTAGAAAAGATGAAAAGTTTTTCTTGTGTGGAATCAAGTTGGAGTTGAATGCGGATGGGAGGGATTTCTATGCTGCAGGCGTTATATTTATCCGGCACTAAAGAAAGATTTAAAATAGAGCCTAAAGATTCTAAAAGTTCAGTCAGACGATCGGTCATAGATTATTCTTCTTTTTTAGATTTACCTTTTCGTTTTTTTTCTTGATTTTCTTCCTCGAGCGCATCTTCGAGTTTTTCTAAGACATCTGAGAGGCATTTAGCAAGCTCGTCTCGATGCTGCATGTTTCTAAAGTAACGGGGAGCCACCTGTTTGATCGCTTCATACATCTGAGAAAACACTGCAATTTGAATGGGAAGAGTTTCTTCGATATCTAAGGCTTTGGCAGCTTGATTGATTTTATCGGGATTCATGTATCTTTCTGCCATGAATTTCACAAAGATCTTCGAAAGGATTTCGAAGCGGATTTTGGGGTTTTCAGGAATCTCGTAAGAGAGAAATTGGCGAGATATAAGTTTCATTCTGGATTGAAAAAAACGAAAAACTCCGAGGATTCCTTGAAGCGATTTTGTATCCTCAATAAGACGCAACAGCTCTGCTTTATCAATGGAAGGTCCTTTCGATTTTAGATCACTCCCCAAAGAGTGGAGTAAAAATAAAATGATCGCTTTGAGTTTGTTGTAAGGATATTTATCAGTGAGTTCATCAAAGAGGTGAAGGGCATCTCTTCTTGTTCCTGTAATATCTCGATATAAGTCTCTTAAGTGCGTTGGAGATCCAAGACCTGCGGCTGCAAATTCTCTGGCTTGCGCTCCAATATTGCGGCCAGCTCTGATTTGTCTTGCAAAATCTTCATTGAGTTTTCTTTTTGTCTCTTTTAAAGCGGGTAGTAGATTTTCTCCTGCTGTTTCTAAAAGAAAATCAAGCGCTTCATCGGCGAGTGCAGGATCCGGATAGACAGAGAGAAGTTTTCTCATGATTTCATCGGGAGTGTCGGTTTCTTTAATGAGATCGCGTAAAATGAGAAGAGTTCGTTGATTGAGTTCAGGGTTGTTTCCTTGAAAGCGGGCAGCGGTTTCGTCGATATTTTCTACATCTAAAATCTTGACTTCTTCAGGCTGTTCGATAGCTTCTTTTTGTGTTTGGGATTTTAATTTGTCTAAATCACGAAATCTTTGCGCTTGAAGCATCGGATTAAAAAGAGACGGTTCGAAAAAATCTTCCAAATTGCCTTCGCTGATGACAGCTTTTGCTAAAGCTTCTCTCGCATCTTGTCGAATGATATTCACTGCTTGATTGTTGATCGGCATGATATTGGAGATATTTGGATCTGACATAGTGAGGTAGCGCCTATTTATTTCTTATACTAATTTTTGAAGATTTTTGTGTCTTTATATTTAAATTTTTACTAGCATTTCTTTTCTTTGATTGAGGAAGTATGTTGAAGTGGCTTTTGATGATCTGTTTGTCTTGGAGTTTGGCGATTCACGGTCAACCAAAGCATCATTTGTCGATTTGTTCTGTTTTGAAAAATGATTCTGTATCTTGGGTTACAGAGTGGATTGAATATCATCGGTTGATTGGTGTTGATCATTTTTATCTTTATTTAACGACAAATAATGCAGCGATCAAAAGCGTTTTGACGCCGTATCTTCGTAAGGGCATAGTGAGTTTGATCCCTTGGATAGTGAAGTCGGAAGAAAGTGAAGATACGATGAAACAGGCGTGTTTTGCTTTAGGTATTGAAACAACGGCTTATGAACACGCTATTTATGTCAAGACTCCTCAAGAAACGGAATGGATGGTGTGTTTAGGTTTGCAGGAATATCTTCTTCCGATCGTAGGAGATAGTGTTTTAACGATTTTACAAAAATATCAGAATGCTCCGGGGATTGTTTTTTCATCGGATTGTTTCGATGCCTCGAGAAATCGTTTTTTTTCGCATCATCAACTTGTCATTGAAAATACAGGCATGATTGAGCTGCCTCATAAATGGGATAGTCCAACGTCGAAGTTGATTTTTAAGCCATCTCTTTGTGAGGGATTTATGTGGCCTCCTTACCAATGTGTATTTAAACAAGGATTGCAGCCGGTTCAAGTATCAAGATCTGAAATTCGGCTTAATTTTTATAAGCCAAGAGATAGGCATTTTGAATTTAAGAATCGTGCTTTGGTGGATAATCGAGCGATTTCTCGCCAAGAGCTCTCCGAGATACTTTCTTTGGGTTATGAGGTAGAAGATCAGGAAAAGTCCATCCAACGATTTGTTCCGCGGCTTCGAGAGGTGATGACCCCGGGGGTTCCTTTTTGGTCTTCCGGAAATTATTGATGCATTTAGAATTGAAAAACCGATGCTATACTGCGCGCGGTTAGGTTTTGAAGATTTGGACTGGCTTCTACCTTGCCAAATCGATCTTCGTCGTCGCCCCTGGAACTACTCTTAGAATCATACACAATCTCCTTGTGAGGTGTAAGGGATATAGCGAATGTGTATTTTTGAGACAGGTCCTTACTTAAGTTGTACTCTGCCAAGAGGTTGAATGCGGATATCGGGGACGATTTCTTGGTTTGAGATGACAGGTAGGTCGGGGAATTCTCCTTCGACGAGTTTGCGTACGAATCTGCGTACATCGATGGCGGTGAGAAGAACGGGAGGCTGCGCTCCTTGAGGCGCCGGTTGAATGGTGGTTCGCATAGAGTGAAGAATCATTTGCACAGTGTCTGGATCAAGAGCAAGATAGGATCCGGCCGATGTTTGTTTGATCGCTCCTCGAATAAGATCTTCAATTTCAGGATCCAAAAGATAGACAGAAAGAATCGATTGTCCTAAAGAGTATTTGTAGCTGATGTAGCGTTTTAAAGAAGACCGAACGTATTCGGTGAGAATGATGGTGTCTTTTTCACTTTGCGCCCATTCGCTTAAAGCTTCCAAGATGGTTCTTGTATCTTTGATCGAAATTTGTTCTTGAACCAATCTACGCAGGATTTCTGTGAGTTTTTGTAAAGGAACAAGTCTTGTCACTTCTTTGACAAGATCGGGGAATGATTTTTCGATAAATTCGAGCATGGCTCTGGCTTCTTGAATGCCGATGAATTCGCTTGCATATTGACGATAGAAACGAGATAGATGAAGGATGATCACTTCAAGTGCTGTCCAAAAACGGATTTTGGCTCTTTGTAAAATATCTTGATATTTTTCATCGACCCAAAGAGCCGGCATTCCAAAAGAGCTTTTGGAAACTGTGAAAGGGATGTTGTAGCGTTTTAGAGTCTCTTCGGTTTCATTGGTGAGCAAATTCTTTAAAAAGACTTTCCCGCGGATAATCGGTACTTCATTGAGGTGGATGGCATATTCGGAGGGTTCTAAAGAGGGCGATTCGGTACGGACGTGAACTCCGGGGAAGCGAACTCCTAAATCTTGATAGAGTGCATGGCGCATTTTGGGGATCATTTGATCGATGAAGGTAAGTCCTTGCTTGTCTTTGCGCAAAATTTGAGAAATTGCAGATCCGACTTCCAAAACAACAGGAAGAGTGAGTGCAAATTCTTCAGCGCCTCCGGCAACGACTGCATGTCCGGGGATTTCTTCTGCCATGGGAGAAATGCCGGCAGCGGCTTTTGCTGCAAGTCTTTTAGAGCTCTTTAAAAAGACAAACCCAATAGAACCAACAATGGATGAGAGAATTAAAAATGGCCAAGCCGGGAATCCAGGGATCAGCGCCATCCCGAAAAGAACACCTCCGGCAATGGCGAGCGCTTTCGGTTGTTTTAAGATTTGTTCCGAGATTTCTTTTCCGAGGTTTGTGTCTTTTTTATCACTCGATACACGCGTTGTGACAATACCTGCAGTGATTGCAATCATGAGAGAGGGAATTTGCGTGACAAGACCATCGCCAATGGAAAGAAGGGTATATATTTTGGCGGATTGAGCAAGCGACATGTGATGCTGAGAGACCCCAATGATGAGCCCTCCAATGATGTTGATCACGGCGATGACAATCCCTGCAATGGCATCTCCTTTGACGAACTTCATCGCTCCGTCCATGGCTCCATAGAGTTGGCTTTCTTTGGTCAGCCCAAGTCTTAAGTCTCTTGCCTGTTGTTGATCAATGATTCCGCTACGCAAGTCTGCATCGATGGACATTTGCTTTCCCGGCATCGCATCAAGGGTAAATCGAGCGGCCACCTCAGCAACCCTCTCAGCACCTTTTGTCACAACAATGAATTGGACGATGGTGATGATTAAGAAAACAACGCCTCCAACTACATAGTTTCCTCCGACGACAAATGTTCCGAAGGCATGAATGATGCGTCCTGCATTGTGATGTAAGAGAATTTGCCTTGTCGATGAAATATTAACGCCTAGTCTGTAGAGAGTTGTGATGAGAAGAAGGGAGGGGAAGATCGATAAGTGAACTGCTTTTTGAATATAAAGAGCCACAAAAAGAATGGAAATCGAAACAGCTAAGTTGATTGTAATGAGGATATCGATGACATTGGGGGGTACCGGGAAGATGAGCATCATGATGATGGCAATGATGATCGTTGCGAGCATCAGATCGCTAGATCGGGAAACGGTAGCAAGAGCTCTTTCGCCGCCCAGAGTTCGATAGATCGTTTCGAAAATTTTATTCACTTTGCTTCACCTTTTGAAGTCTCTATACCGAAAAAAATTCAAGAATCGGTTTTGGGCGGTGTCGGCTTTATCTCAAAATTCGGATTCTCACTCGTGCCTTGCCCATTGGGCAATGGTCACTCGCTCCGAATGCAAATTTTGAGAAGCCTCCTTGCCCAAGTCCCGATTCTTGAATCATTTTCGGTATATTGGTAAGTTATCAAGTATTGTGAATATTTTCATTTCAAATGTTTTTTGATCCGCTGTCTTAGAAAACTTTTCATCTGCGAATATCTAGGTAAAATTGTAACAAGGGACGGTTTTGTATGACTTGTTTTACGTAATTTTCTTCACACCAATATTCCCAAAACTGTCCGATAGGCTTACAACCTAAGCTCCAAGCTAGAATTGATAAACTAAGCTCTTCAGGATACCATGATATACAAGGGATGACTTGTTCAGTGGCCTGATGCCAATATTCTAAGAGTCTTAGAGTCAAAGGATCTTCCATGTTGAACCCGAGAATGCCTGCGGGAAGATGAGGAATGGAAGGATAGACTTCGGGTGTGATCCCAAGCGCTTTTGATGCTTCAAGACGAGGAAGTGGATTCATATCATGAAGGGTTCCGGCTGATAAGAAAAAGGACCCGTTTTCTTTGATTTTTTGAAAGATTGTTTCAAGGTTTGTTAGAGGGTGCATGGCGGAATCAATCCAGAGGACTTCTTTGTATCCGAGATTTTTAGCTTCTTGTAAAAAGGCGACTTTAAAAGCATAAGGAACGTGACAGATTTTTAATCCGCCATTTTCTGTATTCGGAAAGCCTCCGATTCTTACTAAGACATGTCCACTATATCCGCAGTCTTTTAATTCTTTGAGAACAAGGTATACTTTGTCGTAATAAATTCCATTGAAAGATCCAAAGAGCAAAATGCAACGCTTAGAAGTTTCTTCTCTGACGTTGAAACTGTATTTTTCAAAAGTTGGCATTTCGTGATTGGGGCCGAGTAATTTAAAATTCAAGATGCGGTTATACCGACTGTCAGCGCTCAGCACCTCTAAATAAGGTCTTTGGGTATGTAAATAGAGCTCGATTCGCTTGTAATCATCGAAGGTTGGATGATTTATATCGGGAATTGAATCCCATAGTTTCTCTAAATTGAGATCGTAAAAAGCTTCAAGCGAATAAATGAAGAGGAGTAAGAAAAACGAGATTGTTTTTTTTGTTGTCATGCTGACTTGGAAAGAGTAAATTGCTATATCGAAAATGATTCAAGAATCGGGAAATGAGGACGAAGCTTCGCTTCTCCGTAATGCGAGTTTTGAAGAAAAGCCGGCGCTGTCAAAAACCGATTCTTGAATTATTTTCTGTATAGAACATCGTAACGACTTTTAGAAATTTCATGAAGAAAAAAATCTCTTTTTTGTTTTGGGTTATTTTATCTTGTAAAGCATTCTCTTTAGATTCTCAGATTTATGTGATTCATACAGCGGCTTTGATCTCTGATTGGTATGAAATGAGAAAAGAAGAATACATCGCTTCTCTCAAAATGACTACAGAATATGGTTATCAGCCTTACGTTTTTGAGGCTTGTCATCCTGGTTCTCCTTCCTTCTTTGAAGAGTATACAGACAAGATTTGTTATACGAATGTGAATGATTATCGGTTGAGAAATAAAGGAGTGAATGAGGGAAGATCTTTGATCGAGGGTTTTCATTTTTTCCAATTTAAAGATGATGATATGATCATTAAACTCACAGGTAGATATTGGTTTAACTGTCGTGATTTTTTACAGCTTGTTGAAGATCATCCTGAAATTGATGCATTTGTTCGATTTACTCCCAATCATCCTTGCGCTGAACATATGATTACGGGATGTTTTGCGATGCGTTATAAGCTGTTTAAAGAGATGCTTGAAAGTTTTGATTATTCTAAAATGGAAGAAGAACTCATTGATTTTGAACGTATGGTTGGGTCTTTTGTTTTGCAGTTGCCTGCTCGTCAGTATCGGGTCATGTATGTGAACAAACTTGGTATTACTTCTAATATTGGTGGTTTTTTTCCTCCTATTTATACATGTTGGTGATGATTATGAAAAAAAAGTCTTTTTTAATTTGTTTGTTGGTTTTTTTTGATGTTCAAGCATTCCATTTTTATCAATCTGTTGAAACTTTAAGTAAAATTACGGAGATCATTACTAAACAAGAAAAAGGAATCTATTTGAGATTTGGAGATGGAGATGTGGTATTGGCCAATGGACAAAATGATAGTAATCAGCAATGGAATGCTGATTTGCAAAAAGAGATGAGGGAGGCTTTTGCGTTCAATGGATCGAATGTTCTCAAATGTTTGCCCTTGGGATGTCGGGAATTGGGAGGATTTGAAGAAGGAATGTTCCCGGGAAATCATGAACAGTCTTATGAATGGTGTGTTGATATATTGCATTTAGCTTCGGGAATCTGGAATGGGGAAATGAAAGATATTTATTCTATGACTGCATTGGCTCATTGCGCGACGAATCGATTGAATGTTTGTCTTGAATTTTTAAAGTTTTTAAAACACTCCGGTTGTGCTGTTCTTGTGGGCAATTGTAATATTCCGGCTTATGTTCGTGAATTATTGTTTGGTTCGGATTGTCAATTTGTTCCTACTCCAGCTCAAAATTCTTATTTAGAGATTGATCGTATTGAGAAGGATTGCTGTGGAATCATTCAGAAAGTTCCGGGCTACAAGGTGATTGTCACTTCGATGGGGTGCTCGGGAAGAGTTTTGCAAAAGAGACTTTGGCATAAGTTTGATGATATCTTTCTTTTTGATTTTGGAAGTTTAATGGATGCGATTTGTGGATGGGATACAAGAGAGTGGATTCATGTGCTTCATTTTGATCATCATCAGTTTTTGCGGATCTTAGAAAAAGAGCTTATGCCAAATAGGATAAATAACTTTTGATTTAAGCGCGTCAAAAGGTCAAAAATCGACGATCGTAAATAGATGCATTATAGTGAACTTCACCTGTAAAACATCTCTTTTTCTCGATCGTTTATACCGAAAAAAAATCAAGAATCGGTTTTGGGCGGTGTCGGCTTTATCTCAAAATTCGGATTCTCACTCGTGCCTTGCCCATTGGGCAATGGTCACTCGCTCCGAATGCAAATTTTGAGAAGCCTCCTTGCCCAATGGCGAGAAACTCGCTATTTTAGGCGAAGCAATGCTTCGTCTTCCATTTCCCGATTCTTGAATCATTTTCGGTATATTTTTGGACGCCGTTATACCGCTCGTGAATCAAGAATCGGTTCTGGCGTCGTCGGACAGCCACAACATTTGAGCCCGCCTGCATCACTCAACTTACTTAAGTTGGGGTTGCTTCGGCGCCAATTTCGTTTGGCTCAAATGGCGGGCGCCTCCTTGCCATATTCCGATTCTTGATTCACTCCCGGTATACCGAGGAACCAAAGTTGGAAAATATGTAAATACATGTGCTGATGTATTGTTAAATCGATAAAGAGGGGTAATATCGATTTTAAGTCCTGCATTGAATTGATCGAGAAGAATACGTGTAGGAAGATTGATATGTTTTGTTTCTGTTGTTGTGCTTACGATATTGAGAGGGATGTTTAAAACTTTAGAGGTTTCATAGCAAAGACCTATGAGTTCTAAATTTTTTTCATTGAACTGATCTTCTAGATAATTCGGATTGGAAAATGAGACTTTTCTAAAGTGATTTTCTAAGTCTTTTTTTCGATAAATCGTCATGTCTACAGTATTCGGGTAAGCCCAGTTTCCAATGCCGGTTTTAAATTGCCATGAATAGATATGTTCTTGGACTTGATGGAGTTCTGGAATTCCTTCATGTTGACCTGACGACCAACAATCATCAATATTTTGTCCCAATCTTAGATAAAATCCATAAGCATGGGTTTTTTCGAGGAACTGACTGCATTCTGCAAAATCGATGGAATCGGTGACGATCATATCATCGACTGCAAATGTTACATAGTTAGATGAATTGGATCTAAATGTTTCATTAATGACAAGTGATTGAAAATCATAAGGAGGGTTGATTTGCTCTAGAAATCTTACTTTCGGGAAATCGTGAGAGACGACTGCATATGCATTTTTGTAATTGTTGTCACTATAGCGATAGATGACTGAAGTTTGATGGATGCCCGTTGAATGATGATGCAAAGATTCTAATAAAGCATAAAGCTGCATCGGACGATCATATGAAAATATGATCACATCTACATCCTGAGATGCGTAGCATTGGTTCAAGAAAAATATACAAAAAATGATGAGTCTCATTAGACCTCTTGCGTAACTAAAGTTCTGTCGATTTTCGGAATTATTTTGGCCGATTTTTAATTAAAATTTCAGGGATCATATACGAAAGTTGATATGACCTCTGAAATTTTAATCGAAAGTCGGCTCAAAAGAATCCGAAAATCGACGACTCCCTAGTTACGCAAGAGGTCTATTTTATTTCCAGATAATTAAGTAATTACATGGATGTGTCTGTGGATTTTCTGCATGTTCTTCCCAAGGGATTTGATAACGAGTTAACTGATCTAGAATTGTAGGTTTGATTGCATATAAAAATCCTTGAGGCCTATTGAGGGGAACAACATTGCATGTTAGGTAGCCTCTCTTGGAGTGACTTAAAATATGTTCAATGTAGTATTTTTGCGTTTGGAATGTACATTCTGAAAAAGCATAATTACTAATGACGAGGTCGAATGTTTCTTGGAACGTCGATTCATCGGGTGTTGCGAATTCAACGTTTCGTACGTTCATTTCATGAAGAAATCGTTGGGTCAATAATAGAGGTCCTTCCAAGTCAATGATTGTGTATTTTTTAAAATGAAATAGATCTGCAATAATTTTACATTGTCCGCCATATCCGCCTCCAATTTCAATGATTGAAAAATGATCTAGGTTGCCGAATTGTTTTTTTAGATCGGAAGCTATTTTTAAATATCGTAAAGTGGTGGGCGAAATCATTCCGGTTTCTTTATAAAAATAGGTTTTTGGATTGCCGATCTGATCATTTTTTTTGAAAAGGTCGATTTGGTCGAGGAGTTCTGGGGTTTGACGTTTAATTTCATCCAGGTATTTTCTGCCTTGTTCAAAGGTTACATGTTCTAAAACAGATACATAAATAGGATGCCTTTTAAATTGAGAAAATAAAGCTTCATTTTGAGCTGCTTGCGCACAAAATTCTGGATATAAATTGTCATCTGTTGTGCTTGTAGGAATCTGGCAGTATGCAGATGTATAAAAAGCAAGAATGAAAAAAGCTGAAAACAGTTTCATAAATTCTCTTGTAGTTTTTCTATGATGAATTGATGGTCTTTTTCTTTGAGATCGAGAGTTTCGAGTTTTGAAAGCACGTCTTTCGAAAAAACGCTTGGATGAATCCAACAATAGTTTATTATTTTCATATTGATTTTATTTAAAAATATCGGGATTGACATCGGGATTGTTTTCTAAAGAATCAATCCATTTGAGGATCTCGGCAACGGCATCATAAGTATCCTCTGGTATATAATCGGAGATTTTTCCTTTTGAATACAAGGCTCTTGCTAGATCGACATTTCGCATGATTGGGATTTTGTTTTCGACACCTATTTTTATAATTTGTTCGGCAGTGGCGCCAATCCCCATGGTTAAAATGATAGGCGCAGGTTCTTCTTCCGGATTGTATTTGAGAGCCACTGCAATGTGTGTTGGGTTGGTGATGATGGCTTTTGCTCTTCTTGCAGCTCTGGGTCCCTCTTGATAGGCGATTTCTCGTTGGATCTCTCTTCGTCTTCCTTTGATGTGAGGATCTCCTTCTGTATCTTTATATTCTTGTTTGATTTCAAATTTTTCCATCATCATTTCTTTAGCAAAGTTTTTCTTTTGGAAAGCAAGGTCAAATAAAGCCACAAAAAGAAAAAAGATGCCGACGCGAATGGCTGCAGAGGTGAGAAAGTCTTTGACGACTTGAGCGCTTCCTGTGATCGGCATCGTGACGGAAGAGACAATTTGAGGAAGCATCCCGGAAATGAGAATATAGATGATGATGGCAGCGCCTGTAATTTTGGCCATCGATTTTAAAAGTTCGACTAAGACTTTGAGTTTGAATTTTTGTTTAATTCCTTCAATGGGATTGAGTTTTTTTAAATCGAATTTCATGGCCTCCAGTGAAAAAACAGGGCCGATGATGAGAAAGCTCGTAATGACACCGACAAAACAGACAACGACCATGATCGGAAAGCTGCATTTTATGATGACATTAAGGGCTTCCATAAAATAAGAGGGAGCGCGGTTTGCGAAATTTTCTTGAATATTTGGGATGGAGTGAAACATTTCTAAAGTAAATTGAGCGATGTTATCGAACAATGTGCCCATGAACATGATCGCAGCTCCTATAGAGACGATAAATGTGAGAGCTGCAGGAAGGTCTTGAATTTTGGCAACTTGACCTTTTTTTCTCGCGTCTTTGAGTTTTTTAGGGGTCGCCTTTTCGGTTTTTTCAGCCATGGATATTTTTACGAATTCTCGTTTTGTTTTTTTAACAGATTATGCTATTAAAGACCATTCCTTAGTAAAAAGAGGTCGTCCATGAAGAACGTTTCTTTGGCTGCTATGTTTCTATTGATTTTCACGTTTTTTTATAAGATCTGCTTATCGGTATTCTATACCGCTCGTGAATCAAGAATCGGTTCTGGCAGCGTCGGGCAGCCTCGGCATTTGAATCTGCCTGCATTACCCAACTTATTCAAGTTGGGTTGCGGTCTGCACCGGCTCCGCCTGATTCAAATGGCTAAGCGCCTCCTTGCCATATTCCGATTCTTGATTCACTCTCGGTATATACCCGTTCCAGTTGAAAGCCACCCAAGAAAACCGAATTAAAAGCTCTCAAATTTCGAATAAAAAGTCGGGGTT
>DAIDHZ010000022.1 GCA_027451825.1 Chlamydiota bacterium
ATTTCTGTCAAAGCCGGCGCCTCAGGTTTGAAGCAGCAAAGCGATGCAGACCGCAGACCATGTGTAAAACACATGGTCGATACAGGCAGCTTCAAAGATGAGGATGCCGGCGCAGACAGAAATGAAAAAACTCACCGCCTCGCAGTATAGCTAAGCTTTTATACAAACAACTTGAAGAATCGAAAATAGAGAATGAAGCGTTGCTTTGCCCATCATACGAGTTTCTCGCCATATGACAAGGAAACGTCCGCCATTTTTGAAAAGAAACTGATGCAGACCGCAATTTAAGCTTCAGCGATGTCGACGGGATCAACTGCGATGGTCGGCACAGCCGAAACCGGAGCTTCATTCGGCAATACACAATTTTTCATAAAGCTAGAGAGTCCTTTCATCGACTGTTCATCTTCTCCAATCAATTGCAAAAGAGAAACAAATCGCGATTCCTTACTGTGAATCATCTGCCGATCATCAACCAATACAGGTCTTCCCAAAATCCCAGCCATCATCGATTTCTTTTCTCCCGGAGTTAACGAACTTTCTTGACTCAAAGCCCTATGGAAAATCCAAGCAGCTGCTGTCTGTACAGTCCCTCGATCCACATGTTGCTTGCAGCAAGATCGAATAAAATCATCCCGAAAATCAGGATCTAAATTTTCTCTATTAGGCGTTTCTTTTACCTTCTTTAACATCTGCTTATGAATGATCGTAGCTTCTAGCATTGCATCAATCCCCATAATAGCGCCTAATTTAATTTTTTTAATCTCTTTTTGACGTTGTTTGAATGATAAAGAAGAAGATATGTTTTTTATCGCGTCATCCATCAATGGCTGAAAATAAATTGATGCCTTTGTCAACAATTGTTGAATCTCATCTTCGGATAAAAGTTCTTTAGGAATATGAATCCCCAAGTCTTCTCGATCTATTTTATTACGAAGCTTACGGATATAACCTCCGATCTGTCCGATGGGAGTATTTAACCATTCCTCAATATCTTTATTCTTTTTCTTTGCATCAAAACCAATCACAACATGCTCAAGGACTTCAGCTTTATTTACGTTTTCAGCTTCTTTAATGCGATGATCTTCTGTGTTTTTACTTGTATCTTGATGGTTCAGATAAATTTCTCGAAGACCTAATTTTTTATAACCGTATAGAGCTGCTTGCCAAACCAAATCTCCTGTGGGAACAGGTCCTACTATACCCTGCATTTTTTCATTGTTATTTTCAAACACCAATCCTAAATGAGAAGGATTTGAGGGGTGTGCATCATAATTTAAGCCGCGATCCGTCAATGCTAAAAATGCCTTAGAAGGATTACTCATCGCCCAAGGTACATACATTATCCCCTCTCGATCCCAATGAGGCGAATTCGGTCGTCTCTCTTGCATAATCCGAGACAAAGACTTATCAGAACAACCTACTTTGTCCTCTGCATATTGTTCCAATACAGCTTGACCATTTGCGCAATGCATTTTAATCGCCAACAATTGAACAAAGTTTATGCACTCTTCTCTTTCCGCCTCATGATCTTTATAATATTCATGACCAAGAAGTTGATTTAGTTTTCTTCGAATACTTTCCACTGTTTCTTGCGAAGTTTTCATCTTGTCAATAGATGCTTTTAAATTACGAACACCTTCAGAAAAATTGCTTTTACAGACGCCTATTTCTTGATGGTCTTCTACTATTGGAGCACTATTATCGATCCTTTTTTCGCCTAACTTTTGTTCCGAGCAATCAATCTTTAATATTTCCTGAATTTTCTCTCTACGTATCTTTTCGAGTGCATCCTGCAGTGCTTGATGATCGCTTGGGATCTCTACAGACAAAACTTTACTGATTACAAAAGCAGAGATTACGGATAATGGAGACCCAAATACAAGACAACGCTCCATGAGAGGAACAAAAGAGACTCCGGATACTGATGACGCAATCAATGCACCTAATATTAATAAAGCAGATACAGCCACGCCAGCCAATACTGAAGTACCGGCAATCAAAGCAAACCGGTTAGGACCTCCTCCAAATGTGGATAAACCTAATGATGGTGGCAAATCAAAAGATCCATTGGCAGCTTGTGTAGAAGGCGGAGAGGCCGGCACAGTAGAGCTAGTACTCATAAAAATCACGCTATATTATATTATTTATATAATAATTATAACAAATTATCAGTTTTATATAATCAATAAATAAATAAAAACACAAACAACTAACATTCAATTTATTAAGAAAAGCAAGAACCTTCTGCCAAAGTCCAATATTGCCTTAAATAGAGGCCCCAATTACGATATTTGAAAACTATACCGTGCACGGTATAACACCTAAAAACACAACGAGAGGAAAATCCATGGAAGAATTCATCGCTTATATCATCAAAAACATGGTGAATGCCCCGGAAAAAGTCGATGTAAAAACTGTAGAAGGAGAAAATGGGCTTCTTGTAGAAGTTCGAGTAGACCCCCAAGATGTAGGTAAAGTCGTTGGCCGCAAAGGCAACGTAATCCGCTCATTAAGAACTCTGACAATGACGATCGGAGCTCGTCTAGGCCGCCGCATTCATCTAGAACTCATTCAGTAAGAAAGACTTACGTGCGGACCCTCACCCCCTCAAAACCCTCTTTATCTCATGAGCCACAGCTCAAGAGAAACCCCTCTTCAGCACCCAAAAAAAGAGTGATTGTCATCTCCGGCCCTACCGCCACCGGCAAGACAAACCTATCCATTTCTCTCGCTCAAGCAGTCGGCGGGGAGATCATTTCTGCCGACTCTTGCCAAGTGTATCGAGGCATGGATATCGGAACTGCCAAAGCAACGATCGAACAAAGATCTCTCATCACCCATCATTTGATCGATGTTCGTGATATCAAAGAGCCTTATAACGTCGCTGAATTTTATAAAGAAGCTGAAGAGATCATTGAAGAGATTTTTAAAAGAGACAACGTACCGATCATCGTTGGAGGTTCCGGATTTTATGTACATACGCTCATCTATGGACCTCCCCATGGCCCTGCTTCTATTAAAGAAGTAAGAAAAGAATTAGAAAAACAAATGGAGGCCTTCGGGCCCGAAGTTCTTTATGAAAGACTTCAGCTTTTAGATCCTGAATATGCCAAAACCATCTCAGAGCAAGATCGACATAAAATCATACGAGCGCTCGAAATCATGACCATCTCGGAACAACGAGTGAGCGATTTTCCTTTGCCCAAAGAAACTCCGGAGCACAAATACGATTTCCGATGCTGGTTTCTTCATTTTGCCAAAGAAAAACTCTATGAAAGGATCGAAGCAAGATGTGAAGAAATGCTCTCATCCGGCTTTTTAGACGAAGTCAAACACTTAATCAAAATGGGGCTCAAAGAAAATCCATCCGCCTGCAATGCCATCGGATATCGACAAGCCTTAAAATATCTTGATTCTGCAAAAACAGCCCTCGATCTTCAAACGTTTATATCAGAATTCAAAAGAGCCACCAAACAATTTGCCAAAAGACAATTTACCTGGTTTCGAAAAGAACCTCTTTTTCGCTGGCTTCAAATGGATGATTATCCCATCGAACGACTCAAAGAAATCATCCTTCAAGATTTCGAACAGGGACATCCTTTGTTCTAGAACTTGCTGAAATTCCAAAATTATGCAAACCTTTCTCTTTTCAATAAGGAGGAGTCAAATGCATCTCAAAAAACACCTCTTTTACAATCGAACGTTCCAAATCTTCATCATCACCGCGCTCTATCTCATTTTCATTCCTTATCTTCCTGAAAAAACAAATTCTCTACTCTACACCATCAGTCTTTGCATCAAAGATATCTTGCTTTGGATGCTCCCAATCACGGTCAGTCTTTTCATTGCACATGCAATTAGTTCTTTTGAAAAAACAGCGCTTCTTTTTGTCATCATCCTCTTTTTATTTGAAGCCATCTCTAATTCTTTAAGTGTTTGGTATGCATACGGAGCAGGTCACCTCCTACACTCAACCATCGATCCTATTCAACCAAGCGCTCTCCTCGACTCATTTTCCGCTCTTTGGAGAATCCCTTTTACAAAGCCATCGTGGTGGTCTGCAGATAAAGGGACTTTTTTGGGCATCCTCATAGGACTCATCAGCGCATCAAAAAATTCCAATCTCAAAAACTTCGTTTCCCAAGGAAAACAAATCGTCGAGAAAATCCTCACCTCATTTTTTGCAAAGTTGATTCCCCTTTTCATTCTTGGCTTCATTGCACGGCTGAACTCAACTCACTTACTCAGTCAAATCTACTCTCAATACGCACCTCTTCTTCTCGAACTCATCGTTCTTTTAGTGGTTTACATCGGTCTACTTTTTTTCTTGGGCAAGGGAGCAAAAGTCCCCTCTTTTGGACAAAGAATCAAAAACCTCATTCCTGCAGCAAGCATGTCTTTTAGCTCGGGATGCAGCCTCTCCACAATGCCATGGACCATTGAAGGAACCGCTAAAAATCTCGAAAACCCACCGCTTGCCAAAGCGATCATTCCCGCAACAACCAACATCCAACAAATCGGCGATTGCATCATCAATACGTTCTTATGTTTTTTAATCTATTATCAATTCTATGGCCATCCGCCCTCTTTCTCCATGTGGCTCTCCTTTAGTCTCATATTTGTCTTAGCTCGCTTTGCCACAGCAGCCGTCATCGGCGGCGCCATCTTTGTCATGCTCCCCGTTTACGAAACCTATCTCCACTTTACTCCGGAAATGATCGCTATCATTTTAGCGTTTAACGTCATTCTCGATCCTTTAGTCACATGCTCCAACGTGGTTGCCAACGCCGCTCTTTGCAGAATCTTTGAAAAAACCTGGAATGCCATCAAAAAACGGTTCCCCGAAAAAATCGCCATCCTCAACTGAGAGACAAAACAGGATTGTTAGGATTAAAGAAAAAACAAGATAACGCCGCGAAACGCGGCTAAGGATGACGCTCGCTTTGCGAGCTGAGGATTTGCAGGTCGGGGAAGCCCCGAACCTCAAACGAAAAACATCCTATAATCATTCTTACAAGCGTTATATTCTAAAGATCTCATTAAAGTGAGAAATGTAGAAAACTGATCACTCTTGATGGGGTTCGGGGTTTCCCCGACCTGCAAATCCTCAGCTCGCAAAGCGAGCGTCATCCTCAGGCACGCCTCATGCCGTTATCCTGTTTTTTCTTTGATCCTAGGAAATGTAGAAAACTGATCACTCTTGATGGGGTTCGGGGCTTCCCCGACCTGCAAATCCTCAGCTCGCAAAGCGAGCGTCACCCTCAGGCACGTTTCGTGCCGTTATCCTGTTTTTTTCTTTATCTTAACAATGTCCCTGTTTCTGCAGCGTCGAATTTGCCTTAAATTTTGGCCCGCTTTCATTGCGATAGATTTTCAAGCTTAAGCTTCTTTTAGCGCCGGATACGTGCAGGTCCCAATTTAAGGAGCCTCCTACCGAATTCAGGAACTCTGAACTGGAACGAGTATACCTAATCTATTTAAGCACTTCTGAATCAATAAAGTACGTTCCTTAAGCCCTCTTAGCACATACTTGCGATCACCAAAAAGCGGACATTTCAATAAAATGCTAATAATAGATTGAAAAAGAATATAATATTTATTATAATTATTAATAAATTTACTAGAAATGAAATTAAATAAGGTGCAATATGAGTCTTCAATTAACACAACCCCTATTAAAGGGGGGGCCTCAAATTCAATACGACACGGACGCAGCCACAAATCAACCAAATACCGTAGCAGTAGAAGTATCTAAGGGAGAGCAGCTATTCACTCATTGGTCTGTATTCAACAGAATAACCCAATTTTTAGATCCAAAGGATTGGCTTTCTTGTCTTTCTTTTTCTATTTCATACACTCCTCTCCAAACAATGAATCATTCTCTTCTTAAAAAACTATTTATAGAGCAGTTTTTAAGACAACAAATGCCTCAAAGGACTCTCGATGAGGCATACAGACTTGCATGTCCTCCTCCACGTTTACTCATGGATAGCGAAAATCCTCAAACACAAGTAGATCCTGAGAGAGAATATGCGGAAGAGACAGCTCGAGAATTTTTTCCTCTCCTAAGCAATTTGTCGACTTCAGAAGAAGATAAAATCTGGAAGTGCTTACGAAGAAGTTCTTGTCTAGATCATAGCGACAAAGAAGGTGAAAAAACATACGGGGCTGTGACTGAATTAAGCGAATATGTAATCCTATTTCGTCGATTATACAAGGCCACTTATGGATCGTATGAATCAAATTCGCCTTCCATGAGACAACAGATGGATCTTTTGCGCAATTCTATAAAAATCTGTCCAGAATCTCTCAATCCAAATCAAAGAAATCATCTTCTAAAATGTGCTGTTTTATTGGATAAATTGATGAGAAAACTGCAAGAAAGACCTTATATCTCTCCTGAAACGAACAGACCTCACCCCCTTGAAATAATGCCGGGAGAAGAAGATCGTGCATATCGCAATATATTCTCTCATCATTACTTCTTACAACATCCTATTTCGTTGAGTACTGTAAATGGCCTAACATCAGTCATTCAACCCAATGGAGAAATAAAATATTTTCTTAATTTACCTGGGAAAGATGGAAAATTGATCTCATTTGAGGAATCATTTAAAATATTCCGTAGCCAATATATCAATAAGTTCAAAGCTGCTCTCGGTATCGTCGTTTTGACGGCTCTATCATCGATCCTATTTTTCTCTCTTTGGAAGCCTGAACAACAGAAACAAACAAATCCAGCATTTCACTCTCCCGACTTTCTAATCCAATGTTTTTGTCCAGATTCAACATCTTATTCTTGTATTTCCACCAACAACCCTTACTCGTGCTCTTTTGTTAACTCCGGATCTTCTTCCGGATCTTCTTCCGGTTCTGGTTCTGGTTCTGATTGTGTTGGATCGATCCCACAAGTTACTCCAAGCTGTCAAACTTTTATCAATGCTATAAATGGTTGTTATCCGAGCGAAGAAAGTCTCAAAAATGCGACTTTCATAGCAGCAGTACAATGCGTTCAATCTTTAGGCATTCCACCTTTTGTTGAAGTTTCTGAATCTCCTCCATTATTACAATCTGGGGCACCCATCCTAATTACGACAATAGTAGCAATATTGACATTATGGTTTTTATTCAGAAAGCAATGATATATTGAAGCCCTAAAACGTTTGACGACCCTTCAAAGATCTCGCTAGAGTACCGCCATCAATGTATTCAAGGCTGCTTCCCATGGGAAGTCCAAAAGCGAGTCGAGAAATCGTCACGGGCAATGCTGAGAGCTGATTTTTTAAATAGAGCGCTGTCGTATCGCCTTCAAGTGTTGAGTCAAACGCCAAAATCACTTCTTGTATCTGGTATTGCTGAATCCTTTCAATGATTCGATCGACACGAAGCTGCTCTGCATGGCGTCCATCCAAAGGAGATAAAAGGTGTTCTACAACATGATATAACCCCGGATAAGAATGGGTCGATTCAATCGCAAAAACATCTTTTAAGGAAGCAATCACACAAAGCTTGGAGACATCCCGCTCTTTTGGATCGCAAAATGAACATTTCCCAAGATCAGTGAGACATCCGCAATGAGAACAAATCGGCAGCTTTGAATGAAGATCCTCAAGAAGACGACTCAAATCTCGAAGATCATTGAAGTGCCAATTCAAAAGTTCAAAAGCAAATCGCTCCGCTGTCTTTGTCCCAACGCCCGGAAATTTCTTCAAATAAGCAATCAATGTGAGTAAATCAGGAGGGTATTTTATCATTCTATTTCCATGAAAAATTGCATTTTAGCATTCCCTATAATTCCGTCCAACTGCATACTGTACAACATGCGTAAACGAAACATTCATCCAAAACTTATCCTTTCCATTCTCTTCGCAACTCTTGCCAATCCTCTTCAAAGCAAAGAGCTGTATGAAGAGAAAAAAATCTCACACATTGAAGTCGTCATCAAAAATCAGGAAAATCCCACCAACTCGAAGCTCATCCTCTCCCGAATGAAAACTCAGGAAGGTGATGATTTTTCTCAACTCGTCTTTGATACAGACCTCAAAGCTCTTTCTCAAGAATATGAACGAGTCGAACCTTCCGTTAAACTTAAAGACGGTGAAGTTAGTATCACTCTTTATCTGACACCACGCCCCGTTATTCATCAAATTGAATGGGCAGGCAACGAACAATTCAAAACATCCACTCTACAAAAAGAACTCGAAATCCAACCTAATAGCACCTTCAATCGACAAGAGTTTAATAAGGCATTCAACAAAGTCAAAGAATACTACTTCAAAAAAGGATATTTTGAAGCTCAGCTCTCTTATACCCTTCATCCGATCCCTGGAACCAATGAGGTCGATATCTCCATTGAAGTTCAAGAAGGTCGTCCGGGACACATCCAAAAAATCGTTCTTCATGGTTTCACAAAAAGTGAAAAAGAAGAACTTTTAGAGCAAATGTATCTCAAAAAATACAACTTCCTCACAAGCTGGATTACCGGATCTGGAATTTATCGAGATGAAATCCTCGAACAAGATCGAATGACGATTCTCAATTTCTTGCACAACAAAGGTTACGCAGATGCCAAAATCGATATTCGTCTTGAAGATGATCCCCAAACAGGGAAGCTGATTGTAGAAATTACAGCTCATCGAGGACAGCTTTTCCATTTCGGCTCCGTTCAATATTCAGGAAATCAGCTGATCTCTTTAGACGAGATTCAAAAAAAATCTCTTGTCACAGAAGGAGCTACTTTCTCTCCAGACAAAGTCAGAGAAACCGCTCAAGCCATCAAAGATTTTTATGGTCAAAAGGGATACATTGATGCCAGCGTTCAATATGAAACCATTTTAAAAGAAAACGAACCTATTTTCGATATCGATTTTTTCATTGATGAAGGGCAGCAATATAAAGTAGGTCTCGTCCATATTTTTGGAAATACATCAACCAACAAAAACGTGATCTTAAGAGAATCTCTACTTGTTCCCGGAGAAACATTTGACTCTAGGAAATTGAGAGCGACTCAACAAAGACTCGAGGCCATCGGTTATTTCAAAAGCGTCAATGTCTACGCAGTGCGCACCTCCGAAGATGCAGGTCTCGGAGAAACTTATCGCGACGTCTACATCGAAGTTGAAGAACAGTCAACAGGGAACATCAGTCTCTTCATGGGATTTAGCTCCACCGACAGCGTATTTGGAGGACTTGATCTCACAGAACGTAATTTTAAAATCTCAGGTCTTGGTAAAGCGTTATGCGGACACATTTCCGAGCTCAGAGGCGGCGGCGAATTCTTCCACGTACGAGCAACAGTTGGCGCTGAACAAAAAAATATCCTAGTTTCCTGGATGAACCCGTATGTCAATGATACACTCTGGCGCTTTGGAGTGGAACTCAGCACCACATGGAGTAAACTCCAAGATGATGTCAATGTCATCACCTATGGCGGTTCCGTTTATACAAACTACCCTCTTTCCACCTATTGGACTGCCGGAATGCGCCAAAGACTGCGTCATGCCAAAGATAACGTCTCTCTCCACGCGTTAGGCAATAGTCCAATCGCAAAGGAATCTGTAGCCGCGGCCAAAGAACAGCTCGATCAAAAAGGGCTTGTCTCTGCCTTTAGCGGAAACATCAACTACGATTCGACAGATAGCGCAATACGGCCTCATCGCGGATGGAGATCCTATTTAGAAGCAGAAGTTGCCGGCGTCGGAGGCAGCTATGATTTCTTCAAATTCTCATACATGAACTCTATTTACTTCCCTCTCTGGAAAAAAGCGACCCTCAAACTTCGAGGAGACTTTAAATACATTGTTCCTTTTGGGAAAACAGACCGCTACCATGTCCCCTACAGCGAAAGATTATTCCTTGGCGGTGAAGGAACAATTCGCGGCTACAAGCCATTCATCCTCGGACCTGTTGTAAAACTTCTCAACGACCAAGGACAACCGGAAAGAACGGACACACCTTATGGAGGACTCTCTTCCTCATTGCTATCTCTTGAATGCAATCAAGAAATTTTTAGAATGCTTGATGTCTTTGCATTCGTCGATGTAGGAAGTGTCGAATTTGAGATCTTTAGCATCAAAAAAGTAAGACCTACAACCGGAGCCGGCGTAAGAATCGACATTGGGAACAGAACCCCAATCATCATCGGATACGGAATCCCTCTAGTCAAAAAAGATCGTCATGATGGAAAATGGCAGAAGGTCTTCTTCTCAATGGGTGGACAATTTTAAAAATTTAAGGAGAATCTATGTACAAAAAATTCTTGTCAGCAACAGCTCTTTTTCTCATCTGCACAGGATCTATCGTTGCTGCAGAAAATGGAAACCTTGGAGTCGTCAACTTTGCAAGTTGCATCACAGACTCTAAATATGGAAAAAAAGAGCAAGAAAATCTTGAGAGTCTTCGTAAGCAAATGGCTTCTTTGATGGAAAATACCGAAAAAGAGCTCAAAGATATCTCTGCAAAATTTGAAGATACAGAATATCTAGACAGCTTATCTCCAAAAGCAGAAGAAGAACTCAAAGCAAAATTCCAAGCACTTCAAGAAGATTTAGGAAGATATCAAAATCAATTCTATCAAGTTTTAAATCACGCGAACTATCAAATGATTCAAAAGTTAAGCGGAGCAATCTCTGCGGCTGCAGAAAAAGTAGCCAGCAAAAATGCTTTAAAATATGTGATCAATAAAGAAGCTTGTTTCTACATCAGCCCAGATCTTGATGTAACAACATCTGTCATCTCAGAAATGGATAAAAATTTTGAGCTCGACAAGTCTAAAAATGTCTCAGAACAGGACATGAATATCCAAGCAATTGACGAAAACACAATTGATCGAGCTGGGTAATGACTCATTCGTTTACTCTATCAGAGCTTGCGGCAAAAACTGCCGCAACGCTCGTTGGCGATCCTACGTTCATTGTCTCTGGAGTGAACACTCTTGATGAGGCAACAAACCAAGATGTATCATTTCTTGCAAATCCAAGATATTTGCAAAACATGGAAAACTCCTCTGCCGGAGTCATCTGCGTCAATGAAGAAACTCCAAGAATGGACGGAAAAAATTATCTAATTTCCGATCATCCTTCGCGCCTTTTTCAAACAATCGCAGAGCTATTTTCCCCTCACCTTCAATCCGGATTTTCGGGCGTCCATCCAACGGCAGTCATTCATCCTTCTGCACAAATCGGGAAAAATGTCTTTATTGGACCTTATGCCGTCATCGACGCTCATACAGTAATACAAGAAAACGTCTCCATTGGACCTCACGTTTCAATTGGACATCATGTCAAAATCGGCACTTCCTCTATTTTACATCCAAACTGTGTGATTCGAGAGCAATGCATCTTAGGCAATCGAGTGATCATACAGCCAGGAGCTATCATCGGATCTTGCGGTTTTGGATACACCACAGATGCCCTAGGAAAACATCATAAGCTAGAGCAGCTTGGCATCGTCATCTTGGAAGATGACGTCGAAATTGGAGCCAACACAACCATCGATCGATCTCGCTTTAAAGCAACCATCATCCGAAAAGGAAGCAAAATCGACAATCTCTGTCAAATTGCTCATAACGTAGAAATCGGAGAAGACAACATCATTGCAGCTCAAACAGGCATTGCAGGCTCTGCAAAAACAGGAAAGCTCGTCATGATGGGAGGCCAAGTAGGAGTGGTTGGACATATTGAAATTGATGATCATGTCTTAATTGCAACACGAAGCGGAGTTTCTAAAAATTTGAAGTCTGGAAAATACCGGGGAAGCCCTGCCATTGCTATCGAAAAATACAATCGGCAAGAAGTCTATATTCGAAAACTCGAGTCATTTGCTGAAAAATTAAAAACTTTAGAAAAAGAGATTGAAAAGATAAAAGGTAAATAAAGGAGTTACCTATGTCTCAACCTTTTTCTCCAAATAAAGCTGGCGCTATTTTTTCTGCACTCGTCCTGATTGGACTTGCCATTCTTACCATCACAGATGCCTGGTGGCCGGGCATTATGTTAGTGATCGGAATTCCACTTGCACTGAGACAATATCTTCTCAAAAGAACCTATGACATGTGCGTTACCCTTCTTGTTTTTGTAGGCACTTTTATTTCTGTCCAATATGATTTAAACTGGCGTATTTTATTACCTGTTCTTTTTTGCATAGGAGCCATTTACATTCTCATCCGAGAATTCATGTCATCCGAAAATAACAATGAAAAGTAAAATTCTTTTTCTTCTCTGTATTTTCTCGGCTCTTTCAAGTTATGAAAGAGCCTCAAGCTACCCTTACCTGTCCGGTGACACCTGGCGCTTTTTTGCCAATTGGAGACTCTCCAAAAAAGACTCTTTTGACCCCAAAAAAGTCCAAGAAGGAGATACGATTTTTGTCGAATATGACTTACTCAAAAGATTTACAAGAAAATATCTTCCTAAAATCAGACATCGCTTTATTTTAATCACTCCTAACTGTGAATCCGGGACAGACAATCCGCAACCGGGAAAATTTTCTCATCTTCTCCATTCAAAAAAAATCGCCGCCTGGTTTTTACAAAACATTGATCGAGCCCCCTCTTCTCGCATGATTCCAATTCCAATAGGCGTTGCAAATCAAGTATGGCCTCATGGCCAAGTCTCGATTCTCGATCCTCTTGTACAAGAAAAACCTCCCTCCAATGATGAAAAAAGAGATGTTTTTATCTATGTTAATTTTTCAATTCACACAAATCCTTCTATAAGAGAGCCCTGCTTTCAATATTTTCAAACATTCAAAACCGCAACCTTTAAAACTTCAAGCTCTTTTCAAGAATATTTACAAGATCTATCGCACACCGTCTTCGTTGTAAGTCCTCCGGGAAATGGACTGGATTGTCATCGCACCTGGGAAGCACTGCTCATGGGATGCTATCCCATTGTACTTAGTTCAACACTCAATCCCCTCTATGAAAATTTACCCATTGTCGTCGTCTCTTCTTGGGATGAAGTTACAGAAGAATTTTTGAAAGAAAAGCAAAAAGAATTTCAAACTCGATCCTGGGATCTTGATAAACTTTACGCGCCTTACTGGTTCAAGCAAGTATCTCTCATTCAAGAAAATTTAAAAAAACACCCCACCCTCATCTCTAAAATTTTTCAATGACCCGATATTTTCTCATCTTTCTCCCTTTTTTATCCCATCTCTTTACTTATGAAAGAGCGTCAAGCTACCCTTACCTGTCCGGCGACACCTGGCGCTTTTTTGCAGACTTTCGATTGTCAACAGAAGAAACGTTTGAGCCTTCACTTGTACAAGAAGCCGACACCATCTTTGTTGAATACGATCTCCTTCCTATTTTTCAAAAAGAGTATCTGCCTCTCATTCAACATCGCTTTATCCTCATCACACCCAATTGCGAATCCGGAACGGACAATCCTCAACCAGGACGATTTGCCTCAATGCTTCAATCTTCAAAAATTGCCGCCTGGTTTGTTCAAAATATTGATCAAGCCCCCTCAAAAAGGCTAATCCCTCTTCCCATTGGCCTTGCCAATCAAGTATGGCCCTCAGGTCAAATTTCAACCTTTCATCCAATGGCCTCTCAAGCGCCGCCTTTTGCAAGCAAACAAAGAGATATTTTTCTCTATGTCAACTTCCGCATTGAAACCAATCGATATGAAAGAGAAAGCTGTCTTCATTATTTTGAAGCAATGCCCCTTGCCACCATCGAATCTCCCTCCAAGTCGTTTCAAGAGTATCTCAAAGACTTATCTCGCGCCGTCTTTACCGTAAGCCCCCCCGGAAATGGGAAAGATTGCCATCGCACATGGGAAGCTCTTTTAATGGGATCCTACCCAATCGTTCTTTACTCTTCTTTGAATCCTCTTTATGAAAACCTTCCCATCGTCATTGTCCATTACTGGGAAGAAATCACCGAAGAATTTCTTAAAACAAAACTTGAAGAATTTCAGCAAAGATCCTTTCATCTCGAAAAGCTCTACGCTCCCTATTGGTTTCAAAAAATATTTGAGATTCAAAAAAAAATAAGAGATGATGCGAATTATGAAAAATAGCCTTCTTTCAACACTACGAAATAAAGAAACCTCTTGCGAACTCTTTCGACAAACAGCGCATCAACTTGGCTCTATCATGGCAAGTGAGAGCGACTCTTTTCTTTCGAAGAAAAAAAGCTCCATTGAAACTCCTCTTGCAAAAACTGAAGTAGAAAACATAGAAACATCTCCAACGTTAGTTCCTATCTTACGATCAGGAACCGCTCTTCTTCCTTCATTTCTCTTTTTTTATCCAAAGGCACCGATCGGATTCATTGGAATCCGAAGAGAGGAAAAAACAGCCAAACCACTGCTGTACTACACCAATCTTCCCATCATCCATAAAGAGTCGCTGATTTTCCTTTTAGATCCCATGCTCGCAACAGGACAAAGCGCAAGCCTTGCAATTGATCTTCTCAAAGAACAAGGAGCTTTGGAAAAAAACATCGTCCTTTTCTCCATCTTGGCAGCAAACATTGGATTTCAATTCATCCAACAAAAACACCCTTCCATCCGAACATCCATCGTTCACATCGATCCGGATCTCAACTCTGACAAATGGATTGTTCCGGGGCTCGGAGATTTTGGAGACCGATATTTTAAAACATGATTTACATCAATCGAAAAGACGCAGCCGCAACATTAAGTCATCTGCTTAAACACTATCATCACCACAAAAACACCATCATCTTAGGTCTTGCTCGCGGAGGCATGGTGATTGCCTCAGAAATTGCGAAAAATCTTGAACTTCCCTGCAACGTCCTCACGCCTCGCAAACTCGGCGCTCCGGATAATGAAGAACTTGCCATCGGCGCCGTTTCCGAAGATGGTGAACTCTTTTTAAACACGTATATCATCCAAGAACTCGATGTCTCGTCTTCCTACATTGAAAATGAAAAAAAAAGACAAATGAAACTATCTAAAGAAAGAGCCTCCC
This sequence comes from Chlamydiota bacterium, assembly GCA_027451825.1. GTDB lineage: Bacteria > Chlamydiota > Chlamydiia > Chlamydiales > SM23-39 > DAIDHZ01. The sequence continues at coordinate 14,944 of DAIDHZ010000022.1, forward strand.
TCTATCGAAAAGACAACCCTCTTCCTTCCATTCATCACAAAACCATCATCCTCGTTGATGACGGAGTGGCAACGGGCGCCACTCTTTTTGCATCCATTCAATCTTTAAAAAACCAAAACGTAGAAAAGATCATTGTTGCGGTGCCGGTCGCACCTTTTGATACGTGGGAAAAAGTAAAACAGATGGTCGATGAAGCGATTTGTCCTCTTTCACCGGAAAATTTTTACGGGGTCTCTCAATTCTACGAAGATTTCCCACCAGTCTCTGACGATGAAGTTTTAACACTTCTTAAAAATACAAAATCCCCATAGCTTGACGCATTTGCTTTAACGTCGTGTCAGCAACGTCATTTGCAACGCAGGTACCTTCACGAAGAAGATCCATCACAGATCCAGGATCTTTAGCAAGCTCTTCTCGTTTTTTTCGAATCGGATCCAAAAAGGCGATTAAAACATCCAAAAGGTATTTTTTCACCACAGAATCTCCAAGGCCGCCCCTTTGATAATGCGCTTTCAATTCTTCGACCTTTATTCGATCGCTAGCAAAAGCATCCAAATAGGTAAATACAGGATTGCCTTCGACCTTTCCCGGATCTTCAACTCGTAAATGATTTGGATCGGTATACATTCCCTTGACTTTCTTCGCCACATCATCCGGAGAATCAGCCAAAAAAATAGCATTTCCCAAACTCTTGCCCATCTTTTCACGCCCATCCGTCCCTGGAAGGCGCGCTACTTTTGATAAAACAACTTTTGGCTCCACCAAAACATCCGTCCGATACATCCGGTTGAATTTACGCACCAATTCAACGGTCTGTTCAATCATCGGAATCTGATCTTCTCCTACCGGCACAACATCTGCTTTAAACGCAGTGATATCTGCCGCCTGAGACACAGGATACACCATAAATCCAGCTGGAACCTCTTCGCCATATCCTTTTTGCTGAATTTCAGCCTTTACTGTCGGATTGTGTTTCAATCGATTCCAAGTCACAAGATTTAAAAAATACATCATCATCTCAGGAAGAGCCGGAATCATCGACTGAATAAAAATCGTTGTCTTCTTCGGATCAATACCTACAGCCAAATAGTCCAAAGCAACCTGCAAAATATTTTCTCTCACTCTTTCAGGTTCATGCGCATAATCCGTCAAAGCCTGCGCATCTGCAATCATGACAAATTGACGATGATCCTCTTGAATCTGCACACGAGAAGCTAAAGAACCAACATAATGACCAAGGTGGAGCTTTCCTGTCGGACGATCCCCGGTTAAAGCAACAAGTTTTTTTCCCATAAACAAAAATCGTAAAGCTTCTCCCCCTAAAATGTCCAGAAATGACTTTTTATTTCCAAAAAATGACAGGTTTTCTTAAAATCTCTTATCAAAATTCATGGAAAAAGAATTAAAACTATTAGCCAATGTAGACAAAGCTACATTGCACCGTGGCAAAAAATACCTTCGAGAAGGTAAAGTATCCATTTTATCGAACACCAATTCTCTCATCGAATCAAAAGTTTCAGGCTCTTTAAAAGAACCCTATACCGTTAAGATAGAAAAAGAAGGCCACTCTCTGAAGGGTTCTTGCAGCTGTCCCATCAAACATAACTGTAAACATATTGCAGCAACCATTCTACATACACTACAAGCAATCAAAGGATCTTCTTCTCTACAAAAAAAAACAAATCACAAATCAAATCATACAAATCCCCCTCGACTCCCATCCCCTTCTCTTTCCGACGCAGAAAAAACATGGTTTCTTTCCATTGAATCTGCGACCTCATCTGAGTCCCCCTCAACTCCATCTCCAAAATCCTTTGGAATTTTCTACATTCTCCACAAGAGATTCTCTTATCAAAAAAATTCTACCTTACAAATCAATTACCATGTTGCAAGAAGAAAAAAAGATGGAAACCTCTCTTCAGCTTCAGGAAAACAATTCGATACAGAAACCATTCTCAAAGGACCTTTGCCGGACTCCCTGAAAAATGCATGTGAAGAAATAGACCTAGAGATCATTCAAGATTTTTGGAAACAGACAACCCTAAAAAGCACACACGAAATCTCTTTGCTCCAAAAAATGATAGCAACTCAAAGGTGCGTTTGGGAATCGATTCAAAAACCTCCATTGCAATGGGGTTCTGAAAAAAAAGGTTTACTATCTTGGGAAACATACTCACAGACATATCATTTATCTCTCACCTCAGAAGTCAAAGACGCCCATTGTTTTTTAATGAATGAAGGAGGACTTTATATAGATCCCTCTACAAATACATGTGGACTTCTTTTACTTCCTGAAAAGATCGCTGTCATTAAACAGCTCCTTGCATCTCCGGCAATAGAGGCTGAAAAAATCCCATGGATCCAACAAAAACTAAAAAATCTACTTCCCAACATCTCGTTGCCTGAGAAAAAATTTGTAACACTCCGCCCTGAACAACCCATCCCTTGTTTTTTTCTATCCCTCAAAAAAGATCCCGTCTGGGGGGATCCTTTTATCAAAGGCGAGCTCTCTTTTCTTTATGGAAATCATCGACTTCCGGCTCTCTCTCAGCCACCTCTAAACAGCACCTTACAAACAGAAGATACAATCTATCAAATTCCCAGGAATCCTTCCGTAGAAATACAAGCCATTCAAATATTACGAGCGCAACGATGGTTCGGATATGGAATAGAATTGAATCAACCTTTTCACGAAAACGACCTCGGAGATCTATTCAGATGCATCAATGATCTCAAAAACAGAAATTGGATCATCGAAACTTCTGATTCATTCCCTATTAAAAATCTAATAAAGGCAGATCAAGACTGGTATGTCGAAGTCAGTGACGCCAAAAATCATTGGTTTGATTTAGAAATTGGACAACTCATCAATGGAAAACGAGTCAATCTCATCCCCTTTCTTCAAAAATTCCTATCTTCCATTCCAAACAACAATCCAAACTTTGAAAATTTCACAAAAGAAGAACTCAAACAAGAATGTGCCATCACTCTTGATACCGGAGAAGTCTTGATCATCTCCATGGAGAAAATCAAGTCCATCATTGAACCTTTTTTAGGAATCCTCAATCCTTCTACAAAAGCCACCAAAATTCGCCTCTCTGATTGGCAAGCGGGAGCTTTATCTCAACTTCGAGATTCTTTACCTGCAAAGAAACTAGAATGGCAATCTCCGGAACGCTATACAAAAATGGCAGAACAACTGAAAAGCATCCATCAAATAGAGATCATCTCTTCTCCCAAAGGACTTCAGACTGAACTGCGTCATTATCAAGTCATCGGTCTTAGCTGGCTCCAATTCTTACGCCGCTTTCATTTAGCCGGCATTTTAGCAGATGATATGGGACTTGGAAAAACGATTCAAACCTTAGCGCACATTCTTTTAGAAAAAGAAGAGGGGCGTTTAAAACACCCCATCCTCATCGTAGCGCCAACAACTCTTGTTGGCAATTGGTTAATGGAAGCTCAGAAATTCGCCCCCTCTCTCAAAGTTTTAACACTCCAAGGCTTTGAACGAAAAAAACATTTTGACACCATCTCCGATTATGATTTAATCATCACCACATATCCGCTCCTCGCAAGAGATCAACAAATATTAACCCGTCACCAATATCATGTATTGATTCTCGATGAAGCTCAAAATATCAAGAACGCAAAAACACAAGCTCACAATGTGCTTCGAGAACTGCAAGCAACGCATAGACTCTGCCTCACAGGCACTCCCCTGGAAAATCATTTAGGAGAACTCTGGTCTTTATTCTCTTTCCTTCTTCCCGGATTTCTAGGGGACGAAAAGCAATTTCAAAAATTGTTCCGAAAACCCATCGAAAAAGAGGGATCTCTTGAAAGAAAAAAAATCCTCCAAAAGAGAGTAGCTCCTTTCTTACTACGTCGTACAAAACAAGAAGTCATTCAAGAACTTCCCCCAAAAACCGAAATCATCACTCCCATCGAACTCACAGAGAAACAACAAGAACTTTATGAAGCAGTTCGACTCACGATGATGAACAAAGTAATGGCTGAAGTAGAAGCAAAGGGACTTTCTAGAAGCCGCATTGTTCTTTTGGATGCTCTTTTAAAACTAAGACAAATTTGCTGTGATCCACGCCTTCTCAAAACTTTCCAAGGAAACACCATCGAGCATTCGGCAAAGCTCCTGCATCTGAAAGAATTTTTACCTCAAATGATCGAAAACAACCATCGCATTCTTTTATTTTCTCAATTTACGAGTATGTTAAGCCTCATTGAAGATCTTCTCAAAGAGCTCTCTATTCCTTACGTCACAATCACCGGAGATACGAAAGATCGCCTCACACCTGTTCAAAAATTCCAATCCGGAGAAGTTTCTCTATTTCTCATCAGCTTAAAAGCAGGCGGAACAGGCCTCAATCTCACCGCCGCAGATACAGTCATTCATTATGATCCATGGTGGAACCCAGCAGTAGAAGCCCAAGCAACCGATAGAGCGCATCGACTCGGTCAAACCAAATCGGTGTTTGTCTATAAATGGATCGCTGCAAGATCCGTCGAAGAAAAGATTTTACAATTACAAACAAAAAAGAAAGCTTTAACAGAAAGCCTTTTTGAAGAATCGAATACAACCTCTCTCAATCTCAATCTTGAAGATCTTCGTTCTTTATTTGCCCCCCTTTCTTAAAACATCGATGAGCAATTTTGCTTGCGGCAATTCTTCATTTATGTAATAGCTTTTTCAGATGGAAAAAGAAAAACAAGAGATCCCAAAAACAATTGGACCGTATTCAATCCTTCGAAGCATAGGCAGAGGAGGCATGGGAGAGGTCCTTCTTGCACATGACCCAATCTTTGATCGGAAGATTGCCATTAAAAGAATCCGTCCTGAGATGCAAGAAAAGCCGGTGATACGGGAACGCTTTTTAAGAGAAGCCAAAGTCGCAGGAAGACTCACGCACCCATCGATTGTCCCTATCTTTGCCATCCATGATTCACCTCCCGATGTGTACTACACAATGTCTTTTGTCGAGGGAGAGACTTTACGAAGTCTTCTTTCCAAAGCAAGGGAGTTAGAAAAGCAAGGAAAATTGATCGCCTATCTAGGAAGATCAATTCCTGGGCTTTCTCGTATTTTCATCCAAATCTGCGAAGCCTGCGCCTATGCTCATGCCAATGGAATCTTGCATCGCGATCTAAAACCGGAAAACATCATCATCGGGAAATATGGCGAAGTGATGATTTTAGATTGGGGGCTTGCTGCATTCATCAATCAACCACAAGATCAACTAGAAGACATTCCACCTGTAAGCCCAGGACTTACGCGCGCAGGGAAAATCATGGGAACGCTTCCCTACATGGCCCCGGAACTTCTTTTAGGGAAACCGGCATCCGTACAAACAGATATCTATGCTCTCGGAGTCATCCTCTATCAAATCCTGACACTTCAAATCCCTTTTCAAAGAAAAAGCATCTCAGCAGCACGCAAGCAATTAAAAATCGAAGAACTCATAGACCCAATAGAAATGGCGCCTCATAGAGACATTCCGCATCAACTGGCTGCCATTGCCAAAAAGTGTTTACTTCGCTCTGAAAAAGAGAGATATCAAACAGTTGAGGATCTCATCTTAGATTTTAAAAAATACATTGAAGGACGCCCTGAGTGGACTCTTATGGCAGAGCCTCGCTTTGATCACAAAGAAGATTGGCAGCTCGAGGAAAATATTTTCTTAACTAAAAACACCGCCATCAGTAGATCGATCGACACCACCGAATGGGCAAGCATCAAAATTTCTCAAAGAGCATTTGCCGATACCATCAAAATCGAAGCCTCCGTTCGCCTTCAAAAAGAGAGCCATGGAATCGGCTTTTTACTTTGCATTCCAAGCATGCGCCAAAAACTTCACTTAGAAGAAGGCTACTCTGTTTGGTTTGGATCTGAAACGGATCCTCATACACTGCTTTTACGAGCCAATGTCCAGGTTTTAGAAGCAAAAAACACCTATCTCGCTCCCAATAAAACCTACAGAGTGCGCATTGAAAAAATCGAAGATCACTTAAAAATCTACATCGATGATGTTCTCAAATTAAGCTTTTTAAGCCATCTTCCTCTGGCCGGAACCCATATCGGATTTCTTTATAAAGATAATGATTTTTCCATCAAAGAGCTCAAAGTCTTTGGAGGCAGCTTAAATGCAATGGTTGGCTGTCTCACCATTCCAAATGCCTTTTTAGCAAGAGGGCTCTTTGATTTTGCGCTCCAAGAATATCGTCGCATCAGCCAAGCTTTTCCGGGAAGAACCGAAGGAAGAGAAGCTCTTTTTCGAGCGGGACTGACTCTTCTCGAAGAAGGGAAAAAAACAAAAGAAGAAAAATATTTTCACCTCAGCCTTAAAGAATTTGAAAAACTTTTCAGAACTCCGGGAGCTCCCTTAGAATATTTAGGCAAATCTCTTGTCTATGAAGCCATGTCTGACTCAGAAGAAGAGGCCAAATGCCTAGAGCTTGGGCTGCGCAAATTCCCAAAACATCCACTTCTTCCTGTTTTACAAGAGCATATCGTCTATCGCATGCATGAAAGCTCGCTCAACAATCGAGAAACTGCCTATCGAATCATCCTTCTTGCCATTCGCCATCTTCCAAATCCCCTCGATCATTCCGATATCAAAGATCTTCTCGATAGCTTAGAAAAAAACTGGGAAGTCCTCCCCTTTATGGAAGAAAGTGAAAATCGCCTCATATCAATGGCCATTTCACTCAGTTTCTGGCTTGGAAAAGCATCCTCGATCAATGAAATCATCTACAGTCTCGAAAAAGAAGAGCCCAAAAATGAAACACTTCTCGGCAACGCCTTTTTTGCACTCTACGAACTTGGCGTCGAAAAAATCCCCGAAACCTTCTCATTAACCGCCTCGGTAGATAAAGTATTTCTCCCCCTCACACAAGAGATCCCCGCCACTTTTACCAAAAGAGAAACCAGAGTCTTTCATTCGCTCATCAAACAAGCGCTTCAAAAGAAAGCTCTCAAAAATCTCCCATCTCTTTTCAAAAACTTACAAAAAGTAAAAATGAATCCACAAGATCGAATGATTTTTGATTCTTTAGAAATCTGGTTCCATCTTCTCAACCAAAATACCAAAGAAGCCGAAAACATTTTCCGAAAATACCCATCATCCGCACTTTCTCAAGAAACATCTCTTTTACATTTCCCTTTCGGAACCTGGCTCTTTATGGCAAAAGGCCCTAAATTTGCAAAAAGCCACTTTACCTCCATCATCGACACTCCATATCCTCCCACAACGGCCCTTCCAAGTCTTTTTCTTGCAGGAAGAATCGATGATCAAAAAGGATGGATCGAAAGAGCATTCTGGTGGGAAAAAAAAGAGCTCTTTAGACAACTTGAACTCTTTAAAAATGCGGTGAAACGATGAAGCCAACCATTCTCTCATCTCGCATCGCATACGAAGGATTCTTTCAAGTCAAAGAAGACACACTTCGTCAAAACAACATCACAAGAGCGCACGCTTCTCTCATTCTTCCTGCCGATGCTGCTGTCATTCTTGCCAAAACGAAAGACGATCTTTACATTCTCAACTATGAATACCGACATCCAACGGGACAATTTCTTCTCGGATGTCCTGGAGGACTCTTTGAACCCAATGAAGATCCCCTAGAAGCTGCCAAACGAGAACTTCTTGAAGAAACAGGCTATACATCCAACAAGTTCCACCTCATGGGATCAGCCTACCCATGCCCGGGTATCTGCAACCAAAAGATCTACTATTTCCTGGCCCTCAATGCAACCTACCAACAACCACCCACGCTCGATCCCGGCGAAATCATCGAAACCCAATTCAAAACACACAATGAGCTCATCTCATGCATCCAAACAGCACCCAACATCGATGCCATCCTCTGCACAGCCCTGCTCTATCAAGAACTTTTCACACAAAAAAGAACATGAAAGCACATGGATTCATCCCAATCCATAGTGCTTCATGTTGTAAGTAAATATAAGAGCATTCATTAGGAAACTAAATCTATCACATCGAACCCTTCAAATCAGAAAAATTCAATGAAGCTTCACTTTCCCTCTGTTTCAGGCATCTCCGGCGGTATGAGGGTAGAAATATCAATGCGTCGTCCTGTTTCACTAAATCCATCTGAGCATAAGTAGAAGTCTAGATTAAATGATCTTGTTTCATTTTGCCATTCACCCCACAAAGTACATACATGGTCATATTCCTTTCCGCTCAAACCATACATCTTTTTTAATTCTTCTATAACTTCAAATTTAACATCTATTATCAGCTGCAAATGCTGTTTCTTGTTCCCAGCCGCTTCATTCTGTTTTTGTAATTTCTCAAGAGTCTGACTAAACATTCTTCTAATATTTTTTCTCATATCGTCGGAAAAAAAGTTAGTTTTCCTATTCAGACACAAAAGATCACGCAAATCATTTTCACTAATTGCATGCCCCATATTCGTTAACATTTCTTGCATCCTTATTATTATAGCAGATATTTCTAACCCTGCTGAGTCGACCATCAATTCTCTATAAATGGATTTTATACTGCTATTGATCGTTTGAGTATCTTTATTAACAATAGCTTGTAACAAGGCCAGCTCTTCTCTTGAAATGTCTTGTTCATGATTCTGCAAAACTTGCTCTAGAACTCTGAATTTCACAAGAGATTTATCACTTTCCATCATGTTCTCTTCTGAGTACAATAAAGAATACTTAAAATTCTCTTCTTGAGATTCAGATGTCTTGCGCAATTCCTCAGATAAGTTTGACCAAAATTGACTATCCTTCTTGCGATGAATGTCAAAACCAACTGGTCGTGAAGAAAAAGTAGCCTTAGTATTAGCCTTAGTATTAGCATTAGTATTAGTATCGGTAGACGAACGAATTGCTAAACCAAAAACAGGATTAGCTGCAAATAATCCATTTAAAGCCAATCCTGCAGCTCCTACACACAAAACTTTCCCTATAAAAGAACAATGAGCCTGACTAAACTGTGATAAAAATCCTCCAGCCGCTCCCATACATCCTGCAACATTCATCTGTGCCGTTTTAGCAGCCTGTGGATTAAATCCATCTGGAAAGAATCCCTTAACTAAAGAAACCATAAAAACCTCTATTTTTTATTATATTAAATTAATAACATAATTATACAAAATTAAAATCAACAATTCAAAACAAATGAATTATTATATAGCAAACCAACTATTTACGACTCGCTTGTTCACGAGCAACATCCCACCCGCTCAAACAAGCCCGATCTATCGTTATTCCAAAACAACGCTCAACCTCTTGTATCGCCATAGTTCGATAGAGTGCCCTGCCGCAATCATTAGTAGGGGGGTCTTCTAAATTGAGACGATCCAACTCTTCTGACAATCTTTGATGAATCTGACTATCTGATACACCCCTGGTTGATGCTGTCCTACTTCCCGAAGATGTCGCACCAGTTAATGCTAAAGAACCACTCAAATAAGAAAAGAGACAATTTTGAAAAAAACTCCGATTCGCCATAAGTCCCAAAGAAGCTACATATAAACCTTTTTTCAATAGATCAACTCTTCCCCCTTGCGCATAAGCACCACGAAACTCTGTCAGAGCAATCGCAGCAGCTCCAATTCCTAACGCCGCTATCATTTGCTTGCTTCGAGAACTCTCTACATCATGACCAAAACAACGTTGTCTTATAAAAGTAATCATATTAAACTCTTTTTATATTTAATAAAATTGTAACACGAGAAATAAAATAAAACAAAAATAAACAAAATTTCAATTATTTAAAAAATAATAACCACATACAAAAAGAAAAAAACAATATTTAATACCAACTTTCAGCCTCAAATGATACAATTCAAATCCATCAAACGACAGTCCGTTTGACAAAGATTTTATAGAAAACAATGAAACCTTTTCGCATTGCGCAACTTTCCGATTTTCACTTCACAAAAGTCACATGGAATCCTTTCAAACTGTTTCCTAAAAGATTTTTTGGACAACTCAATTGGGTTTTTTCAAGAAATAAAAATTTTAATTTTCATTCACTCAACGAACTTCCTGATCTTTTCACTTCTTTAGAAGTAGATCTTGTTCTTTTTGGAGGCGACTTCACCACTTCGTCTTTACATCAAGAATTTATTTTAGCCAAAAAATTTGTTGAACGATTTAAGCAACCTTGGATTGCAATTCCCGGCAACCATGACCACTACACGAAAAGAAGCTTTCTTCAAAAAAGATACTATCAATATTTTGAAAACAAAAATGCCGCCTTCTACTCTCTTCAAAAAGATGGACTCGAAGCTCATAAAATCGCCCCTTTTTGGTGGCTCATTGCACTCGACACCACTCATGCTACAAGAATTTCTTCATCTCAAGGTTTTTTCTCTGAAAGACAAGAAAAAATTTTAAGTGAAATTTTAAATGCGATCCCCCAAAGCGACTCAATCATTCTTTTCAATCACTATCCCTTTTTCCAACATGGATCTCCAAAACACACCCTCATGAGAGGAGATGCTCTCGAAAAGCTCATCAAAGAGCACTCAAATATTTCTTTATACCTTCACGGGCACACGCACCAACACATCATTGCAGATCTTCAAAAAAGCAATCTGCCGATGATCCTCGACGGGGGAAGCTGCTCTCAAGGCAGCTGGAATCTCATCGATCTAGTATCTGATTGTAAAAATTCGCAAACATATTTGCGCCCAGATTTGCTTGCTGAGCACAGTGCGGAGCGCGCCGGCAACTTGCATCAAGTTGTTCAGCGAGAGCACGATCAGGGAGATAAAGATGGGCCAAATATGTCCGCGGATTTTTACAATCAGACACTAACTCAAAAAGGCTGCACAATCACTGCCTACAAAAATACAACCCCTGTACGAAAAGAGGATTATCCATGGACGAGAAAATAGAAGAACCTTGGTTTCAAGAAGGACTCAAATTCAAATGCACAGGATGCGGCAAATGCTGCACAGGATCTCCCGGATATGTCTTTCTTTCCAATCGCGATTTAGAAACGCTAGCTGATCACTTTCAATGCTCGGCTGAAGAATTCGCCAAACAATACACCCGTCTTGTGAACGGACAGCTTGCTCTTTTAGATCGACCCGGATCCTATGACTGCATCTTCCTTCAAGACAAAAAATGCGCAGTCTATGAAGATAGACCCATTCAATGTAAAACATTCCCCTGGTGGGTCTACAATTTAAAAGGACCCGAAGAATGGAAAGAAGCTGGAGAGCATTGCGAAGGAATCAATCACCCGGACGCCCCCACAATCCCATCAATCCACATCCAGTCAGAATGTCTAACCTACCTCGATAATCTTCTCGACCAAAACTTCCAAAATGACGAATCGTAAAAAATCCCACAAAATTCTTCAATTGACAAATCGAAAGCAATTGCTATAGAATTTCGATCTTCTTTTTGGCGATCGTAGCTCAGCTGGTTAGAGCATCGGATTGTGGATCCGAGTGTCGCGGGTTCGAACCCCGTCGATCGCCCATCTTTTCCAATTCAATAAAAAAGAATATCTCACGAACAAACAACACTCCAGATGAAATACCAAAATAGTGACTGCTCCCTCGCCTAAAGGCGAAGGCTTCTAGGGATTACTCCCAGGCCATCCAATCCGAGGGCCAAAATATTTTGCGCTGCGTTGAAATCCCTATGAGCTGTATATTCACATTGAGAACATCTATGTTCTCTTTCCGTTAGCTTTTTTGGCTCTAAGTTCCCACAGTGTGAGCATCTTTGGCTTGTGTAAGCAGGATTCACCACTCCCAACTTCCTACCAGCTTCTGCCGCTTTGTAGGTAAGGAATTGACGAAATTGATTCCAACTTGCATCCGCTATGCTTTTCGCAAGAAATCCTTTCATCATATTTTTGATGTTTAGATCTTCTATGCAAATATATTGATATTGATCGACGATTTTTTTTGTTTCTTTGTGGCAAAAATCTTTTCTTTGATTTTTGATCCTTTCATGTATTTTGGCGACGACTTTCCCTGCTTTGCGACGCTCTTTAGTGCCTTTTTCTAATTTACTTAATTTACGCTGCGCTTTAGCTAGAGCTTTCTCTTCTTTTTTGAAAAATCGAGGGTTTTCAATTTTTCTTCCATTCGAAAAAGTAGCAAAGGATTCTATGCCAACATCCACTGCTATCGCTTCCATCTTTGGCTCCGAGAGAGATACCCTCACTTCACAAGACAGAAAAATATCCCAATCTCCTGATGCCGTCTTTTTGATCGTGCACGTTTTGATTTCCCCTTCAATAGGGCGATGCATCTTAATACGCACTTTACCAATTTTAGAGAGCTCAATTTCTTTACTGAGTAGAGTAAAACCACTCTGAGGATAGCAAAAACTATCGTAACGATGCATTCCGCGGAATCTCGGAAAGCCTGGTTTTTCTCCCGCTTTACATCTACGAAAAAAGGACTGAAACGCTTTATCCAAACGATCGACAATGTTTTGTAATACTTGCGAGTGTATTTTTTTAAGAGATGGCCTTTCCTCTTTTAGCAAAGGCAAAAACATGAGTTGCTGATATTTCGAAAGCGAAATATTCAATTCTTCGTAGGATAACTTTCTTTGCGAAAGCAATTCATTATACAACCATCGACACTCATCCAATTGCTCTTGCAACAATTTTGCTTGGGCTTTTGCAGGACGCAATCTGAATTGAAATGTCTTTCGAACAAACATGTAAACATGTTATGTTTGGTCTATGAATTTGTCAAAGGAAGAAGGATTATCCTACGATTCGGCAAGCTCTGTGGGGTGACAATCTCTGGTCTCCTAGCTACTTTGCCGGAGCATGCGGCGGAGCTCCTCTCGAAATCATTCGACAATACATTGAACAACAAAACTCCCCAGAAATTTAGTGGGCGCGATTCATCTCAGCCCTGAAGGACTGAGTTTTCTCGCGTCTTTCGGATAAAAACAATACTCTGTTAATATCCTTTATTTTTAAGGGTGCTTATGAGGCAAAAGGCTGCTGTTTTTTTACATAATGGGCTTGGCGATGGAGTTGCTTGGTTGGTTTTATCCAATAACTTGCATTTGAATGGCTGGGATGTAGATACTTATCAAAATGTTTTACAGCCTCTGCAAGGCTGGTTTCCGCATTTACCGGTGATTCACTACCCTTCCGTGAATGAAATTCCTCATATTTTATCGACCTATGATTGGTTTTTTGTCGCCAATAATGACACGAGTACGTTCATTCAGACGCTCATTCGGGAAGGAAAAAAAAGGTTCCCCGAACGTTTGAAAGTGATCTACATGTACCCTTCCAAGCATATTGTGAATGAACCGTACTATGCAGATTGTTTGACGGATCCAAACTTATCCGTTTCTGAGAATATGGTCCTTTTTTGTGAAAGAATTTTGCATCTTCCAAAGTGTACCCGCCAATCCGGATTTATCCCTCCGGAAGGATTGGTATATCGCAACTATGAAAGGAGGGTTTTGATTCATCCTACCAGCTCTCGCGAGAGCAAAAATTGGCCGAAAGAAAAGTATGTAAAGCTCGCTTTACATTTACAAGAACGGGGATTTCAAGTCGTGTTTCTCCCCGGAGAGAAGAGTGGATGGGAGGATGTCGTTGATTTAGGATTTGATGTAGAGACTTTTGGATCTTTAGATGCTTTAGCGCGCTATATTTATGAATCGGGATATTTGATTGGAAATGATTCAGGACTTGGGCATTTGGCGTCTGCTTTAAAAATTCCAACGCTTACGTTTTGTAGGCGAAAAACTCTTGCGAATCTTTGGGCTCCCGGATTTTATAAAAATGAGGTCGTTGCGCCGAGTTGTTGGATTCCAAATATCCGAGGGTTTCGTTTAAGAGATATGCACTGGAAAAAGTTTGTTTCGGTGAATAAAGCCTTAAAAGCGTTTGATCGACTCCTTTTTAATTCAATGACGCATGAGACGTGAATTCTAGCAACCATTTCCAGATTGGAATAACGAAAATAGTAAATTCATCCATTTTGATTGTGTCTTCTTCGCTTTCAGTAAGAATGATCCCCTTCTGTAACTGATGGGTCTGCATCGCTTCAAAGAGTCCATCCAGCTCTCGCTTTCTTACTTTTTCATCAAAAAGATGAGTCGTAACTTGTATGGCTTGAACGATTCGATTCCCTTTTCTGATGATAAAATCACACTCTTTCTTGTCTTTATGAAAGTAGATTTCTTTCGTTTGCATTTTCAAACGGAGAAATACAATGTTTTCTAGAAGACGGCCTCTATCCTCGCTGACGTGGAATCCTGTTATGCGAATTAATGCAGGATCAATCATATAACATTTTTTATGATATTGAATTTGTTTTTTTAACGAGTGACTATAGCGACTTACAAAAAAATAGAGATAACATTGTTCTAGATAAGTGCAATAGTTACGGATTGTATGAGGACTGCTCAGCCCTACAGTTTCGCTAAGTTTTGTATAACTAAACTCTTTTCCAATATTGCTTGCGAAATAGTAGACGAGTTCTCTTAAGGCTTTTTCGTCGTTTATCTTGTAGCGAGCAATAATGTCTCGATAGAGAATCCCTTCAAGAAGATCTTTCAAGTATTCAGTTTTTTCAAATTTTACATATTCTGGAATCCCGCCATTTTGTAAATAGTCTGAAAAACAACGTTGTATAGTTCCTGTGTCTTGTGTTGATAAAGCTTTTTTAGAAAATATTTCGGGGTGTTTATGACGTACTATTTCCTGGAAAGAAAGTGGATACACTTCGAATTGAATATATCTGCCAGTCAAATGAGAGCCCAATTCTTTACTCAAGAGTTTTGCGTTGGATCCGGTGATGTAAACTTTTTTCCCTTGTTCGTATAGTCTGCGTATAAAGCGTTCCCATCCTTTGATGTTTTGAATTTCATCGAAATAAAATGTGGATTGGTCTCCGAATAGTTCTGTAAATACCTCCAATAATATTTGGAAGTCTTCAACATGGAATCGGACTAGCCGTTCGTCGTCGAAATTGAAATAATAATCTGATTTAACCAATGCCAATTGCAAAGTGCGTTGGATCGTTGATTTTCCTGACCTTCTGATCCCGCTAAGGATGATTATGTTCGGATCGTCTGTAAAACGCTGTATTGTTTGGGTTAAGTCACGGGCAAAAAAATCTTTTGGCGGAATATATTTTTGCTGGTCTGCTATGATTTGCTTGAGGGCTTCTCTTTTCATGATTTTTTCTTATACCCTTATTCTATCACGAAACCGTGCATTGTCAACGCACGTTTTATTGCAAAACCGTGTGTTATGAATGCACGCATAAAGATGAATGTCTAAAGTCAAAATATAAGTAACTTAAGATAAATGATTTGAGTCTGTAAAATTTGGAAAAGAAGCATAGGTTCTTTGTATGTCTTATTTGTAGGAATCTTAAAAATCTTTTCTGAGGATTTTGGTGTATTCGCTTGGGATTTCAAAGAAGAAAGGTGAGGGTTTCATATACCTTTCTACTCCCCAGGTATAGCGATAGCGAGCCAGTGAAATATAAAGCTGTTCTTTGGCTCTTGTCATTCCGACATAGCAGAGACGTCTTTCTTCTTCTAATTTTTCAGGATCGTCTTTCGAGTTGATGTGAGGAAGGAGATCCTCTTCAAGCCCTACTAAAAAGACGATGTCAAATTCAAGCCCTTTGCTGTTGTGAAGGGTCATGAGTCTGATTTTAGGAGTGTTTTCTGTCTCGGCTGTTGGAACTCTTAAAGAGAGTTCTTCTAGGAAAATGGGAAGAGATGGATCTTCTTTCTCTTCTTCCCATTCCGCTGCTTTGCTGACAAGCTCGTCGATGTTTTCTTTTCGATCCTGGGCGGTTTCTTGATCTTCTGCTAAATATTCGAGATAGTTACATCGAAGGATTGTTTCTCGGATGAGCTCAGAAAGAGTGCATTGATTTTGCATGTTTCGAAGAGAATGAATGAGTTGAAGATAGCTTCTTAAAGCCTCTTTTTGTTTGGGACTTAGTTTAAGAATGGAGGGGTCTTCTAAAAGTTTTTCACAAAAGATGAGAATGGGGGTCTCTTCCTCGCTTGCTTTTTTTACGATTTTATCGATGGTTGTAGCTCCAAGGCCTCTTTTCGGCGTGTTGATTGTTCGAAGAAAAGAGATAAGATCGCTATTGGATAAGACCATTTTTAAGTAAGCTAAAATATCTTTAATTTCCTGCCTTTCATAAAATGAGATGCCGCCAATGATCGTGTAGTTGATTCTTCTAAAAAGAAGAGCATCTTCAAAGGTTCGAGATTGTGCATTGGTGCGATAGAAAATAGCCATGTGGTCCAAAGACATCTCTTCTCTGTGCTGAAGGATTCGGCTGATCATGAATTCGGCTTCTTTTTTTTCATTCAAGGCAAGACAGATTCCAATTTTATTTCCATCGCCTAAAGCGCTCCAGAGCTGCTTTTGATATCTTTTATGATTGTGAGAAATGAGGGCGTTTGCTGCTTTAAGAATCGTATTTGTGCTTCGATAATTTTGATTTAAAGTGATGATGGTTGCGTTTTGAAAATCGTTTCCGAAATTTAAAATATTTTGATATTTGGCCCCTCTCCAGGAATAGATCGATTGGTCAGGATCCCCTACTGCAAAAATGTTTTGGTGCTTTTCGACAAGCATTTTTGTGATGGTGTATTGTGATAAGTTGGTGTCTTGATATTCATCAATCAGCACAAAACGCCATCGGTTTTGATACTCCGTCAAAATCGTTGGATGTTCTTTAAAAAGAATGACTGTGAGAAAAAGAAGATCATCAAAATCAAGAGCGTCGCAGCTTTTGAGTTTTTTTTGATAGAGGCTATAAATGGTTTGGAGTTGGAGGTTGTTTTTGATTTGATGGGGCTCTATGAGATCATTTTTAGAAGAGGAGATTTTTTCTCTTGTTTCTTTGACAAATGCTTTTTCTAAGGGGTATTGAAGCTCTTCTAGACATGTTTTGAGAAGTTTTAAGCTATCGTCTTCATCATAAATAGAGAAGCTATTTTTATAGCCGAGATGGTGGATCGATTCTCTTAAAATTTTGGCTCCTAAACTGTGAAATGTAGAAGCAAGGACATAGACATTTTTTAAAGAGCGGATTCTTGCCTTCATCTCTTCTGCTGCTTTATTGGTAAAAGTGACGGCTAAAATCTGTTCGGGAGAGATGCCAATTTCAATAAGATGCGCAATGCGGTGAGTGACAACTCTTGTTTTTCCGGAGCCTGCACCTGCAAGAACAAGAAGAGGGCCTTCCACATGATTGACTGCACGTTCTTGTTCCAGGTTGAGTTTTGACATAAATTTGGATGAAATTGGAGCGTATCGGATTCGAACCGATGGCCTCAACAATGCCATTGTTGCGCTCTACCAACTGAGCTAACGCCCCTTAAATTTAAGGAGGCTCCAGTATAGAGGAATCTTTGTTTTTTGATCCAATAGGAAAAAGACATCCCAGGGCACTGACCATTAAAAGACTTTTTTGAACCTCATAGAGAAAATGAACCACAGAGATAGGCACCACAGAGGCGA
>DAIDHZ010000023.1 GCA_027451825.1 Chlamydiota bacterium
TTTCGGGGCACTGACTAACGCTAATCAGGAAAACGCCCCGAAAAAATGCTCTTTTTGTTAGTTTTGCAATTCCCTCCATAGAAGATTATAAGAGTAAGGTTGAGTCAATGGCAGCGAGTCAATTAAGGATGTATCGAAGAGGGCTGCGAAATGACAGCGATGCTGAATCCGAAAGCAAAGTTAACAACAATCGTAGGAACGCCGGGACAGGAAACCTTGATGCAATCCGAAGAGCACGGTTCAGCCCACGGTTCTAGGGGGTCGCTCTATCGTGCTTCGTCACTCCGTCGTTGATGATTATTTTTCCTGTTGGTTTCGTAATTTAGTAAAGTAATCAAGCCGTTTTTTGAGCTCTCTTTCAAATCCTCGTTCGACGGGGACGTAAAAAGTTGATCTCTCTTTTTCTTCAGGAAAGTAGTTTTGTCCGGAAAACCCATGAGGAGTGTCATGATCGTAAATGTATCCTTCTCCATAGCTCATGTCCTTCATGAGATGGGTGGGCGCATTTAAGATCGTTTTTGGAGGAGGAAGATGATCGCTTTTTTTGACATCTTCCATCACTTTTTTAAAGGCTGTGTAGATCGAATTGCTTTTGGGGGCAAGAGCAAGATAAACAATCGCTTCTGCAAGGGCGAGCTCCCCTTCGGGAGACCCAAGTTGTTCGTAGGTTTTCGCGGCGTTGATGGCGATTGTGAGAGCGTGAGGATCGGCAAGGCCAACATCTTCCACTGCCATTCGAACAATGCGTCTTGAAAGAAAAAGAGGGTCTTCTCCGCCATGAAGCATTCTGCCTAGCCAATATAAAGAGGCGTCCGGATCTGATCCTCGTACCGATTTATGAAGAGCCGAGATGAGGTTGTAATGTTGATCATCTGTTTTATCATAAAGAGGTGCTTTTTTCTGGATGAAAGAGGAGAGCTCTTCAGGATTTAAAAGAGTTCCTTCCGGAATGAGAGAGAGAGTTTCGATCATGTTGAAAAGATGTCTTGCATCAGCGCCGCTCCAGGAAATAAGAAGTTTTTTGCCTTCTTCTGTGATGGGAAGGGGTTTATAGCGTTTTTCATAGCGTAAGATGATGTCTTTCAGGTCATCTTCCATTAAAGGATTGACGTTGAGCACACGAAGTCTGGAAAGAAGCGCATTATTGAGTGCAAAGGATGGGTTTTCCGTTGTGGCTCCAATGAGTATGATAGTTCCATTTTCAACAAATGGCAAGAACGCATCTTGCTGAGCTTTATTGAATCTATGAATTTCATCAACAAAGACAATGAGTTGTTTTTTAAAGAGAGGGGTCTTTTCAAAATCTTGGATTGTTTTTTTGAGATCGGAAATGCCATGGAAAACAGCGCTAAAAGGGATAAATTCGGCATCAAAGGCGTTTGCATAGAGCCTTGCGATGGTTGTTTTCCCACATCCGGGTGGTCCCCAAAGAAGGATGGATAATGGTTTTTTTGAAGCAATCACTCGTCTCATCCATCCATTTTGACCGACAAGATGTGCTTGTCCTACGACATCATCGAACGAAGACGGACGGTTTTTTTCAGCAAGAGGGATCATAGATTGTCTTTAACAAAATTGACGCCATGCGGAGTTAAAGAGATCAAAATATCATCGATTTTTTTAATGAAATTGGCTTGAGCAAGTAGCTTGATGATGTTTTTGACTCCGCTTTCTTTGAGCCCCACGGCGTCGGCGACTTTTTTCCAGGAAACAGGAGCGTGAGGATCTTTTTTCAATAAAGCAAGTTCGTAGAGTTTGATGATGAATTTTTCATCCGGCGTTTTTCCTTTTTGATTCATTTTCTTTTTAACCTAGCTCCACTTGGGGTATCTTCAATCAAATAGCCTCGTTTTAAAATTTCATTTCTCATTTCATCGCTTTTTGCAAAGTTTTTTGATTTCCTTGCCTCTTCTCTTGTCTCAAGCATTTGAAGAAGTTCTTCTGGAATTTCCTCTTCTTTTTCATCGATGGGAAGAACACCGAGTACTTGATCCCATTTTTTCAAAAGATGAAGGATGTCTTTGATCTCTTCTTTTCCGATTTCTTGATTGTCTGCCAAAGAGTTAAGCTCTCGGATCAGATCAAATAGAGTTGCAAGCGCAATCGGCATATTGAGATCATCGGCAAGAGCTTCTTGAAATTCTAAGTCTTTTTTTTGTAAAAGATCGATGATAGGGTAGCTTGTTTTGGCAGGGGTATCGATTTCTCGAAGACGCAAAATGAAATCTTTGATTCTTTGAAGGCTCGCTCTTGCAGCATTTAAAGATGGGAATGTGAAATTGAGCTGCGTTCGGTAATGCGATGCTAAAAGAAGATATCGCACCTCTTGTCCTGTATAGCTTAATTTTAAAAGATCTCGAAGCGTATAGAAGTTTTTAAGGCTTTTTGACATCTTTTTATGATCAACAAGAAGATGTTCTACGTGAAACCAGTGATAGGCAAATCGTTTCCCTGTGCGACCTTCGGATTGCGCAATTTCATTTTCGTGATGAGGGAATGTAAGATCGACGCCTCCGCAGTGAAGATCGAGGGTTTCTCCAAGAAGTTTCATCGACATGGCAGAGCATTCAATATGCCATCCCGGACGACCTTTTCCAAAAGGGCTTTCCCAGAAAATTTTTCCATCACGTTCCGGATCATAAATTTTCCAAAGAACAAAATCGGATGCATTTTGTTTTTCATATTCATCGGCAATGTTATCTCCCGATGCATTGAATTTAAGTTCATCAAGACAAAAATGAGAGAGTTTTCCATAACTTGGAAAATGACGGATTGAATAATAGATGCTTCCATTTTCGCTTTTATAGGCGATTTTTTTCTTCAAAAGCTCTTCGATAATGTGGATCATTTCCGAGATGTAATCCGTTGCTTTTGGATAATATTCTGCTTCTTGAATATTTAAAGTTTTAAGATCTTCAAAAAAGGCTTTGCCAAAAGGCTCTGTAAACTCTTTTAAAGAGATATTGTGTTCGATGGCGCCCTTAATGGTCTTGTCATCGACATCGGTTAAATTCATCGCTTGTTTGACTTTCATTCCAAAATAGAGAATGGAGCGTCTGAGTAAATCTTGCATCACGTAAGTGCGGAAATTACCGATGTGAGCAAAGTTGTAGATGGTTGGGCCGCAAGTGTACATGAGAACCGAGTCGCCATGATGAGGTTGAATCGCTTCTTTGGTTTTGGTGAGGGAGTTAAAGATTTTAAGCATATTATTCAATGAGTGATTGAAGTTTTCTGTAATGGATTTTACCTGTTCCCATGATTGGAATTTCTTCCACTTGGTGAATGTAGGAAATTTTAATGAGACGGCTTAAGCCCGCCTCTTTTAAAATGTCATTGGCATGTTCTTTCGTGAGATTTGCAGTTGTAAAGACCACAATTTGAGGCTTATCTGAGATTCTTTCATCAGCGCAAACCGCAAGGGATGGAGTGTCTACAGAAATGACTCCTTCTTTGATGAGCCCATTTAAGAGAACCTCTTCAATGGCGGTAAGGCTGATCATTTCTCCGCCGATTTTAGTGAAGCGTTTGAGTCTTCCGGAAAGGTAAAGAAAGTTGTCTTTGTCCAGATAGCCGATATCTCCTGTGCGATACCATTTTTTGCCTTTAATTTCGATAAAAGGAGTCCTTGGATTTTCTAGATATCCTGAGAAAATATTGGGGCCTCGAACGCAGAGTTCTCCTTCTTTTCCTTCGTTAAGTAATTCTTCTGTCTCAGGATGGATCGTGCATACTTCGACATTAGGAAGCGGATTTCCAACGCCTCTTGGCGGCATATTGAGACGATTTAAACTGAGAATCGGAGAGCATTCGGTAATTCCATACCCTTCGATGAGTTTTGCATTTGTTTTTAAATTGTTGACATGATCGAACAGCGATTGCGGGGCTTTTTCAGCACCGCTGATGAAAAGACGGACAGAGTCCAACTGGTGTGGTTTTGCGGCAATAAAAAGGCTTTTTAAGAAGCTTGGCGCACTGCAAAAGAGGGTGATTGGCCATCTTTGAATCCCTTCGACAAGGGCAAAACTATCGGTTGGATCCGGATAGAATGCAACTTTTAGACCTGCAATGAGAGGGAAAATGCCGGCAACTGAAAATCCGAAAGAATGAAATGGAGGTAAAATTCCATAGATGGTGTCATTTTCCGAGAGCTGAATGCACTGCATGGTAGCGACTTGATTGGAGAGAATATTTTGATGAGAAAGAGGCACTCCTTTTGGATTTGCTTCTGTCCCGCTTGTAAAGAGAATGACTGCCGGATCGGTTTCTTTGATTTTTTGAAGACCAAAAAATTTTAAGGTAAAAGGTGTTGGCATGAAGGAATAGAAAACACCTTTGAGTTTTGTCTCTAAAGAAAGACTCTCTTTAATATCTTCTAAAAATTGGACATTTTCAGTGAGGTTCCCAAATTCCACATTCGAAAGTCTTTCAATAAAGCGCCAGGAGGTAAGAGTGATTTTAGCGTTGCTAAGACGCATCATTTCATCAAGATAGCGGGGCCCTAAAGTCCAATTGAGCATGACGGGGACTTTTCGAGCAAATAGAAGTGCTAAAATAACGAGATATGTAGTGGCAGATGAGGGAAGTAAAACGGCGATGTGTTTGTCTTCGATTTTTTGAAAGTGGCTCGCTAAAACTAAAATCGCTTTTTTCATCTTTTTGTAGGTCATAGGACCTAAAAGATCATCTGCGCATGCCACAAACGAATTCATCAGATCTGAGATACGTAAAAAAGCTTCCGGAATGGTTTTGCCTACAGGAGATGTCGGAGCCGGGCGATTTGTCTCTTTGGGAAAACGGAAAATGCCAGCTTGTTTGACTGCTTTTTTGGTGGTTTTTGAGGTTTCAGCAAGATTGAGCATGTCTTGAACGGTTTCAATGTCTTCCGGATGAATGTCTTCTGCATTGAACTGTCTTGCAAGAAAGCTGATCGCCTCTGCAATATTTAAAGAATCCATTCCAAGATCTAAAGCAAGTCTCATTTCAGGACGAATTTCAATGCTTGGATTTTCTAATATAGAACGGATCTCCTCATAGACTTTTGTTGTTGTCTGAGGGGAGATCGAGAGCGCTTTTGATTTTATTTTCTTCTTTTCATTTGTCTCAATCGAGGGAGGTTTTTTATTCCAAAAAGTGTAAGAGATAAGTAGAAGAGGCTCTTGCGTGTGGATTTTTCCGGAGCTATCGGGGTATTGATTATACCAATTTTCTAAAAAACGATTGAATTCAATCCGAGAGCTTTTTCTTGG
Source organism: Chlamydiota bacterium (assembly GCA_027451825.1). GTDB lineage: Bacteria > Chlamydiota > Chlamydiia > Chlamydiales > SM23-39 > DAIDHZ01. Next base: position 5,250 of record DAIDHZ010000023.1, read on the forward strand.
GAAGTTTTGAGGGTCGTCTTCAATTTCAATGAGCACTTTTCTTCGAGGAGCAAAGAAAATCCCATTTTTTAAAAGAACTTTGAATCCAAACCAAAGCGTTTTAGGAAGCGGCGGAGAGACTCCTGTGAGGGCTCTTGAAAAACTGCTTCCCCAAAGACCTGTTGTGCGGATTAAAACCACGTGGGTATCAGGGCATTCTTGAATGAGCGCATGCGCACTCGATGCTCCGCCAATCACTTCACTTGCAGCGGGTTTCAGTTTCCCCGAAGGGTAAAGAATGAAATTTTCCCCCTTTTTTAGCCCATCTGCAATGGCTTGGATCGATTTTTGTGCTTTTTGCACTTTGATCTGATTGACGGATGTTTCGAAGTTGGGAATGGAGAGTCCTTTTACCAAGCGAACGAGCGGCTTTAAAATAGAAAGACGGTAAATATGCTCGATAATTAAGGGTCTTATTCGAAATGTAGGCCAAAGAAGTAAAAAGAGAAAAAGAGGGTCCATGTGAGCAGGATGATTCGGAAGAAAGAGAATGCCTCCCTTTTTCGTTCTTGGATTCGAAACGAGCTTTTCAAGACCTTTCACTTCGATTTTGTAGCGCAAAGAAAGCGCCTTTAAAGAGAGTTTTGAAAAGAGAGTCCAAAAAATATTCATATATCAATCGCCAAAAAAGCCCACTCATTTTTACCTGATATTCTGTTTAACGACAAGATGAGATTTTTTTGGGGTGCCTTTCTAAGGTTTAACAAAAAACAAGATAGGCAGGATATGCATGATATGCAGGATAAAAATGAAAAGATTGAGATGCTGGACAATATCTCTTGAATCCAATATAGCTTCATAAAAGATTTTTTGAATTTTAAGGAGTTTATTATGGTTAAAATACCCAGCGGACCTTCTCCAGAAAGAGATGTGAGTCCTTCTCGAAAAGAGGTTCAAGGATCAGAACAGACTGATTCTATAAAAGATCGCATGAAGGTGCAGCACCCTACGAAAGTGGGAAGAAAGATAGCTGTATCGAGGGAGAAGTACGCTAAAAAAAGCGTGGATGCTGCTTTTGGGGAAGGTATAAAACGGTTGAAACCTGTGCTATCAAATCTCAAGAAAGGACATTAATTTTTCGCTTCGTTCGATATGATCAGTATATCTTGTAGATACTTGATTTGCCCCTCTGAGACTTTTTGGAGGGGGCTTTCTTTATTTTTCCATGTGTCTAGAGAAATTCCCTTTAAAAGAGCTGCGTAAAAGCTGAGGATATTTTCAGAAGAGATTTCGTAAGAGGGGAATCGTAAAGAGGGAGATAGGATTGTCCATACGTCCGGGTTTTGATAGGATTGATTCATTTTGGTTAAAACACCGCTATGAGAGAGCCAATCTTTGGCTTGGATTGGAACGATGATTTCTTGATCGAGAGTGTTTGAGACAGCATGGTAGAGACAGGAAGAAAAGCCTTCTTTTTTCTCGTTATAGATCCAAAGTACTTTGGATGATTGGTTATTTTCCTCGATAAAGTTTTGAGCGGTTGCAAAGGTGTTATCTACCGAACCATCGTCGATGAAAACAATCCGATAGTAATCATATTCTTGTTCGAGAAGGGATCGTAAAGATCTTTCGACCCAAAGAGTATCATTGTGTGCATAGACAACAAAGACAAAGCTTTTACGACTTGAGATGGGGAACTCTTTTTCTAATGAATGGGAATGACTTTTATGGTCTTTGATCCAAAAACCTAAACAGAATGCGATGGTCCAGAAGAGTAGATGTTTCATAAAGGAGTCTCTCTTAAGCGGAAGAGTTGAGAAATGGTGGGGTAGTTGTGTTTGGTTTCTAATCTTGAAGGTGTCTTTTCATCTGTGGTTGTTAGATAAAGAACTGCTGGAATGTAATGAAAATGATGTTCTCCCATTTCCAGCATGGGAATGATGTAAGTGAGCGGGTGATTTTCGGGGAAGGTCTTTGTGATATCCGAAGGATCGATTTGTTTAAAGAGTTTTGCGTAAAAGCAAGGAAGATAAAAGTTGAGAAAAGAGGTTTTATGGAGTTTTTCTTTTTCAAAATCTTCTTTCATGGAAGATGGAGGGGGAATTGGAGTGAAAGAAGGGTATTGCATGGCGGAAGTAAATGTAAACCATACATCCGGATTGATGAAATATTGATTGATCTTTTCCAGAACCCATTCATGCGCTAAAAAATCGTCTTCTTGAAGTAGAGCTACAATTTCTTCGTCTTGGCAAGAGTGGATGGCTTTGACGAGATTTGCATTGATGCCTAAGGAAGATGGATTTTCGATGCATTGGACGTGACATGCGGCGTCGCTTGCATAAAGGATGTCTCTTGCAAGCTTTGCGCTGCCATCTGTGGATCCATCATCGATGTAGATGATTCTGAAATTATCGTATTTTTGAGAAAGAGTCGAATTTAAGGTTTTTTCAAGAGTTGCTCCATTATTTCGTCCCACAATGATGATGACGAAAGGATGATTTTTTAGAGGGTAGGGTGTGGCTTTAAATCCAAAATCCAAGACAGGGGCTGTTTTTTTAAAGAATAGAATTTTTGAAATGTTTGTTTTGAGTGGAGCTAAAAAAAGGCCTAAGACAAAAAAAATTAAAAAAGCTGCAAACGACCAAATTTTCATATAGAAATTTGATTGTCTTTAGATTGCTGATTGAAAGCAAATATTTTTTGAGAATCGTTTTTGTTAGAACTGTGAAAAGTAAAAGAGCTGATGGATATTGAAAAATCCCTCCGTGAGGAAGGAGGGTTTTTCGTTCAGTGTAAGATTTTTGTCCGATGCTTAAATTGCGATTAGTCCGGACAGCGAGCATAATCCTGCATGTAGGATATTTTAAAATTTTCTCGGAGGATGCTTTTTACGAGTTCTTGGATTCGCGCCTCTATTGGTGTGTCTCCAGGCGTGATGCTATGTTGTCCTTTATAATTGCCATTTACATAGATGTCTGCAAAATTTCCTACAGAGTTGTATCCTACTTCTACATTTTTTGCTTCCACTGTCATGATTACCTCGTTTAGTTTTTATATTATTAATATAAATTAATTATACATAATTTAATATTAATTTGTCAAATTTTATTTTTAGTTATAAGTTATTGTTGGTTAATGTTTTATTTGTTGATCCTTAGCTGATAATGAAGTTTTTTAGACTTTATTGTCAGGTAGTTATTTAGAGGTCTGCGGCTTTTGGTAATGCATTCTTAATGACGAGATTCCTTTTGGTGTAAAAATTGTCAGGATCAGAGTTGCCCTTTTAAGATGATGGAGGGAGGTATTTGTTATAAGTCTTGGTATTTCGTGAAATGATGGTAATGATGAACCCTGAAATCGTAGAGGGAGAATGTTGTATGTTCCCTCAAGGCGTATTGGGTTTCCTGTGTAAACGTCTGTCTCACCTGTGGTGCCGTTGTGGTTTATGTATACTAGTGGTGATGGGTCTTCCATAACTGTTAGTGAGTTTGGCATAATGAATCCTTATTATTTTTTATTTATTAAAATTTATTGTAATTACTATTATTATATACTATTTTTTATTGATTATGCAAAGATTTTATTATTATTATTTTGTTCTGTTGCTTGATTCTTTTTTTAAGAAAGATCTTTTCTTAATGCGTTACAAGTTATTGATAATCAGTGTATTAATGGGTTTTGTAGAGGGTGTTTAAACAAGTTGTCCTAGTTGTTGTTGGTTCTTAAGTGGTCGATCGGTAAAATGACTGACAAAGTTTGAGAGGTCATCCAGAAATTCAATGATCAAAAAAGCAAAAATTATAGGAACGGGATCTTATTTGCCAGAGAGGGTTTTAACCAATCAGGATTTGGAAAAATTAGTTGATACATCGGACGAATGGATTTTTACTCGAACCGGGATGAAAGAAAGACGCATCGCTAGATCTGACGAGTATACATCTCACTTGGGGGCTGCGGCTGCAAAAAAAGCTCTGACAAGGGCCCATTTAACGCCGGAGCAGATTGATTTGATCATTGTGGCTACGATTACCCCTGATTTTGTGTTTCCAAGTACTGCTTGTTTAATTCAGCAGCAATTGGGTGCTAAAAACGCAGCAGGGATGGATATTCAGGCGGCATGTACCGGATTTTTATATGCTCTTTCGGTTGCCAAAGCTTTTGTAGAATCGGGGGTGTATCAAAATATTTTAGTGATTGCTGCTGAAAAACTTTCTTCGATTACCAATTATCGAGATCGCTCTACTTGTATTTTGTTTGGAGACGGAGCCGGGGCTTGCGTTGTTTCTTCTGAAGGAAAAGGGTTGGTGATTGAAAGTGTCCGCTTAGGTGCGGATGGGGAACAGGCTGAGTTGTTGATCTTGCCTGCCGGAGGCTCTAGACAGCCCGCTTCTCAAGAAACCGTAGCTCAAGATCTTCACTACATTAAAATGGCCGGAAATGAAGTGTTTAAGCATGCAGTTCGCCGTATGGAAGCCGCATGTAAAGAGTGTTTGGAGGCGGCCGGAAGTTCTGAAGAAAAGATTACTTATTTGATTCCGCATCAGGCGAATTTGCGCATTATTGATGCGATTGCAAAACGCTTTGAGCATTTGCCTGAGGAGCGTATCTTTAAAACGGTGCAACAATATGGCAATACATCTGCATCGTCGGTTGCGATTGCGTTGGATGAACTCAGTCAAAAATATGCTGTGCAGCCCGAAGATCAGATTCTTTTAACCGCATTTGGCGGAGGGTTTACTTGGGGAGCTGCTTTATTAAAAGGAGATGCATGAAAAAAATTGCTTATCTTTTCCCAGGTCAAGGAGCCCAATCTGTAGGAATGGGCAAAGATTTTTATGAAAATTTTGCCTCCGCTCGAGAAGTGTTTCAAGAGGCCGATGAAATTTTAAAGATGAATCTTTCCAAAATTATTTTTGAAGGCCCTGAAGATTTGCTCACGCAAACAAAGTACAGTCAGCTTGCTATTTTTGTGACGAGCATGGCGATTTTACGTGTTTTACAATCTCAAATGCCGCATCTTCAGCCGTTCGTTTGCAGCGGTCTTAGCTTGGGTGAATATAGCGCTCTTTGTGCCTGCGGAAAAATTTCGTTTAAAGACGCTCTTCTTTTGATTCAGAAAAGATCAGGATTTATGCAAGAGGCTGCAGAAAAGATGGGCGGGGCCATGTCCGCTGTTTTAGGGATGAATGCAGAAGATGTTTCTTCGGCTCTTCAAGGATTGGAAGATGTTTGGGTGGCGAATTTCAATTGTCCTGGGCAAATCGTGATTTCCGGTACGAAAGAAGGTGTTGAAAAGGCAGGCGATGTCTTGAAAGCAAAAGGCGCCAAAAGAGTCATTCCTTTAGCTGTATCGGGCGCTTTTCATAGTCCTTTAATGAGCCTTGCAAAAACAGCGCTAGAGCCGTATATTATGGCAACGCCGATGAAGACAACTTCGATTCGTTTTGTGATGAATGTGCCGGGAGATTTCGTGGAGAGTGTATCGGAGATGCAAAAGAATTTGGTCTCTCAAGTGACTGATTCGGTTCGTTGGCAGCAAGGTGTTTTGGCAATGCAAAAAGAGGGGGTTGATGTGTACTTAGAAATCGGTCCTGGTAAAACATTATCCGGTATGAATCGAAAAATTGGGGTTTCGGGACAGATTCTTTCTTTAGATGCATTGAAAGATTTGGATGAAGTTGTTCGTCAGTTGGAGGAGATATCATGCAACTCTTAAAAGGAAAAAGCGCGCTCATTACAGGTGGAACGGCAGGAATTGGAAAAGCCATTGCGATTTTGTTTGCAGCACAGGGCGCTGATGTTGCCATTTTTGGGACAAATAATGAAAGAGCTGCTCTTGCTGTTCAAGAGATTGAAGCTGCTCGAATATCTCAAGAGCAAAAAGTAACCTCGTTTCTTGTGGATGTTTCCAAAACAAAAGAAGTTGATGAAGTGATTCAAAAGCTTTTAGCTTCTTTTGGCAAGGTTGATATTTTGGTCAATAATGCAGGCATTACAAAGGATAATCTTTTGATGCGAATGAGCGAGGAAGATTGGGATCTTGTGATCGATGTGAATTTGAAATCGGTCTATAACACGTGTAAGGCGCTCTCCCGGTCGATGATGAAAGCAAGATCCGGATCTATTGTGAACATTACCTCTGTTGTTGGTTTAACAGGAAATCCGGGCCAGGCGAATTATGCGGCATCCAAGGCGGGGATGATCGGATTTACAAAGTCGCTTGCGAAAGAAGTCGCAAGCCGAGGCATCCGAGTCAATTGCGTAGCCCCCGGTTATATTGATACGCAGATGACAGGAGGACTTTCTGACGCCGTCAAAGAAGCGATTTTAGCAAAAATTCCCTTAGGACGTATTGGCGTTCCTTTAGAAATTGCAAATGCCGTTCTCTTTTTGGCAAGCGATTTATCTCAATATGTGACCGGACAGGTGCTCACAGTTGATGGTGGAATGGTGATCTAAAAGAGCGATTCTGATATATTCATGAAAATTATTAAACTTTATTGAAGGAAATTATGTCTGTACAGAAAGAAGTGATCGATATTATCGTGGAGCAGCTAGGAGTTGACGCTGCGGATGTAACTCCAGCAAAATCTTTTGTTGAAGATTTAAATGCTGATTCATTGGATTTGACTGAATTAATCATGACTTTTGAAGAGCGTTTTGGTTTTGAAATCTCTGAAGAAGATGCAGAGAAATTGAAAACCGTTGCTGATGTTATCCATTACATCGAAAAACGAAAGAAAGCATAGTTTCTTTGAGAAAGAGTGCTTGAGTACTCAAGCGCTCTTTTGACATGCTTTTTGAATGGCTTCTTCTAAGCCTGTGTATCTTTTTTGAACATCGTCGTTTCCAACGGCAATCGCGATTGCTTTTTTCATTCCCACAAGATAGACCTGTTTTTTCCCTCTTGTCACTCCTGTATAGAGGAGATTGCGATGGAGCATTTTGAAATGAGAAGTGTGGATCGGGATGATGACGCAAGGACATTCACTTCCTTGATACTTGTGAATGGATGTTGCATAGGCTAAGACGATTTCATCGAGTTCTGCAAAGTCGTATTCTACGAGTTTTCCATCAAATGACACAGCTAAAGATTGCTCAGGAGCATCGATGGAGTGGATGCGGCCAATGTCTCCGTTGCTAATTCCTTTATCATAGTTATTTCGGATCTGCATGACTTTGTCATTTAAATGAAATTTTTTACCCCCTCGCATCAGAGGTTTGTCGCTTGGATTGAGAAGTGTTTGAAGCGCGTCATTTAAGATTTCACAGCCAATGACGCCCCGTTTCATGGGAGAGAGGACTTGAATGTCTTCCATGGAGTCAAAATGCCAGCGTTTTGGAATGTCATTTTGAACAAGCTGCAAGATGATTTGTTGAATGGCTTCCGGGTTATCTGCTTCGATAAAGTGAAAATCGCTTTCTTCCGGGGTATCAAGAAAGGGGAATTCTCCCTGATTAATCTTGTGAGCATTCGTGATGATTTTAGAGCCTCTTGCCTGTCTAAAAATTTCAGTGAGCTGGGTGATTCCAATCGTTTTGGAGGTGATGATATCTTTGAGGACAGTTCCGGGACCTACGCTTGGTAATTGGTCGATATCTCCGACAAATAGAACTCTAGCGCCGTTTGGAATGGCTCTTAAAAGAGCAAAAAGAAGTGGAGTATCAATCATACTTGCCTCATCGATAATGATGAGATCGCAGTCGAGCGGCTTTTCTCTTCCTCGTTTGAACCCTCCCGATGCAAAATCCATTTCTAAAAGAGAGTGGATGGTGAAGGCTTTTCTTCTTGTGATCTGCGTCATTCGTTTCGCAGCTCTTCCGGTGGGTGCTGCAAGGAGGATTTTTTGGGTGAGCTTTTCACTCACTCGTAAAATGGCATTGGTAATGGTGCTTTTCCCGGTTCCAGGGCCGCCTGTAATGATGTGCACTTTGTCTTTCAGCGCCTTCATGATGGCGACTTTTTGCTGCTCTGCAAAATGGATCCCCAGTTTTTCTTCCACCCAAACGGCAGCTTTTTCAGCGTCAATCGATCGAATGGCTTGAGAACTTTGGCATAAACGTTTTAAATCGTTTGCAATACCTTGTTCATAGGCAAAAAAAGGTTTTAGCCAAACCATTTGATTGTGTTCGACAAGAAAGTTTTGTTGAATGAGATTTTTCAATTCAGTTTCAATGAGCGGAATTTCCACTTCTAATGCTTTTTGTACATAAGTCGGCAATTCCTGAATGGGAAAGCATGTGTGGCCTTCATTGGATAGTTCCCAAAGGACAAATTCGATGCCGGCTTGAATTCTTTGAGGAGAGTGCAAGGTGTAGTTCATTTTAAGAGCAATTCCGTCTGCAATCTTAAATCCAATCCCAAAAATATCTTTGGCGAGTTTATAAGGATTTTCTGTGACTTTTTGAATGCTTTGATCTCCATAGGCTTTGTAAATTCTTTGGGCGTAAGCAGGGCTTGCTCCATGAGCTCTTAAAAAAATCATCACTTCGCGAATCGATTTCTGCTCTTTCCAGCATTGAATTAAACTTTCTAACTTTTTCGCCCCTAATCCCGGAATTTCTAAGATTTTACGCGGGGTCTGATCAATGATTGTCAGGGTGTTCAAGCCGAATTTATCGACGATTTTTTTTGCAAAAACAGGTCCAATTCCTTTCACAAGGCCCGATTCTAAATATTTTTGTATTCCGATTAAATCATTGGGCATTTCTACCGTATAGTCAGAAACGGAGAATTGAGGTCCATGGGAAGGGTGGAGTTTCCATACTCCTTGGCATACGACTGTTTCACCTGCCTGTAGGGAAGGAAGCGTTCCTACAATCACGGTGAGCTCTTTTTTTTTTGGCTCTTTTAGTTTTGCAACCGTAAATCCATTTTCTTTTTGAGAATAGACAATGGCTTCAACGTAACCTGAGATTTGTTCATTCATAAAATTTCTTTCAGCTAAGCGTAGCAGGATCCTCTGATTTATGGAATAAAATGTTTGTATTTAATTCCTTGAAAAAGTATGATTTTTTTCTTATTCCGGGTTAGCTCAGCGGTAGAGCAGTGGACTGTTAATCCATTGGTCGCTAGTTCGAATCTAGCACCCGGAGATTCTTATTTTAAAGGACTTAAGATTCATAAAAAAGTCCTTCAAAGATCTCCATGGCACACTTTTGGCACACTCGCTAACAACGCCTAACAAAAACTCACAACACGACTAACAAAATTATGAGCGTTGGCGAAACATGTCCATTCTCAAAGTCAAGTGTGCCAAGAGTGTGCCAAATGACCGAAAATCAGTCATTGGTCTCTATGCAAAATGTCTTTAGACCATTGGATTATCTATCTCCTGGCGTTCTTTTTATAGGATTTTTATACCATGGCTACAATCCAAGAAAGAAAAGACAAGAACAACAAAATACATTATCGAGTGATGGTGCGGATTAAGGGAGCAGATCCTCAACAAGCAACCTTTGAAAGAAAAACCGACGCTAAACTTTGGGCTCAGCAGACTGAAGCTGCAATTCGCGAAGGGCGTCATTTCAAGACGGCTGAAGCGAAAAAGCATACTTTGGGGGATTTGGTGGATCGTTATATAAGAGATGTGCTGCCAAATAAAAAGAAGTGCATACAGAGACAAGGTACGCAGCTTCTTTGGTGGAAAGAGCAAATAGGTTCACGGCTTCTTGCGGATGTGACTCCGGCTCTGATAGGGGAGCAGCGAGATAAACTTTTACGGGGTATCACAAGGAGAGGAAAGTTGCGAACTCCTGCGACTACGGTAAGATATATGGCAGCTTTGAGTCATGCCTTTTCGATTGCTGTCAGAGAGTGGGGGTGGCTTGAAGATAGTCCCATGAGAAAAGTTGTTAAACCTAAAGAACCAAGAGGAAGAGTTAGGTTTTTATCACCAGATGAACGCAGTCGATTGCTTGAAGCTTGTAAAAAGAGTTCCAATCCTTTGCTTTACACTATCGTTGTTCTTGCTCTTTCAACAGGAATGCGTAAATCGGAATTGATGAATCTTCGCTGGAAAGATATCGATTTTTCAAGAAACCGTATCCTTTTGGAAGAGACAAAAAATGGGGAGAGAGGATCAGTTCCTCTTGTAGGACATGCCTTAGAGGTAATTAAACAATTGGATCGCATTCGCAGAATCGATACGGATCTTTTGTTCCCAAGTAGAGAAAATCCTAGAAAACCTATAGACATTCGACGCCCTTGGGAGAATGCTTTAAAAGCAGCAGGTATTAAGGATTTTTTATTCCATTGTTGTAGGCATTCATTTGCAAGTGAATTGGCGATGAATGGAGCAAGTCTGGTTGATATCCAAAATTTGCTTCGACATAAGCAAATTTCGGTTACGACCCGATATTCGCATTTGACAGAGGATCATACAACATCTGTTGTTGCTAATATGAACGAGAAAATTTTTGCAGAGATCTGATTTATGAATGATTGCAATAGATGCATTGAGGAACCTTATTGGGAAGTTGATGAAGCAGCCTGGAGATTGTCCGGCTGCTTTGATTTTGATGGAAAGTACAACCTTCCACAAGCAATAATCCCAGGGAAGTCGTCTTTCAATTTTTCTCCTCAGGTGTTGGGGCCATTTAATTCTTCTTCTTTGGAAAATTTTCAACAACGGAAGAAATATACAGCCTTATACGAGAAGATATTTGACATCCTTATACGGTATATTCAATCGAAAAGTATACGTGTATTATCTCATGAGTTGCAATATATCCAAAGATGGATTGGAGATGGTAAAAGACCATTATTACAACATCATGCCTATTTCATTAAGACAGGTGAAATTCTGTCCATCGCCTTATTGGAAGGTATTTCTATACCAGAGCAGTTACAACAAGTGATAGGCTTGTATCCATGTTCATTTACTCCCTTATCGAAGGGCTCGAGCGTATTATTGCAGCGTCAAGCAGTGGCACAGGTCATCTGGAGACGATATCCAAGTGGAAAAGTGAACATAAGCACGGTTTGTCGAGATATGAGCCAATTACGAAAAATTTCTCAATTTTCTTTTCTGCGACAATACAATCCTGGCCGAAGTAATGCTCAATTTAAAAGAGAAAGGGAAGATGTAAGGGCTCTTCTTGAAGGCTCTTCGGATGCACATCCTCCACTTCCAGGAATTCTGCATCGAGGAAATGGACACGAGTTAGTAGATTTCCCAAGATTAAGCATTGTTCTGGTATCGATTGCGAAAACTCTATGTTTTCTTGGGGATGTCTCTTCTTGGGATCGTTTATTGGATCATCCTTTGATCGCATTCTATTGGGCAGAAAGGTCCTCTTGGATGCGATCTTTCGTCGAGTTTGTTCTCAAGGATTTCAAGGTCGACTTTGAAGAGTCGCAAATTCTTCCTGAGAACTAAAAATATTTCTACCTACCCCTCTTTTCTGTTGAAAATCCTGATTGTGGGGAATCCTATTAAGTGCGTTATTCAGATTAAATATATTGCATTACGAATTTGCCAAACGTTGTCAGATATTTGGCAAAAAAGGAAATGCGATGAAAATAGAAATACCAAGCACGATCAATCAAACAAAACCTCAAAGAGATTCTTTAGTTTTGAGTTCGCCGGAAGTTTTAAAACAACTATCCGGTCAAGGATCAAAAGATTCTAGTACTCGGCTAATTCCGATTACTGATTGGAATAAATATCATCCATGGCCGCCCCTTGGAGGTCTTCGACATATGATTTTTCATGGAAGGAAAACAGGATTTGATCGATGCACGATAAAAATCGGAAGGCGCCGCCTTATCGATGAAAAGAAGTTTTTTGAATTTATTGAAGAACAACGTCGAAAAGAGATGGGTGCATAATGATTCTCAATCTTGAAGAAATCAAATCTCACCTCGATGCACGAGCTGTTCTGGCCTTTATTGATTACAAAAAATCATCCCCAGCTTCGAGTGGAGGAGAGCTAAGAGATTATTGCCCTCTTCATGGAGGTGATAATCAAAAGAGTCTTGCAATCAATGAAAAAGACGGAACATGGTATTGCCACTCTTGCAATGCTAAGGGCGGAGATCTCATTTCCCTTTTTCAGCAGGCCAAGAACCTCGATTTTAACTCTGCTGTTAAAGAGCTTGCCGGTCATTTCGGTATTCCCGTTGAAGAAGGATCAATTACTTACAATGATCACATTCGCGGTGCTCCAAAAGGCGCAAGAGACGAAAAACTTGCTCAATCGAGGACGATGGCAGCGGGGCATTGGATGCACGCCTCTGAGATAGGATCTCATCCTTATTTTGAAGCAAAAGGGATTCAGCCTCCTTTGGGAGTTCGCTATTCCAATGATGAAAAGGGCAATCCTGCAATTGTGATCCCCTATCGCGACTTAAATGGAGTTCTCCAGGCAATTCAGTTTATTTCTCATGTTGGGACAGACGGCAAGCGATGGGCCAAGGATTCTAAGAAGGAAGCGGCTTTTTTTGCGCTAGGCTCTTTAAACGGCGCTAAAAGCGTTTATCTTTCTGAAGGACTGGCTACGACTGTCTCAATCTTCGAATCGCAAAATAAGAGCGTTTGCGTGCTTTCTTGCGCAGATGCAGGCAATGTCCATAAAGTTGCCAAAGCCCTGCGAACAAAATATCCCGATTTAGAAATCGTTATTTGCATGGATGCTGACGCCGCGGGAGAAAAAGCAGCAAAAGAAGTATTAAACCTTGTGCCCAATGCATCTTTTAGACGCCCCTCCTTTGAAGGGCTTACTGATGATGGACAAGGCTTTAAAGATTTTAATGATTTGCATCGACTAGCGGGAATCGAGGTAGTGCGTGCGCAGCTTCTGGCGACTTATATATTTCCAGATGAAAAAGCATTACTAGATACAGGACGTGTCGAGTTAAAAATTCTGGCTAATTATTTTTCTAAACTTCCTCTTGGAATCGACATAGGATTGAAAACGGGAACGGGTATTCACGATAGGCTACTATTGCCCGCAGGCGGCTATACCGTATTTTGTGCACCAACAAAACACGGAAAAACTGCTGTTTTGGTCAACGTGCTTGAGCGACATTTATGGAGAGATCCAGATGCCATTGCTGTTTTTATCACTTTAGAGGAATTAGAGCCTCCCATTGTACTGCGTTTTCTCAACCGCTTCCTAAATGAAGAATTTTCCCGAAACAATGCAAATACCCTATCGCATTATTTCCGTTTTCCAGAGAACTCGTTTGCTATGTTTTCCGAGGACTGGAAGAGAAGAAGAATCGACGGTGAAAGTACAAGCGATATTTTTCGCAGAAATATAGCTACATTTGATACTCGATATTTGGCTTCGGGACGTTTACGAATTTTGTCTTTCAATACGGATGGGGGAACTTTATCACAGGCGGAAATTTTATGTCGCCGCCTTGAAGAAATGAAGAAGAAAATCCCTCAATTGAAGGTTGTAGGGATTGACTATCTTCAACTGATCGGATTGCAAAGTCCAAAGAATCGATCAAGAGACGAGGTCCTGAAAGAAGTCTGTTTGCAGCTCAAAGATTTAGCAGCACGTACAGGACTTGTCATTGTGACGGCGGGACAATTTAATCGGACGGTTCAAAGCGAAGATGACCTTCACTCTTCTGCCATCGGCGAAGCTGGATCTATCGAGAGGCACGCAGCTCTCGCAATCGGTATGTGGACTCGACGCTTTCAACAGTTCAAAGGAGGGGCGCCGGACCCTAAAAAAATGATCGCAAACGAAATGCTACTTAACGTGATGCTGAATCGTCATGGGTCTTCCGGTCAAAAGTTTGTTGTTCCATACAACGGAAATATTGGATTAGTCGACTTTGAAAATGCAATGGAAGTCAAACAAGAAAATGCGCCTCCTACGAAAAAGACCTTTAATTCCACAGTGGCAATGCCATGAATGTTGATTTAGAAAAGTTCAGAAAGGAGCATGGGAAATGGCTCGCCGAATGGATGTGCTTTTTAGCGCCACTCAAACAAATTTTGGCTGATTTAAAACCTGAAGATTCTGATACGTGTTGGGCGGCTGCATCTTTGCATTTGATTACATTTTTAGACACGGAAGATCCAGGTCCTGTTCACTTTAGGGTGTGCCGTGATTATCTCGATACTCAAGGTGTGAAAGAGGATGGGGCGGTGGATTTACTCACAAGATCCTTAGTCGATATGATTCGAAAATTTCGATCCTTCGTTCTGTCTCAAAATAAGATTGATTGCGATGAAGAATCGAAACAATGTTCAAATAATGAAGCCTCTTTAGAGGGACTTTTAATGCCTAGCCATAGTTGTCTTAGCAACTGCATTTACGAGAAAGAGTCTACCAATCTTTTAGACTATTTACTTGCGGAATTTTTGAGGCCGTACGGCTCGATGGGTGCCGATACTTCAGCGAGGGTTTTAGACAATTCCTTACAAAGGCACGGCGAATATCGTCTTGCTGCTTATTCATATGAGATGCGTCCCAGATCTTGGGCTTTATGGATCAGTAAAAACTCTTCTGGAGTGTATTCCTTATTTGGGACGTTTCTTCAGTTGATGACGGAAGTTGTATGGCACGATCTCTGCGTCAGTCGATGGAAGAAAAAATCACAAAATGTTCCAGCTTTGACTCAAGGCGTGCATCCGACTGTAGTGCATCTATTGAGCCATTCTTTAAATGTTTCTGAAGGTAATTTGCTTTGCGATAAAAAAATCGTAGGGAATTTTATTCCAACAATGGATCAAAGCCTGACTCATTCAATCATAAAGGGTATCGATCGGTTAAATGGCATTTATCACCACAAACTATTGAGATTCGAGTGTCGTAGTGGTTTTGAAAATTGGGTGACAGGGAAGCAAGAGTTTCGGTTTTTGGAGTTTTCTCGGGGTTGCGCTGAGATAGCTGAGCTGATTGGTCTCACGAGCAATCAAGCCATTGAGGCAATCAAAAATATTCTAAACGCACAGGCGTATGTTGAAATTCGCTTTCAGGATGGTACGCGGGGAAACTTGATCAGTCTGACAAAATTCAAATCTCCTTCAAGCGGTCGAGAAGAAGGAGTGCGTATTTTATTGGGAGAAAAAATTCTTCCTTTGAACGCTTTTAATTCAAGTCGTGCAAGTCGTCTATTGGTTCCGGTTCCTGAATTGCCTCCGTTTGTGGGTTCTTCGAATTCTCATGGAGCTCAGGCATCATTGCAAATGCTTGTGATGCAAAAATTTTCTGATTGTTCTCTTGAGTTTTTGAAATTTGGATGCATATGCATTTCAAAAAAGATGTGGCAAGACTTTGCAAAAGAGGTGGGTCTTGCTCCTTCGATACTAAATCAGGTGCTCGATCGTTGGGTTCAAGATGGCAATGACGGGCCTTCATTTTTAACTGAAGTTTCTTCCGATCATTATTCGCTTAGTAATTCGTACCATAAAGAAGCTGTTTTTTTAAAGAACCAAGGAGAGCTTCGTAAACAACAAAAACAAAGAGCGGAGAAATCTTTACAGGTTCGAAAAGGGAAGGAAAAACGATGAGACGTTCCCACCACTCTCCGCACATGTTCCCACCACTCTCCGCACACGTTCCCACCACTCAAGATGTTATGTCATTGACTTTAGTGGATTTAAGAAAAAAAAGAGTGAACGGTACGGTACGGAGTACCTATATACCTTTCGCCAATGCCTCACGGCGGCTCAAGGTTATTATTAAAATGCAGCTCAAAAAGAAGTCTTTGGACATTTTTTCTTTGAGTTGAAAACACATCCTTTGAATTGCGGAAAAGATATGAATAGAAAACACAAAATGCTTAATCAACTTTTTGAGGTGAAGTCACGTCAGTGGCTACGGAATCGGTCGCTGACGGCACGGGAGCTCCGGCGTGTCGATGCGCTGGAAACTGAGATCCGAACTCTTTGCTACAAAGAAGCGAAGGAGCGGTTCGATGCTTTTGCGCCTTTATTCGACAAGCATGAAATTAAAGTGATTAGATAGATCCATATAAGCACCGAAGTTAAATAACTTGCGAGAATAGGGTTTTATTATTAATTTATTGAGAGTGTTATGAAGGAAATTGATCAGGAGCTATTTAAATCTATTGAAAAACTTGTAGAGCAAGTTCGTGAATCATTAGATGTTGAAGATATGTCAACAGCTACACGTTATGGCAAGGCTTTGTATGAAAAAGTACAAGACTTTATGTCTTTTGAATTTTTATCTGATCCTAGTGTTTTAATGGATCTATGTGAAAGGGTTCAGATTTTGCTTGCTCAAGAAATGGAAAGAGATGAGGAAGAATTAGAAGACGTGGTCTTAGGAAAGAAATTAGTCACTTCAGAAGAATTAGAAGTTCTTTTTGAAAAAATGAGAGGGAAATATGGTTGGATCTAAAAAGAACAATGCTGGCAATTTTGAAGGTAGACACTCAGATGGACGTTTTGCTCCTGGAAATAAATTGTCTCTCGGAAATTGTGGAGGAGTTCCTTTAGAGTACGATTCTGAATGGCTTAAAAACGAAGCAAGACTATTCTCTGAATGGATGAATAGACCTCATTCTGTCTATTTCAAAAGCTTTTGCATAGAGCGTGGATATAGTCCGCAACGGTTATCGGAATTCGCTCAAAAATCCCCCGAGTTCGCGGAAGTTTATAAAATTGCTAAGGAATGGCAAGAGTCAAAACTCGTTAATTTAGGGCTTTGGAATGAGATCAATCCAACCATGACAAAGTTTGTACTTTTGAATCAACACGAGTGGAGTAGTGATGACCGTCCTAAAGATACATCGATGACTGAGGAGAGGAGAAAACCTCTTATGGATCTTTTCAATGCAATGAGTGAGCTTCAAAAGAAGGTTGCTATTCTGAAAGAAGATCAACCTAATAGCTAATAACCATGAAAACGCTTAAAATACAAAGCAGTGTCTGCAAGCTGCTGGGTTTGATGAACGAAATACTCTCAAGGAATTAAGTGCCTAAAAAATTACAAGAAGGTGGAGTGATAAAGCTGAATGTTGGGCATCACAACCGCTTCACAACTAGGCAAGTCACGGAGCGGATGCGTTTGGGTTTGCGACAGGGTTAAGTCTTGTTTGAAATCAATCCATCAGTACAAGAACACTTGGTTACAGTCACTTATTTTTACAGAATCGTTTCCAGTGAGTGTGATGAACTTTCTTGGATGCATACTTGATTGTTGGATTGTTTGTGAAGAGGATATCCAAAAACAGAAAATTGACTAGAAACGAAAATTTTGATCTGTTACAAGCAAAAAATATGGATCTAACATTATTAAACCCATAGGATGCTAAATGGACAAAATTAAAATACGACCATCGACTGCTAAGAAATTCTATTTGTTTATAAGTGCATCTATTTTGTTGTGCGGTTGTGCCAGCTACAAAGCGCAACCATTAGAAGACTTTACACAGCAAGGTTGCCCGAAACAAGGTTGTTCGAAAACAGAACAGTAATAATCAGTACATTGCAACGGACATCTTGTGTGCACGGTTTGTTCCTTCTTCAAGCAAGGTGATTCGGAAAGAATCTGTATAGTTTCCTGAAGGAACAAATATGAGAGAATTCATCTTTGTATTTGGTGCGATTATCGTTCTCTTTGCTGCCTTAGCAAAATAATCTGAATCTAGCGCTTTATTTGCATTGGAGGATTTAACACCATCAACAATCGCTGGAATGACAAATAACCCGCAAGTAAAGAAGGCAGCCGCACCATATCCAGCAGCTCTTCCCACTGTGGATGTGTGGGCTTCTTCAACGATATCTTCTATCCTTGCACAGGGAAGACTTACTTGATCAGGAGAAAAAATAAGATTTTTGTCGGAATCATTTTTAATGATAATTTGTACTGGTTGATACCCGTAATCTCGAATAGGTCTGTCTAGATATCGTAAACAGTCTGCATCGTTAAAAGCCTTTCCGGCAACTAAAATGTCAGATACATTCGGCGTAGAAGTTGTTGCGCTTGCCCATACGCTTGCAGTTGTGGTCATTGCTAAAACAACAAACATCATCGTCTTGTTGCAAATTTGTTTAATAATCAACATATAATTCCCTAAATATTTGTCGATATATTATATATAACGCACTATAACATTCAATTAAAACAAATCATAGTCAATACTAATTAATTTACAATTGATATTTTAAACTAATCATAATGTATTACTCTCAACTGATACTTTCATAGCTTTCTATCTGCGCTCTCAAGAAATACTCGGATGCGTTTAGGCCGCTGGCGATGGGGCTAGCTCTTGGAAACCAATCTTCTTCAACGCCAGGACTTTGGGTCATTCGGAAATGGTTCAGAATGGGAGAAATTTTATGCTAAGTTTCGATTCAAGACAGTGTAGGTTTTAATTCATTTATGACATTTCTTAAAGATCTAGCATTGAAGAAAAAGATTATTTTCCTCTTATTAAAGATAAAATACCAGCTGAGGCACCTGCGATCCATGGAAGGCCTGTCGAAAGATGTAATGCATGCTTTCCATTAAAAAATGCACCCACTATCAATGGCACACATCCTCCCACCAACATTCCCCATCCAACACTTCCCCCTTCTACCCTTGCTCCAGCCAATCCCATGAATGCTACAAGTGCGGCTCCTGTTGCTGCTTCTTTTTGTGTTCCTTTAGTTATTATTCTATCTACTGCTATAGCTCCTGCGGTAAAAGCTACTCCTCTTCCTATGGTTCCTGCTCCGATAGCTCTGGCTGCTACTCCACTTCCTAATGCCGCTCCTAAAGCTACAGTCCCGGCGGCTAGTGCGCTTACTACCTGAACAATCCCTATTATTATTGGAGGCATTTTTGCTATTTGTTCACTTGCTGCTACTCTGTTTACTCCCGCCGCAGCTACTCTTCCTACTACTGCTGTTACTGTTCCAAAGCAAGCAGCTAGAGCTGCATGAGCCATCGCTGTCTCGAGTCGTGCCCTGATCAAGTCAATTTTAGATACTAAAGAACTTCGATCAATATCTTGACGGTCAAAAGGGCAAGTTGGATTAAGCGTTACCCAGTTTTTCAAGCATGACGGATGAAAGCCATCATGCCCCTCCCCACCTTCATGTGTTAATGGCGTGTCAGAGTCGGTAAATTCATTATAGCAAATCGCGCAAGTTCCTTCTTTTTTTGTACTTGGTATTATTGCACTCATGATCCACCCTAATTATTATAAGCTAATTTTTACCGATTAATAAATATTATACAATTATCAAACATACATTTCAATTCTAAACTTTAATTTAACTTTCGTTAAAAATTTTATTGAATAATTCTATATTCACAAACAACAAGTTATTAACAATTGTATGACTTAATAAAAGGGTGTATCTCAACATATCCTTACTCACTATCAAATAATTATTTGAATTGTGATACAATCGCTTCTTAATTCATGAGGCATTATGGCTTTTATCGGAATCCTTCCTAGACAAGAATCATTCGGTGAAAAGATGGGTCGCTCCATCGGTCAAGCTCTGGGTGGTGGCGCGGTAGCTTTGGCGCAAGGACTTGCTGCTCGCCAACAACAAAAGAAAAGAGCTGAATATTTTGGCAATTTAGCAAAGCAACATCCTGACGACCCTATGTATCAGGCTCTTTCCGATATTGCAGCATCGCCAGCAAGTGAAACACAACAAAACGCCTTTGTTAGAGCAATCCTTGGTCACAAACAAAATCCTTTCTTACAACAACAGCAAGAGCGTTTGGATCGAGATTCAATGGCTAAGCTCTACAATCAAAAAATTCGCGAGATCGATGATGAACTCAAGTACGGCATGTACGATGTGGATAAAGATTCTCTCAGAGCTCAAAAGAAACAATTGCAGCAACAACGCGACATGCTCTTTGAAGGATTGAAAAGCAAAAAGTATGACGTTAGCGACTTTGCTGGTCTGGGCGATATGGAAGAAGCAGAAGAAAGTGAAGTCTCAGCTCAAGATGAAGAGGACGAAGATTTTTACCCAAGAGTGATGTTCAACTTCAAGAATCCAAAACACATCGCAGCAAGGGACAAAGCCCTTAAGATGGCAAAAGGTGACCGTGCTAAGGCAGAGCAAATCTTAAGAAAGAGGTTTAAGCTGTGACTGCACGATCTTTTTTCGAAGACTTAGATTCACAACCAATCCAGCCTACGCCTAAGAAAACATCTAAATTATCATCAAAAAGACGTTCGTTTTTCGAAGATTTACAGGAAACAACTCAAGAACCTTCAGAAACACCGTTTTTACAAAGCCAAGCGCACAAAGAAGCATCTGACATTACCCAAGCTCCGATGCTCAAAGAAAAAGGCGTTGGAAGAAGCTTTTTTGAAGATATCGGCGAACCTCTTCCAGAATCTGATTCAAAAGAGGTTATTGCAACGCCGATGCAACAACCGATTGAATGGGCAAAACGATCACATGAACCTGAACATCCATTCAAGAGAACTTTAAAAGAACATCCGGGTAAGTTTGCAGGAGCTCTTGGACTTGGCGCTTTAGAAACTCAAGAAGCTTTTGCAAGAGGTGGCCGAAAACCATTTGAGTTTGAAGGTGTACCATCACTGGATCTTTTCGGCTTATTTGGAGTAGAGAAACCACCATCCTCAGAAAAACAGATGCTTGTGGATGAGATCAGAGAAAAAGTTTATTCGGGTGTCGATGAGGATATTGCAGACATCTTAAAATCAGCAGAGACACTTGGTGGTCTAATCCCAGTAGAAACCGCAATCTTTAAAGCCGTTTCAGGAATTAAAAAAGTAGGCGAATTCAACAAAGCGATAGGCAACATTGCTAAAGCTGAAGACAAATCAAAGTTTGAAGTTCTCGGCGATCTTTGGAATGCATCAAAGAATTATCTCAAAGAAAAGTTCGGATGGTCACCAAGTAAAATAGATGCCTTTGAAAAAGGAACTGTCACTGTTGTTGAGCCAGAGGAAGCCAAACTTCTTGTGGATCAAGCAAAGAGACTTGAGAAAGAGGTCATTGAACTTCCAAAAGAACCTATAGAACCAGAAACACCAAAGTCATTTGATGAAGACATTCAATCACGAGTTATCTCTGAAACGGAAACGCCTAAAGAAACATTATCTTTCAAAGAGCGATTGCAAGACTATGAAGACAGATTCATTAATCAATACGCACCATTCGATCGCATTGCAGACAGCAAAGAAGCCTTTGAGAATCCAGCCAAATTAGCTGAGCTTGTGGATGGCGCGGCAGGTCAAGCAAAGCAAGCATTAGAGCTTGGTCAATTCGACATTGAGACACTAGAGACAACTGGCCCAGGTTTAAAACAGATTTTTGAACCAAAGATCATTGCAGAGATTGAAGGCAAAAAGAAGCTCGATCGTCGCGCATTCCGTGCTTATTTGGCAGCTCGTAGTTCAATCGATAGAGCTGCTCTTGGTCAAAAGACAACAATCAGTATTCCAGAAGCTCAAGAGTATTTAAGACGCCATGCAAAATATGAACCTCTTGCAAAGGAATACACAAAGTTCTTAAACCAAAATCTCGCAAACCTTCGTAAATCAGGCATGCTCACTGAGGAGGCTGAGAAAGCAATGCGAGAAATGTATTTAAGCTACGCTCCATTGCATCGACTTGTGGATAAGCCAAGAAGGGCAGGACTTCGCAGACGTTCTTTACAACCACAACATCCGGTAAAGAAAGCAAAAGGAAGCGTTAAGCCAATCTTAGATCCTCTTGAGAGTGCAGTTAAGAACACCGCAGCTACATATCGTGCAATTGCTCAAAACCGTGTAATGAATTCTATCCGTGATCATCTTGAGCCACTCGGTTACAAAGTGAAACCAGCTCCCAGACCACAAACAAGCAAAGAGCGCTTAGGCGAATTACTAGATGAGCCAAGCGATCAAATCGATGATAAACTTTCTAATGAGTTGTCACAGATCAAAGGGGTTCTAGATCCAGAATCATACGCACCAGGTGATGGAAAGATTTTCGGTTACCGCAATGGTGAACGATGGGAAATGGAAGCTCCTCAAGATATCATCGACGCTGTTAAAGGACTGAATCCATCTCAGTCATCTTTTGTGTTGGACATGGTCAACAAGTGGAGAGGGGTGTTTAGCGCGGGTGTGGTATTGCAACCAGGAACAATGCTCCGTCTTTCTGGCATGGATTTAGTTGTATCCACGCTTCAATCGAAATACCCAACCTTTCCTGTGTTAGATCTTCCGATCAATGTCTTCTGTAACTTCCCTAAAATGCTCTTTGAAGTATTCAGGAAAGGAGATCTATTCCAAGACTATCTCAAGTCAGGAGCTGCGCAATTTGCCCTACAAGGCCTTAATCGAGAACAAGTCGACTCGATGGTCGCCTCAATCACAAATAGTGAAGAATTGGCAGAATACGGGCTTTGGGATTTAGCCAAAGATACCCTCAAACTTCCTTGGACTGCAACCAAACTCGCATGGCAAGGACTTGGGAAGGTGTCAGAGAAGCTCTATGATGCTACAAGACTCATTGAGTTTAAGAAGTCATACGACGATGCTCTAAAACGTGGATTAAATCGCTCTCAAGCTCTGACACAAGCAGCTCACAATGCGTTTGAGGTCTCTGTTCCATACGGTCGTCAAGGCAATTCCGCAGCATTGCAAGAGATCTATAAGATCGTTCCATTCATGAGAACAATCGTAAACAGTGGCATGACCTTTATTCAGACAATGGATCCTCGCAATCCTAACTTCAAAGGGATGCTTGCAACAGCTTTAGCAGCATTAACATTGCCAACACTCTATTTCTACATGCGAAATCGCAACGACGAGAGATATCAACGAATCCCTCAAGAAGACCGTGATCGCAACATCTACATTTACAACACAGACAATCCAAATGAAGAGCCAATCAAACTAAGAAAGCTATGGCAATATGGATTCGTGTTCCAAACACTCCCTGAGCGTGTGGTTGAGTTTCTCGCTGAAAAAGATCCAAAAGCCTTTGAGAAGCTTGCAAAGAACTTTGAGTATGAATTCTCTCCATTCATATTCTTGAGTATTTCGTCTGCATTAGAAGACGGATTCCATCCAAGCAAGCTCTTTGAAGGACACAAGTTCTCCATCATTCCTGAAAAGCAAAGAAGGATCGATGCTTCATTGCAATATACTCAATCGACATCAGAAGTGGCTAAGAAGCTTGGAGCTCTCACAAATGTAAGCCCAATCTATGTGGATTTTATCATAAATCAAACTGGTGGTGGTCTTGGCAAGAATGTAGCTAGACTCATGGATGAGGCAATGTATTTCACAGGACTTGCAGAAGAGCATCTTCCTGAAGCAAAGCATGCAGATAACGCTCTTTGGGGAACATTCTTTGGTAGAGGGCCAACGAAGTCATCAGAACACCTCAATCGCTTCTATAGCTTGCATGACAAGATGCAGATGACCAAAGCCACAATCAAACAGCTTGAGAGAGAAGGGAAGTTTGAGGAAGCATCCAAATATGCAAAAGCTCACCCATTTGTGGAGACAACTTGGATGAGGAATCGGATTGGATCTTATTACAAACAGATAGACGCAATCCTAGCGAAACCAGTCCGTAGCGAAGAGGAGCGCCGTAGGAAGCGTATCGAGCTTGATAATACCATTTATCAAAAATAAGTTTTAATTTTTGCCCAATCTCTCGAACAAAGTTGTTGGACAGCGCCTTTGCCAGAGGTGAAGGCATTCCAAGCATCGCAACAGCTCTCAACAATGTGATCATAAGA
>DAIDHZ010000024.1 GCA_027451825.1 Chlamydiota bacterium
CGGGGCACTGACTAACGCTAATCAGGAAAACGCCCCGAAAAAATGCTCTTTTTGTTAGTTTTGCAATTCCCTCTATACTAACTCAAGTTGCTAGTCGTTCCATTTGAAGGGCCTCGAGAAGAAAACCTATCTTAGAGTCTTTTTCGGCATAGAAAAAATACTGAATTTTTTATAAAATGGCTTTCGTTTAAGAAAATCATTTTATGACAAATAGAATAACTCATAATCCTTATCGTCCTTTTAGATCTGAACATCCAGTGCCTCCGATCCTTGCTTTCGATATAACGATGAGAGTTTACTTCCATCCAGTCCCTCTCCAACCACCCCCTCCACATTGGGTAGCTGAAGAGCTGACAAGAACCAATAATGGCAGGGCCAACCAAAATTCATCAATTTCCAACACTCCCACACTTTTTCATCGATCATTGCCTCCTCCTTATCCATATCTCTATTTCAGTTCATTCGATGAAGGGTTTCACAGAGCTCGAAGACTTACAGAACAACCCACACCAGATTTTCGTAGCCGCTTTATTCAAATTGTATCGAGTATGATAGAATACTACCATCAGCTTCCTTTTGAAAATCAACAAAGCGAGCAATTTAATTATCTTCGTTCATTAGGATCTACCATCAATATTCAGCGTTTTTGTCCCCATCTACAGAACATAAAAACATATTTAAGACCTCGTGTCGAACAAGAAATTCGAAACATCCTTCCACATTTAAATCAGCCAATATCAGAAGAAAACTTAGAAACTTTACTCGTGGCAGCCGGAGATTGTAAATCAGTAACACTTATCACTGAACTCTACGAAACATATGCCACCACAAACTCCTCAAAAGTTCTTGCTATATGTCTAAGAAGCTTAAGACGCTGCATACAAGAAATCGACCATCTTCCAACTGAGAAACAATTCCAAGAATCGCTTAAAAAAATGACACAACATAGCCGTCGAATTCTTTCAATACCCCATCAACTCGACAGAGAAACTGAAGAGCAATTGATACTTCTCCATCACAAATCAAACCAATCATACCCTTCTTCCTCAACTTTACCTTCTCAAATAAATGAGCTACGATCGCTATTCCAACCCTCCAATTTATAAGTCCATTATAGGATACCATGTTACAACGTCTCATCTTCTGCATCACTTTACTGCTTCAGTGTTCTCTATTCTCAGAAATAACGATGAAACACTATTTAGAAAAAGCAAAACCAGGAGATTACGTTGCTCTAAAAATCCATAAAACACTGACATTCATTCGGATTCATTCCGTCGACAAAGAAGCCATCTCTTTGGAAGAAATTTCAGCGCCTTTGAAAAATCTAAAGCCTTATCCCAAATCTTGGAATCAATGGGTTCTAGACAAAGCTCCGGGGCACACCTCTTGGTCGATTGTCAAAATCGATATCAATAGCGGCAAAATCCTCTCTTGCTATTCTGCCGATAAGCGCTCATGGGTACAAATCAACCCGCAAGAAAGTCTTTTTGCCACCCTTTTGCACCTACCTTTGAACAAAGTTAAAGACACACATATTAGAAAAATTGGGCCGCCCCCTTCTTTCGACGAACCGGACACCCGCCCTATCTGGAAGCCTTCTTTTATTTTTGAAGGGAAAGAGCTAGAAAACTCTGTATTTGATGTATTTGAGACGGTCTGGCCAGATGATGGGTCTGATTTAAAAAACACTCATCTCACACTCTATTTTGATCACGCAATGCACATTGCATTGCCCATCTGGATTCAATTCGATACTTCACATGCTGCATTTCATGTGCAAATCATCGATAGCGGAAAATTGAAACTGTAGTCTTTCTTGAACCTGAAAAGCCAAAAGAAAATCAGCCCCCCAAAAGCATCCTTCCCCCGCTAAAGGAATCAAATATGTCGTTGAAGATCTCATCTCTTTTAAAACCACTTCCGTATTTTTTCGACGCAAAATAACAGGAAATCCTTGACCCTGATATCGATCTAACGTTTTAGGGAGATATGTTTTTGAATCAATCATCACCTGATCTGCACGAAGATAAAATACAAAAAATAAAGACTGGGGATTGCCATAAAACCGAATGTCTAGGCTCCCTTGTGTCAAATCCGACTCCACTTCAAACCACACATCTTTTTGAGCATGGACACGACCCCATCTACGGCTAGAGACAATCCGATCCATGCCGAACAATTGCGGTTCATTTAAAGAAGAGACTTGAGGCCCCAATGCAACAATTTCCACTTCTTTTGCCACTAAAACCCCCAAAGACATCCCCTCGCCCTCTGTCACAAAAGCGGCTCTACAAAAGGAAGGATGAGATGATGAAATTTCTTTTTCCAAATCAAAAACCACATCATCAAAAATTTGGGCATCCAATATTGGATCTTTCCAAGTTTCTTCAAAACAAGGAAGAAGATGACACAAAGCCGCAAAATAAAGATCTAAATCATCAGCTAAAGCCTCTTTTTTTCCAAAAGCTCGATGCAACAAAGATACTGAAAGTTTTGTTCTCTCCTCATCATAAGAGGATTCTAAAGAACGAAACGTAGGGAAAAAAGAAAAAGAGAGCACTCTTTTTGCAAACTCTTTTCCACGAATAGGATCGATGATTCCATAAATACAAGCAAATTGACAAAGCTCGTCCAAAGAAGACTGGGTCAAGACAACATGTAAATCCTTCTCTTCTTTTTGCAATAAATGAAATAAAGCAATATCGATCGGATTCGTTAGAAATTCTTTTTCGATCCCTTCTAAAGAGACATTTTTTTGGAATAAAACGCTTTCAGCCCAAAGCAAACGAAGAGAAGCTGCCCGTCCCGGAAGGGACGGGATATTTTGAGAAAAGAGCTGAGTATCTTCTTTTAAGAGCACACAAAATCCTGAAGAGCTCTTAGCTAATCAATTGCTTCATTTTTTTTCCAGGAGTAAATTTCACCGCTTTTCTTGCAGGAATCACAATTGGGACTGCTGCATTTTTAGGATTTCTTCCGATCTTTTGCTTACGCTCAACAATTTCAAAAACACCAAAATCACGAAACTCTAAACGCTCTCCTTGAGCCAAAGAATCGGTCATCGCGTCCAAAAAAGCTTGAATCACATTTCTTACATCATTCGGATGCAATCCTTTTGCTTGAGAAATTGTTTGAATCAACTTCTTTTTCGTGACCGTCCCCATATCCATACTCCTTTCTTGATCTTTTGCACCATCAGACATGCTTTTATCTCCTTTATTCAAGGCTTCAATCAAAACACCCGTTTTAACCAAACCCAAATTCTCCCGCCAAAACGCAACGTATGCAATTGCATATAAGAGGGTTTACGATCCCAAAATAACGATTAACGATTATTTTTCAAATCAATTTTTCAAAAGAAAAAGAAAATTCACAAAATCTTGAGCCATTAGACCTCTTCAAGAAGCATCGGAAGTCATTTCTACTGCAGGAGAAGCCGATACATGACGTCGCCCCAAAGAAGAAGTCCATAAAGAAAGAAGTAAACAAGCGCCTAAAAAAATCGCAGTTACATAAGCTGTAAATTTTTTCAAAACTTCCGCAGTTGAAGTTCCAAATAAAGAATCTCCAGCATCTCCGCCAAAAGAGGCTCCCAATCCTAAGCTCTTTGCTTCCTGGATCAAAATCACAAAACAAAGAAGCGCCGATAACAACATAAACAAAAACAAAAATATATAAAAAAACATAATCTCTATTTCCTTTCTATCCGTTCACATTCCATTACAATCTGAGAAAATATCTCAGGATCTAAAGAAGCCCCACCAACCAAGACCCCATCAACATCTTTCAGACTCACGATCGATTCTACATTCGAAGGCTTTACAGATCCTCCATACAAAATAGGAATCTTTTCCGCTGTTTTTTGCCCAAACAGTTTTCCTAAAACTGTTCGACAATATGCATGAGCTTTCTCAATCATTGAAGAAGTTGGAACTGCTCCTGTCCCAATGGCCCAAACAGGTTCATATGCCAAAATAAGACGAGCCGCATCTTCTTTTGGAATTTCACTCAAAGCCACCACGATCTCTTCTTCAATCACTTCTTCTGTCCGGCTTTCATCTCTTTCTTTTTTTGTCTCTCCAATGCAAAGAATCGGCCGGATATCATCTTGAAGAGCTCTTAAAACTTTTCGATGAATGCATTCATTGGTTTCTCCAAACAAAACACGCCTCTCAGAATGCCCCAAAAGAACAAACGAAGCTCCCGCTTCCTTCAGCATGAAACTTGCAACTTCGCCTGTAAAAGCGCCTTCTTTAGCATCGCTCATATTTTGAGCTCCGACACTTAAACAAGTCTCTTTTGCAAAAGCACTCACCGAAAAGATCGAAGTGAAGGGGACTGCTAAATAAACATTTGTCTTACAGTATTGAATCTTTGGAGAAAGCTTTTCAACATAATCAGTGGCTTCTCGAGCTGTCTTATACATCTTCCAATTCGCCACAGCGTAGATTTCTCTTCCCATTCCACCTCTTAAAGCAATCAACAATAATAGATTTTGCAATTTAATTTGAGTCTTTTGTTATCATGAGAGACATGAAAATTTTTTCAGTATCTGAACTTACATACGCCATTAAATCTCTGATTGAACCTCCTTTTCGCTCTCTCTTTATACGCGGGGAAATCAGCAACTTTAAGTCTCAAACATCCGGGCATCTATACTTTTCTTTAAAAGACAGCACAAGCCAAATCTCTTGCGCCCTCTTCAAAGCAAACGCATCCTCCTTAAGCCGCCTCCCAAAAGATGGAGATCAAGTACAGCTGCAAGGCGAGATCAGCCTCTACATGCCTCGAGGGCAATATCAACTCGTGGTTCGAGAGCTTCAATTCTTAGGTCAAGGAGAGCTTCTTTTAAAACTTCAAAAACTGAAAGAAGAACTCCACAACAGAGGATGGTTTGATGCAAATCTTAAAAAACCTCTTCCCAAATACCCTAAAAAAATTGGCGTCGTCACAAGTCCAACCGGAGCGGTCATTCAAGATATCATTCATGTGTTGACACGTCGTTTTGCCAACATGCACATCCTCTTAAATCCGGTCAAGGTACAAGGGCCCGGCGCCGCAGAAGAAATTGCAAAAGCAATTCATGATTTCAATCAGTTTCAGCTAGCTGACGTTCTCATCATTGGACGCGGCGGAGGAAGCATTGAAGATTTATGGGCCTTTAATGAAGAAATCGTTGCAAAAGCCATCCATGAATCCAAAATCCCCATCATTTCTGCCGTAGGACATGAAACAGATGTAACAATCGCCGATTTTGTCGCAGATAAAAGGGCTCCAACCCCATCCGCCGCTGCAGAAATGGCCATTCAAGAAAAATCCAATATTCTTAAATTTCTATCGCAGACAAAAACAATCCTTCACTCCCATCTACAAAATCGGATCGATCAGGCTAAAAAACGACTCAACACTCTTCAAAAACATCCTCTTTTAAGCTCGCCTTACGCATTTTTAGCAGAATTTCAACAATCCCTTGACTATCTTCGCTCCGATCTTTACGACATCGCAAAACAATCCCTCTCCCAAAAAAAACTAAAAATCACCTCCATCCAGCAAAAACTACAGATCCTCTCGCCCTCTGCAAGACTCAGTACTTTAAAAAATCAACTAACCCCCTACCCTCAAAAATTGAAAACAGCCGCCCTCTCTTTGATTCGGCAAAAAAAAGAAAGACTTAAAAGTCTATCTGAGCATCTTCGCTCTTTAAATCCTGAAAATGTATTGCAAAAAGGATATACTCTTGTCTTCACTAAAGAAAATACACTTGTCAGTGAAGCAAAATCAGTGAAACCCAATACCGATCTTGTGATTCTATTCCATGACGGTAAAATAGAAACAAAGGCGTTATGAAAACAGAGCAACTCTCTTATGAACAAGCATTTGAACGCTTGGAAAAAATTTTAGAATTAATGAATAGCGGAAAAGTTTCTCTTGAAGAATCTTTAAAGCTCTATGAAGAAGCTGAAAAACTCATGAACTTTTGCTCGAATGCTCTTTCTTCTGCAGAAAGGAAAATCGAACAGCTCGTTAAAAATCGAAGCGGGGATCTTGCTTTGGATGCTAAAGAAGAACCCAAAACCGAACCCCTACTCTTTAACTAATTATTTTCTAAAAAGTTGAAAGGAGCGGACGAATTTAGCAAATAAAGCCTCCTCTCCTTGATCTCTTCCTTCCATAGCCATCAAGAAGAGTTGATTTCCAACCATGACAGCTTTGCCTCGAAAATAGTTAGAGCCGCCCTGAACCAAAAAATCGATGGCTTGATGGCCATTGAAATCCATTTTTTCAGCAAACACTAAAACGTTCTCAGCATGATGAGCTACAATCCCTTGCACTAAAGATTCTAGACCTGCAACTTCATGTCCATTTGTAAGTGGTTGAGGATACGTTGCTACAAGAAGTAAAAAAACAGCTTTATTTTCAAATGGAGAAACATAAACATCATATAAAAGCTTTTGACCGTCAGCCAAATTCAAAGCTTGCTGAATCAACTGAGGAGGAGATGGGAATGCAATGGAGCATTCTCCACCTTTCATATAAACCTGTTTCCAAGATACATTCGCAATTTGAGGAGTATCCGCGTGAGCGACCGATCTAAAAAACACATGAGCCATAAACAGGACAAAAGCCAAAAACCAGATCCCTATTTTTTTTGCAACGATTCCATTCATAACAACCCCTTAACGTACTTGGCTAAAAATTAACTTACTTTCATTCAAAATTTGAAACGCAGTATTGGAATTTTCCACTGCCATGCTCAAGGCATAAAGGCTTAAGAAATAAACAACACCGGATACAACAATCAAAAACACTGCAGATACAAGCACGTTCCCAACCGATTTCAATATCGAAAAAGACTGAACTTCAGCAAGAGCATTCAAATAGATCACTAAAGACCAAACGGCAAAGACGACTTTGACAATCAATATCGAAAATAAAAGCACCCCTTCCGCATTTGTAAATGGCAGATTATCAGCAGAGGATATAAATAAACGTCCTCCAAATAAAAACATGAGAACAACCCAAAAAAAACAGCTCACGATCAAAGGAACACAAGACCACGCGTAAGCGGCTCGAATCTCTTGGAAGCTACCTCGTCCTTTAAACAGTTTTCCAACCCATAAAATCACAAAGCTTGCAAAGGAAAAAGCCACATAACCCCAAATGGGAGAAAGAATCAAAGCCAAAAGAAATAAAGCCATGGGCCTTAATGAATAACCAAGATAGAGCGACTGAAAAAAACTTAAAAGAGCAGGAAATCCATAAATTGCTGAAAGCAACCAAAGAGAGCGATTTGGATTTGTAGAGGCAATGTACTTCATCGTTGCTTTCGGTTGCGTCCAAATGCTCAACCACGGATTTAAATCACTCATGCATCCACCACCTAAAAGGCTCATCACCCTTTGATCTCATATTAAAATTAATAATTAAACAAATCAATAAAAATAAAGATAAAACTAATAAATAATTTAAAATTAGAACTTTCAAAACAAAAATAAATAAAATTCACATTGAACAAATCATAATTACCGATTAATATATACCAAAAATAGCTAAACCAATGATCATCAACCAGATTGAAAATAAAAATCCAACTCAGCCTTCACCGGAAGAAGATAAATCTGAAAAAAACACTTCCACCACAAATAAAGTAAAATCTGTTGTTTACTCGATTCTTTGCAGCGTAGCTCTCCTAGGAAGTCTCGCAATATTATTGTCCACGATCAAAGAAAGCCAAGCCTTTCAATCAGGAGAAAATGCAGAAAGAGAACTCAACCGATTAAAACGATCAAACGATCTTGAATGGCAAAACAAGGCTTTAGATCTCATTGAAAAGCATCGTAAAGAGAATCCCCAAGAAGAACTGAGTCGACTCAGAGGTTGTGGAGTTTTACAACCTGAAATTGAAGGCAAACTCGATTCTTCCATCAGGAATGTTCTGCCTTACTGGCATTTCAATGAAGTCAAAAAACTGATGAGCGAAGCTCTTGAACTTAAACAACTGTATCAAGAGACACATCATGTATTTATTCATGCCCAATCCTCCCCTTGGCTTCCCATTAGCGATTTAATCAGACAACTTTGGATGAAAAAAAATCCTCAGGATAATCTGGATCACTTTCACCCATTAAGAATTCCTAATTCAGTAGCACCTCCTGGAGTGATTGAATCAACATATCGAGTCATAAATTCAATCAATCCCCTTGGGAATACAGGAATAAATTTATACAGAAATCGAAGTCTCCAATTCCTCACACTCTCAGATAGCGATCTAAGAGTCCGAGAAGAGCTTCTTTCTGTAGACGGCTATTTTTTTAACGATTCTCCATACGAATCTTCCCTTTTTTTCTTGATCAACAATTCCAATATTCTCGATAAATCTAAAATAAGAAATATTGCTGAAGCGGCAATTCAACATTTTGCGCCATCCATTTCCCCAACAAAACTTCACTCTTTGGCGCAACAGGTATCTCAAGTCAATTACGATTCGCCTTGCGGGCATTTATTTGTCATCTGCATTCCTAAAGAAAAATCAAAAGAACTACAATATCGTGCACATCCTTTTGGATTGGCTTGCTCATGTCATCCACCTGAAAAAGACAATGAAATTCTTGAGAGCTTCCAAAAAAACCAACTTCCTAAAAACGCAAGATGCGCTTCCTTAATCCCTAAACCCACCGTTCCTCAATATCGACTCTATTTACCTAAGATTCGACCTCAAGATGAGAAAATCTTTTTACTCACTGCCACACCCAAAAAAGAACATCATCAAATAGAAAAAAAGATTCATGAAATCATAAGACAAATCCAACCACAAGAATGGATAACACAGAAAGAAGCATGGATGTAATGGCCCGTGCCTTCATTTTTTCAAAAAATGAAGAGCCTCTGAAAGAAGAGGATATTTAAAAGAAAATCCCTCTCCTAAAAGTTTTGCAGGGTACACACGAGTGCTCGAAAGAAGCATTTCATCAGCAGACTCTCCTAGAACCCATCGCAAAATCCACGCAGGAATCTTCAAGAAAGTCTTTCTGTGTAAACATCTTGCAATCTCTGAAGACAACTCTTTTTGCCTTATTGGGCAAGGAGATACAAAATTAATAGAACCGAAAATCTCTTTTCGAAGAACAAAGTCCATTGCATGAAAAAGATCTTGAAGAGCAATCCAACTGATCCATTGATTGCCGCTTCCTAATATTGCACCCAAGCCCCATCGATATAAAGGAAGAAGCTTATCTACAATTCCTCCATTTGGACCAATGACAATACCAAAACGGGCATGAACCACCCGGATCCCTAAAGAAAGAAGGTCATCACTGATTTTTTCCCACTCTAAACACACAGAAGACAAAAATCCCAATCCTGAGCCATCCGATTCATCGATCAATTCTTCACCTCGATTGCCATAAAAACCAACAGCAGATGCCGAAATAAAAACCTTCGGCTTACGTTGTAAAGAAGAGAGAATCTCCTTTAAAAATGAAGTTCCAAGAACACGACTCGACAATATTTTTTGTTTTTTCTTGTGACTCCAGCGACTGATCGAAAGAGGTTCTCCTGCCAAATGAATGACTGCATCAAAACCCTCAAACTGAGAAAGATCTGCTTGCTTTTTCTGAGGATTCCAAGAAATGCAATGAAGAGTTTGACATGAGCGGCTTAAGGACACCACCTCATGCCCTAAAGAAGTTAAAAACAAAGACAAAGGAGCTCCGACAAACCCCGAAGCTCCTGAAATTAAAATACGCAAGATAGGCTCTTACTGATTCTTTTTTTTATGGCAACTGCAGCTGCAACTTGTAGAACAAGTACTTTTACAGCAACAAAAAAACTTCCAAAGACCATATAACCCGGCAAGACCAATGATTGCATAAATGAATCTAGATAAACCACTAGACATCCCGCCAAAAAGATCTGCAACGAGATCATATTGAAAAAATCCAACAAGACCCCAATTTAAAGCACCAATAATCATCAATAACTTAGAAACACAACCGATCACTCTCATAAATCTTCCTCCTTACTTCTGAGGAAGCACTTAAAACTCGCTTTCAAGCGCAAAATTTGATGATTTTTTCGTTGGTTCAATTTTTTTCAAAGCAACATAACCTTGTGGCCTTAGGTGCTTTGCAAAAAATCGAGTCCAACGGAAAAAGGGCAAATTTTGCGCCAAATGGAGTCTTAAGTGCTCCCTCTTCTTATTGTCATGATAAATTCATTTGATTCAAGACTTTTAAATTCCAAATTGATATAAAGACTTCAACTTCCACGAAAAAATCTATGAATGAGCCTGATCCTCAAGTCTTAAGAAAACTTAAAGAATTATGTCAAATCAGTGTTTCTCCAAAAGAAGAACAAGAGTTGATGCTCAGCATCATGCGTATTTTACAGTACATATCGCAACTCGATGAAATTCCAACAGAGACCACTCCTCCCTGTCGATTTGTTTTAGGATCTTTACAAACACATGCAATGAGAGAAGATCTCGTACAAGATCTCATGCGAAGAGAAACTCTTCTTTCCAATGCGCCGGACCAAATTGGCGGGATGATTAAAATTCCTCCCGTACTTTAAGACCTCTTTCGCAACTAAGGGTTCGTCAATTTTCGGATTCTTTTGAGCCGAGTTTTTCGATTAAAATTGCAGGGGTAATATCAATTTTCGTAGATGACCCCTGAAATTTTAATCGAAAATCGGCCAAAATAATTCCGAAAATTGACGAACCCTTAGTTACGAAAAAGGTCTAATGAATTGCAATTATCTTCTGCTCCTTATCGCCACTCTTTCTCTTTCATCCGATCTGAAAATTGATTTGCGCAATCCGATTTATCATGATGGGGTTTTATATACAAATGAAGGAGGCGTCATTCAAAATGAAGATCTTCGCATTCAAGCGCAAACCATCCAATATTTTAACAAGAAAGAAAACGGAAAAGAGATTCACAAAATCGAAGCCGAAGGCGATTTGCTCATTCAGTATAAAAATAGAGCCTATGTTGGAAGTGAACTAGAATTTGATTTTCTCACAAAAACAGGGGTTGTCTACAACGGAAAAACACAAGCCTCGATGTGGTATATCGGCGGAGATGAAATCATCCTCAATCCGGACGGAAGCTATAAAGTCAAAAATGTTTCCGTAACTACCTGTGAAAATAAAAATAGCTCCTGGGATCTTCATGCCAAAAGCGTCAATGTCATGAAAAAAGATCTTTTTGAAGCCAAAAAAATGCGATTTCGACTCTTTAAAATTCCTCTATTTTGGCT
Source organism: Chlamydiota bacterium (assembly GCA_027451825.1). Taxonomy (GTDB): domain Bacteria; phylum Chlamydiota; class Chlamydiia; order Chlamydiales; family SM23-39; genus DAIDHZ01. The sequence continues at coordinate 11,266 of DAIDHZ010000024.1, forward strand.
TCCTTCTTTCAAAATCAATTTAAAAAAATTTAAAGAACCCATTTTTCGCTACACATTGAATTGGGATAAAGGACAAGGTCCCAGAGCTGCCATCCGCTATCAGCTCTACTCATGGCAAGATTTTGCACTCTATGGAAGAATCGAATATCGATGGAAAACAGGCTGGGGAGGCGCTTTAGAAACCGAATACTTCCCCGAACATCATAATACCACGTTTGTCACAAGAAGCTTTATAGGAACAGATCGGCTCCAAACAGCTCCCAACAAAATGTTTCGTTATCGAATCCAAGGAGCTTTGGAATCAACGACCGACAATCAAAAAACCAAAACAGTTCTGACTTGGGATAAATATAACGATGTCCGAATGCCAAACGTCTTTAAATCAGATGATTTTGAAGTCAGAACCGCAGGGAAAACTCTTTTCTATCTGCGTCATCAAGAAAGCGAATGGCTCGGATCCATTAAGGTACGCCCTCGCTTAAATCCTTTTGAATCCATCAAGCAAGATCTTCCAACTCTCTATGCAAACAGCCATCCCATATCGATTGGCAATACGGAACTCTACAACTTTCTTTCTTTAAAGGCAGGATATGTGGATTTTGCCTATTCAGATCAATTGGTCACTTCCTTGAAAGATTACAGATCCGGAAGAATTGAAATCCGTGAAAAAATCCATCGTCCCATCTATCTTGGACCTCTTTCCCTCACTCCTTTTGCAGGAGTGCAAGCGATTTTATATACCAATAGTCCTTCCAAAAACCCCAAAAACTTAGGGTTTTTTAACTATGGAATCGATCTTTTTATGCAAGGAAGAAGATCTTTTGAAAGATATCTTCATGTCATAGAACCTTTTGCTTCTTTTCATGCTCTCACAAATCCAAGTGTTCATCCTGATGATCATTATATCTTTTCAATTGCTGACGGATGGAATCAAATCCATCAAATCCAGGTGGGATTAAGAAATCTTTTATTTTCTAAAAAACGAATCTATAAAGAGCCTTCTTTTTCAGCAGATCTCTATTTCAATGCTTTTTTCAAAGATCCAACGATCCCCCAGTTCATCCCCAAACTCTATCTCAACCTCTCTTGGAAATTGCCATCTCTTCACTGCTCCATGCAAAATGCCTGGAATTTTCGCCACCACAATTGGGATTTTTCCAACACAAGAATCCTTTGGACGTTGAATGAAAATGTCGCCGTTGCCTTTGAAGCCAGGTTCCGCTCTCAGTATGATTGGAGAAAAGCCGACCATGAAAATTTCATCCTCGATGTAACAAGACCTGAATCTGACCTTCTACTTTCTCCTCTTTCCGATCGTAGAATCTGCGTTATTTCCAGTCTTTTCGTTCGTCTTACCCCCCTTTGGGATGTGAAAATCTCCACATTAAGCGAATTTTATCGAATCAATGAAAAGCCATACAATGAAGCCAAAGTCGATCTTTCAACATGGTTGAGTTCTTCTTTCAAAGCGAGACTCTCTTACAGTCACGTAAGACACGATGACCGAGTCAGCTTCCACCTCGATCTCGTGAAAAAATAATGGCTGTCATTTCATGACAGAAATTAAAGATCTCTTATTTTTAATTCGACGAATCGTCTGTTTTTGAGAGCGGGATGGGCTGATTTGCCCTCTTCGACTTTTATCAACTATATCCCCAAAAATAACCTTGTTTCCGCGATAGCGCTCATCAAGAACATACTATCGAGATACAGTGTAGCGAGACCAAAAAAAACAGAATGAGGATCTTGGGTTGTTCTTCTGAAAAATACATAGGATCCCAAACCAAAGGCTGCAAACATTGCTCGTGTTCGTTGCCATTCTACACGATGGATGGGATGTTTGCCGGATGTGACGCCTTTATATTTTTGAGTCACCAACTGCATTGTAGATGGTGTCAATGACAAGCAAACAAAAGGATTAAATACCAGGAAGAATGATACACCGATGATTTTAACGCGTTGCCACATAGTGGATCCAGAGTTTTCTGCAAATTTTTCTAAACCGCGATCGAATGCTATTCTTGAAAATAATATCCCAAGAGACAGGAAAGCAGCTAAGCCGGGTAAAGGCTTCGCACTATTTTTTCTAAAATCAGTATCATCTGAGAGAAGTTGAGAGACCTCCAGAGCTCGTGCTGTTGGTATTTTAGGATCGCTCACAAATTTACACAAAAGATCATCTCGCTTTCCTGAGTCTTTTGTAGTTAAAATGTCTCTGAATTTTTCCCTAAAGTAAGGATCTTTGAAAAACAGCTCCAAATGGGCTATGACCGGTTCGCTATTTGCAAGAGTTTTTATTCTCGATATCGCCCGTATAATTTCTGTCTCTGCTTCTTCTAAAGTTAGATCGCAAAAGACGCGATCAGCAAAAGCAGGTTTAGGGCCTTGATAGCCTAAGGAGCGTAAATCGCTATCTATCCAATTTGGAAGGACGGATATTGAAAGCCTTCTAATATCACCGCTTGTCCAAAGAAGGAAACTTCTAGCATCCTGCGGCTCTAGGCACTCGCCTATTTTCCAAATCGGATTAGCCCCAATCGTATGGGTATGGGCTTCTTGCCTTTTTACTGATACTGCATTTATCATAATAATTCGTGTATTATCATAAAATATTATATCATTTTTGCAATAATTTTTTATTGTTAAAAATAAATTTATTAGCGTTTTATTGAAATGTCCGCTTTTTGGTAATCACAAGTTATTGATTACTAAGGAGGTGGCCTAATGGAAGAGCGTATTTCTGAATCAAAAAGACTCTAGGCAATTAAGACGGCTTCTTCGCAGCGAGGCTTATAGAGCCAAGAAGCTGACTCCTTTCCTCTTAAATAAGAACAGTGAGAAGAAAACGCTTCTTCTTTCCAACACTCAAAACAAGATACTTCCCATCAATCAAATGAGCCTCTTCTAAAAGAAGAGCGGCATCATCAATCCTTTCGTTATTCAGATAAGCACCTCCATTCTTAATCAAACGAGATGCTTCCGATTTGCTAGGACTTAAAGAAAGTTTCACAAGAACATCGACCAATTTCTGACCCATCACTTCAGAATAGGAAAGAATAGCTCCTGGCATATCTTTGGCAAGTTCCTTTAAAAGAGCCCCATCTAAACGAGTCTCAGTACCAGGAGCTGCTCCTTTTGTCACACGAAGAGCCGCATCGAGACCTTTCTGCCCATGCACAAAAAGCACAACTTCTTCAGCAAGCCTTTTTTGCGCTGTATTTGGAAGATACTCTTTCGACTTCATTGACTCCTCGATTTTTTCAATCTCGGACAACTCTAAGAAGGAGAGCATTTTTAAAAGACGAATCACATCAGCATCCGGAATGCCAAACAAATATTGATACATTTGATAAGGAGAGAGACGATCTTCAGAGAGCCAAATCGCCCCTTCTTCCGATTTTCCAAACTTTTTCCCATCACTTCTAACGATCAAAGGGAATGTAAGTCCGTAGATGGGTCTTCCCCCAAGCTTTCTATTAAAATCAATCCCTGCTGTAATATTTCCCCACTGATCGCTACCTCCCATCTGCAATGTCACATGATGATGCAAATTAAGGTAATAAAAATCATATCCTTGAAGCGTCTGATAACTAAATTCAGTAAAACTCATCCCTTCTTCAGAATGAATTCTTGTTTTGACGCTTTCTTTCGCTAGCATTGGACCGACCCGAAAGTGTTTTCCCACATCACGCAAAAAATCGATCAAAGACATTTTCCCAAGCCAATCTTCATTATTAAGCACTTTGCAGGAAGGTAAGATTTTTTGAAGAAAATCACGTAAACGATCTACGTTATAGTGAAGTGTTTTTTCATCCAAAAGAGGTCTTTCAGTACTTTTTCCCGAAGGATCGCCAATCCGACCCGTAGCCCCCCCTAAAATCGCAACAGGAGTATGTCCAAATTTCTCAAACCATGAAAGAGCCATAATCCCGACTAAATTTCCAAGATGCAAACTATCTGCCGTAGGGTCAAAGCCAACGTATACCGAAATCGGCGTTTCGACATGTTTTTTCAGCTCATCACTGGTGATCTGGTCGATAAAACCACGTGCTAAAAGAGTAGATACTACATTTTTCATAATCCAAAAATGATACTTAAAATCCCCTTAGTAGACAACCTTTTCCGGCGTGAATTTTTGAAGCGATGCATACTTAAGAAGGCATTGATAGCAATAAAGCAAAATATGATCCGGCATCAAATGCTCTAATACAAAGGCTCTTCCATTCTCAGCAATTTGATGTGCCATTTCATCATGATCTTTGGCCCACTGAATTTTTTCTTGAAGATCAGAAAGATCATTTCGCACCGGGATATAATGGGTCCAAGGGATCATTTCATCATAAAAATACATAATGTCCGAAGATTCTTGCTTGAAGGTAAGACATCCCGAAAGAAGCTTCCACTGTGTTGCCGGAAAACTGCAAGTCACACCATCAAGAGCGATTTGATACTTATACGACAAAGTCTCTTCCCACGGCACAAACTGAATGTCACCCATTTCTTTCTTGCAGCGATCCAAATCAAAAAGACACCGCTCGGGATACTCTGAAAAAGCAGCATCAATTAAATCGGGTTTTTTTCTCGATTCAAAAACCAATTTTCCTCTCGGAAGAGTGGTCCAATTCTCAAAGGTATACATCTGAAAATTTTTCCCATCCCAAGGAGTTCCTCTCCACAAAACGACTTCTTTTTTTTGATCCCATGGGCATTGAGAATAAAGCGCATTCATCGTCTGGATCAAAAAATTCCATCCACGATCCTGATCATCCACATCATAGACCCAATCAGAAAAAAGAATCGCACGATCCAAAGAGCGGTGCTTTGCAGAAACAAAAATGGGCGCGCACCCACGAAACTCTTTTCTTTGAAAGACTGATTTTCGGATGCGATCTTCATTATAATAAATAAAATCAACATCAGGAACTTTAAACTTTTGAACTAAGGCATTCAATAAATGCTTTACTCTGCACTCAGGACCGTGCACTTGAGAATCAATAATTTGAAAACGGAGAAACTCTTTCTTTTTTTGACAAACTTTCCATGTTTTTTCTAAAAGCTCTTTGGAAATCCCCTCCTTCTCAAAGATTAAAAACTCTTGATTGATACGCCGCTTCATCCAGTCAGAATCTTTTTCTCTAGAAATGTCGGGAGAAAACCACATCAATCCAAGAACAAACAATAAAACAGAAAACATAGATCCTCAAAAAAGAAAAAATATAATAAAATACACATAAATGAATCACTATCTTTTTAAGATCAAAGAAAATACGACCGATGCTCTCAAGGCCCTTCAAGACAAAGGACTTCAAGAAATTTATATCATCGAAGATGAAGAAACGAAGGAAATTCTCATTGGAGGATCCAGCTCTCAAGTCATTACTTATGAAGAGGCCATGGAAGTCTCTCAAAATCACTCCATCGATTGGGCAAAACAATGGGAAAGCTTTGCTCAAAATTTCCACGATGGACATGCCCATATCGATCTTTCTGAATTCGGAGCCAATCAAAGGCTACTTCTAACACCTGGAGAAGGCTTTGGAGATCTTTCTCATCCTACAACATATCTCATGCTCAAAATGATGAAAGAAAAGGTCCAAGGGAAAACAATTCTCGACATAGGAACCGGAAGCGGCATTTTAAGTCTTGCAAGTCTTTTTTTAGGAGCAAAATCAGCCATCGGCGTTGACATTGATCCAAAAGCCATTTCTCATGCAAAACAAAATAGCAAACTCAATTCATTAGACTCAAAAACTACATTTCGCAAAACAATTCCCAAAGTCCTTTCAAAATCCACGATTGCCCTCATGAACATGCTTCCCCACGAACAAAAAATGATCCCAATCACAAAACTGAACCCCAAAGTTCAATCATGGATCGTCTCCGGCGTTCTTGAAGAAAAAAGAGAAGAATATCTAACCCAAACAGCATCTTTGGGATGGGAAATCATCGAAGAACATCATCATCTAGGCTGGATGGGTTGGATCTTTAAAAACCGCTGAACCCGTTCATATGCTACAACAATCGATCGAATCGTTTCTTCTTTTGTTCGCTCTGCTAAAAAGATGATCTCTTTTTTATATTGCATGAGACTCGCCTGCAAAGGAGCAATGATGTTTTGATACAACGCTTGAACTACTTTTACGCTCATTTTGTAGAGAAAATGGCTCACTTGAACGACTTTGCTCCAAGTCCACACAGCAGCTATCTTTACAGCATGTATGAGCGGTGCAATGATGTTCTGATACAACGCTTGGACTACTTTTACGCTCATTTTGTAGAGAAAATGGCTCACTTGAACGACTTTGCTCCAAGTCCACACAGCAGCTACCTTTACAGCATGCATGAGCGGTGCAATGATGTTCTGATACAACGCTTGGACTACTTTTACGCTCGTCTTATAAAGAAAATGGCTCACTTGAACGACTTTGCTCCAAGTCCACACAGCAGCTATCTTTACAGCATGTATGAGCGGTGCAATGATTTTCTGATACAACGCTTGGACTACTTTCACGCTCGTCTTATAGAGAAAATGGCTCACTTGAGCTACTTTGCTCCAAGTCCACACAGCAGCTACCTTTACACCATGCATGAACGGCGCAATGATGTTTTGATACAATGCTTGGACTACTTTCACGCTCATTTTATAGAGAAAATGGCTCACTTGAACGACTTTGCTCCAAGTACCAATAGCGATTGCTTTGATCCACTCTGCGCAAGGGATAATAATCGATTGATAGATTTTTTGCATTGCAAGAATGGATATTTTTTTTAGAAAAATCGATGCCTGTACAATCGAATGGTGCAAAGGAACAATCACATGATGATAAGACCACATGGCTGTCTGTGGAATTGCTTGCGTAATCAACCATTTGGGAATCACCCAGCCAACTGCATAAGTAGGCACTGCGACCGATAAAAAAGCATATTTACCCGCCAAAAACACCCCAGATCCCGTTTGTTGCAACATATTACCGGCAAGATGAACGGCTCCTTGAAACGTAGATTGCGAAATTTTTACGGCAAGCAATTGATGACCGCCTAATTGTAAAAGAGTTCCTGCACTCGCGGCAATCGCCGAAAAACAAAGAATGCCAGCACCTACTTTCCCTACCGTAATAAGACGATTTTTCCAAACACTCTGTAAAGCTACATCCGAAGAAGCAATATGCAAAGAATCAACGTGCACAGAAGATATCATAAATTTGCGAAAAATTGTAAACTCCCTGCATTTAGATTCCTATTTAAAAAAAATTAAAAATATAATTTTAACGCATAAAAGCATTCCTTTAAAAAAAGAATCTTGTCATATTTTTTTAAAATCGAATATTCTCTTTTTTCTTAAAATTAAAATTAGGCAAAAAGATAATGAGAAAAATTTTATTTACATTCATTGCAATCTGCTCTCTTTCTGCAGAAACTACACAGCATCTTTGGAACGATTGTCTTCCTTACCAAGCCAAAACAGGAACAATCGAGTTACATGGAGAAAAAGAAGAAGTAACAGGCCGTATTTTTTACACCGCCTACACCAAAGAATTTGTTGATTCAAGTCAAAGACCCATTACTTTTTGCTTTAATGGAGGCCCTGGCAGCTCATCGATTTGGCTTCATATGGGAGCTTTCGGACCTAAACGCGTAGTGACCTTCAAAGAAAAAGCCACGATTGCACCTCCTTATCAATGGATTGAAAACAAAGATTCTTTAATCGATGTTACCGATCTTGTTTTTATCGATCCTATTGGAACCGGTTTTAGCCGTCATGAAAAAGAACAAGATCCAAATCAATTCTGGGGAGTTCAAGAAGATTTACAATCCATCTGCAATTTCATCGCAACATATCTCACTGAAAACAAACGATGGTCCTCTCCCAAATATCTTGCAGGAGAAAGCTATGGGTCAACCCGCTGTGCAGGTCTTGCAGAGACGCTTCAAATCCAACATGGAATCTATCTCAATGGGATGATTTTGATTTCTTCTGCGGTCGACTTCAAAACGCTTTTCAATCCGGAATCACCGCTCCCACAAATGATGACGCTTCCTTCCTTTGCTGCGACAGCATGGCATCATCAACGCCTGCCGAATCTCTCTCTTGAAGAAGCCATTCAAAAAAGCAAAGACTTTGCTTATGGTCCCTATGCAACAGCCCTTCTTCTAGGAAAAGAAAATGAGCTCTCTATTTGCAAAGAACTCTCCTATTTCACAGGCCTTCCTCTTGAATTTATTCAAAGAAATCAAGGGCGTATTTCAATCCTCGATTTTACAGAGGAATTTTTCGGAAATGAAAGAAAAGTACTCGGACTCTATGATACCAGTATGGTCGGAGATAAACTTCCACAGTCTTGCAATATCTTTTCGGATCCAAGTCTTGCTTTCATCACAGGAATCTATACAGCAACATGGAATAGCTACCTCCAAAAAGAACTCTCCCATACAGCAACAATCCCTTATCAAGTCTTTTGTGAGAAAGCAAATATGCAGTGGAAATTCCCTGCAGGAGAAAGTTTAGATCTCACTCCTTCTTTAAGATCTGGAATGGTCAGCAACCCGGAGCTTAAAATTTTTGTAGCAGGAGGCCATTTTGATCTGATCACTCCATTTGCCGCCGCTGAATATATGCTAGGCCAACTTCGCATCCCTGTCAAAGATCGCGTTTTTTCCGGATTTTATAAAGGAGGACATATGTTCTATCTTCACCCGGAATCTTTACACCAATTCCATGAAGATCTCGTTCAATTTTATAAACAATCCAAAAACTTGAACGAAGCAGATTCAAAACCGAAGCAAGAACTTCTCGTAGTTCCTATTCAAGCGCCTCAGATCAATGAGCCCAAACAAGAACAGGTTGCAGCTCTAGCGAATTCAACTGCGGATACGCTTGTTTCATCTGAATTCGAAGAACCAAATTTCCTAGAATCACCAGAGTGGGAAACTCCATTTCAAGAAGAGACTGATCTACAAGATCAAAACAACTTCTCTGAGATAGAATAGATAAATAAAGTTTGCGCGTCTTAAAAAAACGCGCAACTACGCCAAAACAAAATACTTTAAAAACCAAGAAAGAGCAAGCTCTGCCACTTTTTCCAAACATCCGGGCTCTTCGAACAAGTGAGTGGCTCCGGAAACCAACTTCAAATCTTTAGAGCATCTCAATAATTGATAGGCCTGCCTATTCAGTTCAATCACAGGTTCATCAAGATCTCCCACAATCAATAGAGTTGGGGCTTGAACTTTTGGAAGAGATTGAGCTGCAAGATCAGGACGACCTCCTCGAGACACAATGGACGCAATGGATGTAGGTTTTTTTGCAACTGATTCCGAGGGCTAAACCGACTGCTTCCGCTCCCATGCGCAAACAAAACAATTCCTATTGCATCTTTAGGGATGCAAAGATTACCCTTTAAAGAAATTTTTCCAATCGAAATCAAAACTTCTGATGACATCATTTCTTGTATATATTAACTAAAAAATAGAAACAATATGCGAAAAATCTTTACCGATCTTTTTCTAGTCTCTCTTGTTGTTTTATTAAGCTTTGGCATTGCAAGCTATTTCCATCAAGCACTCAATCCTTATCAAGAAGTCAAAGAAATCAATCTCTCTTTTTGGCATTTACCCAAATACACTTTTTATTCTCTTTGCCGTGGAAGTTTTGCTTTTGTCCTTTCTTTTCTTTTCAGTCTACTCATGGGATATTGGGCGGCCAAAGACAATATCGCCGAAAAATTTTTGATTCCTCTCTTCGATGTTTTACAAAGCATTCCTGTTTTAGGATTTTTACCCGGCATCGTTCTTTTCTTTGTCAGCATTTTCCAAAAAAACAATCTAGGCATTGAAATCGCCTCCATTTTTCTTATCTTTACAGGACAAGTATGGAATATGATCTTCGGAGTCTATCATTCCATCCGAACCATTCCTATTGATAAAATAGAATGCGCTAAATGCTATCGATTTTCACGATTTCAAACTTTTTTTTCTTTAGAGCTTCCATCAAGCGTCTTTAGCTTAATTTACAATAGCATCATGAGTGTGGCGGGCGGATGGTTTTTTCTCATGATCACAGAAGCCTTTCAATTAGGAGATAGAAAATTTCAATTACCGGGTCTTGGATCCTATATGAGTCTCGCAGCATCTCAAGGAGACACAAAAGCCATTGTCAATGCGGCTCTCATGATGATTCTCTTAATTATTATCCTCAATGAATGCGTTTGGGCACCTCTTAGCGCCTGGTCTCAAAAATTCAAAAGCGAAGAAACAAGCTCTTCTCTTCCGGAAACATCTTGGTTTTTTAATGTTCTCAAACACTCTTGGATCATTCATCAATTCCAAATCATCAAGAAACGCATCCAAGGTTTCTTCCAAAATCAGAAAAGCAAAAAAGAAATAAAAAAGCCTTCTGAGAAGATGTATCAAATTCTAAGATTTACTTTTTTAAGCATTTCCTTTCTCATCACATCAATTGCCATTTATTCCGTTATCACTCTCATTAAAGATGTCTCTTTTGCATCCTGGATAGGTCTTTTCAAGCCACTGGCATTCACATTCTTAAGAGTTTATATCGCAGTCATTCTCGGTCTTTTAGTCATGATTCCTTTAGGCCTTGTCATCGGTCTTTCAGAAAAACTCTCTCAAATTCTTCAACCTTTCATTCAAATGGCAGCTTCTTTTCCTATTTCTTTACTGTTTCCTATGATCATTATGTTTTTTCATACATTCAACATCCCTTTAACATTCGGAAGCTTAATTCTCATGCTCTTAGGAACTCAATGGTACATTCTTTTTAATGTCATCGCCGGTGCGAAAGCCATCCCATCCGATTTAAAAGATGTCTCAAACACTTTTCGATTCTCTTCTTTTCAACGTTTTTTTTCTTTCTATTTACCTGCTATTTTCCCTTACTTGGTCACAGGGATCTTATCTGCTGCAGGAGGCGCTTGGAATGCGAGCATCGTCGCCGAATATGTTCATTACCAAAATCATATTTTGACAACACCGGGAATTGGATCCAGCATTAGCTTAGCAGCCCAAGACAACGATTATCCTTTATTGGGAGGAAGTATTTTAATGATGGTCATCACGGTTGCTCTCATCAATTACCATGTATGGTTAAGACTGTATCGTTACTCTGAAAAAAGGTTCACTCTCAATGCCTAAACAATCCCCTCTTTTAGAAGCCCAAAAAATCGAGAAAAATTTCATCATCAAAGAAAATGAAATTTTACACGTATTAAAAAATATCAATATCACCATATATCCCAATGAAATCGTTGCATTCATCGGTCCTTCGGGATGCGGGAAATCAACGCTGATCAGAATTTTAACAGGACTTATCCCTGCAACAAAAGGCCTTATTTTTTATTATCAAAAGCCATGGGAAGGACTTCTTCCTAAAACATCTTTTGTCTTTCAAACCTTTGCTCTTTTCCCTTGGATGACAGTGGAAGAAAATATAGAAGCTGTATTGAAAGCTGAACATGATAGCGTCAAAGAAATGAAAGAAAAAACCAAAACGGCCATCTCTCTTGTTGGGCTGAAAGGATTTGAGGAGGCTTACCCCAAAGAGATTTCCGGAGGAATGAAACAGCGGGTCGGAATCGCAAGAGCTCTTGTCACCAACCCCGAGATCCTCTTCATGGATGAACCTTTTAGCGAACTTGATTCTTTTACTGCCGAAGTACTTCGAGAAGAAGTTCTTTCCATCTGGTCAAAAAAAGAGACAAACTTAAAATCTATCCTTTTAGCATCTCATGACCTTCATGAAGTCACTCTCATGGCAGATCGCATTTTTGTCATGGGAACTCATCCCGGAGAAATTCTTGCAATCATTGAAAACCCGCTACCAAAACCCAGGGATGATCATTCCGAGGAATTTATCAATTTCAAAGAGCATCTGCATGATACCTACGGAAAATTAAAGCCTGCGAGCTTTAAAAACCCAACTCAAGAAAAAACAATCGGGCCTCTTCTCCCGGCAACGATCGATCAAATCATAGGTCTTCTTGATTTCTTAAGAAAACATAAAGGATCTGCAGACATTTTCAAAATCGGCGCTGAAAAACATGAGCACTTTGATAAACTCATCCTCATTCTTCAGGCAGCTGAACTTCTTAACTTTGTAGAGATCTCGCACCGAACCGTCTCTTTAACAGAAAAAGGAAAAGAATTTTTAAAAAAAGACGGAAAAGAAATTTTTAAAAAACAGCTCATGACCATTCCTCTTTTCATCAAAGTCATCGATCTTTTAAAGCAGGCGCCTCATCATTCATTGCATCGAAATGATCTCATCCGATTCCTCACAAACACACTTCCTTTTCAGGATGTAAACACACAATATTTAATCCTCATTCGATGGGGTCATTTTGGCAATCTTTTTGACTATCATCATACAGCTCGAAAAATTTCTCTAAAACCTTGAGTTCGCAATGAAAATTCAAGTATTAGGAACCAAAGGTGAAATTCTTAAAAATAGCAAAGACCATGCAAAGCATAGTGGCCTTTTCATTGATGACACTCTTCTTTTAGATCTAGGGGAAAAGAGCTACCTAAAATACAACCCAAAATGGGTGCTCATCACACACCTGCATCCGGATCATGCCTATTTTGTCCGAAAAGGCCATGAAGAAGATCCCGTTTCAGAATCGATCATTTATGCTCCGGAAAAATCAAGAAAAGGGGTTCGTATTTTCAATAAAAAGAAAAAATTAGGCCCTTATACAATCACTCCAATCCCAACTCACCATAGCAAGCATGTCAAATCACAAGCTTATCTGATTGAAAAAGGTGGAAAATCCATTTTATACACAGGAGATCTTGTCTGGATCGATCAAAAATACCATGCTCTTTTTGAACACGTAGACCTCGTCGTCACCGACGGCAGCTTCCTTCGAGAAAAAGGGATGATCCGAAAAGACAAAGAAACAGGGAAGCTATACGGTCATAATGGAATTCCAAATCTCATTCGCCTGTTTCGCAATCATGCTTCAAAGATTTTGTTCATCCATTTTGGTTCATGGCTTTTGAATCGTCCCAAAACCGGAGAACAAAAGTTTTTAGCTCTCGCTAAAAAATATAAAGTCCATCTTCTCGTTGGAAAAGATGGACTCTCTTTTGAGATTTAAATTCTAAAAACCCCAATCTACGTTCATGCCCACTTGATGCGATTGGTATCGAGAACCAAACTCCCCGCGATACGCAATCATACCGGATGGGTATCTTGAGTCCATAGGTTCAAAGAGAAACTGCAAAGCAGCGGATCCTAAATTTTGCGTCCATGAAAGTGTTTCCACCGCAAAATTACCAGGAGCGCCCACTAAATAAGCATTCACAGATCCCACAGAGTACGGTTTTTTATTGACATAAGAAGCTGCCTCTTGAAGAGTTAACTTCCATACTTCATAGGAAAAGATCTCATAAAAACGCAAACCCAACTCATTTCTTAACATCGAGGAATGAAGTTGATTTTGCCCAAACTTAAAAGGTCCTTTGCTTGTTTCTTCATAACGAGGTTGCCAATTATGAACCCAATCAATCATGTAAAATGGTTCAATGATACACTGATCATCACAAAAATCACCGCTGTACCCTATTTCTAAATGAGGATCAAACTGAAGCCCTCTAGGATGCGACTTAGATTCAAACTGAAATCCAGTCATATGAATATTGCGTACATTTTTGTTTTGAAAGATTCCAAACCAAATGCTTGCATTGATGTAAAATTGATGTTGATTCCACAATCCATAAGCAAAGATCAGTTCTTGATTAAGATTGCTATGTCCTGCATTTTCTTTCTCAATCAAGTGAGTATACATGTAAGCTAAGCCGCCGCCAATTCGACCTTTATCCTCTTTTTCATAATCATAGCCCAAAACAAAACCAAAGCTGAGCGGCTGAAATTTAGGTGTTTGCTGCTGTGATTTTTGATAAGCATCCGCCCCGATGATTTCTCCCCAAATTTGATTAGGTCGTCCTTTCTTAGAGCATGATAACAACTGATCATCTCTTGCAGCCAAATATCCAAGTTCTCCTTTTGACGCAGTCGGCTGCATTCTCAAAGAACGATTCAACAATCGTGAATCCTGTGAGCGAACAGTCAAAGCACTTCTTGCATAGAACACGGCATTATCCATCGCAAATATAGAAAAAGCATTTCGCGTTGGTGCCGCACTTTCAAGGGCCTCATTCAACGTTCCATTCGCTTGGGAGGGAAGAAAATAGGATGCCGTATCCGGAGCGTTTGCATTAATATAATCTGCTAAAGTCCAATTATTTCCTTTCAATCCAATTGTAGGAATGGAAGAAAGAAGCGACAAAAGAAAATCCAAAGAAACGCTGTTGATGCCTCCTCCCTGAATAGCAGGAGATATAGAAATATTGGTAGCAATCGCAGGGTTTGATCCACTTGCACCTGAAATCCCTGTCACCAAATACAAAAATAAATCCCGTGAAGAAGTATCTGTACCGCCAAGAAGTCCCACTTGTCCATTATTTGAAATCGCAACAGCTAAAACATCATTCATGACAGCAGTTCCAGAAGAAGGTAGAGTAATCGCCGTTGCCGTCCCTGCAGAAAAATTCACCGTATAAGCATAAGGAGTTCCTGAAGTCAGATCTCCTCCTCCTAGAAGTCCATTCACTCCCTGAGAATCAATTGCAACGCCAGTAATCCGTCCGGTTGAAAAAAGCCCCCCTATTGGTGTTGCAACGGGATTGCTAACCGTTGAAGTAAAGGCTAGCAACACATCTCCACTAAGAGTGCCATCCCAACCTCCAAGAATCGCATTCCCATTTTGACTCACGGCAACAGAAAAGATCTCTCCCCCTGCCCCCGAAGGCATAGAAATCGAAGTTACAGTAGAAGAAGAAAAATTCATAAAATAGGCAATCGGTGAGGGGTTAGCAGCACCATCATCTCCTCCAAAAATACCATAGGAACCGCTCGCATCCGAACTAGAACTAGAAGCAGCAATGATGCCGGTGCCTGTGGCAGCTAAAACAGCTGTCTTGTCGCCTTTTAAAAAATAAGCAAAAAAATTCGTAGTATCATCTCCTGCAAGAAGCCCTACATTACCACTGCCTGAAAAAGGCGCGGCAAGAGCCACTGCGGAAACAGCACCACTTTGAGAAAGAGCAATCGGCGTTGCAGTAGCACTTGCAATATCTACAGAAAAAGCAAAAGCACTCCCTGAATTCGTATCCCCCCCTCCCAAAACCCCACTTTGCCCTGTTGGATCCATCGAAACGTTGGTAACCTGTCCTGTAACAGTTCCAAAAGAACTAATAGAAGTGACCGAACCTGTCGGGACATTGACAACGTATGCAATAGGAAGACCGGTTGGAGAACTACTATCATCCTCGCCTCCAAGAAGTCCTTTGGTTCCATCAGCACTGATCGCCGTACTGTGAATAATTCCAGAAGTAACAAGAGAGGAGCTAATGTCAGTTACGGAAGGATTATTGAGATCAATCACATTCACTGTCCAGGCGACAGTATCATCATTAACGGCATATCCTCCTGCAAGACCATAGCTAACGGAAGGAGGCGAACCCGATGACGTCACGGATCCTCTTGGAGCAGCCTGCGAGGCACATCCGCATAAAATCACAAAAAATGTAGGGAACATCTTTACACAACAACTCAAAACAACACGAGGCTTCATCTTCACTCCAATTTATTTTTTACAATCCTAAAGAAATAAGAAAAAAATCAACAATAAAAAAACTCCAGTTTTTATTCTTTTCGCCTGGGCTATCTACATCCTCTACATGAAAATCTCAGCAGGACTTTCATTGTTTTTGATCCCAATTTGAGGAATATTATTCCTGAATGAAGAATGTAAAGAGTGCGAGAGACTCATTTTCCCTCTCTCTTGTCAGTGCTACGGCGATTCCCTCTCAAGAATCGCATGCCTAAAGAACTGTTCTTTCTTCAGAAACTCCTCCCTGCCCAAAACAAAAAGCCTCTCTTCAGGAAAGTAGCGATCAAACACATTGAATGGAGGCTTTTCTAGACAAACGAGGGAGCTCCTCTCCAAAGACAGACACACAATCAAGAGCTTTGCATAAATAAAGTATCTCACTCATTGCCAGCATGATAGATCAATCTATTTATCATGAGCTTCAAAATATAAAGCGCTTAAAATCAATAGAACAAAATTCAACTGGAACGGGTATAAATGTCGTTGGATAATAGAAGAGTATCACACATGTCCGAAAACGGGATGTTGCATTGAAAAAGAGAATTTTGGATATGTCCTATGAGGCAGAGCTAATGAAATGTGGGGAATGCTAAGGCCTTTAGACGAGAGAGCAATCACTCCCCTAATTTACGCAATTCCTTCACCCGGTCCAACAACTTATTTCCGACTTCCGCAGCAATCCTATCAGCATTTGCAAGTGTATTCAAACGAAGTACCTGATCATACGTTGTTAGAAATGCTGAGACACCACCTAGTAATGCCCCAATAGGGATCCCTAAAAGCCCTACAGTCCGTCCCGCAGCATAACGCTCAGATTTTTGAGGATTGTATGTGAGACCATATCCAACCATGTATCCAAAAACCAATCCTGTCAGAGCTCCAACAACAGCGCCTCCCATAGCGGTCCCCAACGCTAATTTTACAGCATTTTCTTGACATGCTCTATAAACACTCATAACACCCCATTTTATTGTTACCGCATCAATTTTAACAAAATAATCAATATGCAACAATTAACAAACTTTTATCCGATTCTGTTTTCTGAACCCACGTATTTGCATCAGTCTTACGATCGAACATGGAGGCAATTGTGCGATGGCTAGAGCTATCAGTATATTTTTGAAATAAGGCTAAAAAATTTTATAAAACACTCTCAGAAAAAGGAAATCCAAAGTGGCATACCCTTGTTTCTTTGGTGATTGCTTTATACCGCTCGTGAATCAAGAATCGGTTCTGGCGGCGTCGGACTGCCTCGGCATTTGAATCTGCCTGCATCACCCAACTTACTTAAGTTGGGTTGCTTCGGCATCGGCTTCGCCTGATTCAAATGACGGGCGCCTCCTTGCCATATTCCGATTC
>DAIDHZ010000025.1 GCA_027451825.1 Chlamydiota bacterium
CACAGGACCCACAGGCGCAACAGGACCCACAGGCGCAACAGGACCCACAGGAGCAACAGGACCCACAGGAGCAACAGGACCCACAGGAGCAACAGGACCCACAGGAGCAACAGGACCCACAGGTCCTACAGGAGCAGCAGGACCCACAGGTCCCACAGGTCCCACAGGTCCCACAGGACCCACAGGTCCCACAGGTCCCACAGGTCCCACAGGACCCACAGGACCCACAGGTCCCACAGGTCCCACAGGTCCCACAGGTCCCACAGGACCCACAGGTCCCACAGGTCCCACAGGTCCCACAGGTCCCACAGGTCCCACAGGACCGACTGGTAGTTTAACCTCAAATTTTGCATTTATCTATACAAACACGTCGGCCGCTGTCGCTACCGGAGCCGGAGTTGTTTGGGAAGCGATATCAGACAACGTAGGATCAAACATCTCTTGGACAAGCGGAACTACTGTCTCAGTTACTGGCACCGGTTCTTATATGGTCTCTTTTGGATTTGCAGTAGGAAACCAACCGGCAACATTTGCATTAACAGTAGGTACTGCAGGAGGTTCTGTCATATTGAATGAAAAAAGAGCCCACGCGGCTTCCAATAATCAAACGTCATCAATGACCACACTTATCACTCTAACAAACCCACCTTATTCACTATCTCTAGTAAACGTTACAGGTGCAATCAAAAACCTCAGCACCACGCCACCGGCAGCCTTTATGACAATTATTCAATTAAAGTGACAATCAAAAATTGGAAATCCAGCAATTACGACGATGCAAAGGGACTACATCAAACCGTTCAACGGGTTGATAAATTTGCCGATCAGTGATCTTGCAAGGCGCTTTTTTATCTTTCCAATTTGCAAATTGATAGAAAGGAAGTGATAAGATAATCTCTCCCTGAAAAATAGAATGGAAAATAGAATCGTGACTATAACTTCCTTCAAGTGCTACATAATCCAAAAATTGCACGCGTGCACGAAGTCTTCCTCCCCAGGAGGTTGAATCATTAAAATGCCCTGAGAAAAAGTAAGGACCCCCAGCTACATAAAAAAGAAAGTCTTGACATGTTGTAAAAGCGCCTATTTCTGCATTAAAGTTGTAAGCAACAAATTCATACTGTGTATTTATTGCATAATAATCTCCGATATAATCATCATATACACAAATCGTTCTTCTTTCTTTAGGACCTAATGGGATATATCCATTGGCTCTAAATTCCAAATGCTCGCCAATCAACTCAAATCCGAGTCCCAATTGCTGATAATTACCTTTGAAACTATGACGAAAATCATAATAAACATTGGCGCCAAGAAGAGCACAAAATTCCTCTGGGAGATATCTGACCCCCGCTCCGAGGCTTGCTCCGTATTGTGTATTGTCAAAGTAATCACCTCTCAAATCGATCATCGGAAGGACTCTATCCAATTTATATTCCGAAGCAAAAAGCAATTTGAGTTGTGAATATCCTACAGGATACCCAACACCTCCACCCTCAATGTGACTCAATGTCAATCTTTTGGGTGTTGGATAAGGATTCCATTTGCGTAACTTCTTTTCCTTTTTTGAATAATCAACAGAATATTTCGCAATATCAGATGACCGCACATCTCTTGATGAAGCCGTACTTAAACTCATTCGTGAAATCTGTTGATCCGAGATGACACTTTCAGAAGAACCCTTCTCAAAATCCGACGCTCCATCCAAAGTATTTTGCTGCAAAGCAACTCTATTTTCAAAAGTAGAATCAGATACAAAGATCGATTCTACTGGCATTTCCGAAACAACATCTGAAGAATCTACAACTTGAGTCTTCTCTGGTTTCTGAATAGATTCTAAATGATTTGACTTAAAATCAGAAACAACAGTTTCATTCTCTTGAGATGTAACAGAGCTATCCTTTTGAGAACAAAAAAAAGAAACCATTTTTCGCCACACTCGAGAAATCAATCCATTTTTCGGACGAGTAGCACGAGCATCGCTCATAGCCTCTTGAGAAACCTCTGACTGTTCAAAAGATGCAGCTTCATTAGAAACAACTTGTTCTTGAGCTACCTGAACATCACTCTCTACAACCTGAGCTACATCCGGCTGCTCTAAAGATTCTGACTCATTCACAACAACTTCTTCTTGAGCTACCTGAACATCACTCTCTACAACCTGAGCTACCTCTGACTGCTCTAAAGATTCTGACTCATTTACAACAACTTGTTCTTGAGCTACCTGAGCATCACTCTCTACAACCTGAGCTACCTCTGACTGCTCTAAAAATTCTGACTCATTTACAACAACTTGTTCTTGAGCTACCTGAGCATCACTCTCTACAACCTGAGCTACATCCGGCTGCTTAAAAGATTCCGGCTCAGACAAAATATCGAAAACAATCTGATCTTCGATCACTGGATCTAACGCGTCACTTTCAACGACGATCTCTTCTTGGGGATCAGTCATCGAAACTGAACTATTCGACAAAGATTGAGAAACAACCTTATGAGACATTTTCAAAGAAGGTTTAAATAACAATTCTACACATCTTCTGAAAAAGCTTTTGTTTTGAGATGTAGAACTCTGCTTTTGATGAGAAAATAAACCAACTATTTGACAATACACCCGGGAAAAAAATCCATCTTTTGAACTGACAGATTCCAGCTGAAGAGCAGCATCAACAGTCTGCCCGTCCATCATCTGATCTAACGTATTATTTTCAACAACTTGAGCAGCCTCTGAATACGCCAAGCCTTGCCCTTCAGAAACAACTAAATCTTCTACCCGTTCTAACGCATCAACCTGAGATTCTTCTCTTTCTACAACTGGCTCTACAATTCGTTCTTCCCCTATCTGATCATGGACAACTTCTTGCAACATCTCTTGATGCTCAACATAATCTGACACAACAATCGATTCTGGGATATCTAGTTCGAAATAAATCTCTTCTTCAGTCTCTCTATTCAACGTAAATTTCTCATCTGTCGATCCATGAACATGTTCATCGAATCCACTAAAAACATTTACGGCAGGATCTTCTTTTCTAACGTCAATCGCAGATACTTCTTCTGAATTTTGATTGTCATTCAATTCACAAAGAGGATCTCCAAATACAATTTCAAACGTCTCCTCATCATCTAATGCACCTTCAGTCTTTGGATGTCCTATTGATTCAACTGTGGATGCCGTCTCTTCATTCAACGCAGCTAAATCTGCGACAGCAACTTCTTCAACCTTTGGCTGCGACCCAACTGTTGATGCCACTGCCTCTGTTTTTGCAACAACGACTTCTTCAACCTTTGACTGCTCTATCAACTCGAGCTTTGACACCATTTCAGACTGAGGCTGCTGAACAATCACAAAAACTTCGACAGATCCTGGATATGCTTCTATTTCATTATTCGAACCAACTAACGGGTTTTTCGAATCAAAAACATTCTTTCGGAAAAATAAAACAGCTGAAACTACAAAA
Organism: Chlamydiota bacterium; assembly: GCA_027451825.1. Classification (GTDB taxonomy): domain Bacteria; phylum Chlamydiota; class Chlamydiia; order Chlamydiales; family SM23-39; genus DAIDHZ01. The sequence goes on from DAIDHZ010000025.1 coordinate 3,459, forward strand.
AAACAAAAAACAGAAACAAAATAGCTCAACGCTTTTTTATTTCTCTTCTTTAGTTTTCTTTTTCTTGTTTTCTTTTTTCGACGCAAAACCACAAATCTACCTAGTTTTTAAGCATCTCGAATCGAGACCACCTTCACATCAAATCGAAGATTTTGCCCTGCCAAAGGATGATTGAAATCCAACACAGCACGATCTCCACTAATTTGATGAATACGAACAGGATAAACACCTCCAGATGGATCTTGTATCCCTAATATAGCCCCCTCTTTTCGTAAAGACTCAGGGATATGCTCTAAGTCCACTTCACGAAATGCATCTTTTACAACAGGGCCATACGCATCATCTGCCAAGAGAACGATTTGCTTTGTTTCGCCTACTTTCAATCCAAGAAGGGCTTGTTCTAATGCAGGAAATACTTGATGAGAGCCTAAAACAAAAGTAAGAGGATCTTCTCCTACATTTGTGTCTACTTGAGTTCCATTATCAAGAAACACCGTATATTCCAAAGCCACTTTATGACCGTTTTTTAACATCTCATCTCTCCATTTAAGCTCTTAGGGGTATAAAAACTCCTTATTGAAGATTTAATAATGAGTGTCAAGTGGTTTTATTCAGAATGATAAAAAATACAAAACAAATTAAACAACAAACTTTTGAATAACAGAGGAATAGAAATCCTCGAAATCCTTTAAATGACGAGACAAAATATTTTTAAGAATCAGAGGATCAATCGCTTGATAATCATGCACTGCAATATTTCTAAACCCCACCATTTTCTGCATTTGAGCACTCATTTTAGATGCAATGATCTGATTTTGCTCAAGAATCAAAAACAAATCCTTCAACGACTTAGGAGTCCCTAAACGTTGTACAGAAACAATATATGAGGCCATATCAATCGCCAGTTGAATGGCTCTTTGAAGATTTAAAACGACAATATCTTGAACATCAATGAGATCAACCCGATTCACATCATTTTGTACGGTATCATGAATCCGCTTCAAGCAATTTTGAATACTATTTGTTTTCTCAATAAGAACATCACGATCGATCATAATACTTCCGTTTCAAAATGTCTTTTTCCATAGGAGCTCGAAGCTCTTTTAATTCTGCATAATCGCTAAATAAGATCATCTGGTACTTCGCATATTCTTTAGAATTTTTCACGATGAGCACTTTCCCATGTTGATATACCTGCATCCCAATCATTGGAGATGCTGTATTCAAGCATACCAAATCCACCTGCTTTTGAAGAATGGAACTTAACGCTTCCCTCCATTCAATGAGAGTCATCGACGTCGGAACATGCCCCCCTTCACATATAATGGCAATGTCCACGTCACTTTCTTGCGTCTCTGTCTTTCTTGCATAAGAGCCAAATACAATCACGGAAACAATGTGAGGAATTGTTTCAAAAAAACTCAAAATGTTCTTCTCTAACTCCATTTAGCCTGCCGAAAGAAGAAAAATACAAGGAGCTTTTGCCAAAGTAAAATCGATTGTTTTCCACTCTTTCATAGAAAGGGTCACAACTCTTTGATGAGGCAAAGTCAAGTCAGTCGCAATACAAAGCTTTGTTTTTGGCAAAAGAACCTTTTTTAAAGTTTCCAACATTTTTAAAGAACGATAAGGAGCTTCGATCCAAAGTTGAGTGGCTACTTTTGCATCCTCTTCTATTTTTTTAAGCCGTATCTGCAAATCTTCTTCTTCTCGTGGCAAATATCCGTGAAATGCAAACCTTTGTCCCGAAAAACCGGAGAGTTGCAGCGCCATCACAATCGATGAGGGACCTGAAAAGGTTTCAACAGGAATGCCATTTTGATGTGAGAGCAAAACAAGATCCGATCCTGGATCTGCAATACAAGGAAGGCCACAATCTGAAACAATGCCCCAAATTTCTCCTTTTCGAAGAGGCTCTAGCAAAGATTCCAGCTCTTCTTTCTTTGTATGTTCATTCAGCAAACGAAGCGGAATTTTCGTCATCTGATCGTGCGATAAAAAACGGCGCAAATACCTACGCGCCGATTTTTCCGATTCTGCAAAGAGTCCTTGCAAAAGAAGGACGGCACGCCCCACAGATGGCGGCAAAAAAGCATCCGCCTCTAATGATTCATCCAATAGATTGGGTAATAAAAAAAGTTTACCTACGCCCATGTGTACTCATGCTCAAAAAAAATAAATCCAAAAACGCCCCTGTTTGATTCGAGCCCCCTCGAGACATCGACTCAATCTTCAACAAAAGATCCAATCCTTTCCGAAAAAACAAAGAACCTTTCTTCATCGCTTGTTCTTTTCTTTTTTCTAAAATTTTAGGCCACATCTTCGGAAGATAAGGACTCCACTCTTGAAAAGGAACTTTATTCTCCAATAAAGAAGTGATTTTCAATCCAATTTGAAGCTGAGAGCGCAAAGCAAAAATAAGCGATGGAAAAAGAGCTTCATCAAATTCTCTTTTTCCTTCCCAAACAACTTGTTCAGCCATCTCCCACAAAGTCAAAAGCGACTGAGAGGAAGAGATTCGGAAAATATCAGAGCGCTCAATGGTCGGTCTCTCGCCTACATAACAAATGAGCTTATCCACTTCGCTTGACAACATCGCAACATCGACTCCAAGCCTTTCCAAAAGAAGCTCTGCAGCATCCTGGCTCATCCATTTGCCGGCATCTTTAGCTCTTGCAATCACAAATTGCGCAAGCCTTTTTTCTTTCTCCCAAGGCTTTTCCTCGCCCATGTCCAAAACAACACCAACTTTCTCTACAACCTTTGTCAGCGGTGTTTTCCCTTTGGATCCTAAAATAAGATACCCGGAAAACAATCGAGTCTCTAAAAAATTCGAAAGAAGATCGCTCTCTTTTTTCTTAAAAGCCTCGCACCCATCTAAAAGAACCACAGGCTCCCCTCCAAAAAGAGAAGGGCTCTGCAAAGCATCGAACACCTTGCAAAGATCGGTATCTGCATCCAATTTTTCTAAAAAAGCACCCTGAGAAATCAGCCGAGACGATATAGAATGAAGCACCTTAGACCTCTCTTCCTGATCCCCAATGATCACCAAATAAACATGAGAAAAATGGTGAGGGGAGGAAGAGGCTAAATGCTTTTCAAACGACAGATGGTTTTGGTATTTCACGCTTCTCTTGGCTCATCAATTCATCTGCCAGTTTACGATAATCTTGCGCTCCATTGCAATGAGTATCATATTCCGTAATTGGCTTTAGATGTAAAGGAGCCTCGGCTAAACGAATATTTTCACGGATGACAGAGCTACACACCTGTCCCTGAAAACGATCCTTTAATTGATCGACGATCTCTACCGAATGCTTCGTTCTCTGATCCACTCTGCATGGTAAAATCCCGGCAATGGCAAGAGATGGGTTCAGTCTTTGCTTCACCACATTGATCGTCTTTAAAAGCTGCACCAACCCATGCAAAGCCATTACATGAGCTTCCACAGGAACTAAAACCTCGTTTGCCAACGTCAACGCATTGAGCGATAAAATCCCAAGAGTTGGGGGACAATCAATCAAAAGATAATCCCAAGGCTGGCTTGGCAGATTGGCGACCCGATCCTTTAAAATACTTTCTGAGGCAACTTCCCCGGCTAGAGCCTTTTCCACTCCGGCAAGAAGAGGCGACGCAGGAACAATGTGCAAGTTATCTAGCTTTGTCTTTTCAATGACATTTTCAAGCTTTTCTCCGTCCGTCAAAACCTGATAAAGCCCTTTTCCTTGATCCTTAAACCCATACCACATCGAAGCGGATCCTTGAGGATCCATATCAATGAGCAAGACTTTTTTTCCTTTTTCAACTAAAGTAGCCGCTAAATTAACTGCTGTGGTCGTTTTACCCGACCCACCCTTTTGATTCACAATAGCAATGATCCGCATAGCGCTCTCCTCACTTCGAAATGTACAATGAACAGACGATATTTTCAAGGAAAATCTTGATAAATCAAAAAATCATTACTATTTGAAATTAAAAACAAACTGATATAAAATCTTAACCAAACATTTGTTTTATATGACACCAGCTACAAATACATCAAATAATCCCCCTATCTTCCAGTTTATACAAGACAACTCCGCAGTCATATGCGCAGTAGGGGTAGTTGCTCTTGGACTATTTCGACTCTTATCGGCACAACAAACCCGCCCTCCTTTACGTTTAGACCAATGTTTGCTCCAGAGAGAACTGGAAGAGTTGTCCCCCACGCCTTCATCTGGAACGGAAACGAACAACAATCCGCTGCGGCCTATCTCTCCACAGCGGCCTACCTCTCCTCTTACCCTCCCTTCGCCGGCAAGACAAGATTTTCCTCCCATCCAATCCAAACATCAAATCGACTGGGGCACATCCGACGACAACAAACCACGTAAAACACGCAAAATCAAATAACCCACTTTCCCTTGCCCCTGTCCTCATTTTCTGCTATACTGCCCTGAAAAATACCGTTTCAGGAGAGTGTATGTTAAATATTGATTTGAAAGGAAAAAGGGTTTTTATCGCAGGAATCGGCGATGATCATGGCTTTGGATGGGCAATAGCAAAAGCATTTGCTGAAGCAGGAGCTGAGATCCTTGTTGGAACCTGGGCTCCCATTCTAAAAATTTTCAAAACATCTCTTGCCAACGGAAAATTCGACGAATCTCGCAAACTCAAAAATGGCAAAATGATGGAATTTGCCAAAATCTATGGAATGGATGCTGTCTTTGATAAAATGGAAGACGTCCCTCAAGAGATCAAAGAAAACAAGCGTTATGCAGAACTCTCCGGATATACCGTCTCTGAAGTGGCGGCTCAAGTTGCCAAAGATTTCGGACACATTGACATTCTCATCCACAGTCTTGCCAATGCCCCTGAAGTCACAAAAAACCTCTTGGATACTTCAAGACAAGGATATTTGGCAGCGATGAGCTCTTCTTCATATTCTTTCATCAGCCTGCTCGCGCATTTCGGACCGATCATGAAGGAAGGAGGATCCACCCTATCGCTCACCTATATTGCATCTGAAAGAGCCATCCCCGGCTATGGCGGCGGAATGAGTTCAGCAAAGGCGGCCTTAGAAAGCGATACAAGAACTCTTGCTTGGGAAGCTGGTCGTAAGTGGAACCTTCGAGTCAACTCCATTTCAGCAGGGCCTCTTCGTAGTAGAGCTGCAAAAGCAATCGGCATGATCGATGATATGATTGCCTACTCCAAAGCCAATGCTCCCCTTGTCAAAGAACTCCATGCCGAAGAAATCGGAGCAACAGCTGCGTTTCTTTCTTCTTCTTTAGCTTCTGCAATCACCGGCGTTGTGCTTTATGTGGACAACGGCATGCATGCAATGGGACTTGCAGTCGATAGCCAAGCGCTCCGTAGAAAAGAAGACTAATCACACTTCAGACAGGGCATCAATTCCGGGAAGATGCCCTTTATTTTCTAAAAACTCCAAAGAAGCTCCACCTCCTGTAGAGAGAAAAGCAAACTGATCTTGAAGCCCCATTTGACAGATCGCAGCAACAGAATCTCCGCCGCCTACAATCACCTCTGCAGAGATTTTCCCGAGCATTTCAGCAATCGAATAAGTCCCTTTTGCAAAATGAGACATTTCAAACACACCCAGAGGTCCATTCCAAAAAACGGTCTTTGCATTTTGAAGCAACGAAGACCACTCTTGAATCGTTTGAGGTCCAATATCCATCCCTTGCCAGCCTGCATCAATACCCTCTTCTACAGTCACTACTTTTTTTCTCGCATCATTTGAAAATCCATTAGCAATCACAAAATCTTTCGGCAAATGGATTTTTCTCAATCCATCGATCGTCTTGATGTCCATCTCTTCAAAAAGCGAGCTTCCAATTTTTTTTCCCATTGCTTTCAAAAAGGTAAAGGCCATTGCGCCGCCTAAAAAAAGACCATCCACCACCTGAAGAAGCTCTCGAATCACTGCTATCTTTGTCGATATTTTAGCACCTCCAATGATCGCATAAAAAGGTCGTTTCGGAGCCTGAAGCAAATGCGATAAATAGACAATTTCTTTTTCCATCAAAAAACCGGCTGCCGATTTTTTGGGAAAATACTTTGCAATGAGGGCTGTTGATGCATGAGCTCTATGAGCCGTTCCAAATGCATCATTAACATATACATCTCCCAAGAGCGCTAATTTCTTCACAAAATCAGGCTCCTCTTCCGGTTTTTCTTCGCCCTTATGAAAACGAAGATTTTCCAAAAGCAAAACATCTCCTGCTTTCAGTTTCGATGCCATCGTCTCAACCACCGGGCCTACACAATCAGGAGCCATTATCACAGAACGCTGCAAAAGCTCTGATAAGCGCTCTAAACATACCCTCAAGGAAAGCTTAGGATCTATCCCTTTTGGCCTGCCCAAATGGCTCATCAAAATAACAGATCCACCCTTCTCTAAAATATATTCGATTGTCGGAAGAGCTGCTCGAATCCGAGAATCATCTGTAATTTTTCCATCACCACTGAAAGGAACATTAAAATCGACACGAAGTAAAACTTTTTTCCCTTTGACATCCAAATCTTTCAACTGAAGCTTTGCCACAAGACCATCCTTTTTTCAAGGATATATCAAAGTCTCAGGAAAAACAAAAGCGCATCAAGATGGACAAGATAAGAAAACAACAGGAAATCGCAAAGATCTTCAAGTTGACCAGGATCAAAGAAAAAACAGGATAACGCCGAAGCGGCTGAAGATGACGCTTCGGCGTTATCCTGTTTTTTCTTTAATCCCAACAATCTTGAAATGAACTTTGGGGTTCGGGGCATCCCCGACCTACCCATCCTCAGCTTGCGCCTCGCAAGCGTCATCCTCAGCCGCTTCGGCGTTATCCTGTTTTTTCTTTGATCCTAACAATCTTGAAATGAACTTTGGGGTTCGGGGCATCCCCGACCTGCTCATCCTCAGCTTGCGCCTCGCAAGCGTCATCTTCAGCCGCTTCGGCGTTATCCTGTTTTTTCTTTAATCCTAACAATCTTGTTAAAGATCGGAAAAGGGATTAGAGGCAATACCGAAGCCTTTGCCTTTTTTGCGATTTTTCAATTCGAGGCGAATGGAGTAGAGAAGATCTTGATCGAAGTCTTTGCGTTCTGCCCAAAGAAGATATTCGAGAGGGATCTCTTCGAATTTACGTCCTTTATGTTTCCCAAGAGGCATTGTTTTTAAGCGGATCGGTTTTTGCAAAGCTAAAACAAGTTCTTCTACAGTCTTATAGGGTTTTGCCAACTGTTTAAAAACTTCGATATTGACGATCACATCGCTCATCGCGCGATGAGCGCCTTGCGGTTCGATATTAAAATGGTGTCTGAGTTGTTGCAAAGAGTTTACAGGGCTTTCTCCGTAGAGACGAGCCATCCGAAGAGTATCAAAATAGGACTGTTTCTCAATCGTCGTCGGAATTTGGTTTCGTTTTGCTTCCTCTGCAATTAAAGAAATATCAAAGCCAATGCCGTGACCTACCAAAATATGGCCTTCAATTAACTTTAAAAGTTCCGGCAACACTTCAGCAATTTTTGGCTTACCTTCGATCATTTCTTGAGAAATTTTATGAATCTCTTGCGATGTTTCCGGAATCGGACATTCAGGATCGATGAGAGTCTCTCTTTCTTGCAGAATTCGATCCCAAGAAAAAGTCGCAACAGCAATTTCAATAATGCGATCTTGCTTCGGATCAAGTCCTGTAGATTCACAATCGACACAAACAAACACTTCTTTATTCATCAAGCCCACGAAAAACCATCCATTGCATCAAAAGTAATCATGCGTCCTTTCTCCTCATGAGCGAACGAAATTTTTAAAACATCTTGAGGCAAGATCGATTCAATTCGCTCCGGCCACTCAATGGCGCAAATGCCACTCGCATCAAAGTACTCAAAAAATCCCATTCCCAAAAAGTCACCCTCACCTTTCATTCGATATAAATCAAAATGAAAAAGAGGATATTTACCCTCTAAATATTGATTCATATAGACAAAAGTAGGACTTTGAATCGGATCTTCGATCTTCAGCCCTAAAGCAAGTCCTTTGACAAATGTAGTCTTCCCTGCTCCAAGGTCGCCAGACAAGGCAAGAACGCTTCCAGGCTTTAACCTCGAAGCAACCTCTCTTCCCAACACCAACATCTCTTCCGAAGAAGAAACATGGACTACTCGTCGCTCTCGACCCATTTACTTAAATAAGATTCAAATTCGGGATGTTCAGAAAGAGCTTCCACAAATTGTGCAATTCTTTCTTCAGAAAGATACTTCTGAATGAAACCAAGAAATTTCTCATCAATCTGATAACGGTTTTGGTTTTGCACTTCAATGAGAGTCAAAGGCTTTACATAATTCTTTTTAAAAGAATCAATCACAGCAGCCTTACTATTGAACAACTTCCCCGTGATCGCTGAAGAGTAAACAACTTTTTTAACCGAAGCTTTACGAGGAGTGATATAATTTTTAATCACTTCAGGATCTTCAGAAACAAAAAATCTCTTTACAGGAAGACCTCCAACACGCTCTTTATTTTCCGGGCATTTAGCAACCCAATCATAAATTGCATCTTGAGGATTCGGATGCGTATTATCTCCAAAAACTTTTCCGGTAAAAGGACAAATGTAAATTTTCTTTGTCTCGGCATTCACGCTTTGCTGACCAAACTGAATGGTAATCTCTGTTTCTCGCCAAAGCTTACCTTCTGTCTCTAAATGAGAAATCAGATCATCGATGCTCTGATAAATCATCTTATCACGAGGAAAAAGAACAGGTTTTAACTTATATTTTTCCTGTAAAAAAAGAAGATAAATCGTCACCAAATCAGTAGAGCGATTTTTCTTCAAAAATTTTAAAAGCTCTGTCTTTTGTTCAGGAGTGATCGTTAATGTTGCCGTCATAAAAAATCTCTAATTTAGAAGCAAATGTTACACGACCAGGAAATTAACAGCAATTCGAAAGATCAGAACCCACCCCTCTTTTCAAAAGATAATTAAATTGAATCAATATAAACAAAGCAAATATAATACATAACTAAAAATCAAAACAAAAAATGATAAACAAAATAAATCAAAATAATTTCGTTCCATACATCACAGAAAAAACAGTTTATCATATTGAAAATAAATATCCTTGGGTCTCTTCCTCTTCCTTAACAAAAGAAATTCAATCCTTATCTCCCACTCAAATCAAACAATTTGTTGATGGCGTCGTCTCTCAAATTCTTTTCAAAAAAAACTTCCTCACACTCATTGAAAGGTTCTCTCAAATCATACCGGACAACCTTTTAGAAAAAGATCTTAAAGCAAACATCTTTCAACAGATAAAAACTCGAACGATCTTGCAAAATGAAGCAAAACACGATCTCGAAATCACCAAAGGAAAATCCATCTCTTTAAAACAGCGCATCGACTCCGGAACGCATAAACTTCTCTATAGCCTGGAAAAATGGCTCGATTTCTTTGGAATCGCAGAATACCTAAACCCTTCCGAAGCAAAAGAAAAATGGCAAAAAACCACTCTTCTCATCGGATTGTATTCTCTTCTTTGCACAACTTTAATTCCTCTTGCATCGACCATCGCAAGTCCCATTCTTATATACGGAATTCTTCTCGGAATCTCAGCCCTCACTCTACTTTATCCATACGTCCGCCCCATGCCCTATCAAATCCCTCATATGACGAACTGGACTTTAAAATTCAAAGAAGGAGATCTCTTTTCAGCGCCTTGCAGAAAAAATACCGTAGACAACATCGCATCCAATCTCAGCACTCATAAACATCTTCTTCTTTTAGGAAAATCAGGCGTCGGCAAAACCTCTCTCATCAAAATGCTCACAAAAGAAATTGTCGAAGGAACCTATCCGGAGCTCCAAGGGAAACAAGTCTTTTATATCAATGCAGCCAATATCGAGAATTCAGACTCATCCACAAAAAGACAAGTTCTCAACCAAATCAGCGCCTGCATGGAAGGCCATCGCGAAAACATCATCCTTGTATTTGATGAAGCTCATGCAATTTATCAATCCCCGCTTCAAGAACAATTGAAGACAATGCTCGATGATCCCAAGTCTCATTTCCCCTATGTGATCGCCATCACCACGGAAGAAGAATACAAAAAAGATCCTTCATTGACACAATCTCCTTTTGCAAAACGATTCAAACAAATAGATATCCAAAAGGCTCCCAAAGAAGAGATGCTTAAAATCCTAAAATCAAAGCTTCTCGCTCAAGCACCCGGCTTAATCGTTGAAAAAGAAGCTTTTCTCCACCTCATAGAACAAGCTGAAAAACATTCTATTTGTCCAATCAAACTTCTTACAGAATGCATTCAAAAGTGCCAAGAGATTCCGCTAAAAAACTTTGAAATAGAAACTCTCAAAACCAAACTCCTGATCTCTGATTCTGAACCAGTCTATGCCTTAGAAGAAGAAAACAAACTCATCCATGAACTCAGTCAGTTGCAAGATCAGCAAATCGAAAATCAAAAAATTACATCCATTCTTTTTGCCCATCGAGAACAAATCGCTGAAATCAAGCAGGAAGCCAAAAAAAGCCTTCTTCATCTTTCAAAACGAAAATTTCTTCTTTTAAATCATATAGCCTTGCCAATGCTAGAGAAAGCAGTCAATGAAGAATCCAAAAAGATTGGCATTCACAGCACAATAGATCGAGCTCTTATCGACGAAACCCTTTCTAAAATCTTCCCTTAAACTTGCTTTTATAATAAAGTAACTTTTTATACTTAACAAAGGGTCTTTATGCCTCCTCAAGAATCGATTTTTCGCAGCGCGATGAAAACATTTTTACGCATTTTTTTTGGAACGATCGCTCTTTGTCTTGCCTTTGTGTTATTTTCTCTCATGTATTCCTCTCTTTCCTCTGCATCTTTAGTTGAACAAAACACCACAATGACAATCCTTCCTGATGCGAATGGAAAAAGAGAAGTCGTGAGCGTATCAAGTCCTGCTATTTTACAGATTCCGATTAACGGAATTATCGGAGAACCGAAAAAACTCGATGCCGAAACCATTGGCAACATTCTTCTTGATTCCAGATCCGGATTATTGAGTGCAGATCGCGTGAAAGGCATCCTTTTATACTTGAATACACCGGGCGGAACCGTCGTTGATAGCGATGCCATCTACCGCATGCTCGAAGAATATAAAACACGATATCATGTACCCATTGTTGCTTATGTGGAAGGACTTTGCGCATCGGGCGGAATGTACATTGCATCCAGCGCCGATGAAATTTTTTCAGGGCCTTCCGGAATCATCGGCTCTGTCGGGGTTATTTTTGGACCGATGTTTAACATTTATGATTTCATGCAAAAAGTGGGACTGCAAGCGCAAACGCTCACTCGCGGTCTCGACAAAGATGAGTTCAACCCAACACGTCCTTGGAAACCCGATGAAGGATCCGCACTCAATGAAGTGATCGCTTTTACCTATCAAAGATTCGTTGATGTTGTCACGAAAGCTCGTCCCAATTTAAGCAAAGAAAAACTCATCAATGAATATGGAGCTAGAGTATTCAACTGCATGCAAGCTCAAAAATTAGGCTACATTGACCATGCAATGAGCTCTCGCGATGAAGCGCTCCTTGCTCTTCTCACCAAAGCCAATATTGATCCTGCAAAACCCTATCAGGTGGTCCATTTAAGTCCTAAAAATCCAATCCTTGCTGAACTCATGTCTTCAAAATCGCCTCTTTTTTCAGGGAAGATCGAACATTCTTTCATCTCTACAGAAATGCAGCTAAGACAACAACCTTGTTATCTCTACCAACCTGAGATATGACTCATAAAATTTACATCATTGATGCCGTAAACTATCTCTTTCGATCCTATTATGCGATAGGACCCATGACCAATGAAAAGGGCGAATCAACAAGCGCCCTTTACGGCTTTATCCGCTCTGTTCAAAAATTAATCAAGATGTTCTCTCCTGAGCATCTTGTCTGTGTTTTCGATGGCCCAGACAATAAAAAAGCAAGAAGAGAAATCTATACCGAATATAAAGCGCATCGAAAAGAAGCGCCTCTTGATCTGATTCCTCAGATTGATCTTGCGAAAGAATACTGCAAACATACAGGGATCTCAACTCTTTGCATTGAAGGATTTGAAGCCGACGATGTGATGGCAACGATTGGCGTCTGGGCTGAAAAAAATGAAATGGAAGCCTACCTTTGCACAACGGATAAAGATCTCTGCCAACTCATCAGCTCTCATATTTTTGTTCTTCATCCCCACAAAGAATACGCACTTATCGATCGTCAAAAAGTAGAAGAAATTTATGGCGTAAAACCAAATCAGATTCGAGATTATCTTGCCATCACGGGAGATACTTCCGATAACATCCCGGGAATCAAAGGATTTGGTCCAAAAACAGCAGCCGATCTCTTACAAAAATTTGGAACGCTCCAACATATTTTGGACCATCCTGAAAAAATCGAAGGAGAAAAAAAACAAAAAACGATCCTTGAAAATAAAGAAATCGCCCTTGTAAGCCAAAAACTTGCCTCTTTAAATCTCGACACACCAATTCCTAAAGAGATCTCTTTTTACAAAATCGCAAATCCACATCCTGAAGATTTACATCAGTTTTACGAAAGAATGCACTTTCGTTCTCTTTTGAAAGAAATGGTGATTGCAAAAGAAGAAAAACCAACGTTTCAACCACAAAAAAAATATCATCTTATCCAAACCAAGGAAGAGATCGAAAGCCTTTTTGAAAAAATCAACAGCAAACAAGAAATCGGAATCGATACTGAAACCACAAGTACAAATCCATTCCTTGCAAAACTTGTCGGCATCAGTTTTTGTATAGAACCCGGGGAAGCATGGTATATTCCTTGCAACAATGAACTTGTCATTCAACGTTTAAAAACTTTTTTTGAACATACAAAGAGCTCTTTTTTCGGCCATAACATCAAATACGATGAACACGTTCTTCAAAATCATCACATTTCAATTCCTTCCATCTCTTTCGATACAATGATTGCATCCTATCTTTTGCATCCGGAGCATCGCCGCCACAATCTCGATGAACTGACGCTCGAAAAACTAGAGCATCAAAAGATTCCCATCGAAACTCTCATCGGGAAAGGAAAATCTCAAATTTCAATGCAAGAAGTTCCCCTTCCTCAAATTTGCGATTACGCCTGCGAAGACATTGATTATACAACAAGGCTTAAAAACCTTTTTGAAAAAGAGCTTGAAAAAAAGCATTTAAAATCGATCTTTAAAGAGATCGAAATGCCTCTTCTTCCCATCTTAGCCGACATGGAACGAACAGGAATCTATCTCGATACAAAAAAACTCAAAGAAATCGAAATTACCATCGGCTCTGAAATCGAAAAAATTCAGAAAAAAATCTTTGAAGAAGTCGGAGAAGAATTCAATCTCAACTCTCCCAAACAGCTCAGCTTTATCCTTTTTGAAAAACTCAAAATGAAAAAGCCGGCAAAAGCTAAAACGGCTTTTGGAACCGGAGCCGACATTTTAGAAGAGCTTGCCATCGATCACCCCATTGCAAACCACATCTTGCAGTTTCGAACCCTTGAAAAATTAAGAGCCACCTACATCGAAGCTCTTCCTTTAAGCATCCATCCAACATCAAAAAGAATCCACCCCACCTTCAATCAATCGGTCGCCGCCACCGGAAGACTCTCGTGTCAAGATCCCAACCTGCAAAACATCCCTATCCGGAGCAAAGAAGGGCTTGCCATCCGATCCTGTTTTAAACCTGAAAAACCAAATTGGAGCTTCATCAGCGCCGACTACTCTCAAATTGAACTTCGGCTCCTTGCTCACTTTAGCGAAGATCCCGATCTCATCAAAGCCTTTAAAAATGAAGAAGACATCCACGCCCATACAGCTGCATCCATTTTCAATCTTCCCATCACCATGATCACTCCCGACATGAGAGCGCAAGCAAAAACCGTCAACTTCGGCATTCTTTATGGACAAGGTCCCTTCGGCTTAGCCTCTCAGTTGCATATCTCTTTTCAAGAAGCCTCTTCATTTATCAAAAAATATTTTGAAAAATATCCTCTCATTTTAAAATACCTAGAAAACTGTAAAGAAGAGGCAAGAAAAACCAAAACAGCAACTACTTTGATGGGAAGACAAAGACCCATTCCTGAAATTGATAACAAAAATCCCATCGTTCGCTCTGCAGCAGAAAGACTGGCCGTCAATACTCCTCTTCAAGGAACTGCAGCGGATCTCATTAAAGTAGCCATGATCAAAATTGCCAAAGAAATACAAACAAAAAATTTGAAAGGGAAGATGATTCTCCAAATCCACGACGAGCTCATTTTTGAAGTTCCCGATGAAGAAATCCCCATTTTCAAAGAACTTGTCAAACGCCATATGGAAAATGTCTTCAAGCTCAAAGTACCCCTCATCGCAGACGTCTCTCTTGGCAAAAATTGGGCGGAGTGCTAGGATTGAAGAAAATCGCTATCACAGGTGGAATCGCAACCGGAAAAAGTTCCGTTTGCCAAATTTTTAAGGAATTGGGAGCGTTCACGGTCAGTGCCGATGCTGTAGTGCACGACCTTTTAAATCCCTCTACCGATCTCGGAAAAAAAATCACGGTTCTTTTACATATTGAAAACTCTTCTGATCGACCAGAAGTTTTCCGAAAAGCGATTGCAGACAAGGTATTTGAAGATAGAAAACTCCTTCAGGAATTAGAAAACATCCTCCATCCGGAAGTATGCAAAGAAATTCGAAGACAATACGAACGAATAAAATCTCAAAAGTACACATATTTTGTCGTAGAAATCCCTTTGCTTTTTGAAATTCATGACGAACATTTTTACGATGTTGTCATTACGGTACTTGCGGATGAGGAAATAGCCCGAAAACGATTTACAATGCAGGGCTTTTCCAAGGAAGACTTTGAAAGGCGCATGAGAAGACAAATGAGCCCAAAAGAAAAAGCGGCTCGCGCTACTTTCACAATCCTCAACAACGGGTCTTTAGAAGACTTACGTCAAGAGGTCATTAAAATTCAGGAAACCAAAAGATTTAAACTATGAACGAAGAGAATCAGGAAACCCAAGGACAAGCCCCCGCGCATTTTGAAACAGTCACCAAAATCGCAGATCTTCAGAGAATGAATATCGACCAACTCCAAGCATATGCGAGAAATATGGGACTCAAACACACAGGGTCTCTGACCAAATCAGGTGTTGTTTTTGAAATTGTCAAAACCATCTCTGAAAGACCCAATGAAGTTCTCTATGGAGAAGGCGTTTTGGAAGTTCTTCCCGATGGATTTGGGTTTTTAAGATCTCCTAACTACAACTACCTCCCCTCGGCAGAAGATATTTATGTATCTCCTGCTCAAATTCGAAGATTCGACTTACGAAGAGGCGACACGCTTTTTGGTTCCATCCGAGCTCCCAAAGATAAAGAAAAGTACTTTGCCATGCTCAAGGTGGAAAAAATCAACGGGAAAACCTATGAACAAACACGCGATCGACTCCTTTTTGAAAACCTAACGCCGCTCTACCCAAATAAACGACTTGTGATGGAAACATCCAGAGAAAGACTCACGACACGAGTGGTCGATCTCGCAGCCCCGATCGGGAAAGGTCAGCGAGCTCTCATCGTAGCGCCTCCAAAATCCGGAAAAACAATCCTGATGCAGCATATTGCAAACGCCATCGAAACCAACAATCCGGAAGTGATTTTAATGGTTCTTCTTATTGACGAACGTCCTGAGGAAGTCACCGATATGATCCGTACCGTCAAAGGAGAAGTGATCGCATCCACCTTCGATGAACCTCCTGAAAGACACGTTCAGATTGCCGACATGGCCATCGACAAAGCAAGAAGACTTGCGGAATGCGGCTACGATGTTGTGATCCTTTTGGATAACATCACACGACTCGCCAGAGCCTACAACACTGTACAGCCTCATTCAGGAAAAATCTTGAGCGGTGGTGTCGATGCGAATGCTCTTCATAAACCAAAACGCTTCTTTGGAGCTGCACGAAATGTCGAGCAAGGAGGCTCTCTTACCATCATCGCAACCGCACTCATCGATACCGGATCCAGAATGGACGAAGTCATTTTCGAAGAGTTTAAAGGAACGGGCAACATGGAACTTGTCCTCGATCGACGCCTTGCCGATCGACGCATGTTCCCAGCCATCGATCTCATCAAGAGCGGCACCAGAAAAGAAGAGCTTCTTTACCACCCTGCTGAACTTGAGAAAATCTATCTCCTTCGCCAAGGTCTTGCCGATCTAACTCCGGTCGACGCAATGAATCTTCTTACAGGGAGACTCAAGAAAACAGCAAACAATGCCGAGTTCTTGCTCTCCATGAAAGACTAATTTAAAAAAGAGAGAAAAAGAAAGGTTATTTTTTCTCTCTTAGTTTATTCCATTTGCAAGAAAAGCTTCTTTTTCGCTATACCAAAGATGATTTCAAATCTAGATTTATGCGACCACTTTTAATTCTTATCGTCTTATTTGTTGCCACAGCTTCAGGATTCTGGGTGTGGAATTCTATGCCTGCGGTTCGAACGAAAGTGGAAGATTTTTTAAGCGCATCCACATTTCAAACACTTGAAGTTCGCTACAGCGCTGAAAATATCATGGAGACACACCGAAAAGAGCTCTTAAAAGATACTGACCACGTATTTTTAGAGCCTTCTTTGAAATTCATCCCATACCTACTCATGGATGTCAAATACAACAGAAGCCAAGACAAAACGGGAGAAGGAGTCATTCTCTGGGGGCTTGTCGATGGAGAAATGGTCATTAACACGAGTACTTGGGAAAGAACCCATGGTTTTACCGACTGCATCGCATCGAATGCAACTCGTCAAGAATTTAAAATCATCAATGCACTTGCCTCCAAAGGAGGAAGCTGGGATCGAGATGGACTGTCTAAATTTTTAAACTTAGACAATAACGTTTTAGATTCTTGGGTCGATAGCTGCCGCAAAAAAAGTCTCATCGTACAAAATGGAAACTCCTATCGACTTCATCTACAAAATCCAAGACTTCAAGTCATCCCGGAAACAAAATTAGAACACTGGCTCGTCACAAAACCGACAAAACATGCAACACGAGTCAAAAAACGATATCGCACTGCGCAAATTGAAATGACGGCAAAAGCAGCCTTTGGCAATGACTTTGCCATTCGCAAAACGACAGAAATCTTTCTTCCCATCTATAGCATCGTCGTTCAAAATCCCGACGGATCTCAAATGACGACCTATTGGAATGCCCTCAACGGAAAGAGATTCGTTCCTCCTTATGACTTCGAATAAACCAAGCATTCTCATCATCCTCCTCAACTGGAACGGCAAAAAAGACACCTTAGAATGCCTTGAGTCACTCAAAAAAGTAACCTATCCCAATTTCAAAACCATCATCGTAGATAACGGATCCCAAGATGACTCGGTAACCACCTTCAAAACGCTTTTTCCTCAAATTCCTATTTTCGAAACAAAACAAAACCTTGGATTTGCAGGCGGCAATAACGTAGGAATTTCTTGGGGATTAAATAAGGGCTATGAGTGGATCTTACTTCTCAATAATGACACAACCGTCGCCCCTGATTTTTTAGATGCTTTTATGGAAGCAGCTCAAAACAAGAAAGAAGCTAAAATTTTGGGAGCGAAAATCTATCTCTATCATGACCCCTCTCGTATCGATCATCTTGGCGGCATGTGGAATGAAAAAAAAGCAGAATTTGAATCTCTTCACACAAACACAATCGATGATCACTCTTCCTTTGAAACCATGAAACATGTCGATTACGTATGTGGAGCTGCTCTTCTCATGCATCGAAGCGTTCCTGAAAAAATTGGACTTTTAGAAGAAAACTTCTTTCTTTTTTGGGAAGAAACCGATTTTTGCTGCAGAGCCAATCAAAACAAACTTGAAGTTTGGACCGCACCCAAAGCCAAAATATGGCATAAAGTCTCTTCTTCTTTTACCGGAGGGAAACCTCAAATGCACTATTTCTGGTGGCGAAGCAGACTCCTTTGGATCGAAAGAAATTGCACACCTTCTCTCAGAAAAAAAATCTATAAAGAACACATCATTCCGGAGCTTACAAAACTACTACGTCATTACTGCATCTCAAAACTTCGAAACACACTCAAAAACATATTTCAAAAACAGGATTCATCTTCTCTACAAAAACAACTCAGATATAAAGCCGGCTTGATCGGCGCTCTACACTACTATAAAAAACAATTTGGCAACTGCCCTGAATGGCTGAAAAAATAAAACTCGAGCTTTGGATGAAGACGACCCCATAGCAAGGTCGTCCCTGTATGAAGTTACTTTCTTGAAAAATAACTCTGAGCAACATAAGCAATAGCACCACCGGCAGCGCCTCCAAGTGCAGTCGCAACCACAGGATGTTGAGCTACAAATTCAGTCACTCCTCCTGGATGAGGCAATGGTTTTGACGATCCTGTTCCTGAGCTCACAGCTGTAGTATAGGCTTGCATAGTTGCGGCAGCAGAAGGAACTAAACCGAAACGAACCAGAGAACCTCCAAGAACAGCTCCACCAACAGTGGGCCACTGAGACTGAACACCATTTAACATAAATAACTCCTTGTTTTTGAATCTTTTTCCTAAAAGGAGTGAAAATAGTACAAAAGCAACAATTTTTTTGTCAAAAAAAATTTATATACCGTCCAAACTGTTTAATAAAATTCTAAGAAAGAGATCGAAAAAAATTTGATGAAAAAATAAGACATGCCGCAAACGTTAGGTTTAGTGAATTTGAACTTGGCGCACGACTTCGCCAAATCCAAACTCACTAAACCCCAACGATTCGCGATAAAAAAGCGATCCTTGAGACCAAGGATCGCCAAAACATTAAGCTCTGTTTTTAACCTTATAAACTATACCTGCAACAGTTGCAGCACCCACTACAGCACAAGTTCTCGCAGTCGCATCCGGATGTTCAGCAATCGCTTGCACAATTCTACTAACCGAAGTTTTCTGGACGATTTCGTTACCCCGAACTTCCATTCCCTCAACCACTTCACCTTCTTTATTGGCAACAACAGAAAATCCTTTATCTGTCTGCATCAAGGAAAATTGTTTCTGAGGTACAGAACCTCTTTCGTCAGAAAGTTTCCTTAAAACATTGCCTCCATCTACGACAAACCCTGTCGGAACCGGCTTTTCAGCCTCTTTACAAAAAGCATCGCAACGGGTAGCGACCGCCTGTCCAACTTTATGTGCTAAGAAACCGCCTCCAACAATAGCTGCTCCATAAGGAGTTGCCGTTTTCAAACTCTCTCCCACTGTATTAGCAATTCTTCTCATGCCAGTTGGCGCACTATTACTTGATCCAAACCATGATGATACTGACAACATAACTTTCTCCTTGATTTACTGTTTTACTCACAAGGATTTTTCCTTCTCAAGGAAACAATCCCTTCGTTTAAATGTGCCAAGGAACTTATCAAGTAAATATATTTTTTGTCAAAAAAACATAAAGAATCTGAAAAGATCTCAAAAAACCATTTTTCTGACGTTATACAAAAAGATTCAAAAATCGGTTTTGGGCGGTGTCGGCTTTATCTCAAAATTCGGATTCTCACTCGTGCCGTGCCCATTGGGCAATGGTCAATCGCTCCGAATGCAAATTTTGAGAAGCCTCCTTACTCAATGGCGAGAAACTCGCTATTTTAGGCGAAGCAAAGCTTCGTCCTCCATTTCCCGATTCTTGAATCATTTTCGGTATACACAAAGACTCCATCATCATTTTAATAGAAATACCAACCTCTTTTTGCTATACTGCGAGACGGTGAGTTTTTTTATTTCTGTCAAAGCCGGCGCCTCAGGTTTGAAGCAGCAAAGCGATGCAGACCGCAGACCATGTGTAAAACACATGGT
>DAIDHZ010000026.1 GCA_027451825.1 Chlamydiota bacterium
GTGATGGAAGCGGGACAAAATTTAGGGTAAATCCGACGCTGCAGAAACAGGGACTTTGAACTGGAACGAGTATATACCGAAAAAAATTCAAGAATCGGTTTTGGACGGTGTCGGCTTTATCTCAAAATTCGGATTCTCACTCGTGCCTTGCCCGTTGGGCAATGGTCACTCGCTCCGAATGCAAATTTTGAGAAGCTTCCTTGCCCAATGGCGAGAAACTCGCTATTTTAGGCGAAGCAAAGCTTCGTCCTCCATTTCCCGATTCTATGTGTCAAAGATGTCCGAGGAGACGTAACCGAGGTTTCCGAAACAGCTCTTTTAAGGGATCCACATTTCTATAACATGCGACTTTTTAATGTTCTATTTAAAGACGGAGACTCTCATCGAGCAAAACAGCTTGCACTGCAGGATTTGATGTTCAGACGGATAGAAGTAGCTCAAAGAAAAAGTTGGGCGGAAAAGTACTCTCTGCAGCAATAGGATGGTAAAATGGCAGTCAGTCATGATTTGACAATACGTCTTCCTCCGGAAGTCTTGATAGATTCAGCGACTTATCTTGATCCTCAAGAGATTAGTGCATTGATTAAAGTCTGTAAAAACTGGAAGAAAGTCTTTGATTCTTCTGAGTGTTGGGGGAATTTGTTAAAACAACGTCATTATGTACAAGTTTCAGAAAATGAAAAGGCTAAAGAATGTGTTGAGGCATTGTTTACGCGTAAAATACTGCAAGTTTCTGGTCGGAGAACATCCCATCCTCGTCTTATCTGGTTGAACCTGCCTTCTCTATGCGGAAAATCTTTAGCCGGATATTGTTCTGTATGGGACCTGACTTTATATTTGAGTCAGAGCGAAGATCAGTTGAGAGAACTTCTTCAACATGAGTTAATGCCACTGAACTCTTGTATAGCTCTTCATAAACCACAGGTTGGCTCATACATATGCATCAAAGATTCCCAAGGGCGTGTGATTGCGAATATTTCTGAAAGAGATCTTCTGAGTCATTCAGATTTTCCTGATATGCGACTTTTTCGTGCTCAATGTTTTTTCTTGCAGAATCATTCATCCCAAGATGCGCTGTTTAGACGGATAAAAGAGGCTCAAAAACAAATTCGTGCGACTCAACCGTTGGGAGTTCTCTCCGGTAAAACATATCGCGGTACGTGAATTTTTTTCGGTATAAGCAATTCGCGTTATATATAGAGGGAATTGCAAAACTAGCGCCCAAAATATGATTTTTCGAAATTTTGACATCGAAACACTTTTTGATATCGAAAAAATCACATTTTGGGCGCTAGTTTTGTAATTTCACATAAACTTCCTCTACTTCTGAACAGCCTTGAACGCTCTTTCTTACAGATATTTATATCTTCACGCACCGTGAATTACGAAGCTAACAAAAAGAGCATTTTTTCGGGGCACTGACTAACGCTAATCAGGAAAACGCCCCGAAAAAATGCTCTTTTTGTTAGTTTTGCAATTCCCTCTATAATATAGAGGTTTTTTGTTGTTGTTTTCTCTTCTTTAAAGTATTTCTTTTTTTATGCCGCTCGTGAATCAAGAATCGGAATATGGCAAGAAGGCGCCCTCTATTTGAATCAGGCGGAGCCGGTGCAGACCGCAACCCAACTTGAACGGACAGCTCGAAGCTTAAATCTCACCACTTCGGGGGTGGGTTAGCTGAGCTATCTGATCAATTTGCGGCAAAAAATTTGCCGCCCATTACCGGAGCGAAGAATCTTTCCCTTTCTAAGGGAGAGTTCTTCAATCAGTTGGGTGATTGCCAAGCAGATTCAAATGCCGTGGCTGCTTAGGCGAAGCCGGAACCGATTCTTGATTCACAAGCGGTATAAAGAGATACATATGGATTTTGAACTTCAGGCAGAGATATTAGCACAAAAAATTCGGCATTGGACGATTACGGCCAATGGACGCAGGATCAAAGACGCCTCCATCGAAGAGTTTTATCAAGCTTTTTGCGCCGTTTTAAGAGAAGAGGTCATGATCAATTGGACCGCTTCTTTGGACACAATGGAAAATCACAAGTCAAGAGTGCTCTATTTTCTATCGATGGAATATCTTCCGGGGCGTTTTTTAAAAAATAATATTTTAAATATTGGCGCTCAAGAACTCATTCAAGCGGTTTTAAAAAAATTAGAGAGAAACTTTGCAGACCTAGAGAGCTGCGAGCCGGATGCTGGGTTGGGAAATGGAGGGTTAGGGCGCTTATCTTCTTGTTTTTTAGATTCTTTGGCCACTTTGCAGTACCCGGCAAGAGGGTATGGTTTGAGATATCAGTACGGGATTTTTGAACAGGAAATTTGGGGTGGTTGTCAGGTAGAAAAGCCAGATTGCTGGCTTTTGAATAATAATCCTTGGGAGTCAAGACGCGACACACTGGCTGTGAATGTTCATTTTCGAGGCCGTCCGGTGTCTGCAAAAAATAGCCATGGAGATGAAGTCTTTTTATTGGAAGATTTTGAAGAGGTGAGAGCTCTTCCTTATGATACTCCGATTATCGGGTATAGCGACTCTGCAAATTATTCTGTTTTGACGTTAAGGCTTTGGTCAACGAAAGAGTCTCCGCGCAATTTTCAGCTCCAAAGATATAATGCCGGATTTTTGGACACTGCGGCGGAAAATACATCGCTCACCGATGTTTTGTATCCCAATGATAATACAGAGCTTGGTAAACGAGTTCGTTTGAAACAGGAATTTCTTTTGGTGTCAGCGTCTTTGCAAGATATGATTCGACGTCACTTCCGAGTGTATCATGAGATGAATTCATTCAAAGATAAAGTGCGCATTCAAATCAACGATACACATCCTGCGCTTATTGTTGCAGAATTGCTTCGAACACTGACAAAAAATTATGATTTTTCTTGGAAGGATGCATGGGATGTTTGTCAATCGTGTTGTAGCTATACGAATCATACAGTGTTAAGAGAGGGACTGGAAGAGTGGAACGAGGGAAGAGTGAAAGAGCTTCTTCCTAGACAGCTCGATGTGATTCAGAAATTGAATTTGGAGCTTTGCAATCAGGTAAGAGTGCGTTTCCCTGGCGATGAAGATCGGGTGCGGCGGATGTCGATTTTAGAGCAAGGACAAGTCAAAATGTCTCACTTAGCCATTTTTGGATCTCATAAAGTGAATGGAGTGGCTGCACTTCATACTCAGATTTTGAAAGACCATTTATTTAAAGATTTTTACGAGATGACCCCCGGAAAATTCATTAACGTGACAAATGGGGTGACTCACCGACGGTGGCTTTTAGATGCAAATCCGGAACTTTCGAAATTGATTACTGAAAGAATTGGGAGTGGGTGGATTTCTGATTTTTCTCAAATTGCAAAGCTAAAATCTTTTGCTCAAGATCGAAACACTCAAGAGGAGTTTTTGAAGGTCAAAAAGCAAAAAAAAGGAGAGCTTTTAAGATTTTTAAGAGAAGAGAATCCCTTAAGAGATGCTCTTGGAAAAATGGTTCCTTCCTCTATTTTCGTGAGTGAAAATGCTCTTTTCGATGTGCATATCAAAAGAATGCATGAATATAAAAGACAGCTCATGAATGCCCTTCATTTAATAATGCTCTATCATGATTTGAAAGGAGGGAAGAAAAGACATTGTTCTCGTCTTGTAATTATTGGTGGGAAATCGGCTCCCGGATATGAAAGAGCCAAACAAATTCTTCGTCTCATTGCTGCGATTGCTAGAAAATTTAGGAAAAGTAATGGAATTTCTCATCAGATCCATGTCATTTTAATGGAAAATTACAACGTTTCTCGAGCTGAAATGATCATTCCTGCAGCCGATTTATCACAGCAAATTTCAACGGCCGGATGGGAAGCTTCGGGAACCGGAAATATGAAATTGGCAATCAATGGCGCTCTCACAATAGGAACGGAAGATGGGGCCAATATTGAGATGAGAGAAGCTGTGACAGATCAATTTTGGCCGTTTCGCTTTGGAGCAACAGCCAAGCAAAATGAGGGATCTTATAATCCTTGGGATATCTATTTAAAAGATGATTTGATTCGTTTAACCCTAGATTCTTTGAAAGAAGGGGAATTTTCAGAAAATGAGGAAGAATTTTCTATTTTTTCTTCTCTTCATCAAGATCTTTTGGAAAAAGATCGATTTCGAGTCTTGCAAGATTTGCGCTCTTATTATGAGACTCAAATTAAAGTGGAAGAGCTCTTTATGCAGCCTCATTTGTGGGCAGAGTTTGCATTGCAAAATATAGCATCGATGGGGAATTTTTCTTCGGATCGTGCGATTCGTGAGTATGCAGATGAAATTTGGGGATTGAAGCCGACTGCTTTGGATGGTGAGATTGTGGGCAAGGTTCGAATGGAGTATTCTGAGCATGATCGCTGTAGAATTGGAAAAGATCAATGAGAAACATTGTCTATCTTTTGTGTTTGTTTCTTTTAGGTTGCTCTTCTTCTATAAAACAAGTCGTTCGTGTCGGTGTTGATTCTTCTTGGCATCCATGGAATTTTGGCCTTCAAATAGCTTCAGTCAATGGTTTTATAGACGATTTTTTGCAACTCATTGCAGAAAAAGAGGGGATTCAAATTGAGAAAATCACAGCGAATTCTGATTTTCTTTTCGATGGAATGAAAAGAGGGCAATACGACGTTATTTTATCTTCAATGCCCGCTTATTCTTTCAATCTTGCTCAATATGATTTTTCTGAAAATTTTTTAGATTTAGGTCTTGTTTTGATTGCACCGATTGATTCAAAGATGATGCCTGAACAGTTGGACGGTGTGCTTCTTGGAGTTGTGGATGGCTCCATGTCAATTCTTCAAAAAATGCCAGATGTCAACTTAAGGCAATATGCATCCGCTGCCCGTCTTTTAGATGCTGTGAAAAATAAAGAAGTTGAAGGCGCTTTTTTAGATCTGATTACAGCCGCAGATTATGTGAATGATCTTTATAAAGGAGAACTTAAAATTATTTCCAAGCCTTTGACAGATCGAGGGCTCCATTTCCTCGCCATGAAAGGGATGCATGAAAAGGTCATGAAAATTTTGAATCAAGGAGTCATCTCTTTAAAAGAAAAGGAAAAACTGAAAGAGCTTCAGTCTAAATGGAATTTGGACTGATTATACCAAAAGAGAATCAAGAATCGGAATATGGCAAGGATACATCCGTCATTTGAGTCAGGCGAAGCTCGAAGCAAGTTGGGTGATTGCCGAGCAGATTCAAATGCCGCGAGGCAGTCCGAAGCCGCCGAAAACCGATTCTTCAAGTTGTTTCGTATTAACTTGAGTTATTAGCCCCAGTAAATTCCCATGTCTCGTTGGAAAGTGGATTTGGAAGAGCTATGATCATAGATATATAAAGCGATGTTCCCGATGACTGGTGCTTCTGCTACCGAACCCCGAATGACATTTGCGATTCCATCGATAAATAGGAAAGGTTTGGATCTTCCGCACAATCGTCCAACGAGTTCTATTGTTGGACCTGTAACCACTCCTACGACAGCTTCAATCGTCCCTACTCCTATGCGTACAGTGCCTGATACGTTGCTTATGAGAGGGACATAATCAAAATAATTCCAAGAAGGAATGTTTGGTTGAGTTGGGTTCACGCAGGCCTCTTCTTTTGTAGGCTACATTTTACTTGGTTTTAGTTTTTTAAGGAATGGCTAAAATAATTTTGATTTTTTGGGAGAATGGGTGTTGTAATTGGCTCTTAAGAGAAATATTCGATGTTTTGCTTGACACAAGGGGTTCGATCGATTAATATCTTCCCCATTATTTGGGAGGAATCCATGCAGTACGCCATCATTGAAACCGGTGGAAAACAGTATCGAGTACAGGAAGGAGACGAAATCGACGTTGAGCTTTTGCATCAAGAAGGGTCTGTAACATTTGATAAGGTTCTTTTGTTCGCGAAAGGAGAGCAGTGCAAAGTAGGTCTTCCTCATATTTCTGGAGGAGCTGTTCATGGGCAAGTTCTTGGGGAAGTCAAGGGTCCTAAAGAAATTGCTTTTAAATACAAAAAACGTAAGAACTATCGTCGTCTTGTTGGACATAGACAAAAATATTCTCGAGTGAAAATCACGAAAATTGCGGTAGCGGTATAGGTAGGATAAGTCATGGCACATAAGAAAGGTCAGGGATCTACAAGAAACGGAAGAGATTCGAATGCGCAGCGTCTTGGAATTAAGGCAACTGCCGGAGAATTTGTGACAACAGGAAGCATTCTTGTTCGCCAGTGCGGCACAAAATGGCATCCTTGCAAAAACGTAGGAGTGGGTAAAGATTTTACTTTATTTGCTCTGAAAGACGGAGTTGTTCAGTTCGTAAAGTCAGATAAGACTTACGTATCTGTGATTCCCGTTCCTCAAGCAGCAGAGTAGCAACTAGCCCATGTTCGTCGATACAGTAACCATTCAGTTGTTGGCGGGCAAGGGCGGAGATGGCGTCATTGCATGGCGTCGTGAAAAATATATCCCCAAAGGGGGGCCTGCCGGAGGCGATGGCGGGAACGGTGGTTCTCTCATCCTAGAGGCAGACCCTCAAATTCCTTCTCTCGAACATTTACGCAATTATCGGATCATCAAAGCAGAAAACGGAATGCCCGGCGGAGCCAACAACAGGACCGGCAGAAATGGGCGTGACCGTATCATTAAAGTCCCTTTAGGAACTCTTGTCAAAGATCCCGTAACTCAAGAAGTTCTTTTTGATTTTACAGAGCCGGAGCAAGTGTTCAAAATTTGTAAAGGCGGTAAAGGCGGAAAGGGCAATAGTCGTTTTAAAACATCGACGCACCAAGCTCCTTATGTTTGCACTCCGGGAACGTTGGGAGAATCTTGCGAAGTTGATTTAGAATTGAAGTTGATTGCTGATGTGGGTCTCGTTGGGATGCCAAATGCAGGAAAGTCAACTTTGATTTCAAAACTCGCTTATCTTGAAGTGAAGATCGCTCCTTATCCATTTACAACGCTGAGACCAAATCTTGGGATTTTACAAGGGTCAGAAGGAAAAAGGCTTCTTATTGCAGATATTCCAGGATTGATTGATAAAGCATCCGAAAATCGCGGGCTTGGCATTTCTTTTTTAAAACATGTTGAAAGAACATCGATTCTCATCTTTTTAATTGAGCTTGCACCTTTTGAAGAAAGGGATCCTTTTGAAGAATTTTTGATGTTAAGACGAGAGCTTTCTCAATATAATCCAGCTCTTTTAGAAAAACCATTCTTGGTGGCTCTCAATAAAATCGATCAAGAAGAAACGTCTTCTCTGATTGAATCATTTAAAGAGAGATATCCTTTCGATCCAGCCACGCTCTTTGAGATTTCAGCCAAAGAAGAGATGAACTTGGATGTCTTGAAAGATGCAATCTGGTCTTTGAAAAGAGATATCCATCCACTTCCTGTAGATCTTGAAGAATGCGAAATCATTCTACAATGAGTTATCTATTTTTGGTGAATCGAAGATCTTCTTCATCCGAAGAATCATAGTCAGTAGAACAGTCAAAGGACTGTCTTTTTGTGCCATAGTACATATCTGTTTTAATCTTACATTCTTTTTGAGAGGATCTTGTCAGTGTTTTAGCAAGAGAAGGGGTAATTATTTTTATGCCACGTGTGTTTAGTTTTTGAAGAATTTCCTTTTCATTGAAAGGTTCTATTGCTTGTTGGAGATTTGGCAATTCCTGGTTGATTGTCTTTTGTAGAGCCTCGCAAAAGATTTCGTTATCGATTTTTTCAAAGACGAATTGTCGAAGACCTTGCTTTGTAATGGAAGCTTCTTCGGGTCGTCTGGTTTGAGTGTGTTGATATCCTGGGTATCTTTCTTGAGAAAAATTTCTTTTTTTTAAGATTCGATAGCCGGCTAAAGAAGCGGCTTGAACAATATTATAAACATACCCTTGATAAAGATCTTTTTTATTGGAGTCTACATTTTTCTCTTCAGGTTGTATTAAAGTGATAAGGACTTGATCATTCGGCTTTTGCGCTTTTCTGCACGACTGAAAAAAATCTTGAATGATGGGGGGGAGGGTTTGATTTTTGTAGTTGCTTCCATCATGAGGACAGTTCCAATAGATTCTTGAAAATCTTTGATTAGGGAAGCCTTTGTCTATCAATGTTGCATTGACATTAGAATAAATTTGAACTTTTTCTTTGCGCAACGTGTTAATACGATCGTGAGTTTGTGGGTTATTTTGGATTGTTAAGTCTGTTGCAATGATCGAATTGGCAGTTGATGGGTGTTTTTCAATAAATGCTTCGGTAAAGGAAAAATTCCCTTCGCCGATGAAGAGTCGTTGTTTAAAAGGTGTTGTCATAACAATTTAATAAATTTGGGGTGTTCATTGTAGCAATAGAGGCTCTTTAATAGATAGTATTTAATGGTTACTAGTACAGCGTTTCATAAAAACCTTGTCAAATCTACGGCCATCTTTTTCAGCAGGCTTGAAATCAGAAAAAACAGCCTACGTATTCAAGTATGTCTTGTTTTTTCTGATTTCAACCTGCAGAAAAATCTGACCATATCTTTGTAAGGTTTTTAATGAAACGCTGTACTAGTCAGAAAATCAAAGAAGATCATAGAATCAAAGGAAGGTCTGTATGCATGCCCCTCCTGATTTTGTTTTGGATCACTTAGAAAGCGCAAAAGCTCTTGTGAGTACTGGGGCTGTGCGTGATGTGATTTTTTCTAGGGGAACGTATCAAGTTGAAGTTCAGGAAAAAGGCAAAAAAAAGGCCTTTAGCTTTTTGCAGATCAAAGACGATGGAGACGTTTCTGACTTTTTTTGTAATTGCAAATTTTCTGAAGAAGGAAAAGGCTGTGTTCATCTAGCTGCAAGCTATCTTTACATTTTCCATGAAGAAAAAGAGCCTCTTCATGTTCGTTTTCAAAAATCGCTTTGGCATCTTTTATTAGATGCGATGGCCAAAAGATTTAGCGATTTACAGAAGCTAGATCATGGATATCTTTGCTTTTCTGATACGAAAAAGCTTCTTTTTTCGATAGAGCCTCTGACCGAGAGCGTGAAAGCTAAAGTCGATGCGATCGTGTACAAAAAAGAGAAAGAAACAGAAGAAACATCCATCAAATTTTCAAACTTGTCTCCGGAAGAAATTGCAGATTATAGAAGAGGTGTTGTGAGAGAGCAGCTTCGTTTTGAGCTCTCTTTTTGGTCTGATTTGGCAAAATGGCTGATGATGCTGACTGAGTATGGAAATGAATATGAGTTTCGTTTTGAAGGAACTCCATTGCCTCATGAATTTCATGCAAGTTGGAAAGATTTAAAGATCTATTTTTATATTTCTGAAGCTCAATTTCCACTGTTGATTCCGACGTTGAGATTGATTCGATCAAATCTTCAAATTTTCGATCCTCAAAGAGACTGGATTCAAAATGTAGTCTATGATGAAAAGAAGCGCGAGCTTGTGATTTCTTATCAAGCAAGACAATCGATAAAGGGTTCTTCATCTGGGTATCCTGTGGGAGATTGGCTGTACGTGGAGGGAGAGGGTTTTTATCGAAAAGGGGACTTTGTTATTCCAGAAAATGGGATTGTGAAAGAAGAGCGCATCGCAGAGGTCCTTTCTTTATTTTCGAAAGAGTTTTCTTCTTTTTTAACAGTTGGCAAAGAGTCCGTGAAGGCGCGCTATCATTTGGCGTTTGATCCTTTAGGGAATTTAAAGATTCAGCTCTATATTTTCGAGCCGCATGATATGCAAGAGGAGGCGGCTGCTTTATTCATTCCTTGGATTTATCTTCCCAAGAAAGGTTTTTATCTTGTGGAAGAATGGCTTTTTGAAGGAAAAGAAAAAGTCATTGAAAAAGAGAATGTCGCCGATTTTGTGAACAAACATCGTGTATGGCTGCATCAGTTCCCCGGATTTCAGACGCATTTGGGAAGTTTAGAATCGCGACTTGTTTATACTTTGACTTCGGAGGGGCTTAATTTTGACGTGGAGCTGAGTTTTCCCGGCGGAGAAACGCTCAATTTTGATGAATGGATTTATGTTGTTGGGCAAGGGTTTTACATGAAAAAAGAAAGTCAAGGAAGACTTCCTTTATACCCGGGTCTTCAAGTTCCTACCGAAGAAATTTCTTCTTTTATTTCAGGGCATGTTGATGAGCTTGAATTGGTGCATGGCTTTTTTAGCGAAAAAATACCGATTGAGCAAATGGGGATTTCCATTCGTTTAAATGAGGAAGGGCGTATATTGCTTTGCCCTAAAATTCAGTATGCTCCTGGAGTTGATCGCTCAAAAATTCGATCTTTTGGAGACTATGTATA
This sequence comes from Chlamydiota bacterium, assembly GCA_027451825.1. Taxonomy (GTDB): domain Bacteria; phylum Chlamydiota; class Chlamydiia; order Chlamydiales; family SM23-39; genus DAIDHZ01. The sequence goes on from DAIDHZ010000026.1 coordinate 10,267, forward strand.
TATTGAAGGCAAGGGCTTTTCTCTCATTCCTTCTCATTTACGAGTTCCGGAAAAGTATCGAAAAGAAGTTGAGATTTCAGAATACAACGAGCTTTCTTTTTTGAATTTCGAATTGGATGCTTTAAAACCATATATTCTTGATATGGATCCTCGAATCAAGGTTCCTCCAAAACTGCATTTAAAAATTCGTAAAATCGCGTCAGGTCCCAAAAATGATGAATGGTATGTGGATGTTGCTTATGAATCTGAATTTGGAGTTCAAGAGATTTTTCCGATCTGGGATTGCATTTCCAAGAAAAAAAGACACTTTTTTTCAAAAGCAGGGCTTCTTCATCTGAAAGATCCTCGCTATAATTGGATTCGGGGCCTTGTTAAAAATAAGCTCGATCGTAAAAAGGGGATGCTCAAATTAAGCACTTTAGAATGGATCCGCTTAAATGCATTTGAAGAGCTTCAAGAGCCAAAAAAAGAAGATTTAGCCTCTCAAGAAACAAGAGATCTTTTAAAGGAAATTTCTAGGTTAGAGACGAGATCCATTTTGGATTTAAGAGGTCTTCAGTCGACTTTAAGGCCTTATCAGGAAACAGGGGTTCACTGGCTTTGGTTTTTGTATTGTAATGGACTTTCTGGTCTTTTATGCGATGATATGGGTCTTGGAAAAACGCATCAGGCGATGGCTCTTTTAACAGCGATCACCAATAGCGATGAGGTAAGAAGACACAAGTATTTGATTGTGTGTCCAACGTCTGTGATTTACCATTGGCAAGAACTGTTGCTCCGTTTTTTACCTCAAATGAGAGTGAGTACTTATTACGGCTTGTCTCGGAGCCTTGATGATTTTGAAGAAAATTATGACGTGCTTTTAACGTCTTATGGAATTTTGAGAGTGTCGAAAGAAGATCTTGGACTCATCCACTTTGAGCTTGCGATTTTTGATGAGATTCAAATTGCTAAAAATCAAGCCTCTCAAACGCATAGAGCGCTTTGTTCTCTCAAATCGAAAATGAAATTAGGTCTTACGGGAACTCCCATTGAAAATCGGATTCGCGAAATAAAATCCTTATTCGACGTGATTTTGCCTGCCTATATGCCCTCAGATGTTGCATTTCGAGATCTTTTTATTCAGCCGATTGAAAAACTGCAAGACGAGTCAGCCAAAGCCTTGCTTGGGCGTCTGATTAAGCCGTTTATTTTACGCCGTAAGAAAAAAGATGTACTGCAAGATCTTCCTGAAAAAATCGAAGAGATTGCATATTGCGATTTAAGTGAAGAGCAAGCTGCTTTGTACAGAGAAGTTGTGGCTCAGATGAAACAAACTCTTTACATGGAAGTCAAAGATTCTTCTAAGCCTGTTCCTTACCTTCATGTTTTCTCTGCTTTCTCGAAAATGAAACAAATTTGTGATCACCCTGCCTTGATTTTGGATACAGCTTCGCAATATATGCGGCATAATTCTGGAAAATGGGATCTTTTTGTAGAGCTTCTTTATGAAGCCAGAGAAAGCGGACAAAAAGTGGTTGTTTTTTCTCAGTATTTGGAAATGCTTGCGATCATTGAATCCTATTTGAAAAAAAAGGGCATCGGTTTTGCTACCATTAAAGGATCTACGCGCGATCGTAATGAGCAGCTCAAAAAATTTCGAGAAGATCCTGCTTGTGAAGTGTTTTTGGCATCGCTTCTGGCTGCGGGAGTCGGGATTGATTTGACGGTTGCTTCCATTGTGATTCATTACGATCGTTGGTGGAATCCGGCCAAAGAAAATCAAGCAACAGATCGAGTTCATCGAATTGGTCAAAGCCGAGGCGTTCAGGTCTTTAAGCTTGTGACCAAGAATACAGTGGAAGAGCATATCCATGAGATGATTGAGCGTAAAAAAAGTCTTTTAGAAGATGTGATTGGGACGGAAGATCAAATTAATTATTTAACACGCGAAGAGTTATTAGAAATTTTTGAAAAAATGTTTTCTTGAAATTTTTTCCTTGTTTATTAAATAATTATCTTTAAACTATGAGTTGTTATGCAAAGTTTGGTTGATTGTTTTTTCGCTGCCGGAGTGGCTGTCAATCCCTGGGGTTCTTCTCTAGTATTGCCGTTATATGGGGTAGCTTCATGGGAAAATTCGAGTTCCGATCCTGTAGCTTCTAGAGTCATACAGTCGACTGCAAATGTTCTAGCGGGGACGTCTGTTGCTGTTGGAGGTTGGGTTCTTTCTCCTCTTGCGAGGTCTCAATGTGTGCCTGAAGAGTTCGTAGCTGCAGGTGTTTTGTTGACAACGCTAGCGCCCTCGATGCTTCGTTGTGTAGGTGCTGTGGTTGCTTCGCATACCCAAGGATAAATTGATGAAGAGTCTTCCTTGCGGGAATGAGGAGTTTTCCTGTATACTACGTGGCCTATATGCTTCCAAAAATTGCTTTGGTAGGCCGTCCCAACGTGGGAAAGTCTGCTTTATTTAACCGAATTTGTCAAAAAAGAATTTCCATTGTCGATGAACAAGAGGGGGTTACTCGTGATCGTCTCTATGCGAAGGCTGAATTCTTTGGCAGACCTTTTATCCTCATTGATACGGGAGGGATTGACTTTTCCGAGACGATTCCTTTTGCAGAATTGGTACGTAAGCAAGCTGAATTTGCGATCGAAGAAGCCGATGCCGTGATTCTGGTTGTGGATGGACAGGTAGGCGTGACTCCTTTCGATGAAGAGGTTGCAAGAAAGATCATCCGTTCTAAAAAACCTCTTTTCCTCGCAGTCAATAAGATTGATCAGATGTTGGATGTTGACAAAGTGCATCCGTTTTCTTGCTTAGGCATCAAAGATATTTTTGGAATTTCCGCTCTTCAAGGGCATCAGATCGCAGAGCTTTTAGAAGCTGTGTTCTTGGCAATTCCTGAAAAGGAAGAGGTTGAAGAGGTCGCGCAAGATGTGATTCGAGTGGCAATCGTTGGAAGAGCAAACGTTGGGAAGTCGACTCTTTTGAATCATCTTTTGAAAGAAAATAGATCGATTGTAAGCCCTGTAGCAGGAACAACTAGAGATGCCATTGACATCCCTTTTGAGAAAGATGGGCAAAAATATCTTTTGATCGATACGGCAGGGATTCGCCGAAAAAAAGCAGAAAAAGATGTTGTTGATAAGTTCGCAGCCATTCGTACTGAGGAGGCAATTTTAAGAGCCGACGTTTGCCTTTTGGTATTGGATTCTTTTGAAGGGTTCACCGCACAGGAAAGAAGGATTGCTGCAGAAATTGAAGCGACGGGAAAAAGCTGCATTCTTTTGTTTAATAAATGGGATTTGATGAAAAACTTGAAGATGGAGCATGCAATGCGCGGCGTTCGAGAATTGGCTCCTTTTTTGGGTCACTGCCCGGCATTTTTTATCTCAGCTCAGTTTGAAAGAAATCTAGAGAAAATTTTTCCATCCGTCAAAGAGGTTTTTCAAGCTCGTTATCAAAGAATTACCACAGGCCAGTTGAATAAGTTTGTAGAGCTTTGTTTGCAAAAATACCATCCTCCTCTAATTACCGGAAAAAGACTCAGGATCTATTATTTAACTCAGGTGGCATCAAATCCGCCTCGTTTTGTTCTTTTTGTCAATAAACCGGATCTCATGACAGAACCCTATAAGAAGTATCTCGTCAATCAATTGAGGGATTCTTTTTCTTTTTCGGGATGTCCGATCATCTTTGAGCTTCGAGGAAAAGAAAAAACAGATCAGAACAGCTCTGTTATTTTGTAGTACTTTCTTATCCTCAATAGATGCTATATTCAAAGAAGAATATGCGAGCTCCGAAATCAAGTTCCATTTCCTTTATTCCATTTTGGCCTGAGGTGAAACAATATCGTTTTTCTTTTTTAAGAGACGATTTGCTTTCTGCTTTGGCTGTCGCTCTCATGACGATTCCTCAGTCGATTGCGTATTCATTGCTTGCAGGACTTCCTCCTACAGCAGGACTTTTTTCTGCAATTTTTGGCACCATTTTTACGGCCTCTTTTGGATCTTCCAAGATTTTGGTTTCAGGTCCAAGTACCGGCACTGCGATTTTGATTCAAACATCGATTGCAGATGTTTTGTATACCTACTTTGAAAATGTAAAAGGAGCAGAACAAGAGGCGCTTGTTTTATTGATTTTGATGCAGATTGTATTGATTGTGGGGCTTTTACAAATCGGTGCTGCATTTTTTAACGTAAGCAAGCTTCTTCAGTTTGTGGGAAGGCCTGTTGTTTTGGGATATTTTGCAGGGATTACGATAGCGATTGCTGTAACGCAGCTGTTTTCTTTAACAGGGATTGTGGTGCCTCCCAATGATGATCCTATTTTTTACCAGGCGATTCGATTCGTGACGCATTTGCCGGAGTGGAGTTGGCCTACATTTGGGGTGGGCGGCATTTGCCTTTTGTTTTTTGTGGTGGTGCGCCATTATTTTAAAAACTGGCCTCATGCTTTAATGACACTCATTGTAGGTGTGATTTTAGCAAGAATTGCAAATGAGTTTTTTTCTGTTTCTTTAGTGAGAACATTAGGAGATCTGCAGCTGCCTGAAAATCCGTTTCCGGAGATTTCTTTTCCTTGGTTTAGCTTGAAAATTGTCAACAAAATTTTCCCGGAAGCAGTGGCCATTGCTCTTTTGAGTATTTTGGAAGTTTTTTCGGTCTCTCGCTCTTTTAGTGCGAAAGTAGGACAGCAGGTTAAGATTAACCAAGATGTTTTTGGATTGGGAATTGGCAATTTCTTTCTTTCTTTTATCACAGGAGCCATGCCAAGCTCCGGCAGTGTCACACGTACTGCATTGAATTTTCGTTTGCATGCAAAAAGTCGTTTTTCGGCGATTTTTAGTGGAATGATGGCCGCTTTAATCATCTTTTTTTGCTGGCCGTTTGTGAAATATGTGCCGCTTGCAGCGTTGGCCGCTCTTTTGATTGCGACGGTTCATACCTTGATGGATTGGGATGAGATCAAATTGATTTTCCGAGCGACAAAAGAAGATGCTCTTGTGTTTGTTTTTACTTTTTTTGCCTGTCTTTTATTTAGTTTGGATGTTGCTTTTTTTGTCGGAATTTTGATGTCGATTGCGATTTACTTGAAGAGATCCGCAGTGCCTCATCTTGTCGAATATGCATTCAATTCTAAAGGACGTCTTGTCATTGTCAATTTAAGTGAAGAAGTGCACCGAAAAGTAAGAATTATTGGAATCGGAGGCGAGCTTTATTTTGCTGCGGCAGATGTGTTTCAAACAACATTGCAATCTGTGGCAGATGATCCTCATGTCCAAGCCATCGTTTTGCGTTTAAATAATGTACATCACATGGATGCGTCCATGTGCATTGCTATTTTGCGTTTATACGAAACTCTGAAAGCGTCGCATCGATATCTTGTGATTTCCGGGCTTACCGAAGAAGTCTGGCATGTATTTCATCGTACCGGTCTCGTCAAAGAGATGGGTTTTGATAATTTTTATTTTACGGACGAAAGCAATCCTCAGTTTTCTACTTGGAAAGCGGCTCTACATGCGCAAGAATTGATCTTGAGTGAAAAACATTCTTATGTAAAATAAAAATTTTAATTCTGTTTTTTGTTGTAATTTGAATTATTTTGATATATCTTTTGTTTTTTAAAAAATTAGAGGTTTTCTATGTCAAGGATCGTGAATGGAGCTGCGACATTGTTCGCAAAAATGGTGAGTGGAGTTGGCGCTTTTGCTTGTTGTCAGCATGGAGGAACAAAGGCGTTGAATGCATGGAAGAGTTTGAAAGAGGGAAAAGCAGAATTTAATGATTGCGATTTTTATCCTGTTGCTCATCAGTTCAGTCAACTGGCATTTGATCCGGAATCGAACGAGGCCAAAACATTTAAAGCGGCATATCCTTTTGTGGAAGCTGCCGGCTATCTATTTGCCGGATTTCAGCTTGCTAGAGTGGCGTGTGTTGCAAAAATGCAATTTCCGTTGAAACAAACACTTCAAAACTTGCCTTTATCGGGAAAGTAAAGAGGCGGTGGGTTTATATTTGTTTGTAAAAGCAGGATCGTATTTGTAAATTTTCCCATCAATTTCGATCTTGCGATAAACCCAATCTTCGTCATTTTCTCTTAAAAGCCGATCGCAGCCCATCAGAAATCCCTTAATGAATCCGTAGCGATGCATGGCGAGTTTCATGTAAGCGGAGGAGGTGGGGCGATAATGACTTCGTGGACCATCGACAGGAGAAATGACTTCTTGGTGAAATTTGATGATGATATCGGCAATTTTGGTGGCAATGCTCACAGTTTCTTGAGGAGGATTTTTAGGCGGCATTTTGAGGGTTGCATCTTTGCCCCAAGGTTCAAAAAATCCGGCAGTCGCAAAAAGAGAAGAGACCCAAAAGAAACAGCAAATTCTAAAAATCATATTTGATCATGAGTGTTGGAAAGAGGTCGTGTTGATTGAGGATGGTGGCTGCTTTTTTGTCGTAGAGTCTTTCGTTGTAGTACTTGGCCTCTTCGCCGGCTCCGTAAATGCCGCCAAAATACCAACCAGACTCAAAGCCCGTAGTGATGATGCCTGCAGCGAGCTGGTGATTGCGGAAGAATTGTACTGCTGCTGCAATGAAAAGTCCGTTTAAGAGAAAAGCTGTTAAAGCCGATTTTTTCTGTCCGATATAAAGATATCCGGCTCCCGGAAGAAGAGCATTGAAAAGCTGAGCTTTAGCGACGCTTTTTTTATTGGCGTGATAGTAGTCTAAAAGATCATCTAGATAAGACTCTTTTTGAAAGCCTTTTGCAAAGTGCTTGATGGTTGGAAAATCACCTTCTCGGAGAGCTCTGGAAAGTTGGATTTTTTCTGCGGTATCGGGAAATGATTTTTTGAGAAGCTCATAGATACACTCTTGTTTTTCTCGATCGTCCACTTCATGGTAGGATTCATAGAGAATAAGAAGAAGATCGTGATAGGCAGGAAAGGAGCGGTCCACATGAGCTAGATCGCTTTTATCAAATGCCTCAATTGTTTCGTCATAGCGCTTTCCAAGGTAGTAGCAAAGAAGAATGTCATATTGAATTTCAAGTTTTCTTGCGCTCTCGTCTAAAGGAAGCAAGATGAGGGCTCTTTTGAATGTAGAGACAGCGCGATAGAGATCTAGTTCTTTGGCAAAGGCTTGGGCGATGATATATTCTTTGCCCCAATCGGATGTTTTTTCTGAAAAAGAGAGAGGTGGAAAGCCGCTGGAGAGTTTTGCAAAATGTTGTTCTTGGATTTGAAAGTCAATTTGAGGGTCAATGCGATCCTGAACTCGATAGCAACTGCTGAACATAGATACAATCAGTAGAGAAAAAGTGAGTTTTTTGAATGTATTTGGGAGTGTATTCAAAATAAGGCTCCTCCCTAATCATCTTCGATGGATTTAATGAATTCCATTCCCTCATCAAATTGCTTGAGAAGGAAAGGGGTTCCTTGATTGTCTCTGGCAATATCTTCTTGATCTGAGGTGAGCTGTTTTAAGTCTTCTAGGGAATTGATGATGTGAGGTCTTAAGAAGATGACGATATTGGAGTTATTGACTGTTGTACTATCTGTAGAGAAGGCGGCTCCAATCAAAGGAAGTCCTCCTAAACAAGGAATTCCTGTTTTTGCTTTCACGTTGGTGTTGTTGACAAATCCGCTTAAGATCAAGAAATTTTTGTCAGGTACATGCACGGTTGTTTGCATTGTTGTTTTGCTCGTGACAATGCCGTTGACTGATGAGGTGGTGAAATTCGTGGAGGAAACGAACGGATTTGTGAGGGTTTGAGAGCGATCCAAGCTGATATCTAAAGTGATGACATCCGAATTCCCAAGGACTGGGGTGATCGTAAGATTCAGGCCGACATCTCGATATTCGAGATTCGAAGTTTGGACAGTGTTATTTCCTTGCGTATTTACGAAAGAGCCGACAAAGGGGATGTTTTGCCCTACGAAAATGGAAGAGGTTCTGCCGTCTTGAGTGATGATTTTAGGTGTGATGATTACGGAGGATTCAGTATCACTTTGTAAGGCATTGAGAAGAGATCCTAAAGAGAGGAACGTGTCTCCGTTATGTTTGATGACCTGTCCGATCACTCCTAAATCGAATCCGCAGCCAAAAGGCATTCCTTTAGTGAGCGCTGGCGCCGGCGATGTTGGAGTATAATTGTTGAGAGTCTGCATAAAGCTGTCGCTTGTGCAGGTTCCTGAAGTCGATGGAGGAAGTGTATTGTTGAAGGTTCCTTGGAAGCTGTTTCGGTACTTGTATTTACCTCCCCATTCAAGACCGAATTCAAGAGCATTGAGAAGGGAAGTCTCGATCACGAGCATTTCGATAAAGACTTGTTTTAAAGGAACGTCTAAGCTTTTGATGAGATCGCGAAGTCTTGCTAGAGTTTCTTGATCACCGGAACACAAAAGGGAGTTGGTGATTTGGATCCATTGGATTGAATTGATTGCGTTGAGAAGATTTTGGTTAATCGTTGCGCCTGTGCCTAAAAGATCTTTTGCAATTTGTCTTAAAGCTGATTGAATCTCATCGCCTTTGTGAAATTGAAGTTTATAGACTAAAAAGTTTGTATTATCAATGCCCTGAATGGAAGATCCATCTGAAGATAAGCCTGCTGATCCCGGAGCATTGGATGAAATGTCGAAGGAAGTCAGAAGGAGTTTGATTTGATCCAAAGCTTTCGCATTGCCTGTGAAAATCAGAGATTGTGTTTGTTCTACCCATCGCATGGATTGGAATGCATGAAATAGATCCGGATCGGAAAGGCCGCTGAGTTTTAAATTGTCTGCAAAATCAATGGTGATTTTTTCTAAATCGGGGCCCGGAACAGATGTTGGATGATAGACTAAGAAATGGGGAGATCCGACAAGATTTTCGGGAAGTTCTAATTTAGGAGCTGCTAAGTCGTTGATATCAAATTGTTCAACAAGAGATTGAATTTGTTTTAAAGAATCTTCATTGCCTGTAAAAAGAAGAGAATGTGTTTCTCGAACGTATTTTACGCTTTGTAAAGCGGAGAGAAAATCTTTATCGACGGCGCCTGATTTTTTTAAATCCACTGTCATTGCTTTTATGGAGGCAAGAATTTGCGGGCCTCCTGCATTTTTAAGCTTGTAAAGAAAGAAATTTGTTTTGCCGAGTTGCTGCAGTCCGCCTGTTTGTACGGTAATGTCTGTTTCTTTGAGAAGCGTTTGCATTTTGTTGAGCGCTTCCGGAGTCCCGGTGAAAAGGAGTGAATTCGTTGCCTCGATGTATTTCATCGATTCAATGGCTGCTAATAAATTGGGGTCGGCAAGATCTGCTTTTTTTAAGTTGTTTGCAATTTCCTTGAGCGATTTTTCAATTTGAGGCGCCGATGTTTTTTGAGGCTTATACATGAGAAAATTGCTTTGAGCCGATCTTGCAAAAGCTCTTGGATAATCATATTCGATGAGAAGTTTTTTTACCTCTTCGACAACTCCGGGATCTCCGGTGATGAGAAATGAGTCCGTTTCTTGGATATGCCGGATGTTTTCGATAGCGTGAATGAGTTTTGTATCTTTGACTCCGGAAGATTTAAAGCTTTTGACAAGGTTGTCTAAATCTTCTTCGATGACCGTGGCGGATGTATGTTGTAGCTTATAGATGTAGTAAGTTGGTTTTTGTTCTTTTTCTTCAATGGAGATGGTGTCGAGAGTCGCAATCAATTCTTCTGTTTTTTTAATGGTGTTCGTGTCTCCTGTGAAAAGAAGAGAGTTTGTTGCTTTAATCCATTTCATGGTTTGAAGTGTTTGAAGAAACGCAGGATCTGAAAAACGATTGGTTTTTAGATCGGAAATCACTTCTTTCAGAGAATTGGCTAAAATCTCGCCGGTGCGATGTTTAGGTTTATAGATATAAAATAGATTATTTGCATGAGCAGAAACAATATTTGCATCAAATGAAGGGACGATTTCTTCAAGCCTTTTTAAAGAGGTTTCAGAGCCTGTAAAGAGAATCGAGTTGGTCTCTTCCATGTATTTCATGTTGTCGATTGCATGAATGAGTCCTTCTTCAGAGATATTGGATTTGTCTAAATTGTTTGCAAAAGATTTTAAAGAAGAAGCAATTGCAGAATAAGGCGCATGAGCAATTTTATAGACGTAGAAATTTTGTTTTTGCAGAGAGCTTTTGGAGGGCTGTGTATCGATGGTTGCTAAAAGTTCTTGGATTTTTGCAAAGTTAGCGGCATCCCCTGAAAATACAATGGTGTTTGTGAGGGGATTGACTTTGGCATTTTGAATGGTTTCGATGAGCGACTGATTGATTCCTTTGGTGGCTTTTAGATTGTTTGCCATTTCTTGAAGCGCTCTTTCGATATCTTTGGCATTGCGGAAGTGTGGTTTATAGATAAAGAAAGTGTCTTTTCCCGACTCTTTTGCAGAGGTGTCTAAAGAGACGAGAAATTCTTTGACTTTATTGAGCGATGTAGGAGAGCCGGAGAACATGAGGGAATTGGTTTGAGGGACAAACCGTGCTGTTTGAATCGTTTCAACAAGATCATGTTCTTGAGGTCCTGCTTTTTCTAAGTGTTCGGCAATATGATTGAGCCCGATTAAAAGATCAGGTCCGGTTTTATTTTCAATTTTATAGATGAAGACGTTTTCCGTGATTTTGCCTTGGGCAAATCCTTCTTTAGGAGGAACGTCAAGTGTGGTTAAAATAGAGATGGCTCTTTCTACTAATTCGGAGGTGGAAACGATAAAGATTGTATTGGTGAATGGTTGAGCGACCAAAATAAATGGGTTCCCTTGTGTTAAAGGGGCCATAATTTGATTGGCCGTATCGATGAGAAATGGAGCTTTGTTGTTGATCGCTTCGTAGCTTTTGATATCAAAAAGAGTTTGCGGTGCATCTAAAATTTCAATGAGGGCTGCCACTTTTTCGACATTCGCTGTAATGTCTGTTAAAATAATTTGCCTTGTCTCCGGTGATGTTTCTACAAGAGATTCTGCGGAAATCATAGGACGGATAATCGCAGCAAGAGATTCTGGTTTTGCATTTTTCACACGAAAAATACGAGTGACGATCGCAGGTTGTGCTCCCGTAGTGTCTTTCGTGACAAGCGTTGCCAACTGTTTGACGTTTGCAGCTCTATGAATGACAAGATTGTTATCTTGCTCAAGAAGCATAAGACCGTTAATGCGCAGCACTTGCACGAGCGTTGCCATTACGTTTTCTTTGGAAATGGGAGCGTCCGAGATAACAGAGACGGTAAAATCAAGATCGTTTTTGTTGTAGATGAAATTGGTGTTGCAGATCTTACTTGCGAAGCGAAGATATTCAATGATCGAAACGGTGTTGTAATTAATGGTGAATCCTTCTTTTTGTTCTACCATTGCAGGAGACGGTGTTTCTTGAGGTTCTTCGCTGTGAGCAAAAGAGAGAGAGGCGATGAATAGAAGAAAGATTATTTTATAAGATGACATCCAATTCATAGCATTTATTGTTTTTTGATATAACACGATCGTCTTAGAGAGTGTCAACATATTTTGTGTGTTTTTTAAACAAGATCAAACCGCCTTCATCATCGTAAATGACATTCGTATATTAACTCAAGTAGCTTATGTGAGAACTCAGGATTATTTGAGAAAAAATATTTTTGATTTTGTTCAATGTGTTGCTGTTGTATGATCTTTGTTTTTATTTCAGGATTTTTGAATTAATAAAAACAAGATATGCAGGATAAAAATGAAAGGGTTGAGTTTTTGAGAATCTAAAAAAACAAGATAGGCAAGATGAAAAATTACAAGACTCGTGTTTCTGTGAATCTAGAAAAACAAGATAGGCAAGATATGCAGGATATGCAGGATAAAAATGAAAGGGTTGAGTTTTTGAGAATCTAAAAAAACAAGATAGGCAAGATGAAAAATTACAA
>DAIDHZ010000027.1 GCA_027451825.1 Chlamydiota bacterium
CGGCGAAGCCGATCCTGTTCCTTTTTAATATCTTGAAAGGTTTCACAAATATAGGTACCAATTAACCGGATGAACCTCGTTTCTTCAGCCTAAGGGTCTGTCTGATGCTAAGTCCTAGAAAATTAGCTGCTTTTGACCTTTTTCTCTGTTAAGTCCTTTAAAATTTGAACTCTATCTAATCCCTTATTGCTCATATAGATACGCCTTTCCATTGCGTCACTCCTTATTGATAATCAACAACTTCTGATTACCAAAAAAGTGACATTTCTAGTAAACGAAAAGGTGACATTTTAAAAAAAAACGCTAACAAAGTTGTAATTATATATATATATAATTACTTATGTAATAAATAATATAGGAGTGTTAATTTATGTCAGTACCAACATCAACAGCAGGTATAAAAGTTTCGTTTTCTGCGCCATCTTCCAAAGGATCTAGAGTAGTACGTATAAATGGAGAAAATCGTAGTGTTGTAGAAAAGTTTATTGGGAGTTTTCGAGGTAATCTACAAGAATGCGATTCAACACGAAATTCTGAAGGTTCTGCAGTATTTTATTTGAGCGAGAGTAACTATGCGAGAGGTTTTAATTTTAAATGTTTAGTAGAAGATTCTTCTGCTTATCGTGTGTTTTTGAGGGAGAAATTGGGTGTTTCAGAAGATGATATTCAAAGAAACGAAAATGATTATCAGAATCAGCTGAAACGGGAACAAATAGAGAGTACTACTACTACTACTACCGAAGCTTAAAAACAGAGACAAATGCATATTCGCCTAGATGAATGAAGTTAGGCGGATATTTTTGTCAAAACTTTAAGAAGAATAGCTCCTTAACAATTGTGCTTTATACCTAAAATGATTTAGGTATATAAGGGCGTTTGTTGGGGTGATTGATTGACGATATTTTTTAAGCATTTTCCTGAAGACCTTCGGAAGGAAAATGCTTTTTCTTTTCAAGAAGAAAAAAAACATTTTTCTACATTGAATCTCTCTGAAAGATGGAAGAAATGGGCATTGGCTCATGGAGCTAATCGCTTTGCTTATTGGTTTCAGCCGATTCGTTGGGAGGAAGCTTCTTTTTTTATTTTAAGTCCTAAAGAGCCTTTCGGGACAAAAGATCTTTTGCAAAGCTCTGTAAAAATTCCGTTTCTAGGTCCTTATGTTCCTCAAAAAGAAGGCTTTCTTCAGTGGGATTGTGTTTCAAGGCCGTTTTTGATGGAAGAGTCTCAAGAGATGATCTTATGCATTCCGGCGCTTCTTTTTTTGAGGCCAAAAAAGCCTTTTGATGAAAAGATGTTTTTGATCCGATCGACAGATAAAATTGAAAAAAATGGCGAGCGTCTTTGTCGGATGTTTGATCTTTCTCTCAAATCTCAAGTCTTGTTGCAATTAGAGCATGCTTGTTTGGATAGATCTGTAAGAAAAGATCTTGGTTTTTTCAGCAAGGCTGATCTTTTAAAAGAGGGGAGTATTTTTTTATCGTGCGTGGAGAGTGTGGATCTTGATTTGCTCTGGATGAAGTGGATGAGATCGAAACAAGAAAACTTGATTTCTTTGTTGCAAAACATGAGATCTTGTCGCAGGGTAAGTTGGTCTTTGGGAGAGGAAAAAGAGAGCTTATTGGATTGTGCGCGCCCTTTCGTATTTTTGACTCTACTCACAGCTTTTATTTGGGCTTTGCATGAGCATAGGGAGCTTATTTGGGCGTCTTTCTGTTCTTTAGGCAACGATCTTCGTTTACAGAAAAAGGGGATTTCATTTTCTTCTTGGATGCTTGATTTGGGAGATTCTTTCACTGAAATTTTGCAAGAAATTGTGCAAGATGAGACTTTGGATGTTCAAAAATATGAAGAAAAATTGCGCTGTTGTACGATTTTAAAAAAAGAAGAAAGCGATGCATGGTTTTTCTTGAATAAAGATCAGATCGTGACCGATTTATTGGGATCTTCCGGAAGTGTTTCTTTTTTTGCTTGTGGATTGAATGCAGTGATTTCAGATGGGATGTCTCTTATTTTAGATGAAATGGCAAGGGCCCACTCTAAAGCTTCAAGACTTTCTATTCTTCAAAAGCATCTTATTGAAGCACGGGAGGTGTTTTGTAAAAACACCCGAGTTACGCAGGAGTTCTTCAATAAAAATTGGTTTAAAGCGTTTTTAGAGGCTCGATCGATTCGCTGTTTTCAGGAAATTTTGGAAGAAGATGTATTGCAGATTTATGAGATTACATTTTTAGAGCGTTATGTGACAGAAATAGAAAAAATGATATCTGTTTTTTTGGATCAGGAAGGTCCGAAAATGCCAGTTTTTAGAGATTTATTGATGATGAGAGAACAATTTAACGATCTAGGTTTGGAAGCAAAATTGAAAGTGTTTTTTGAGCTTTGGCTTCCAAAACTTAGAGAATGTGGATGGGAGAATCAATGAAGGTAGAGACTCTATTAAATGCGATTGCGCAAGTGATTCATGATAAAAAAGGGATGAATATTTTAGCGCTAGATGTGAAAGGCCTCTCTTCAATTACCGATTATCTTGTGATTGCAGAGGGGCTTGCTGATCGTCATGTGATTGCAATCGCTCAAGCAATTATCGATGAATTGGCAAAAAATGATATTTCCCCTATTCATAAAGAGGGGTTGTCGGAAGGGGATTGGGTTGTTTTGGATTATGGGGAAGTGATGATCCATCTTTTTAAGCCTGGATTTAGAGAAAAGTATTCTTTGGAGCGGCTCTGGCAAAATAGTCAGTTGATCGATTTAACGATTGATTTTTTAGTGTCTCCTAAAACAGAGCGCTCTTATTAACCCGGCAGGCAAATAAGTGAGCCAATTGCAAAACTGCTTTGCAAAATCGATTTTCAAGTCGCAGGTCGTAGTGCAGGAATATTGTCTTGGGATTTGAAAATCGATGTTGCTTCGCCTCGCTGGCGCTCTTTCACTTATTTGCCTGCCGGGTGAATCATTGCGGAGGTCAGGGTGAATCAGTGTTACTGTGACTTATAGTCTACATAAGCAGCATGAGTAATAATGCCTCCTAGTACTACAGAACCGCATAAAACAACAATGCCCTTAACACGCAGAGCATCGTCTCCAAGTCCCACCATCAAAGCCCCCGCAAGAATAGCTAAGGCTGTTAAAGCAGCGCATCCAACAAGAATGGATTTACACTTACTGTTATTTTCTGGCTGCCGTGTTGAGCCTGTTTGTGTTTGGGTATTATTACTAACTGTAGTCATATTGTTTCATTAGTTTTGTTTATAGAATTAATTTTAACAAAATTATGAGTAATAATCAATGAAAATTTAATAACTATATACCCGTTCCAGTTGAAAGAACATATTTAAGGTGATTTTTATTAAGCCTTTTAGGATGAGTTACTTATGTTTTTAAGGTGGTTTCATGGATTTATGCAAATTTGCCGCTAAAGTCAGGAGCAGTTATCGATGAATTGGCAAAAAATATTCATCAAGAAAGATCTTAGTCAGCGGATTGCTTTGTCTATTGATTTTCTAATGTTCCCCAAAACAGAGCTCTCTTAATCCATCGATTGAGAAATGAGTGTTGATTTCTTGAAGTGTGAGAGGCTTTTGATCCGAGTTGTGAAATACAAGGTAAGTGTCGTTTGAGTCATAAATGCGATCAAATTGTCTTTCCTCAAATGATTTGATATTAAAAGAAGCCAGATCCGGCCATTCTTTTTGTAAGGTGGGTTTCGCAATAATTTCTGCAATGAGAGCGGCATTCAGCATTCTGGGTATGACAGATTCTTCAAAAATTTGCCATCCTATAAGTCTGGATTGAAGCTTGATTGTTCGATCATCGATATCTTTAGCTGCTAGCATTTTTTCTGAAAGTTCTTTCAATTCCAAAGCTTCTTCGTAATTGATGAAAAATCGGGCGATGAGGGGTTTTAGCTGGTTTGCGAGATTTTGAGGAATGGTGATTTTATGAGGGTTTAGTGATTTGGAGAGCTCTTCGAGCGGTAATAAAGAAATTTCTTGGAGTTTTTTCTCTACTTTTTCTTCATGTTCTAGCGTGTGCGAAATCAGTGTTTGTTGTTTTGCAAAAGAAGATCCTACATAAGCAATGATGGGGGTTGAGAGGATTGTTCCTCCTAAGATGTAGGGAACGGCTCCGGTAAGAGGTGTTGTTAGAAACGTTGCAAGGACGCCGATTCCGATTGCAGCAATTGCAATAAAACTTATTTTTTCAATGAGCTTTGCGTTGAATTGTTCTTGGGATAGTTTCTCAATATTTTCTTTAGGATTGCTGTAGATTAATGGGTGAAAATTTTTACTTTCAATGATGGTCATAAGTCACTTTGTTTTTTGCACACTCATTTTATCAGGTTTTTAAATAAAAAAGGAGTTTAATTCGGTATTAATGATAATTCTCGGATTTTAAGATAAATGTGGTAAAGGCCTTGAGATCGATTTGGAGAAAGGGCGGCATAAAGACCTAGCTCTTCAAGAAAAAAAGGAGGATTTTGAAGAATTGTTTGAGAAGATTCGCCGTTATATACATAGAGCATCAGGGCCGCAAGTCCTTTGGAAATGAGCGCATCGCTTGATGCTTTAAAAAAGATTTTGTCATCGCTTGCAAAAGCGTGGATATAAAGTAAACTTTGACATCCCTTTACAAGATTTTCTTTTGTTTTATATGTTTCTTCCAAGAGGGGAAGGGTTTTGCCGAGATCAATGAGAAGATGATATCTTTTTTCTGTTGATTCGAGTTGCGAAAACATTTTTTTGAGTCGGTTTATTTTTGAGTCAAAGTCTAAGGCTTCTATAGGGGGATTTTGAGTTTTTGTAGTCATTTTTTATCCTTTTCGTTGACATAATAGGCTATTTGGTGTTTGATTGTAAGCATTTCCGAGTCAAATTCGTATGTCGAAAGAAGAAACAATCAAGATGGAAGGTAAAGTTGAAGAGCTTTTACCGAATATGAACTTTAGCGTTGTGTTGGAAAACGGAATGCGGGTCATAGCTCATCTCAGTGGTAAAATGCGTATGCGCAATATACGTGTTTACGTGGGAGATGTTGTCACGGTAGAAATGTCTCCTTATGATTTGACCAAGGCTCGCATTGTTTATCGTCAGAAATAATTGACTTATGATGGCAGGAAAAAGGTTGATTATATTGTCTAAGTACCATAAGCTTTTGTGTTTAATTTGCCAAGCGCCCAGGTAGCTCAGTGGTAGAGCACTTGCATGGTAAGCAAGTGGTCGTAGGTTCAATTCCTATCTTGGGCAATAAAAATGGAGGATCATTTAAAATGGCGAAAGAAGCGTTTCAGAGAAAGAAACCTCACGTAAATATCGGTACCATTGGTCACGTTGACCATGGAAAGACTACTCTAACGGCAGCGATTACAAAAGTGTTGGCTGAAAGAGGCGGTGCTAAATTTCGCGACTACGCATCTATTGATAATACTCCAGAGGAAAAAGCTCGGGGGATTACCATCAATGCTTCGCACGTAGAATATGAAACAGACAAGAGACACTATGCTCACGTTGACTGCCCAGGCCACGCTGACTATGTGAAGAACATGATTACGGGTGCTGCGCAGATGGACGGAGCGATTCTTGTGGTTGCTGCAACAGATGGTCCAATGCCGCAAACAAAAGAGCATATTCTTTTAGCGCGTCAAGTTGGTGTTCCTGCGATTGTTGTTTTCTTGAACAAGATGGACATGATCGGCAAGGGCGATGAGGAACTTGTTGACCTCGTAGAGATGGAATTGTCTGAGCTTCTTGATTCTAAAGGTTACACAAATACTCCGATTGTTCGTGGTTCTGCTTTGAAAGCATTGGAAGGGGATCCTGAATACGTAAAAGCGATCTTGAAATTGATGGACACTGTTGACGAAAAGATCCCAACTCCAGTTCGCGAAATTGATAAACCATTCTTGATGCCAATTGAAGACGTATTCTCTATCTCAGGTCGTGGTACAGTAGTTACAGGACGTGTTGAAAGAGGTCGCGTAAAAGTGAACGATAAGATTCAACTCGTTGGTATTCGTGAGACTCGTGAAACCGTTGCTACCGGCCTTGAAATGTTCAACAAAATCCTTGAAGAAGCGTTAGCTGGGGAAAACGTAGGTGTTCTCTTGCGTAGCATTGAAAAGGATGATGTAGAAAGAGGGATGGTTCTTGCAGCGCCAGGAACATGTACTCCTCATACAAAGTTCAAAGGAACTGTCTATATCTTGAAAAAAGAAGAAGGCGGCCGTCATAAGCCATTCTTCACAGGATATCGTCCTCAGTTCTATTTCAGAACTACAGACGTAACAGGAACTGTTGAATTGCCAGCGGGCGTTGAGATGGTAATGCCTGGAGATAACGTGGAAATTACTGCTGAATTGATTCACCCTGTAGCGATGGAAGAAGGAATGCGCTTCGCCATTCGTGAAGGCGGTCGAACGATTGGAGCGGGAACCGTTTCCAAAATTATTAAGTAAGCTTTTAGCTGAATTGGTGCCTCAAAAAAGAAATTTTTTGAGGCAAGAGGGTGTGTAGCTCAGCTGGTAGAGCAGCGATCTCCAAAGTCGCCGGTCGGGGGTTCGAATCCCTCCGCACTCGATAGAGCCGTTTGGCTCGATAATAAATTGATGGTGAATATGACAATCCCTCTTGCTGGAGAAAAAAAGAAAGTCTCTTATTTTCGCGAAGTACAAGGAGAATTGAAAAAAATTTCTTGGACTTCAAAAGAAGATCTTATTTTTTGTACGAAAGCTGTGATCTTTTCTACGTTCTTTTTCGGACTCACGATTTATGGTGTTGATTTGATGATTCGTGGAGGATTAGAAGGGATTGGTTCTATATTCCGTTGGATTTTCGGGTAACTGTATGCAGAAGTGGTATGTCGTTCAAGTGATTTCAAGTCACGAAAAAAAGGTTAAAAAATCCATCGAAGAATACTTGGATCAGAAAGGGATGAGAGAATTTATTTCTGAAATTCTGATTCCTACTGAGAATGTGGCAGAAGTCAAAAGAGGCCATCAAAAGGTCAGCGAAAAAAGAATGTGGCCTGGGTATTTACTCGTAAAAATGGATTTGAATGATGAAGCTTGGGCTTACGTCAAAGATACTCCCGGAGTGATCGATTTTTTAGGTGGAGACAAGCCAGCTCCTTTGACGGAGAAAGAAGTGAAAGACATTATGTCTGAGCTTGAAGATCGTCAGAAAGGAATCGTTCAAAAGCATAAAGTAGACGTTGGAGATCGCGTTAAAATTACAGACGGTGTGTTTGTGAATTTTGTAGGAACAGTCACAGAAGTCAACCATGAAAAAGGTCGTCTTAGTGTCATGGTTTCCATTTTTGGACGCGATACTCGTGTGGATGATTTGGAATTTTGGCAGGTTGAACAAGCAACCTCTGAAAATCCAAGTTAAGGAGCCGGTTGCAAAATTGCTTAGCCCATAAAAATCGATGTTTTTTGGGTAAGTTAAAAGGGCAAGTAAACTTGTCCGCTTCACTTCGACGAAAACAACCTCTTGTGGGTTGGTTGAGGAGAGTGAATTTAAATGGCCCCAAAAGGGCGATTTTAATGGGCAAATGAGTTTTGCAAGTGGCTCTAATGTTCTTCGCTCTATTGGGCGAAAGAAATGGGGAGAGAATACGGAAAATACCGTTTCTCGTGAGAACTCAGAAGAGTTATTTCTTTTAAGGGAATAGCTCGGGTAAGGATATAATGGCAAAAAAATTAGTTAAAGTTGTTAAGTTGCAAATTCCGGCGGGGAAAGCCAATCCGGCTCCACCTATCGGTCCTGCTTTAGGATCTGCCGGGGTCAATATTATGGCTTTTTGCAAAGAGTTTAATGCGAAAACGCAAGATAAAGCAGGGGATGTTCTTCCTGTGATTATCAACGTCTATGCAGATAAGACCTTCACTTTTGTCACAAAACAACCACCTGTTTCTCGAATGATTTTAAAAGAATTGGGAATTGAGTCAGGATCTAAAGTACCGAACCGAGATAAGGTTGGTAAACTCACTCGTTCGCAAGCTAGAAAAATCGCAGAGAAAAAAGCGGAAGACATGCGTATTGCATCTGTTGAAGCCGCAGAGATGATGGTTGCTGGAACTGCGCGCTCCATGGGCGTAGAGATTGTGGAGGGCTAACCGATGGCAAAACGATCAAAAAGAATGAAGCAAATTGACCAAATGGTTGATTTGAATAAGGTGTATTCTTTGCAAGAGGCTGTACGTCTCTTAAAACAATGTCCTCAAACGAAATTCGATCAGTCATTGAATGTAGCGTTGAAATTAGGCATTGATGTAAAAAAATCAGATCAACAAGTACGAGGTACTGTTTCTTTACCGCATGGTACAGGAAAAAATATTCGTCTCGTTGTTATTGCAAAGGGAGACAAAGCGAAGGAAGCTTTGGATGCCGGTGCTGATTTTTCTGGAGGCGATGAGCTTTTAGAGAAGATTAAGGGTGGATGGACCGATTTCGATGCTTTGATTTCAACTCCAGATATGATGCGTGAAGTTGGAAAGCTTGGAAAAGTGTTGGGTCCTCGCGGTCTGATGCCGACTCCTAAAGCTGGAACTGTAACTCTTGAGGTTGCGAAAGCCGTGAAAGAGGTAAAGGCAGGAAAGATCGAATTTAAAGTCGATAAAACGGGGAGCATCAACAATGCTGTAGGTAAGATTTCCTTTAAAGAGGAACAGCTTCTTGAGAACGTAATCCCTTTCTTGCAAGCGGTATCCCGTTCAAAACCTGCAAGCTCTAAAGGAATTTTCCTCCTTTCGATGTATTTGTCCTCTACGATGGGACCTGGTCTAAAAATAGATCTTCAATCTCTGTCTTTGGGAGCTTAAAACATGAGAAAGGAAAAACCACTTTTATTAGATGAAATTAAACAGAAAATTGATGCCTCAACAGGTTTTATTGTTGTTCGCTATGATCGCTTAGAGCCAAATGCATCTTGGGAGATCAGAGATTCTTTGTCAAAATCGGGAAGCTTATTTGAAGTTGTTCGTAAAAGAGTTTTTCAAAAAGCTGCTGAAAAGGCAGGGATTCAGCTCGATGAGGCTCTCTTGAAAGGTCATGTCGGAATTGTATTTGTGAACCAGCCCGACACAATGGCATCTACAAAGACGGTCTATAAATTTTCTGGAAAAGAGGGGATTTTAGAAGTTCTCTATGGACGATTTGAAGGGAAAATTGTTCCAGCACAAGAGCTGGAAATGCTTTCCAAATTGCCGGGAATTAATGAAATGAGAGCGACTATGATCGCCCTATTTACATCGCCGATGTCGCAAATGCTTTCCACTGTGGAAGCAAAAATCGCCGCATCCAACTCTGATTCAGAGCAAAAAAGTTAAGATTTTAGGAGAAGTTTACCAATGAGTCACAATCTCGATGATCTCGTAGAAAAGTTAAGCCAGTTATCTGTACTCGATATGGCTAAGTTAAAAGAAATGTTAGAAAATAAATGGGGCGTAAAAGCGGCTGTTGCTACGGCTGCAGCGCCAGCAGCTGGTGCTGCAGGTGCGGAAGCTGCTGCTTCAGAATCAACAGAATTCAAAGTGGTTCTTGAAGGCCCAATTCCTGATGATAAGAAAATTGCAGTGATTAAGGCAGTGCGTGAAGTGACTGGCTTAGGACTCAAAGAAGCAAAAGACATTGTTGAGGGAGCTCCAAAGGATTTGAAAGCATCGGCTCCAAAAGCCGAAGCTGAAGAAATCCAGAAGAAGCTTCAAGCTGCCGGTGCGAAGGTTACTCTTAAAGGACTATAAAAGTCTTGCACTTAAGAGAGAGCAGAAGGTACTATTTAGTTTCTTCTGCTTTCTTGTATTTTTATAAAAACTCAACTCAGGAGCGAACCACATGTTAAAGAAGCCGCCTAAGCGGGTGAGTTTCCGTGAACGGGAAGAAATTATTGATTTGCCAAATTTGATCGAAATTCAGGTGAAATCATACGATCAGTTTCTTCAATCCCATCTCTTACCTCATGAACGAGAAAATGTAGGACTTCAAGAAGTATTCAATGAAATCTTTCCTATTAAGTCTTATGACGAAAAGACCGTTTTAGAGTTTTTATCTTATAATTTGGGAGTGCCAAAGTATTCTCCTGAAGAGTGTATTCGTCGTGGTATTACGTATAATGTAACACTGAAAGTAAAGTTCCGATTAACGGATGAAACAGGGATTAAGGAAGAAGAAGTCTACATGGGAACGATTCCTGTGATGAC
Source organism: Chlamydiota bacterium (assembly GCA_027451825.1). Lineage (GTDB taxonomy): Bacteria > Chlamydiota > Chlamydiia > Chlamydiales > SM23-39 > DAIDHZ01. Next base: position 10,199 of record DAIDHZ010000027.1, read on the forward strand.
GGATAAGGGAACGTTCATTGTTAACGGAGCAGAAAGAGTTATTGTATCCCAACTTCACCGATCTCCAGGTCTTTCCTTTGAACAAGAAAGACATCCGAAAGGAACAATTCTTTATTCTTTCCGTATGATTCCTTATCGAGGAAGTTGGTTAGAGGCTTCTTTCGATATGAATGATTTAATTTATATTTATATCGATCGAAAAAAACGCCGTCGTAAAATTCTTGCATCGACTTTCATTCGTACTTTGGGATATTCAACAGATGCAGATATTATTGAAGAGTTTTTCGAAACAGTTAAGGTCAAAGTTAAATCCGAAAAAGATTTTGTTAAGTTAGTTGGTAAAGTCCTTGCTGAAGATGTAGTGGATGAGCAAAACGGTTCTGTTTTTGGAAAAGCAGGAGAAAAACTGACAACTGCCATGTTAAAAAGAATGGTGGATGAAGGCGTTTCCGCTGTTCGGATTGCGGAAGACGTTGATGAAACGCATCCGATCATGAAGATGCTTTCAAAAGATACGACAGATTCTTATGAATCTGCTTTGAAAGATTTTTATCGTAAAATTCGTCCTGGAGAACCTCCTACGCTCTCGAATGCTAGATCTGCCATGATGCGTCTTTTCTTTGATCCGAAGAGATATAATTTGGGACGTGTAGGTCGTTATAAATTGAATTGCAAATTAGGTCTTGGCGTAACAGATGAAGAATTAAATATAGTGACTTTACGCAAAGAAGATGTCATTCATGCATTGAAGTACTTGATTCGTTTGAAAATGGGAGATGAAAATGCGCATGTGGATGATATCGACCATCTCGGAAATAGAAGGGTTCGTTCTGTAGGGGAATTGGTTCAGAATCAGTGCCGGATTGGTCTTGCTCGTATGGAGAAGATCATTAAAGAAAGAATGAATCTCTTTGATTTTTCTTCAGATACAATGACACCAGGGAAAATCGTCTCTGCAAAAGGTTTGGTCGGAGTTTTGAAAGATTTCTTTGGAAGATCTCAACTTTCTCAATTTATGGATCAGACCAATCCAATTTCTGAGCTCACTCACAAAAGACGTTTATCATGTTTGGGGCCGGGAGGATTGAATCGAGAAAGAGCCGGTTTCGAAGTGCGCGACGTGCATGCGTCTCACTATGGAAGAATTTGTCCGATTGAAACTCCGGAAGGTCCGAATATCGGTTTGATTACATCTCTTTCTACGTTTGCAAAAATCAATGAATTTGGGTTTGTTGAAACTCCATATCGTATTGTCCGCGATGGTATTGTTACGGATGAAATTGAATATATGACAGCCGATCAAGAATCGGATTATGTGATCACTCAGGCATCAACTGCTCTTGATGAACAGAACATGTTTATTGATAATTTGTGCTGGGCTCATCAACGCGGGGAACCGATGGAAATCGAAACTTCGAAGATTACCCACATGGACGTATCTTCGAAGCAGCTTGTTTCGATTGTTGCCGGATTGATTCCATTCTTGGAGCACGATGACGCGAACCGAGCGCTCATGGGATCGAACATGCAAAGGCAGGCGGTTCCTCTTTTAAAAACGGAAGCTCCTATTGTGGGTACCGGTTTGGAAGGAAGATCTGCTAGAGACTCCGGCGCGGTGATTGTGGCTTTGGAAGATGGTGTTGTCGAGTATGTGGATGGCTATAAAATTGTTGTAGCTCCGAAAGATAATCCATTGAACAAACGCACTTATGTGTTGAAGAAGTTCATGCGTTCCAATAGCGGTTCATGCATTAGTCAAACACCTCTTTGTAATGTAGGCGATAAAGTCATCGCGGGAGATGTTTTGGCAGATGGTCCTGCAACTGATAAAGGAGAAATCGCGCTTGGGAAAAACGTCTTGGTTGCATTCATGCCTTGGTGTGGATACAACTACGAAGATGCGATCATCATCTCTGAAAAATTGATCCGAGAGGATTATTATACTTCGATTTATCTTGAAGAGTTTGAATTGACGGCGCGAGATACGAAGTTAGGAAAGGAAGAGATCACAAAAGATATCCCAAATGTTTCTGAAGAAATGCTCAAAGATTTGGGAGATGATGGAATTATTCGTGTTGGAGCAAAAGTAGAGCCGGGTACGATTTTGGTGGGTAAAATTACGCCTAAATCAGAGACTGAGCTCTCCCCAGAAGAAAGATTGCTCCGTGCCATTTTCGGAGAGAAAGCCGCTGATGTAAAAGATGCTTCTTTAACGGCGCCGCCGGGAACGGAAGGCGTTGTGATGGATGTTAAAGTCTTTTCTCGAAGAGATCGTTTATCGAAAACAGACGATGAGCTTGTTGAAGAAGCAACTCGTATTAAAGACATCCATTCCGGCTACAAGACGAAAGAAGCTGAACTTCAAATGGAATTCCATGAGAAGTTAGGAGCTCTTCTTCTTAATGAAAAGGCGCCTTCTGCAATTATGCATCGTAAAACAGGTGAAGTGGTTGTCGAAGAGGGAGAAGTGATCTCTCAAGATACGATCGAGCGCTTGGAAAGCGAAAGAGCAGAAGATTTGCTCATGGCTGATAAAGATCTTTATGTTGAATTGAAAAAGGTCTTGCGCGAGTTTGAACTTGGTTTCCAAAATCTCCAGACGCAGCATAAATCAGAAATTGAATTTATGCGAAAAGGGGATACCGATTTGGATCCTGGAGTCATTCGTCAAGTGAAAGTCTATGTAGCAACAAAGCGAAAGCTTCAAGTTGGCGATAAGATGGCAGGCCGTCACGGAAACAAAGGGGTTGTAGCGAAGTTGGTTCCGGAAGCAGATATGCCTTATCTTGCGAATGGAGACACCGTTGAGATGATTTTAAATCCTCTCGGGGTTCCATCTCGTATGAATATGGGACAGCTTCTTGAAACGCACCTTGGCTATGCAGCGAAACAAGCCGGCATTTGGGTCAAGAGCCCTGTATTTGAAGGCTTCCCAGAATCGAAGATTTGGGAAATGATGAAAGGCCAGACCATGTTTGAGAACGGGAAGACATTCCTTTTCGATGGTCGTACAGGAGAGCGCTTTGATAACCGTGTTGTTGTTGGGTATATTTACATGATGAAGCTCAGTCACTTGGTGGCTGATAAAATCCATGCTCGTGCCATTGGTCCATATTCTCTCGTTACGCAGCAGCCATTGGGTGGTAAAGCGCAGATGGGGGGACAGAGATTTGGTGAGATGGAGGTTTGGGCGCTTGAAGCATATGGTGCCGCGCACTTACTTCAGGAAATGCTCACAGTGAAATCCGATGACGTCGCTGGACGTACCCGTATTTATGAGTCCATTGTAAAAGGTGAAAATACCCTTGTTGCAGGAACTCCTGAATCATTTAACGTACTTGTGAAAGAGATGCAAGGATTGTGTCTCGATATCCGTACGGAATTTGTTGAATAAGTTGTCTTTAAAATTTAAGGAGAAAGGCGAGAGATGTCGGAACCATTTGATGCTGATGAAGATGTAAGATCCTCCCATTTCGATAAAGTAACAATTAAGATTGCGTCAGATGATGTGATTCGCAATCAATGGTCTCGAGGGGAGATTAAAAAGCCTGAAACGATCAACTATCGTACATTCAAGCCTGAAAAAGGCGGCTTGTTTTGCGAGAAGATCTTCGGTCCTACTCGTGACTGGGAGTGTGCTTGCGGGAAATATAAAAAAATTAAGCACAAAGGAATTGTTTGCGATCGTTGCGGCGTAGAGGTGACTTTAGCGAAAGTACGACGCGAACGCATGGCTCACATTGACTTGGCAGTTCCTGTTGTTCATATTTGGTTTTTTAAGACGATGCCATCTCGTATCGGGAATGTTTTAGGCATGTCCACTTCAGAACTGGAACGCGTCATTTATTATGAAGAATACGTAGTGACTGATCCGGGCCGAACCGATCTTCAGAAAAAGCAGCTTTTAAATGATAATGAGTATCGTGAAGCTCAAGAAAAGTGGGGCTCTGACGGTTTTCAAGCGAAGATGGGCGGAGAAGCGATTGCTGAACTTTTGAAAGCAGAAGATTTGCAAGTGCTTGTTGTCGATTTAAAAGACAAACTCCGTAAAACCAAATCCATGCAAGCTCGCATGAAATTGGCAAAACGGTTGAAAATTGTAGAAGGTTTTGCAACATCCACAAACAAGTTGGATTGGATGGTTTTATCGGCAGTGCCTGTTGTGCCTCCTGATTTGCGACCTTTGGTGCCTTTAGACGGCGGCAGATTTGCAACATCTGATTTGAATGATTTATATCGACGAGTGATCAATCGAAACAATCGTTTAAAATCGATTTTAAAATTGAAAACTCCTGATGTGATTATCCGTAATGAGAAAAGGATGCTGCAAGAAGCTGTAGATGCTCTTTTTGATAACGGTCGTCATGGTCATCCGGTGATGGGGGCAGGCAACCGTCCTTTGAAAGCACTTTCTGAAATGCTCAAAGGAAAACAAGGACGCTTCCGACAAAACCTTCTTGGAAAAAGGGTCGATTATTCAGGTCGTTCTGTGATTGTGGTAGGTCCTGAACTTCGCTTTAATCAATGTGGATTGCCGAAAAAAATGGCGCTTGATTTATTTGAACCATTCATTGTGAAGCGTTTGAAGGATTTAGGATATGTATATACGATCCGTTCTGCGAAAAAGATGATTCAAAAGCAAGCTCCGGAAGTATGGGATGTATTGGAAGAAATCATTAAAGGACATCCTGTTCTTTTGAACCGAGCTCCAACATTGCACAGACTCGGAATTCAAGCATTTGAGCCCGTCTTGATTGAAGGAAAGGCAATTCGAATCCATCCTCTTGTAACGCCGGCGTTCAATGCTGACTTCGACGGGGACCAGATGGCAGTTCACGTTCCTTTATCAGTGGAAGCTCAATTGGAAGCGAAACTTTTAATGATGGCTCCGGATAATATTTTCTTGCCATCTTCAGGTAAACCGGTGACTGTTCCTGCCCAGGATATGATTTTGGGTCTTTATTATTTGATGCACGATCCTGTGATTCATCCGGATAAAGAAGGACGTAAAGTCAAAATCTTTGGAAGTCCTGAAGAAGTCTTAATGGCTTTGAACGCAAGTGGTAGCTATAACTGGTATGAAAAGACAAAAGAAAAAAGACAAGATCATTTAGGCCGAGGTCTACATATCCATGAGAAAATCAAGGTTCTTGTAGAAGGTGGTATTGTTGAAACGACACCGGGTCGTGTTGTTTTCAATACAATCGTGCCGAAAGAATTAGGCTTCCAAAACTATGTTCTTCGAAAGAAGCGGTTGTCTGAGCTTGTTTTAGAGTGCTATAAGAAAATTGGCTTGGAAGCGACTGTTCGTTTCTTGGATAAGATGAAAAATCTTGGGTTCAGTGAAGCGACGAAAGCGGCTATTTCGATGGGAATTTGGGATGTGAAGATCCCGGCTCATAAACCGAAAGTGTTGAGTGATGCTGCAAAACGAGTTGCGATTGTTAAAAAGCAATACGAAGACGGAATTATTACAGACGGGGAAAGACATTCCAAGATCATTAGTATTTGGACGGAAGTTTCTGATATTCTCTCAGAAGACTTGTTTAAATTGGTCTTTGATACAAGTTCCGGCATGTTGAATCCTCTTTATTTGATGGTGGACTCTGGTGCTCGCGGTAACAAGTCTCAGGTAAAACAGCTGGGTGCTTTACGAGGTTTGATGACAAAGCCTACCGGCGAGATTATCGAATCTCCAATTACAGCGAACTTCCGAGAGGGATTGACCGTGATGGAATACTTTATTTCCACACACGGCGCTCGTAAAGGTCTTTCCGATACGGCTTTGAAAACTGCGGACTCTGGATACTTGACAAGAAGACTTGTTGACGTAGCTCAAGATGTGATCATTACAAAAGAAGATTGCGGAACGATCAACGGTATCGAGGTCAGTGCGATTAAACAGGGAATGGAAGAGCTTCTTTTCTTGAAAGATCGTATCTATGGACGTACTGTTCTTGAAGATATCTGTTTGCCTGGAGATAGCCAAACAATCTTGGCAAAAGCAGGGGACGTGCTTACGAATGCTCAAGCAGAAGCAATTGATGATGCGGGTATTGAAATGATCCGCATCCGCTCGCCTCTTACTTGTGAAAGCCGTCGCGGTGTTTGTGCAAAATGCTACGGGTTGAATTTGGCAACAGGCAACGTTGTGGGAATGGGCGAAGCGATTGGAATTATCGCGGCGCAGTCCATTGGAGAGCCTGGAACGCAGCTCACGATGAGAACGTTCCACTTAGGGGGTATTGCATCTGCAGGAGTTAGCCCGGAGATGATCGTCGAATCAGATGGTATCTTGATTTACGTAGATCTTCGTGTGGTTCAAAACGAAGAAGGTCATTTCCTTGCGTTGAACAAGAATGGACTTCTTCAAGTCGTACGAGATGAAGGACGTTCTTTGGAAGACTATAAGAAACTCCTTCGCAATAAGTCGATTGAACCGCTTCAAAGCTTTACGGTTGAGTTGGGTGCGAAAATCCTTTTTGCAGATGGTTCCAAGTTGAAAAAAGGGACCAAAGCATGTCAATGGGAGCAGCATAGCAGTCCGATCATTTGCGAAAGACCTGGATATGTCAAATATGAAGATCTTGTTGAAGGGATTTCTGTGATGAAAGAAGTCAATAAGCAGACGGGCCAGTCTGAGCTTATTGTAAAACAACACCGAGGCGAATTACATCCTCAGATCGTGATTTATGCTGATCCGGAATGTACAGAACTTGTTGGAACGTACGCAATTCCGTCAGCTGCGATTATTGCTGTTAAAGAAGGTCAGCAGGTATCTGCCGGTATGGTTCTTGCGAAATTGCCTCGTGGAGCGATTAAAACAAAAGATATTACGGGTGGTTTGCCGCGCGTTGCAGAGCTCTTTGAAGCAAGACGTCCGAAAGACGCTGCTGAAATTGCGAAAATCGATGGAGTTGTTGATTTCCGTGGAGTTCAGAAGAATAAGCGTATCGTGATTGTTCGCGATGATGTGACCGGCATGGAAGAAGAGCATTTGATTCCTTTAACAAAACACTTGATCGTTCAAAAAGGCGATATGGTGATCAAAGGACAGCAGCTCACAGAAGGTCTTGTGGTTTCACAAGAAATTCTCGAGATTTGCGGTGTTCGCGAACTTCAAAAATATCTTGTGAACCAAGTTCAGGAAGTGTATCGATTGCAAGGGGTTGATATTAACGATAAGCACATTGAAATTATCGTTCGTCAGATGCTCCAAAAGGTCCGTATTACGGATCCGGGCGATACGACCTGCTTGCATGGAGAAGATGTGGATAAGAAGGTCTTCTATGAGATCAATCGCAAGACGATTGAAGAAGGCGGAAAACCTGCGCAAGCAACGCCTGTTCTCTTAGGGATTACTCGAGCCTCTTTGGGTACCGAGTCCTTCCTATCGGCTGCATCCTTCATGGAGACAACCCGAATCCTTACGGAAGCATCCTCAGAGAGCAAGACAGACTTCCTCTTGGATACAAAGGCCAACCTCATTATGGGTCATATGATCCCTGCGGGAACTGGTTACGAGTATCATAAGAAAGTCAATCGATTCATCGATGCGCAAGCGATTGAAGAATTCGAAGTTGACTTTGTCTCTGAAGCAGCAATTCACTAATTTTTATATACGCGTCTACTCATTCTAGTAGACGCGTTTTTTGAAATATTTTAGATTTTGAAAGAAGAGATTTATTTTTATGAGTTCTATTTATGATGCCTTGACACGGCCATATCAATCTACAACTATTACTGTACCTCCTCAATATCCACATGACATGGGAAAATCTGCGATACAAAGCGCTGTTGGGACATTTCTCAATCACGCAATTGTTCAGCAAGGTCCTATAAAAACAACTGCAATAGCGGCAACGTCTTCTGCCCTCGTGGTTCTTGCTGAATCTGCTACTAGACCTCTTGTAAATTCTTTGTTCGGCGAGTATCCTATTGTTCGTGGTATTGTTCAGCTTGTTGTTCTAGGCGGAACTGATAAAATATGCCGTCGGATCTCAGCAGATTGCTTTGGTGTCAGACTTGATTCTAATAGCGTAGCTCTGGCGGCAAATGTATTTTGCGGCTTGTTTGTTCCGAGTCGCTCATTCAAATGGGTAATGTAATTTGGACATCTACGTTTATTCACTATAGACGTAGATTATTTACAAATTTTGAGCCTTTTTCGCCTTTAATAAATCATTTTTAATTCCTGAATGCGGAAATTGTTCAACAACCATTAAAGCTGTGACTCCTGTATCTGTAGCTTGATCAACATTTGCACCTTTCTCAAGTAAGTCTCTAACCATGGGCCAATCTTTTAAGGCTACAGCTAGCATTAAAGGTGTTACGCCGTAAAGACCTGCTTGGTTTACATCAGCGCCAGCTTTAAACAATTTTTGAGTAAGATCACGATCGCTTTTCGCAACGGATCTGATTAAATCAGTCATGCCGTCCTCATTTGCTTTTGTTACATCTGAGCCACCGGCAATTAAATCTTCCATCGTAATATTTTCATAAGGAACTATTAATGCAGGGTTGCCTCCAGCTTGGGACAATGCTTCAATCATTTCAGGATTTCCTTTTCTGATTGCCATGCTAAACGCTGTTTGTTTTAAATCATTTGGAAGATTTGGATTTGCACCTTTCGCAAGTAAGTCTTTAACTACATCAATCTCATCTTCGTGTACAGCGTAATGCAAGGCTGTCATATTGTGAGCGTCAGGCCTGTTGACATCCGCGCCATTATGAAGCAGCATAGCAACTCTTTTTTTATCGCCATTTGTAGCAGGCATGATTAAAAGAGGGTTGTCATTTGTGTCAGCTTGGTTAACGTCTGCTCCAGCATTAAACAAGGCTTGTATGACTGGTTCAGAATGGTATCTTTTGTTAGCTATTGTAAGTGCAGAGTCTCCTCTCTTATTTTTTATATGAATATCTGCTCCAATATCAATTAAAGCTTGTAAAGCTTCTACGTTTCCATGGAATGCAGCCACCATCAATGGTGTTCTTGAATCACTATCTTCGCCATCAAAGTCATCAAATGTTGTGATTCCAGCTTCCTTTAAAGCTCTAATTATGCCGGGATGATTGTGAAATGCAGCTGTTTTAAACAAATTGTCATAAGGACGGCTAGGAATGCGTGCCCCTGCTGCCAGTAAAACTTTTGCAGTCTCGGTAAATCCATACTCAGCGGCGCGCTGCAATGCTGTACCGCCAATGTCCTTGTTTATATCAACAGTTGTTAATAAAGACTGAACTTCATTAGCATTGCCAAGTAATACAGCCTTTTCCCAAGGAGTTAAAGATAGTTTCCCTCTATCAATACACGCCTTAATCACGTCTAATTTTATATGTTTAGACCATTCACATTTGAAAGCCTCTGTAATTTCTCTGCTATTTTCTTCAGCTTCACATAATGCTTTTACTATTTCTACTCGCATTTTTAGATCAGGATTATGGATTCTATATCTTTCATCGGCTAAAGAATCGGGATTCAGTGCAAAACGTAAATCATTAAAACGAATTTTTGCACCGGCTGCAAGCAACGCTTTTATCACTTCGACATAATCACCATGTGAGTGGGTATGGGCATTTGGAGATAGAGCTCGATAAAGAGCAGCAGATATTGGAGATCTCATGTGATAACATCGATTTATATTTACGCCATCTCTAATTAAAGCATTCACTTCATCTAAATTTCCTGAGCTGGCAGCAGTAAATAAAGGCTGTTCTTCTCCATAATGATCAAGATATGCATCATATGCATCGGAAAGAACCGATAAAGCGCCAACAGCGCCAATACTTAAACCAATTTTTGTGCCGGTGCCCATACTTTTGCGTTTTCCTTCAGGACCTTGGTTGTCTTCTTGGCTTTCAGCGCTTTGTTTTGACATTAGTCGGGGTTCAGTTGCCCTAAAAATACCTGTTTGAGTGTTTACTGGACAATGAGCTGGATTCATGTCGTCAGAGGAAATTGCACTTTTGCTAAAAATCGCTGCCCTGGGTACTTCATGCTGCCATCGGAGATCTTTTGGTTCGAAACTAATCGCTTGTTGGAGGGTTCTTTGAAAGAGTAGGTAAGTTACATTGGTAGTAGCCGCAGGAGAGGTTGCTGGAAGTCCATGAAGTGTTGCTCCAACGACTTTGGAAGTAAAGGGGTTTATGGGAAGTCTGAAAATTGGGAGCATTTTTTTTGCTATTTTTTATAATATTATAATTATTATATAATAGTAGTAATTACTTTTAAATAGATCTTTTATACAGCTGATTTGTGTATTAGTAAAAAATTAAATATAATAGTATATTTTTCGGTATAAGCATGCTTGGCAGTCTTTTAGGCGGCTCCTAATTCAGGAGGGAATTGCAAAACTAACAAAAAGAGCATTTTTTCGGGGCGTTTTCCTGATTAGCGTTAGTCAGTGCCCCGAAAA
>DAIDHZ010000028.1 GCA_027451825.1 Chlamydiota bacterium
ATTCTACCCATTTTCGTCCTAGATTAATCAAAAACGGGCTATTGTAAATTAAAACTTATTTTTGATAAATGGTATAATCAACAGCTCATCATCGATCATTGAAGGACAGGAAATAGTGTTCATAAAAAATAACTTTCCTATTTTGTATAATGATAATAAGCTGCGCAAGCGCCCTCATTTGAGACCATCGGCGCTCCAAAGGGAGTTTCAGGGGTACATTGCTTACCAAATAAAGGACATTCGCAAGGTTTTTTCTTTCCTTGTAAAATCAGTCCACTGATACAACCGTTCTCTTGCAAAGCCTGAACATCTTTCATGGGATATCGAAGCGCCGCATCAAAATCAGCATACTCATCCTGCAAACCAAGTCCGCTCTTTGAAATAACACCAATGCCTCTCCAAGGACGCTCTACAACCTTGAAGACACTTTCTACAATTGCCTGGGCAGAAGTATTTCCTAGTTCTCGTACGCACCGCTGATATTGATTCTCAACTGCGTACTTTCCTTTTTCTAACATCTCCACAGCAAAATAAAGACCTTGCAAAATATCCAAAGGTTCAAATCCGGTCACTACAATCGGCACTTTATATTCACTAGAAAGTCTATGATAATGATGATATCCAGTAATGGTGCATACATGACCTGCGGCTAAAAAACCTTGTACTTCATTATCCTGTGACTGCAAAAGAAACTCTAAAGCCGGAGGCACTAACACATGGGAAGCTAAAAGAGAGAAATTTCTGAATCCTTGTTTTTTCGCTTGGTAAGCTGCCATTGCATTCGGAGCTGCTGTTGTTTCAAATCCCACCGCAAAAAACACAACCTCTTTATCCGGTTGCTTTTCAGCAATTTTGACAGCTTCCAAAGGAGAATGAACAATGCGCACATCCGCTCCTTTTGCTTTCAACATAAGAAGATGCGTATGGGACCCCGGAACACGCAGCATATCGCCAAAAGAACAAAAGATCACTTGCGGTAAAGATGCGATGTACAATGCATGATCAATGATTTCAACAGGCGTTACGCATACAGGACATCCGGGGCCATGAATCAAGCGTATCTTTTTAGGCAGAAGAGCCTGAAGGCCGAATTTGACAATCGCATGCGTTTGTCCTCCGCACACTTCCATAATCGTCCACGGCTGAGTTGTGATTCTCTGCAGAGCATCAGCCCATTGTTTTACAAGAAACGATTGTCTAAACTCATGAATATATTTCACTGTTTTTCTCTATCAGTATATAAATCTAAAGTGGACTGCGCTTGTTGTTCATTCAAAAGACTAATAGCAAAGCCGACATGAACAATCACATAATCCCCTACTTTAGCTTCCGGTGTATAGACAAGACAGACAGTTTTTCGCACTCCGGAGAAATCAACTTCCCCCATAGGCAAATCTGTCTTTTTTTGAATTGTGAGAATTTTACCCGGCAATGCAAGACACATATTCTTTCTTGATTCCTCTCAACTGTCCTACTGCAATCCCTCCATCATTGGGCGGAATATCGCGATGGATATAAGGATCAAAGCCGGCTCTTTTCAGCAAAACAAGAGTCTTTTCAACAAGGAACCTATTTTGCATCACACCGCCAGTTAAAAGAACTATTTTTTTACTTGCAATCGTTGCTAGCTCCACAATTTTTTGTGCTAAAGTCTCATGAAATGCCATGGCAATATCAGCAGTAGAAACTTCTTTTGCAGCCTCTTCAAAAATCTGTCCTATCATGGGACGCCAGTCTAATAAAAGAAGTCCATTTTCTTGGATCAGCGGCATATCATAAACCCTCTTGCCATCGATTGCCTGATACGCTGCTTTTTCAAGCAGCATTGCCGCATGGCCTTCAAAATCAGCATGCCAACATCTTTTAAGAATCGCACTCACAGCATCAAAGAGTCTCCCCATGCTGCTACACAAAGGTGCATTGATTTTCTTCTGAAGAGCAACAAGCAATAGATCGAGCTCTTCTTTGAGAAACGCCTCTTGCAAAAAGACTTTATATGAAGATGGAATTTCGCTTCCGAACATCCCATACAAAAGTCCTAACATAGAACGTCTTGGTTCTCGCACGGCTTTTTCATTGCCCGGCAAAGCAAAAGGAAAAAGACTTGCCATTCTATCCATTTTATCATCTTGAATTAAAAAAGCCTCTGCTCCCCATATTGTTGCATCATCTCCCCATCCCGTCCCATCCCAAGCAAGAGCAAAACAAGAAGAAGCAATCCTGCGATCCGCGATTAAAGACCATACATGGGCCTGATGATGTTGTATGTGAGTTGAAGGTTTGTTTCTTTTGAATAAATATTCACTACTATAATAACCGGGGTGCTTGTCGCCAACGCCGGCCACATTTTGAAGATCCAAAAGAGTTTCCCAATGACTGACTTCCTCTTCATAAGCTCTGCAACTCTCGACGGAATCAAGATCGCCCATATATTGGCTCATATAAATGCGGCCTTGCTTCAAAAAGGCGAAACTATTTTTCATTTGGCTTCCGGCTGCAAATAAATTTTGAGATGCTTCCTCATTCTGAAAGCTATTTTCTATAGCGCAAGGAATATATCCCCTTGCTTTTCTTAGTATCACAGGTTGATCTGCCATGACATGAACAATAGAATCATCCAACCGATGTCTGATCTTGCGATGATGAATCAAAAACACATCGGCAACAGATGCCAACGAATCAAAAGCATCCTCTTCTGAAATGCAAAGAGGCCTTCCGGATATATTTCCGCTGGTTGCCACAAGAGGTCTTTCAAATCGCTGAAATAGCAAGTGCTGTAAAGGACTATGAGGAAGCATCACGCCATAGTATGGACTTTCCTCTGACACTGAAAATGCAATGCCATGATTTTGCATTTTCTTTCTTAATAAAACGATAGGCGCTGCAGTCGATGTTAAGATATTTCTTTCTATTTGAGATCCATGCGCTACGGCGTCTATCATAGAGAGGTTCGGCATCAGCATCGCAAACGGTTTTTTCATCCGTTTTTTTCTCAATCGAAGCATCTGCACGGCTTGTTCATTCGTTGCATCTACAAGAAGCAAATAGCCTCCCGTATTTTTCATGGCAACAATTTTCCCTTGTTGTAAATATTGGACAGCCATCTCTAGCGCTTGTTTTTGATGGGCAATCTCATTTTTTTTTGCATCCATAAGTCGAAGCTCTGGGCCGCACTGAGGACAACAGTTTGTTTGTGAATAAAAACGGCGATTTGTCGGATTTGCATATTCATCTTTACATTCTTGACACATAGAAAATTCTGCCATCGTCGTATTTCCACGATCAAAAGGCATGCGATGAAACAGACTAAAACGAGGGCCGCAAGAAATACAATGCAGAAAAGGATATTGATATCTTCGGTTTTTCGGATCGTTCAATTCTTGCAAACACTGAACACACATGGCTGTATCGGGAAGCAAAGCAAGAGATTTCTCTGCATCCGTCTCACTGGATATAATCTGAAAAGAGCAAACATCGCAAAGAGGCGCTTTCACGACAGAAAATTCAAGGATCGATGCACCTTCGGGCTTTTGATGAACAATGTCATTTTGAAATTTTGAAATGGCATCTTGAATCCCTTGTACATCAATCTTCACGCCTGCAGCCGTATTACAAATATGTCCAACCAATTGATGCTTCTTGGCCAATCGGTAAATAAAAGGACGAAATCCAACGCCTTGAACACAACCTTGGATCGTGATCGTCACCCTTTCTTGCATCTTTTCAATTGGGTTGTTCAGGACTTGCAACATCAATGCTCTTCAGTAAGACTGCCTGTGCATCCGGATCATGAATATCATTGGATTCCTCGGCATCAATTTGAGCATTCTCTGCAATAGTCCCTTTTGCTGCGATATCAAAATGTTCTTTAAAATGCTCGCAAGACATATGAGAAAGAGCACCTAACTTTACCGACACTTTCGTGACTTGCGTTGCTTTTTCTTTTTCTGCTAACATCAGAATTTTATTCATTAAATGATTCATTACGCTTTGTTCATGCATGATCGAATGTCCTCTTCATTTAAGATTTTTTCTATAACAATATCAACGCTTTTAGAAACCAAAGAAGAAAGTCCACTCTGCATAGTGTAATGATTTCCATTGATCACATAAAGGATGATCCTATTTGGAAGTTGTCCTAGATTTTTTGCGATAGAAATGGCCTGAAAAATGCCAAAGCCATGTGTTGATGTCTGAGGACGTTCTTCCATCTTTGGTTGGTGATGGAGATCAATACGCTGCCAATCTCCTAAAGGCCCATTGCTTTGACATGCATCGACTAAATACACGGTCTTATACGTCGAAAAGATGTCGATTAATTCAGCAAAATCTCCTCGTCTCTTCTCAAGCCGAATGACAGAACCTATGATTTTCATCAACCCATCAATCACAACCCATCCTGCCGCATCATCGCCTCGATATGGATTGCCAATCCCCACAATCATAATCTCTTGAATCATTTTCGATATAACTTTAAAAAATGGGCAGAACATGAGATGCAAGGATCATAATTACGAATCGCCTGCTCGCATTTCCATACAAGATCTTGATCCGAAAGAGAAAGATTCTTAGCCACAAAGTCACATAAGTCTTCTTCAATGGATTTTTGATTTTGTGCGGTCGGAGGAACAATCTTTGCTTGTTCAATCAATCCTTGTTCATTCAAAGCATATCGATGGTACAATAAACCTCTGGGAGCTTCAGTGGCTCCATATCCTACTGATTTTCTTTTTTCTACATTCACTGATGCAGGCTTTTGCGTCTCATCATAAGCTGCAATAATTCTTAATGCTTCATCGCATGCATAGAGTATCTCCAAAGCTCGAATCACAATGCTTCTAAACGGGTTTCGACAAACCTCTTCAAATTGGATGTCTTTCATGATCTCTCGGACAAGCTTTGAAAAGTTTTTATGATTCAGGTTGTAGCGAGCCATAGGGCCTACCAAATAAGATCCTTTATTTTTTAATGTAGACTGCAGTGCATTGCTATAGGGAACTTGCTGCTCTTCAAAATACTGATCATATTCTTCAGCGCCGATGTTCAAGGAGGAACTGGATGCGATGCGCCCTAAGGCCATTGGATATTCTGTTGGATGTATTAACGAAACACATTCGTAAGGTCTTTCAAGAAATGGAAAATGAAAACGGCTCACCCATTTTACCGTTTCTATCGCATCATCACGGGCCTGTTTTAACTGCTCTTCAAGCTTTGCGAACTCATTTTTCCTCGGCAGCTTATAAAAACCTCCTATCTTTACATTGATAGGATGCATTTCTCTTCCCCCAAGAAGACGAATGATCTCATTTCCCGCTTTTTTTAACCGAAGCCCTCTCTTCAGAGAGTTTGGATCATTTTTAGACATTTCAATGGCATCGAGATACCCCAAAAAATCAGGAGCATGGAGCATATAAACATGCAAGGTGTGGCTTTCAATCCACTCCCCACAATACATCAGTCTGCGCAACTGATGGATAGAGTCCGGAATATCTACACCTAAAGCATTTTCCATTGCATGGACTGAGCTCATCTGATAAGCCACAGGACAAATTCCACAAATGCGAGCCGTAATATCAGGAGCTTCCCACATCTCGCGACCCTTAAGAAGCGCTTCAAAAAAACGAGGCGGTTCAAAAATCTTTAACTGAACAGTTTCTACTTTGTGATCTTTCGTTTTTATGTATAGAGCGCCTTCACCTTCAACGCGGGCCAGATAATCGACATTGATTGTTTTCGATTTCATCCCCGCTTTTAGATGCAACTTTTTCACATCATCTTCACTGCTCATAATGTTCACTTGCTGCTTTAAATGGTTCAGATGCGCAATTGAAGTTGCGTAAAAGGTGTTTAATGGATTGGGATTCAGTATTCAGTTCTTGCTCCCACCAGCGAGTCAAAGCTAAAGGATTTGCTGTTTCCTTAGGCCCATAACAACCATAGCAGCCTCGCCGATATGAAGGACATAAAGCTCCACATCCTGCATGCGTCACTGGGCCTAAGCAAGGAATTCCGTAAGCTACAGTGACACAAACATTTCCTTTCTTCTTGCATTCTGTGCACACGCTGCTGCTCGAAACGGCAGGCTTTTTTCCCCGAATAAAACTAGTGATCACTTCAAGTAACTGATATTTATTGATCGGACAGCCATGCAATTCATAATCCACGTGCACATGTTGCGAGATCGGGGTGGATGTTGCAAGACTCTGAATATAATCCGGACGCGCATACACAACGTTCATATAATCATCGAGATTTGCAAAATTGCGTAACGCTTGAATGCCGCCCGCTGTCGCACAAGCTCCTATCGTAATCAGCACTTTGGATTGTTTTCGCACTTCTTGAATACGCTCTTTATCGGCTTCCGTAGAGATCGATCCTTCCACAAGAGAAAGATCGTAAGGGCCTTCCACTTTTACTTTAGAAGCCTCGGGGAAATTGCTGATCTGAAGTATTTCTGTCATGGGAAGAAGTTCATCTTCGCAATCCAATAGCGATAATTGACACCCATCACAGGAGGCAAACTTCCACACGGCAAGTTTTGGAAGATCGGGTTTTACAATCGCTAGTTTATTCATCACAACTCCTTGATCATAAGCCAATGCTGTAGCTGTGCATAGGAAAAGACAGGACCGTCTTTACAAAGAAAATAAGGGCCATATTGACAATGTCCGCAAAAACCAACGGCGCATTGCATATTTCTTTCAAGAGATATAAAAACATTTTTTTCATCGACTTGAGCGCCCAATAGCTCATGCACGGCAAATTTGATCATAATCTCAGGACCGCAGATTAAAACAAGTGTGTTTTGAGGATCGATGATATTTTTTTGAATGAGCGGCGTGACAACCCCGACATGACCTCTCCAATCCATATCTGCGCAATCGACCGTAAGCTCTATGTTGATCCCAAGTTTTTGCCATTGTTCTAGATCGTCATGATAGATCACATCGCTTGAATTTCTAGACCCATATAAAAGAGTGATCTTTCGATATTGATCCTTATGAGCTGCAAGATCAAACAAAGCAGGTCGAAGAGGCGCAAGTCCAATACCGCCTGCAACAAGAAGCACGTCGCAATCCGTTTTCGAAAGAGGCCATTTTGATCCAAAAGGACCTCGCACGCCAATTTCATCACCGACATTGAGCTTTTGCAAACTCTTTGTCACAGATCCAACGGCCCGTATGGTGTGGACAAGAGTCTCTTGATTTGATGGATCCCCTGAAATCGAAATCGCGACTTCACCAAATCCAAAATGATACAGCATATTGAACTGACCCGGTAAAAAAGCCATTCCTTTGCCGCCATCTTTTGCTGCCAAAGTTAAAGTGAATATATCCGAAGTATTCTGCGTGATCGTTTGAATTTGATAGATCTGCGGTATCAACATAAAGGCTTATGTTTTTTTTATGCCATAAACGTCAAGAAGATGCAGCCGTGCAGCATCCTCTCGTGCAACAAGTACTTGTACAAGATGTTTCATTAACTTAAATCCTAAAGAAGGATCTTCTTCACACTTTCCTCGAAGACAAGCTCCATTGATCGCAATCGCAGTGGTCTCTTCCATGGCTTGTGCAGAAATCGTCCATCGATAAGGAGGAATCAGCCATGACAATCCAACAATATCATTTTTGCTCAGCGTTTGAAAAATAAAAGGAGCATGGGACGGAAGATCTAAAATCATGGCAATTCGTCCATGACATATCAAATAAAATTCATTGGCAATATCGCCGGGTTTAGCAATCATCTCTTTTTCTTGAAAGACAATATTTCTCCCGCATCCTGCAATAAATTCTAAATCCTTAAAAGATAACCCTTGAAAAAAGGAATGTTCGTTTAAAATATCAACGATTTTTTTCATTGTACTCTACTTGTAGTTCTTTCAATTCTTCCGTCACATCAATCCCCACAGGACACCATGTAATGCATCTGCCGCATCCCACACATCCGGAAACACCAAATTGATCCCACCAAGTTCCAAACTTATGAGTCAGCCATTGACGATACCGTGATTGTGCGGAAGATCGAACGCTTCCTCCGTGAATGGAAGAGTGCGACAAGTTAAAACACGACTCCCAACTTTGCCAGCGGTCTACTTGCGTGGCATCAATGTTCACCAAATCTTCCGTATTTGAACAAAAACAAGTAGGACATGCCATCGTACAATTTGCGCAATTAATGCAGCGATCCGCCACTTTGTCCCATTGCTTACTATCCCAACTTTGCATTAATACTTCATGCACATGAGCATTGTCCACTTTACGAATCATCTTTTCTACAGTCCTCTCCACATGAACTCCTGCAAGATGGCATTCATCATCTGTAGCCTCGCGAAATGGAAGACTTTTACAAATCGATCTTCCTCTTTCAGTTCGAATCATGAGTATAAAATAATGCACGTGTTCATCAATCACCTCTGTAAGAGCTAGATCATAACCTTCTTTTACCTTAGGGCCCGATTGCATAGAGGCGCAAAAACACGTATTGGCAGCCGTTGTACATTGCACTGCCATGATAAACGTATTTTCTCTTCGTTTCTGATACTGCTGATATACGGCTAATTTTGTATTAAATACTTTATCTAACACAAAAATCGCCTGCATTTCGCAAGCACGTACGCCAATGAATGCCATTTTCTCTTCCGGCAGTGGAGCTTCTTGCAAAATGACAAACCCATTTTCTTGTTTTTTTGCTGTCCATAACTTCTCTTGCGAAGGGAAAAGATATTTTTTCCAGCTATGCGGCCCCAAATTGTAACCAAAATACGCACGATCGCTGCGACGTTTTAGACGATATCGTCCCGGATCTTGCTCATCCATCCAACCAATCGGTAAATCCTTAGCAGAATGGAGCTCATCATAGATAATCACTTCATCTCGCACAGTAGGACCTAGCAACTTGTAACCGGCCTTTTTGATCAAATCGAGTAACTGTTCAAATTGAGAGGGTTCGCAGAATAAGGCTTTATTTTTCATCATTCTTTAAGAGGGTACGTTATCAAAGAATTTTTGCAAATAGCTTGAACCGATCAGATCGCGTAAATATCCCAAAGAGAAGAATGATGAGGGCTAGGTAATTTGTTTTCTAAATCGCTTGTAAATAAGTCATTTTGCTCTGATGCATAGATCCTTGCTTTGATCAACAATTCATCCCATGTCTTTGCGATGCATAAAACCTCTCCTGTGGATTTCATTTGAGGTCCTAATAGCTCATTTTTCAGATGCAACCTGGAAAAAGGAAAAACAGGCAGCTTTAATCCAAGAAAATTTGGTTTTGCTTTGATTGAGAGACCTTGCTCTTTAAGAGAGACCCCTAAAATACATTTCATTGCAATTTGCACAAAAGCAAGCCCTGTGATTTTAGAAAGCAAAGGAATTGTACGAGAAGCTCTTAAATTCACTTCCAAGACAAAGACTTCATTGTTGCAAATGGCAAACTGAACATTAAATAAGCCGACAATTTTAAGGGCTTTACCTATTTTTCTTGTTTGGCTTTCAATGACATGCTGCCACTTTTGATCCAATCGATAAGGAGATAAAAAACTCATGGAATCGCCGGAATGCACACCTGCAGGCTCAACTTGTTCAAGAATTCCGCAAATAAAGACTTCTTTTCCATCACCTATGGCATCTACATCCACTTCCATCGCATCTTCTAAAAACTTTTCCATCAAAATAGGTGCCGCAAGTGTTAAATCCACAGTTTGCAAGTATGTTTTCAGCTCATTGATATTTTGTATTTTTTGGATCGCATTTCCTCCAATCACATAAGAAGGACGAAGAATCATGGGAAACCCCATTGTTTTTGCCATTTGCAACGCTTGTTTCGCTGAGGAAAAAACTCCATTTTGAGGCTGTTGAATTCCGATCTTCTCAGCAAAAGATCGAAATTTTTTTCGATCTTCCACAAGATCGATGGAGTTAAAAGAAGTGCCTAATAAAGAAATGCCTTCTTTTTGCAACTGTTTCCCGATATTTAAAGGCGTTTGTCCTCCGAATTGAATGATCGTTCCCAAAGGATTTTCAATGCGAATCACTTCACGAACATATTCCATCGTCAAAGGTTCAAAATAGAGTCGATCAGCCGTGTCATAATCCGTAGAAACAGTGGCCGGATTGCAATTGATGATGATTGACTCATGGCCCAAATCTTGAATCGCTCTTGCTGCATGAGAGCAACAATAATCAAATTCTATCCCCTGTCCAATCCGATTAGGACCACTTCCTAAAATAAGGACTTTTTTCTTCTCTGTAGGACGGCTTTCGCATTCTTCTTCATACGTCGAATACATATAAGCAATGTCATTTAGAAATTCACCGCTACAGGTATCCACTCTTTTATAAACCGGAAAAAGGTGTAGTTTTTTTCTTCTTTCAGCAATTTGTTTTTCTTGACAACGCAAAAGAATGGCTAACTTTTCATCAGAAAACCCCATCTGTTTCCATCGGTACATTTTCTCAAAGTCAATCCCTTCAATAAAATCGCTTCGAATGGCTTTTTCTTCCCTCACTAAACTGTTGATTTGCTCTAAAAACCAAGGATCGTATTTTGTCAAAGAATGAACCTCTTCCACAGACATCTCTTTATTGAATGCCTCAAAAATAAACTCAAACTGTTGATAATGAGTTGTTTTTAATTTACTTCTAAGATCGAGAAAAAATGCAGGGTCTCTTCCATGAGAAATACAATCTAAACTAGTACACCGTTTCATCAAAATCTTGACATTGGAGTTGCGTGAAAGCTCCCGCGATTGAGTTGTCGAAGATGGGGGTTGTATTGATGCAATGCTACCCCCATCTTCGACAATCTCAATCCCGGGGCTTTGACGCAGTCCAATGTCAAGATTTTGATGAAACGGTGTACTAGAGATCGCCTTCTGAAGAGCTTCTTTAAAAGTTCTCCCTATTGCCATGACTTCCCCAACCGATTTCATGTGCGTCGACAAATACGGGTTAGCCTGCGGGAACTTTGCAAAATCAAAGCGAGGAATTTTCAATGCTACATAATCCATCACCGGTTCAAAAGAAGAGGGAAAAGAGAGTCCTGCTTCATTTTTCAGTTCATCTAAAGTATATCCAACCGCCAGCTTTGCTGCGATTTTAGCAATAGGAAACCCTGTTGCTTTAGAAGCAAAAGCAGAAGATCTAGACACTCTAGGATTCACTTCAATGCAAAACATTTGACCTGTTTTTGGATCCACCGCAAATTGAACATTGCATCCGCCTGAAATCATTCCAATAGCTTCCATGATTTGGAATGCTCTTTTTCTCATCCGTTGATATTCTTTATCCCTCAATGTCTGAATCGGAGAGACCGTGATCGAATCTCCGGTATGAACTCCCATTGGATTTATATTTTCTATCCCGCAAACAACAATGCAGTTTCCTTTTTTGTCTTTCATGACTTCCAGTTCATATTCCTTCCATCCAATCAACGATTCTTCAAGTAGCAATTCTTTAGAGAACACAAAAGCTTCTTCACAAATGCGCTTTAATTCTTCAAAGTCATAAGCAATGCCTCCTCCCTGTCCTCCCAAGGTAAACGAAGTGCGGACAATCAAAGGAAATCCAAGACTTTTTTGAGCTAAAATCACCTCATCCCAATTGATTCCACAAAAAGATCTTGGAATTTCTAAGCCAATCTTCAACATTTGTTGAATAAAGAGATGTCTATTTTCAGCTTTATCAATTGTATCGAGCGTAACCCCAATCAGGCGAACTCCGTATCTCTTTAAAATTCCTTGTTCAGCAGCTTTTTTTACGCAATTCAATGCGGTTTGGCCTCCCATTGTGGGCAAAATAGAATCCGGGAGCTCGCGGCAAATGATTTTTTCTACGACTTCTAAAGTGATGGGTTCTATGTAAACTGCATCAGCGATATGACGATCTGTCATGATCGTTGCCGGATTGGAATTGAGAAGAATGACTGTACACCCTTCCTCTTTTAAAGCCTTGCAAGCTTGCGTCCCTGAATAATCAAACTCGCACGCTTGTCCTATCACAATAGGACCTGCGCCAATCACTAAAACTTTTCTGATTGAACGATCTAAAGGCATCTTTGAGATTTTTTCTTATGAATGATGGTTAAAAATTCTTCAAACAAAACTCCAATGTCTTGAGGCCCCGGAGATCCTTCCGGATGGCCTTGAAATCCCATCACTTCACCTTTTTTGGATCTGATTCCCTGCAAAGAACCATCCAAAAGAGAGACATGAGTCATCTCAAATTCAAAAGGAAGAGTGTTTTCATCAATCACAAAATTATGGTTTTGACTTGTGATGTAGACTTTCTTTTTTTTGATGTCATATACCGGATGATTGGCTCCATGATGTCCAAATTTCATCCGCTTCGTACTGCCTCCGGCTGCAATGGCGATGAGCTGACATCCCAAACAAATTCCAAAAACAGGAACTTTGCTGGATATGAGCTTTTGTAGTTCTACAATCCGATCTCCAATCGATGCAGGATCTCCGGGTCCATTCGAAAGAATAATGCCATCGGGGTTCCTGGATAAAACTTCATCTGCCAACGTAGTATATGGAACAACCTCTACCTTGCAGCCTAAGCGAGCAAGCGCTTTTAAAATCATTAACTTAACTCCAAAATCATAAACAAAAATCTTCGGTGCGTCGTCTGTTAAAACATTTGAAAATCCTAATTCAGGCCATTCTCCATTCTGCACTAAATATTTTCTCGGTGCAAAGGCGGCTCTCAAAGCTTTTGTTGGGACATGCTTTTTGGCAAGCTCAATCGCAAAATCCGTCTTTATTTCACCTACCATTATGCAAGCATTTTTTGTCCCCTTATTTCGAATGTGTCTTATCAATTTTCGAGTGTCAATCCCCTCTATCCATGGGATTTTATGTTCATTTAAGAACATGACGAAGCTTTTTTTACCTTTCCAATGGCTGGTGGATTGCGATATTTCACGAGCAATGACTGCTTTTACCCAAACCTGAGAAGACTCAGTATCTTCTTCATTCACGCCCACATTTCCTATGTGACTTGTTGTAAAAAGAACAATTTGATTGGCATAAGAAGGGTCAGTGCAAATTTCTTGATATCCTGTCATGGCCGTGTTAAAAACAATCTCTCCGCAAGCAATTCTATACTCAGCGCTCGAACGCCCATAAAATAGAGTACCATCTTCCAATACAAGAACGGCTTTACTTTCTTCCTGATTGATCATAGATCTTTTATTTTCCCAAGACATCAAAATTTAAGGCGAGAGAAAACCTGTGCCAACCATGGCGCTGATCATTAAAAAACTTTTTTGAAAAAAGAGATAAAACCTCATTTATTAAAAAATCATTGACTTTTTTTTCTAGTTTTATAAAGAAGAAAGATATCGAGCATACTTCAAAGTCAATATCAAGGGGGAACCTATGCAAATTGCCACAATTATTCTTGCAGGAGGGCAAGGAACACGATTGCAACCTTTGACGACACACCATGCAAAACCTGCGATTTCTTATGGCGGTAGATATCGTCTTATCGATATCCCCATCTCTAACTCGATCAATTCCGGTATTCGGCAAATTTTCGTAATGACGCAATACCTCCCGGAAGAACTGCATCATCATATTCACGAAACATATCATTTTGACTCTCAAAATCCCGGTTTTGTAAAAATCTTATCGCCTCGGAAAAATCCAAACGGAGAAATTCAATGTTATGAAGGAACCGCCGATGCCGTGCGCAAAAATTTATCAATCATCCTCGAAAACTCTTCCGCCGATTATTTTTTAATCTTAGCCGGGGATCAGCTTTATAATATTGACTTTCAAGAAATGGTTTCATTCGCCCAATCAAAAAATGCCGATCTAACCATTGCATCCATCATAGTCTCTGAAAAAGAAGCGTATCGAATGGGTCTTCTAAAAATTGACTCTCATCATCTTGTAACAGATTTTGTAGAAAAACCTAAAAACGCCGAAGTGCTTCAAAAATTTGAGCTATCTGACTCAAAGCCATCTTCATATCTTGGATCAATGGGGATTTATGTCTTTAAAAGAGAGTTCCTTATAGCGCTTCTTCAAACAGATCAACGACATGATTTTGGCTATCATCTCATCACGACGGCAGTCCAAAAAGGAAACACCGCCGCTTATGTGTACAAGGGTTATTGGGAAGATATCGGCACTGTGGCCTCATATTATAAAGCCAATCTTTTGTTGATTGGCTCCGAAGGCGGACTCAATGCGTATGACAAAAAAAATCCCATTTTCAGCCGTCCTACTTTTCTTCCCGGTCCAAAAATCAAAAAAACGACAATTTCTCAATCTATGATCTGTGAAGGATGCATTATTGAAGCGAGTGAAATCACCAATTCCGTGATCGGTTTTTGCTCGCATATTAAACAAGGTTCTGTGATCCGCGATACAGTGATGATGGGAAATCATCTTTGTAGCCTCCAGACTCCGGATCCAAATTATTGGATTGGCGAAAACTGTCTCATCGAAAAGACAATTATCGATGAACGCGTTCAAATCGGTGATGGCGCAAGGATCATCAATAAAAATAAATACACCACATTTGATGGAGATGGAATCTTTGTACGCGATGGAATCACAATCATTGCAGCCGGAACAAAAATCCCCGACGGTTATGAATTTTAGCAATGTATAAGAGATGCCGGAAGTGCGAAATTGGGAATGGAAAGGATAACAAGCCATGGCTCTGCGGCTGATTGAATTCGTTTTGCAAGAGAAAGAAGAAGATGAAGTTAAAAAACTTTTAAATGGATTCAAGTTACTAGAACATAGCAGGTTGCGACTTGAAGATTCGAAAATCCTAGTGCGGATTTTATTAGAAGCCGAAAAGAGCGAAGCTGTGCTTGATGCATTAGAAAAATATGCAAGTCAAGAAAAACGAGTACTCATCTTACCTGTTGACGCAACATTACCGCGCGAGGAGGTTGCTTTTAAAAATCCTCCCGGGGAAAAAACGCGGGAGAGAATTGACAGAGAAGAATTATACCAAAGCATCAAAGATGCCGCACGCTGTTCACGAACGTATCTAGCCATGACAATATTATCTACAATTGTAGCTGCCGTAGGCATTTACCAAAATAGTGTATCTATTATTATCGGAGCCATGGTCATTGCACCTCTATTAGGCCCCAACATCGCATTGGCTCTTGGAACAACCTTGGGTGATTTAGCGTTATTACGACATTCTCTTTTAACAAGTTTAACCGGAATTGGAATCATCACGATGCTATCCATCATTTTTGGTTTATTGATACAAGTAAACCCGGAAGCGGCTGAAATAGCGTTACGCATACGACTCGGAATTGGAAACTTCGCTGTAGCTTTAGCGTCAGGATGTGCAGGAGCACTCGCATTCACCACAGGTCTTTCCGTTATTTTAATTGGGGTCATGGTAGCTGTAGCATTACTACCGCCTCTTGTGACATTCGGAATGCTCTTGGGCAACGGGCTAACGTCAATGGCATTGAATGCATTAGAGCTGTTTGTGATGAACCTAATTTGTATCAATCTTGCAGCCATCATCACATTTTTGATACAAGGCGTTCACCCTACAACCTGGTGGGAAAAAGATCGCGCCATCAAAGCCACGCGCATTGCGATTGGATTATGGACCCTATTATTGATCATCTTGGTAGGCGCTTTCCTACGATTACAAGGACGAATATGAAACCAAATCTCATAAAGGAAGATTTTCAATCCATCCCCTTATCCGATCTACAAACTCGGTTAGGATCATCTTCTAATGGGATCAGTCAGCAAGAAGCAGAAAAAAGACGCATCCAGTATGGACCCAACGAGATTCAAGAAAAAAAAGAAAATCCATTTCTCAAATTTCTCTCTTATTTCTGGGGACCGATTCCATGGATGATTGAAGGAGCGGTCATTCTGTCTGCCGTGGTTGAACATTGGCCGGACTTTTTCATTATTCTCCTTTTACTATTCTCGAATGCCCTCGTCGGATTCTGGGAAGAGCGACAAGCAGGGAATGCAATTAATGCTCTAAAAGCCCAATTAGCAATCAGAGCCAAAGTGAAACGCGATGGAAAATGGATGGACTTACCGGCACGCGAACTCGTTCCCGGAGACGTCATCCGCGTACGTTTAGGTGATATTGTACCGGCTGATGTACGCCTTTTAACAGGAGATCCGGTAGAAGTCGACCAATCCGCATTAACAGGAGAATCTTTACCCGTCGAACGCAAATCCGGAGACGCTTTATTCTCAGGGTCGATCATCCGCCAAGGAGAAATTGATGCAATGGTGTACGGCACCGGCAAAAACACCTATTTTGGAAAGACCGTGGAATTAGTGGCAGAAGCACACACCATCAGTCATTTTCAACGCGCTGTCATCAAGATCGGAAACTACTTAATTATTCTTGCAATCACTCTTGTAGCAGTCATCATTGCTTTCGCGATCCTCCGCGGAGATCCCGTTCTCACGACCTTACAATTTGCTTTAGTGCTTCTCGTGGCTGCAATTCCTGTAGCGATGCCGACTGTGCTATCGGTCACAATGGCAGTCGGCGCACGTTTATTAGCAAAACAGCAAGCGATTGTAACCCGATTAGCATCCATTGAGGAATTAGCCGGAGTCGACATATTATGCTCAGATAAGACAGGAACATTGACTCAGAACAAGCTCACTCTTGGAGAGCCGTTTAGCGTCAATGGAATCTCAACGGATCAAGTCATCTTTTTAGCGGCTCTAGCCTCTCGTGCAGAAGACAAAGATACCATTGATTTGGCTGTACTCAGCGGTCTAAAAAATCAAGAAGATTTAAAAGGCTATGACGTGATCCATTTTCAACCGTTTGACCCGGTCCATAAACGTACTGAAGCAAGCGTCCAAACTTCCGATGGAAAACAATTCAAGACGACAAAGGGAGCTCCGCAGGTCATTTTAGAGATGTCAGCCAATGCAAACGAAGTGAAATCTTCCGTTGAGCAAGCGGTCAATGAATTTGCAGCTCGAGGCTTTCGCTCGCTCGGGGTTGCGAGAGAAGATACGGAAGGCCAATGGCAATTTGTCGGTGTTCTCCCCTTATTTGATCCGCCTCGAGAACAAGCCAAAGCAACCATTGCCAATGCCCGTCAAATGGGAGTGAACGTCAAGATGGTTACGGGGGATCAAGTGGCCATCGCACGAGAAATGGCAAGACAACTCGATTTGGGAACAAATATTCTGGATGCGAGCGGATTGGGAGACACGGAACATCAAGAAACAGTGCACTTGGCAGAGTCCGTTGAACATGCCGATGGATTTGCTCAAGTATTTCCTGCTCATAAATTCCATATCGTAGACATCCTACAGAAGCGCGGCCATATTGTCGGCATGACCGGCGATGGAGTTAATGATGCTCCTGCCTTAAAAAAAGCAGATTGCGGTATTGCCGTATCGGGGGCAACCGATGCTGCGCGCGCTGCCGCATCCATTGTATTATTAGCGCCCGGCTTGTCAGTCATCATTGAAGGAATCAAGGAGAGCCGAAAAATTTTCCAGAGGATGAATAGCTATGCGATCTACCGCATTGCCGAGACCCTGCGTGTACTGTTTTTCATGACTCTTTCGATCTTGGTATTTAACTTCTATCCTGTGACTGCAGTGATGATCGTAATGCTAGCATTGCTCAATGACGGAGCTATCTTGTCGATTGCCTATGACAATGTTCGCTATAAGAATCAGCCCGAAGCTTGGAATATGCGAATGGTACTAGGAATCGCTACAGTATTAGGTATCATTGGAGTCATTGCATCTTTCGGATTGTTTTATCTTGGGGAGCGTGTTTTTTACATCGATCGTTCACAGATCCAAACGCTGATGTATTTAAAATTATCTGTGGCCGGACACATGACGATTTTTATCACACGTACACGAGGCCCTTTCTGGACCATACGCCCCGCTCGGATTTTATGGGTAGCAGTCCTAGGCACGCAAACACTTGCCACTTTCATTGCTGTGTATGGATTCCTCATGACGCCTATCGGCTGGCTTTGGGCTTTCTTTGTTTGGGGCTATGCTCTGGCGTGGTTTTTCTTCAATGATTGCATCAAACTCCTTGCGTATCGAATTTTTGATCCCATTAAAAAACCTAAAACAACTCCCGATTTGACGACGCAAATCGCCAAACGCGCCTATGAACTCTATGAACAGCGGGGCCGTCAAGATGGCATGGCTGATCAAGACTGGCAGCAAGCAGAGCAAGAGATTCGAAAAAAGAAAAATAAATAAGAGAAGCTCACATGAAAATCAATCCTTTCGCAGGAAAACACCCAACGCCAAACATGCTCGTCGACGTCGCAAACCTCATCAAAGCTTATTATGCTAACATCCCGAATCCATCCAACCCATCTCAGCAGGTTGTCTTTGGCACTTCAGGTCATCGAGGATCTTCCTTAGATAAGAATTTTAATGAACATCACATTCTCGCAATCACGCAAGCAATCTGCTTATATCGCAAAAAAGAGAAGATCAACGGTCCTTTATTTCTTGGGATAGATACGCATGCCCTTTCTGAACCTGCTTTAAAAAGCGCTCTTGAAGTGTTGGCAGCAAACAACGTAACAGTCATGCTCGCAGCGAAAGATGAATACACTCCGACGCCGGTCATTTCCCATGCGATCCTCACCTATAATCATGGACGCAAAAATAATCTTGCCGACGGCATTGTAATTACCCCCTCGCACAACCCTCCCGATCAAGGTGGATTTAAATATAATCCGCCCAATGGAGGACCGGCGGAACCGGACATCACCAATTGGATTCAAGACAAAGCCAATGAATTTCTCAAAAATCAATTGATGGACATCCAGAGAATTCCTTTTGAAAAAGCGCTTCATTCCTCAACGACAAAAAGGCATGATTATCTGAATGCCTACATTCAAGATCTTGGCCATATCATTGATATGAAGACGATCGCTCAATCCAAGATCCGCATTGGAGTTGATCCGCTTGGCGGCGCCGGAGTTCATTATTGGAAACCCATTGCTGAAATGTATGGGCTGAATCTCACTGTCGTAAGAGAAACGATCGATCCTACCTTTCGCTTTATGACAGTCGATTGGGATGGAAAAATTCGAATGGATCCTTCCTCTTGCTATGCAATGCAAGGTTTCATTGAACTCAAAGATCATTTTGATATCGCATTTGCTTGTGATACGGATCACGATAGGCATGGAATTGTCTGCAAAAGCGGTTTGCTTCCTCCAAATCATTATCTTTCAGCTGCGATTTTCTATCTGTTTCAACATCGGCCTCTTTGGAAAAAAGATGCCGCTGTCGGAAAAACTCTTGTCAGCAGTCAAATGATCGACAAGGTAGCCGCAAAACTAGGACGAAAACTCTACGAAGTGCCTGTAGGATTCAAATGGTTCGTTGATGGCTTATTAAACGGCTCTCTCGGATTTGCAGGCGAAGAGAGCGCAGGAGCTGTATTTCCTCGTTTAGACAGCACAGTATGGACGACAGACAAAGATGGTATCGTCATGGCTTTGCTTGCTGCAGAAATGACCGCAAAACTCGGTAAAGACCCAGGACAAATCTATCAAGATATCGTTCATGAATTTGGAGAACCCGTATACGACAGGATTGAAGCATCTGCCACCATTGCACAAAAAAAAAGATTAAAAAATCTCTCTGTCCAAAACATCCATTCTCAAAATTTAGCAGGAGAAAAAATCCTCGCGATTCTGACTCATGCGCCGGGGAATCAAGCTCCTATTGGAGGGGTGAAAGTGATCACAAAAAATGGATGGTTTGCAGCACGTCCTTCAGGAACGGAAGATATCTACAAAATATATGGAGAAAGCTTTCTCGGCACGGATCATTTAAATTGCATACTCAAAGAAGCTCAAACAATAATCAATGAAGCTTTATATACCGAAACAACTTGAACATTCTTTTTTTTTAAAAAAAATGGTTCATCCGGTTAATTGGTACCTATATTTGAGAAACCTTTCAAGATATTAAAAAAGAACAGGATCGGCTTCGCCGGCAGGATCGCTCACTTCGTTCGCGGCAGGATAACACAGAGGATGGCAAACGCGCTTA
>DAIDHZ010000029.1 GCA_027451825.1 Chlamydiota bacterium
ATATCAAAAAGTGTTTCGATGTCAAAATTTCGAAAAATCATATTTTGGGCGCTAGTTTTGCAATTCCCTCTATATATTTCTGCAACCGGGCCCCAAAGGGGACCGATCAGTTGCAGCCCGAACTGTAGCATAGGGTGAATGTTATGGGAATGTTTAAAGTTTTCATCCGAGAAATGGATGCTTATCTCAATTTCTCGGATGATCTACAATTTTTAACGATATACTTCACGACGATTTCTAACTTTAAGAATCAATACAAGAAGTTTATCGTCTGTCACAGAATAAATGACTCGATAGTCACCAAAGCGAACTCTATAGACGGGGATCCCGTCAATTTCTTTCAGTTTTTCCAAACCTCTTGGACGTGGGTTTTCTGCAAGACCGTCTATCTTCTTCGAGATCTTTGCTTTATCTTTATCAGGTATAGAACGAGAACAGAGAAGCTCCGTCACATTCTTATCTAAAATGATTTTGTACTTCACAGGCCCATTTTCTTTTTCACTTGATCCCAGTTATCAGCCCCTCTTTTTTGAATTCTCTTGATTGCTTTTTTTGCATCTTCGAGATCAATGCTATCTTCTATTGCTTGTAACGCTTCTACAAGGTCTATAGGAACAACAACGGCTACAGGAGTTCCGTTTTTTGTAATTGCAACCTTTATGCCTGAGTAAAATACTTCATCGGTAATTCCGCCAATATTACCTCGCGCATCGGTTATAGACACCTCTTTATCAAAGTAAGCTGTCATATACTCCCCCATTCACTTAGATACACAATTGTACAATATGTACATTTTGTGCACCACTTATAGAAATTATTTTTCTCTGTGGTTTATTTTTCGGGCTGTCATTGCATGACAGCCCGGGAGGAGTCTTCCTCCCTCCTTAATGATCCGAAAGCTCTTGGTCGTTTGCAAAATAAAAAAGAGAAACGAGCATGACGCTCAGACATGTGCTTGCTAGAGTGGGCGATGAGGATCGGAAATGTTCGCTGATTGTAGGCATCTTCAATGTGTCACTTGCCATTGCAGCTCCATAAAGAACGCCGGCAAATGCGAGATCTGAGAGAACTAAAGAGATGAGTGTTTTGACTTCAGGAGACAAGAGTTCTTCTGTTTCTTTTTCTGTGTCAGTCGGTTCGTCTATTTTTTGATAAATTTCGGAGGCGAGGGTGTGTCTTGCGATGTGGAAGGGAGGGTTGTTTCCTAAAAACAAAAATCGAACTGTACTTCCAAACCAGGATTGAGGAGATGTGTATGGGACGTAAGAGATGATGCACTCTTTTACAAGTCTTGCTAAAGTGTTTTCAGCGGTTTTTTGAACGAGTTGAACTGTCGTTGCTTCTGTTTTGGAAGAACATAGTTTATAAGTTGTTAAATTTAAGACCGCTTCGCAGCAGAATTTTTGTGCTTCGTTGATGAAATTCATGCTGAAATGATATTTAAAAAAGACGTTAATAATCAATCGTTATGAAAACTTGTTCTTTTGCAACGGTATGCTGGGAAAAAGATTGGCGCTTGCTTCTTTTAGACCCGGTATATCTTAAAGTAAATCAGATAGAAAATCATTGTTACTCTTTTGTAGAGCGTCTTTTGATCATTAACAATGTGAAAGACTTGAAAGAAGTCAGGCAAGCTGCGGATCGATTGGTTCAAAAAGGAGTTTTAACACGCTATATTGTTGTTGAGGAAATCGTTGAAGAAATGCTCTCTTTTTTTGATTTGAAAAGATCTGACTTTCGCATGGGCGACGATGCTAAAAATTATGAAGGCGTAAATCCTGATTGGATTTATTATAATGCGCTGGGTCCTTTAGCTGCGATTTATTCAGCCATGGGAGATTACCTTTTATTTTTAACGGGGGATGTGAGATTGGATAAAAGGGTAAAGTGGATTGATCGAACGATCAGAGTCATGGAAAAAAGAGAGGATGTTGGAGTTGCCAATCTTGTATGGAATGAACAGTACAGAGAAGCGAAAAAAGAATCCTATCGAACGACTTGGAATTTTTACTTTGCAAATCAAGGGTTTTCAGATCAGCTTTTTTTGGTGAAAAAATCCTTATTTCGTCAGCCGATTTATGGAGAAATTCGTCCTGATAGCCATCATTTTCCAAGAGGCGATGTGTTTGAAAAACGTATGTTTAGCTTTTTGAAAAATCATGGCTTTCAGAGAATAACATATAGACATGGAAGTTACACTCATGAAAATATTTAAGGAATAATGGGCAGCTATTCTCGTGAAAGTTTAGAACTTCTTCGTTCAAGAATTGATCTTGTGGAGGTGCTTACACCTCATATGAAGCTACAAAAAAGCGGCGCTTCATATAAGGGACTATGTCCTTTTCATGATGAAAAAACTCCTTCTTTTGTCATCCAGAAAGGAGATAGCCACTATCATTGTTTTGGCTGTGGCGCTCATGGAGATGCAATTCAGTTTTTGATGACGCATGTCCGAATGAGTTTTGTAGAGGCGGTTGAAAGTCTTGCAGAGCGCTTTTCTGTTCACCTAGAAGAGGTGGAAAAAGAGGATCGCCCGAAAGGTCCTTCTAAAGCCGTTTTGAAAGATGCTCTGATGCAAGCCAGCCATTTTTATCAATTTTGTTTGCTCCATACTTTGGATGGCCATGCAGCTTTAGATTATTTATACAGCAGAGGGATTGATCTCGATTTTATTTTGCGCTTTGAGTTTGGGTATGCTCCTCGAATTCCACAGATGACTCAAAAAATATTGATGGAACAGAAAGTGGCGCCTTCTCTTTTGGAAGAAGTTGGATTGGTTTCAAAGGGAAGAGATTTTTTTATGGATCGGATCACGATTCCGATTCGTGATGCAACAGGTACCATCGTTGGGTTTTCTGCGCGTAAATTCCGCCCTGATACGCAGGGTGGAAAATATGTCAATTCTCCGGAAACGCCTCTTTTTAAAAAATCAAAAGTTTTGTTCGGCCTTAGCTTTTGTCGAAAAACGATTGCGAAAGAAAAAAGAGTTTTGATTGTTGAAGGTCAAATTGATGCATTAAGACTGATTCACGCAGGCTTTTTATGGACTGTGGCAGGGCAGGGAACTGCATTTGGTCAGGATCAGGCGGAAGAGCTCATTCAGCTTGGAGTAAGACAAGTCTATTTAGCTTTGGATGGTGATCAAGCGGGGCAAGAAGCAACGATTAAAGTTGGGAATTTTTTTCAAAAGGCGGGGATTGAGGTTTTGGTGGTGCCGCTTCCTGAAAAGCACGATCCTGACTTGATTTTACAAGAAAAAGGGCCTCAAATCTGGACATCTCTTTTGGAAAAAAGCAAAGATTATTTGACATTTCTTTTTGATCGTCTTTCAATGTCTTTGAATATACAGTCTCCCGCCGGTAAAAATGAACTCATTCAAACGATTGCGAAAAGAATTCGCGAATGGGATCATCCTCTTATGGTGAGAGAAAGTTTAAAGAAATTGGCAAGGCTTTCTCAAATTCCGGAGTCGATGTTGGCAGGTGATGTAGAGGTGGCAACTCCTCAAGTACATGTGAGGAGAAGTGCAAGTATTACGTTTTCTGAAATAGATCCGGATCGGATTTTAGATGCAGATCTTTTACGTTGGCTTTTTTTAATGGGAGATAGTTGTCCGGAGTTGATTCAAATCGCAGAGACCAATTTGACAGAGGCGCACTTTCGTCATCCGGCATCGAAGGGATTATTTCAAAAATATGTTGAGGCGGTGCGTGAAAATAAACCAAGAGATCTGCTTTCTTTAGCCATCGATTTGGATCAAGCGGAGCATCAGCTTTTTTTAGCAGAGATTTTGCAAAAAAAGGTGAATCGAGAACGGGCGCATCAATGTTTTATTGAGACTGTGCAAAAGATGCTTGAAAGACATTGGATGCATCAAAGAGAAGATATTAAGCTTAAGATCTATAGCGGCAGGTGCAGCGAAGCAGAAGTGCTGGCGCTTGCGAAGCAATTCGATGAGTTAAAAAGACAAAGACCCGAAGTTGTTCTGCCAACGCGTTCTTGATCGTTGCATTGATTAAGCAAGTCTTTTATACTTATACGTATAGAAGATGGGAAATGGAGATCTAATGAGACAATGCAAAGCTGATTATGGGATCGATGCTCCAGGCGTGGTCAGAAATTTTTTTTTGATCTCTTTAAGCTTATTGATGCTGTCAATTTTCTCTTTTCAAATTCAAAGCGCTTTATGGTTTTGGATTGTCTTTCTCTATTCTTTCTTCACATTTTTGCCACTGTTTGCAACCGGTTGTTGGATGCTCTATGGCACCAAGATTGCCAAACCTAAAATCGCTTTAAAAATCATCCAAAATCTCAAGTTAACGGGGAATGAAAAACTGCTCGATCTTGGTTGTGGAAGAGGGATTTTACTTTGTGAAGCTGCAAAGCACCTTCCCCATGGGAAGGTCTATGGAATTGACTTGTGGTCCAGCAAAGATCAATCAGGAAATAGGCCTGAAAAAACCCTAGAAAATGCAGATCGAGAAGGTGTCAAAGAAAGGGTAAGCATTCATACGGGGGATGTGCGATTTCTTCCTTTCCCCGATAGCTCATTTGATGTGGTTGTTTCCAGTTTATGCCTACATAACATCCAAGGTAAGGAAGAAAGAGAAAAATCTCTTCTGGAAATGCTGCGCGTTCTAAAACCTGGCGGTAAGTTTGCGATTGCCGACATTCAGCATGCAAAGGCTTATGCTGAATTCTTAATCTCTCAAAATGCAAACGTAGAATATTCAAAAACAAACTATTCTTACTGTCCTCCTCTAAAGATTATAGAAGGAAGAAAGCTCTGATTTAAGAGTTATTCTCGCTATCTCCTCGAAGAATTCAAACCGAGAATAGCTCTTTAAATATGGACCTTTTTAAGGTCTTCGGCAAGTTGGAAAGTATTTCCGCTGGCATCGACAAATGTTTGAAATTTGACTTCTCCAGGAACTTCCATCACTTCGCCAACGAGTTTTGCATTGCTTTTTTTGAGCGTTTGAATGGCTTTGTCCATATCATCTACAGAAATCGCGACGACAGCATTTGTTCCTGCGTTCATGTGGTAGG
This sequence comes from Chlamydiota bacterium, assembly GCA_027451825.1. GTDB lineage: Bacteria > Chlamydiota > Chlamydiia > Chlamydiales > SM23-39 > DAIDHZ01. The sequence continues at coordinate 5,050 of DAIDHZ010000029.1, forward strand.
TAGGGTTTTCTTGAGCAAGACCAAGTCTTTGTCCTTCAGGGGCTGTTAGTTCCGCCCAGCCAAACTCCGGATTGTGTTCTACGAGTTTAAGTCCAATGACATCGTGGTAGAAGGCAATGGCTTCTTCAAGATTTTTTACAACAATCCAGCTAAGATGTAATCCTTTGGTTTTCATAAAATCCTACATTTAGTTTTTCACTGAGTATTTCAATCAGTTTGTTGGTAGGCACTCGGATTTGTTGCATGGAGTCTCGGTCGCGAAGTGTTACGGTATCGTTTTCCAAAGTGTCAAAGTCGATCGTGATACAAAATGGAGTTCCAAGTTCATCTTGTCTTCGATACCGTTTGCCAATGGCTCCCGACTCGTCATATTCTGCATGCCAAATGTGATGCAGAGTTTTGAAGATTTTTTCTGCTTTTTCGACGAGAGGCTCTTTCTTCATGAGAGGAAAGACGGCGACTTTCACCGGTGCGATGGTGGGTGCAAAATGAAGAACCGTTCTTGTTTCTCCATTTTCCAAAACTTCTTCATCATAAGCGTCGCAAAGAAGCGCAAGGAGAGTGCGCTCGACTCCAAAAGTAGGTTCGATCACATGAGGGATGAATTTTTCTTTTGTGTCAGGATCAGTGTACTCGAGAGATTGCCCTGAAAATTCAGCGTGGCGAGAGAGATCGAAATTGGTTCTATAGGCAAGTCCATATAACTCGCTAGAGCCAAATGGAAAATCGTAAGTGAGGTCTACCGTTCTTTTTGAATAGTGAGAAAGCTGTTCTTTCGGATGTTCTTTTTCACGAATTCTTGCTGAATTAAGACCGATCAGCTGACACCATTTGTGCATGGAGGTAAGCCACTCTTCAAAGGAGGCTTTCCATTCATTTTCGTGAATGAAGTATTCGATTTCCATTTGTTCAAATTCAATCACGCGAAAGACAAAGTTTCCCGGTGTGATTTCATTACGAAAGGCTTTTCCGATTTGAGCAATGCCGAAAGGGACTCGAACTCGCATCGTGTCAATGACGTTTTTAAAATCGAGAAAGATCGCTTGGGCGGTTTCCGGTCTTAAATAGGCGATATCTGTATTTCCGCCTGTTTTACTCATGTGGGTATGGAACATGAGATTGAAGACTCTGGCTTCTGTGAAATCGGAAGCTCCGCATTTAGGACATCGAATTTTGTGCTGCTGGACTTCTTTAGTCATTTGTTCTAAAGACATCCCGTCTGCGCTTTTATGAAGAGCGTCTTCAATGAGATGATCGCAGCGGAATCTTCCTTTACATGCTTTACAGTCGATGAGTGCGTCATTGAATCCTTCGACGTGTCCGGAGGCTGCCCATGTTTTAGGGTGCAGAAGAATCGGTCCGTCAAGACCTACCATATTGCGGCGGCCATGAACAAAGAATTTCCACCAAAGGTCTTTGATGTTTTTTTTAAGTTCTACTCCGTAAGGGCCGAAGGAGTATGTATTGGCAAATCCCCCGTAGATTTCAGATCCGGGGTAGATAAATCCCCGTCTTTTGCATAAAGCAACAATGGGTTTAAGGCTGTCTTGTATAGATGGCGATTTTTCTTTCATAGGACAAGGCAGTATACGCTGTTTGCCAATCTAATTGCCAGAAATTTTAGTATTTTGGTTGTCTGCTTGCCCATCGTTTGATCCAAGCGTCGATGGAGATTCTGCCCGGGCCAAAGATGAAGACAAGAAGCGCTGTGAGAAGGAACGGATAAGGAGCTTCTCTTACAAGCAGCATAGGTTCGAAAAGAAAGCGAAATTGAAAGAAGATGTCGCTATGAGCGAGTGATAAAGCAGAGACCATGGCGATGATCAGAGGGATTGCAACGAGCCTCGAAGCAAATCCAAAAAAGAGACAAAGTCCTCCTAAAGTTTCTACAAAAGCCATGAGATAGGCGATGAAAATGGGGTGAGAGATATGAAGGTTGCTAAAAAATTGACTCACTACATCGATGTGAGTGAATTTTGCAAGTCCTGTAATAAAAAATTGATGCCCCCAAATGACTCTCATGTAAAAAAGAAAAAGACTCTGAAGGTTGCTGCCGATTTTAAGAAGTAAGGAATAGATGCGATCGATTCTATGAAGAGTCTTATTTTCAAACATGAGAGATGCTTCCTTATCTAAATTTTTAATTACAGCATTGCCAGGATTGGATTTTAAAAACAAGGAGAAAGAAAGTCGCTGAAGTATTATACTTTCTGTCGTTATGCAAGAATTTTGTTCGCTCTCTTTAGAAGAATGTAAGCAGTGGATGGAAGAATCGGGGGAAAAGCCGTTTCGCGCCGCTCAAATTTTTGATTGGGTCTATCAAAAGGGATGTCTTTCTTTTGATGCCATGACGAATATGAGTAAAGATCTTCGAGCTAAATTAAATTCTTCTTTTTGTTTTCCTTCTTTGAAATGCATTCGGACTTTGAATTCCGAGGATGGGGAGACAATCAAATTTTTATGGGAACTTCGAGATCAAAAAAGGGTTGAGTCGGTTTTGATTCTTTCTAAAGAAAGAAGAACCGTTTGCGTATCCATTCAAGTGGGATGTCCTGCCAGATGCGCTTTTTGCGCTTCTGGAAAAGAGGGGTTGAAGAGAAACTTGACGCCTGCGGAAGTTGTTGAGCAAGTGCTTCATATTGATCGGTTTTTAAAGGAAAAAGGGGAGAGGGTTTCTCACATTGTATTCATGGGCATGGGAGAGCCTATGGAAAATTACGAAACTTTAGTGAAAGCCATTCAAATATTGAATGATCCTAGCGCCTTTCATATCTCTCAAAGAAGAATTACAGTATCGACTGTAGGTGTTGTTGAAGGCATCCGTAAACTGGCGCAGGAACCTTTCAAAGTAAATCTTGTCCTTTCTTTGCATGCGCCAAACCAGCATTTGCGTAAAAAAATTATTCCTTATGCAAGAAAATATCCTTTAGAAGAAATTTTAATGGCCATGGATGAATATGCTGAGAAAACGGGGAGAGATATCACGTATGAATATACCCTTTTAAGCGGATTAAATGATCAAAGAGAGCATGCAGAAGAGCTGGCTCAGCTTCTTTCAGGAAAGCAGTGCACTGTGAATTTGATTCCTTATAACCCGGTAGAGGGGCTTCGATTGCACCGTCCGGAAAAACAAGCGATTGAAGAATTTCGTTTTATTTTAGAAGATCATCGCATCAATACGACATGGCGTTATACAAAAGGTAAAGATATTGCAGCGGCTTGCGGTCAGCTTGCATTACAAAAATAAAATGTCCTGCAAATAAAAGAATAGAGTTCTTGAGCATAATTTTTCAAACTGCTATATTCCTAATAATTTATTGATCTTTAGATCGCCGATGAATTTAGCCCTTATTTTTACAATTTTACGGATTATAGTTACCCCTCTTTTCCCTTTGTTTTACATTGAGTATGAAAGTTTGGGTATCCCTCTGATGTCATTGCCCTATCTTTTGCTCAGTTTGCTCATTCTTTGTGAGTGTTCTGATTTATTCGATGGTTTTTTGGCAAGGCGATGGAATCAGGTTACAGATCTTGGAAAGATTTTAGATCCTGTTGCGGATAGCATCATGCATATTTCGCTTTTTCTGACGTTTACCCAGGGTATGGTTCAATTATCTTTGTGGTATGTTTTTATTTTTTTATATCGCGATATGTTGATTTCGACATTGAGAACGGTGTGTGCGTTAAGAGGGATTGCGCTGGCTGCACGTTTTAGCGGAAAGATAAAGACGGTGATACAAGCCGTTTCTTGTTGTTTGATTTTGTGTTTAATGATCCCATATACTATGGGATGGATGTCTTTGGCTTTATTTCAGAGTTTAAGTCAGTTTTTTGTAAGTATTGCAGCAGGCTATACTATTTTGTCTGTCATTGATTATGTGTATGCAAATCGATTGTATATTCGCAAAATGCTAGAACCTGTTAGTTCTTGAGAATTGGTGTTTGTCTGGGTAATGTTTTGACATAGAAGAAAAGATAAAGCGAGAGAAGTCCTTCTCTCGCCTTATTCTCTTTTCTCTATAGTTGAACCATTGTTTGATAAAGACGTAAGTATTCTTTTGCCGGTTTTTGCCAGCTAAAGTTGAGTTTGATAATGCGGCTGACCATGGACTGATAAGAAGTGGTCTCTTGAGTGTAAAAATGAATCGCTCTGTCTAGAGTATTTTGCATCTCTTGTGTGTTTGAATGCTGGAAAGAAAATCCGTTTCTTGAATTCGCGGGAGTGGATGCGTCTTCGTTGTCAAAGACGGTGTCTTTCAGTCCTCCTGTGCTGCGGGCAATGGGAATTGTCCCGTAACGCATGGCAATGAGTTGAGAAAGTCCGCAAGGTTCATATACGGATGGGATGAATAAAAAGTCGAGTGCTGCATAAATTTGATGAGCCAGCGCTTCGTCGTATGCAAAATGAAGAAGAGCTTTGGGATTTTGTTCGAATTCTTGTTTGAGATGGTTGTAGTGGTTTTGAATGGAAGGATCGGGGGAAGATCCAAGTAAAAGAAAATTGCAGCCTTTTTGGATGGCGTATCTTAGGCCTTCTTCGATGAGTTTTGGGTTTTTTTGATAGACGATGCGGGTGACGGCTCCGATCCAAGGCAGGTTGTTTTCTTGGATGTTGAATTGTTGATTGAGTGTTTGTTTAGCTTCTTGTTTGGCTTTGAGTATCGAGGTGATGGAGTTTTTTGAACTATAGTGTTTGATCAGGTAAGGATCGCTTTTTGGATCCCATAGTTTTTGGTCGATCCCGTTGAGAATTCCACTGATTTTGTTTTTGTATTTGTTGAGCGTGATGTGAAGAGAGTGTTGGAAGGGGGCTTCTTGAAGTATTTCTTTAGCGTAAGAAGGGGATACGGTATTGACAGCATCTGAATAGACAATGCCGCCTTTTAAGAGATTCATTAAGTGAGAATAATTAGGGCTGTCATCTTGTAGTTTTTCTTTTGTTAGATATTGAGATCCATGTAAACCGATTGCATCCAAATCGTGAGCTGCGCATAAGCCTTGATAGGCGGCATTATGAATGGTAAGTAGAACGGCTTTGATTGGGATTTGAAACATTTCTTTGACTAAAACGGCAGCAATGGCAACTGGCCAGTCATGAAGATGAAGAATGTCGATAGGTTCTTTCTTGTTTTGTAAGTATTGTAAGGATGCTTTTGCAAAATAAAGAAAGCGCAAAATGTCATCCGGATAGCCGTAGATATGTTCTCTAGAGAAGTAGTGAGAGGGGTGAGACGTTTCTAATAGAAGAAGTTTGCAGTCTTCGGTGGTTGCCTCCCACATGGTGTTTTTATGAAAGATCTTTTTTTCTTCGCATTCGAAATCGAGATCTTTTTTCATCGAGCTTAAATGAATGAATTTATATTTGGGAAGGATGATTTCGACGGTTTGTCCTAGGTTGGTGAGCTCTCGGCTAAGGCCTACAATGACTTCTCCTAGACCTCCTGCTTTGGCAATCGGGGCGAATTCGGTGCTTAAATGGACAATTCTCATAAAAAATTCTTGGGATAGCTCCTCAAAATGGCTTATAGATTTTTTTTGTAAAATGGTAAAGGACAATTCTTGAAGAGCGTTTTTGTGCTTGATTTGTGTTGCTAAATATTTCTGTTTCTGGTTAAGATGTTGCCTTTAATTTGCTGTGTATAAAAAAACATGGTGGGGTGTCGCCAAGTGGTAAGGCAGCGGTTTTTGGTACCGCCATTCGGAGGTTCGAATCCTTCCACCCCAATCTTTAGGCCTTGATTTTCAGGAGAAAAGAATGAAGTTATCGGTTTCGTCAAGAACTGCCGCAAAAAAAAGTGATGCGAAAAAATTGCGCCGAGAAGGGCAGGTTCCCGGTGTGTTGTACGGGCTTGATCAAAAGAATGAGAATGTATCGATTCCTCGTGATGAGCTACAAGCTGTTTTAAGAACGATTCGTCCAGGGGTTCTTTCTACAACTATTTTTGAATTGAATGATGGCAAGGTCTCTCGTAAGGCTTTGGTGAAAGAAATTCAATATCATCCAACAAGTTATGCGGCTTTGCATGTGGATTTTGCTTTGATTTCTGAAGATCGTCCAGTGACTGTCAATGTTCCAATTCAGGTTGTTGGGTCTCAAGATTGTACGGGTCTGAAATTGGGTGGTTTCTTAAGACAAGTCATTCGTTTTTTAAAGGTAAGCTGTCTTCCAAAACATATTCCTCAAGAATTCCAGGTGGATGTTCGGGATTTGAATATTGCTCAATCCAGGACTTTAGGAGAGATGACCCTTCCTCAGGAAGTTCGTCCTTTAGCGAAAATGAGCGAAGTTGTTGTTGTGATCGGGAAGAGGGCTTAAAGTACTTTTGTGAAGGCGTTGATTGTAGGCCTTGGAAATCCAGGCAGATTGTACGAGAAGACGCGTCACAACGTTGGCTTTGCTGCGCTTGATTTCTTTGCTGAAAAGCAAGCGCTTCGTTTTTCCGATAAAATGAGTTTTAGGTCGAGTCTTGCCGAGGGTGATTTTCAGGGGGAGAAAGTCGCTTTGTTGAAGCCTTTGACGTTTATGAATTTGAGCGGAGAAGCGATCCAGATTGCAGTGGATTATTGGAAGATTGTGATGTCGAATCTTCTTGTTATTGTAGATGACATTGATATCCCTTTTGGCGAGCTTCGTTTGAAAGCGGGGGGAGGCCCCGGAACTCATAATGGTCTTCGAAATATTGAAGCCTGTTTACATACAAATCGATATCCCCGTTTGAGAATTGGCATTGGTCAAGCGAGAGAAGGGAATTTAGAGAGTTTTGTCTTAGGTAAGTTTTCTCCGGAAGAAGAAAAAGAGTTGCCTAAAATTTTTGAAAAAGTGGATCAAACCATCGAAATATGGTTGACCCACGGATTAAACCGTGCGATGAATTTTGCAAACACAAACCGTGTTTGATTCATCAAACCCAAGCAATGGAGAATCAATGAGAAGAAAAAGAGAAGGGCTTTACGAAGGGATGTATATCTTAAGCGCAACGCTAAGTAATGAATCCCGCAAGAAAGCTTTTGATAAAATTGCTGAAGGAATTTCAGCGAAAGGCGGAGAAGTGAAGAAGATCCATGATCAGGGTCGTCGTAAACTTTGCTATCCGATTAAAGGAAAAAAAGAGGGGCATTATTACCTCGTGTATTTTACTGTGCCAACCGAAGCAATTAATGAGCTTTGGAAAGAGTATCATCTTCATGAAGATCTTCTTCGTTTTATGACAATGCGAGTTGAGGAAGTGCAGGAGACTCTCGAGTTTAAACCCATTAGAATACAAGGTTAATCATGCAACAACAGAAATCGAACGTAAGTCAGACTCAACAATATTCTGCAGGAGGAGATTCATCTCCTTTTGCAAAAAAGAAAAAAGTTTGTCCTTTTGTCGCTGCGAAAGTGAAGACAATTGATTACAAAGATATTGAGACTTTGAAGCAATTCATTACTGAAAGAGGCAAAATTATGCCTCGACGTATTACCGGGGTTTCCCATTTTTATCAAAAAGTGTTGAAGAAAGCGGTTAAGCAAGCTAGATACATGGCATTGCTCCCTTTTGTTGCTGAAGAATAAGAGGAGTCACCAAATGAAACAACAACTGCTTTTATTAGAAGATGTAGATGGACTCGGCAGAAAAGGCGAAGTCGTTTCTGCAAAGCCCGGTTTCGTGAGAAACTTTTTGCTTCCTCGTCACATGGCAATCATTGCTTCTTCAAATACTTTGCGTAAACAAGAACGTCTTCGTGAAGAAAGAGAAAAACAAGCCGTTATTGATCGTCAAGAATCAGAGCTTTTAGCAAAACAACTCGAAGGCGTAATTCTTGAGATTAAAGTGAAAGTGGATCCGGAAGGTCATATGTATGGATCAGTTTCTGCATTTGACGTCTTGCATCTTTTTGAAAATCAAGGATTTAAAATTGAAAGAAAATTCATTCAATTGAATCGTCCGATTAAAGAGACAGGATTGCATAAAATTTCTTTAAAATTGAAAGAAGGCATTTTGGCCATTTGTCAATTGAAGATAATTCCTGAAGGAATGGTGGCTGCAGGAATTGAAGCTGTAGCAGCTCCGATTCCTACGGAAGAGTCTAAAGAATCTTAAATTATCTTTTTGAAGAGGACAAATATTTGTCCTCTTTTTCTATTTGATCTGTTAAAACTATCTTTTTTACTCTTGAGGGTTTCTTGAAAAAATATCAAAAGCCTTTGACTATTGTGACTGGCGCTGCCGGAATGATCGGATCCGGAGTTGTTCGTTATTTGAATGATTTAGGGAATCAAGATCTACTTCTTGTCGATGATTTAAAAAACGGCGAAAAGTGGAAAAATTTGATCGGCAAGCAATTTGTCGATGTGATTTCTAGACATTCGTTATTTGAGTGGCTTCAAGGAAGAGAAGATGAAGTGGATGCCATTATCCATGTAGGCGCATGCTCCGATACTATGGAGACGAATGCAGATTATCTTTTAGAAAATAATTTCCGTTATACATGTCGCTTGGCAGAATGGGCGCTTCGTTTGAATAAGCGCTTTATTTATGCATCATCTGCTGCAACCTATGGCGATGGCTTGAATGGTTTTTCAGATGATGAATCTTTGTTAGAATCTTTAAAGCCTTTAAATATGTACGGCTTTTCTAAACATCTTGTTGATTTGTGGATGAAACGAGAAAACGTGTTGGATCGTGTCGTAGCGCTGAAGTATTTTAATGTATTCGGTCCCAATGAGTATCATAAAGGCAGAATGTCTTCTTTTATGTTGAAAATGGCGCATAGAGCTCATTTAGGAGAGAGCATTTCTCTTTTTAAATCCAATGATACAAAACATTTTGCCGATGGAGAGCAGTGCCGTGATTTTATCTATGTAAAAGATGCTGTTCGAATGACCTGTCTTTTCCTTCAGCTGCAATATCGAAACATTGGCGGTGTTTTTAATATTGGAAGAGGGAAAATAGCGACGTGGAACCAGGTGGCTAAATCTCTTTTTGATGCAGCGGATAAGCCATGTAAGATCGTTTATGTGGATATGCCTGAGCATCTTTCTTTACAATATCAAAATTACACTTGTGCAGAGACTTGTAAATTGCATAAGATCTTTTCTTCAGAAGAGATGCAGACGATGTCTATAGAAAGCGCAGTTCAAGAGTATGTATCTCAATATATATTGAGAAATGCTCGATGGTAAGTTTTTCAGGTGTTTTTAGCCGGCTGAACTCATTTCGTTGTTTAGTTCTTGGCGATTTTCTTTTGGATACATACACCACAGGTCGTGTCAAGAGGATTTCTCCGGAAGCTCCTGTTCCTGTTATGGAAGTGGAAAAGTATGAAATGCGCCTTGGCGGTGCGGGGAATGTTGTTTTAAATCTGTGCGCTCTCGGCGGTTCATGCGTTGTTTTTGGACGAATTGGAAATGATGATGCCGGAAAAAGTCTTCGATCGCTTCTTCAAAAAGATGGTGTCGATATACAAAATCTTTTTGTGGAAGAAGGGTATACAACACCTGTTAAGAATCGTTTGATTGCAGAAAGTCAACAACTGCTTCGCGTTGATTTAGAAAAAATAACACCTTTGATTTCATCCATTGAAGAACAATGCATTCAGCAGCTTGAAATTTGTATTCCTCAAGTAGAGATTGTGGCTCTTTCTGATTACGGAAAAGGTTTTTTGACGAATCGCCTGATTCAAGCTGCACTCTCCATCGCAAAGCGTCATGGCATCATGACAATTGTGGATCCAAAAGGCTCTGATTTTACGAAATATAGAAACGCCACGATTTTAAAACCGAATTTGATGGAAGCATATGCGGCTGCAAAAGCCCCATCTTCTCATCCATTAGATTCAGTTGCTTTAGAGATTCTTGAAAAAACAAATGTTGATCATTTATTGATCACTCGTTCAGAAGCCGGTATTTCTTTATTTTCTACGCATGAAAAACGTCGTGATTTTCCGGTCCTTTCAAAAGAAGTTAAAGATGTAACAGGGGCCGGCGATACAGTGCTTGCGACTCTTTGTTTGGGCCTTGCCAATCAATTGGAAATGGGGATGGCGATTCAGGTTGCGAATTTGGCAGCAGGGATTGCGATTGAGAGGTTAGGTTGCGTGCAAGTGAGTCTTTCTGATTTACTTCGAAGGCTTTTAGAGTATGACACTCAAGCCAAAGTCTTTGATGCATCTCATGTTGGTGTACTTTGCCAGATCTTAAAGAGATGCTCTTATTCTCTCATGGTTTTGTCGAAAGATCAGGTCATTACTTTGGATTTGTTTCGTAAAATTCGGCAATTATCAGAGAAAAAGATTTTAATTGTGTATCTGCCAGAATTGTCTTTACAAGATGAGCTTGTACAGCTTCTTTTATCTTTGCATGAAGTGAGTTACATTCTTTTAAATGAAAGAAGTCTTTGTGATTTGTGTAAGGAAATGATGCCGGAAGAGACGTATGTATTCGATGAGACTGGTTGTGTGGATCTTTCTTCTGCAAAATCTCTGATTAAAGAGCTTCTTTTTGAAAAAAAAGGAGATGCTTTTTTTAAGAAGATTTTTTAGCGTCCATATCTTGATTCACGAGCGGTAAAAATTATGATTTATTGTGTATTTTATTAAAATTGATATAAAATGTGGATGTGTTAAAGATTGTTGATCTATTTCGTCTTGCTGATGGATCGATTCGCATTGAATCAGAAAAAAATCTTTTGCATGTGATGCAAAAGATTCGTCTCTTTTTTCTCTTGCCATATACGGATGGAGTGGATGCGGATAAAGCAAAGCGTCGAATTCAAGGAAATATATACATTGTAGAGAGAGCCAATCATGGGTTGGCGCATGGTTTAAGACAGGGCGCCTTAGCTAAAGATATTTTGAATTTGTTGGTGCACTATTCTTTTGATGACGTATCTGGGATTGTTCAATGGGCGCGTCGTAAAATGGAACTGGATCCTCAATGGATAGAAAAAGTGCAAATGGCAGCATCGTTTCAGCGTTCAGGGCGTCAACGAGAGTGTTCTTCTCAAAGTCATCCAGATTTGTATAAAAAGTACGAACTTCAGGATATGGTGAATTTCAAAAATGCAGTTCAAGAGGATCCATTATTTTCTGATGAGTTCGAGCGGGTCATTTTAGGAGAGGCTATTTTGTGGTCCAATCCAGGTTCTTTGGATGAAAATGAGATTGAGGATCTCAAATATCTTCGTAGAATTCTTCATGCAGCGCATACCTTGGATTTGCGTAGAATGCTTTTTTTTGATGCGAAAAGAATCCAAAAAGATGCAATGGATCAGTTGTTTGGCGGATTGCTTCCTCTTCAGGTTGAGTCTATTGAAGAACAACTATGGGAGCGTTCGGGAGCTTATTTGGAAGTTACAGGTGATCGAGATCTTGTAAGTCAAAGAGACTACCAAGATTCTTTTTTTACTTTAAACAGAAGTCCTGAAGACATGGTCGATGCGATCAATTCTGTTTCTCAAAGAGTTCTTTTTAAGAAATAATTCCGCCGCCAAGACAGACATCTTGGTCATAAAAAACAATGGATTGTCCTGGCGTGATGGCTCTTTGCGGAATATCAAAAGTGACTTTTGCTGTTTGAGAATCGATCCAGGACAAATGACAGCTTTGATCTGATTGCCGGTAGCGCACCTTCGCAGAGCAAGATGAGGGAGGGGTGTCTACGAGCCAATGAAGATTTGTAGCTAGAAGCGTGGATGAAAAAAGAGAGGGATGATCTTCTCCTCTTTCTACAAAAACGATATTGCGGTGAATATCTTTTTGTACGACATACCAAGCATCGCCTTCTCCGCCAAGACCCAGACCTTTTCTTTGCCCGATGGTGTAAAAGGCAGCACCATCATGGGTTCCGACTGTTTTGCCATCTAAAGTTTGAAAGGGGCCTTGAGCGTATCCAAGATAATTTGATACGAAATCTTTAAAATTTCTCTTCCCGATGAAACAGATTCCTGTGCTGTCTTTTTTTGTGGCTGTTGGAAGCTCATATTTTAAGGCGAGTTTACGTACATCGCTTTTGATGAGATCTCCTACTGGGAAAATCACATTTTCAAAGGCTTTTTTATGGACTGCATGAAGAAAGTAGCTTTGGTCTTTATTGGGATCTTTTCCTTTGAGAAGTTCTTTTTTGGGCCCGAGTCTGCAATAGTGGCCTGTTGCTAGAAATTCAGCGCCAAGGGTTTTGGCTTTCTCCAAAAAGAGATCAAATTTAATTTCTCGATTGCAGAGGATGTCTGGATTGGGAGTGAGCCCTTTTTTTAGATCTTTTAAAAAAGAGTTGAAGACTCGGTCTCGATACTCTTCGACGAAATTGATGCTGTAAACAGGAATGTTTAAAACATCTGCACATCTTAAAACATCTTCATAATCTTTTTGAGATTGACATGCGCCCGTTTCATCTTTTTCTTCCCAGTTTTTCATGAAGAGGCCGATGACATCAAAACCTTGTTCTTTTAGAAGCGCTGCCGATAGGGAGGAATCGACGCCTCCCGACATTCCAAGAGCTACCGTTTTTTTCATAACTCTTCTAATCTTTTGATTCTCTCTTCTAGAGGCGGATGCGTTGAAAATAACGACATGACGCCATGTTTTGAAGAGCGAGAGATTTTTAGAGCGGCTATCGTCTGGGCTTGGTTTTGAGGCTCGGCCACCTGCTTTTGAGCCATGAGAGTTTTTAAGGCGGATATCATGGAACTTTTTCCAGCAAGTTCAGCGCCTCCTCGGTCTGCTCTAAATTCTCTAAAGCGAGAATAGGCAGCAATTAACATGAATCCAAGAGCCATAAAAACAACTTCAAAAAGATAGGTGAGCATGACAAAGCTAAGGTAGTTGCCGCCTCCTTGATTGTTTTCTCGACTTTTCCCAAATCCGGAGATGACATAGGCCAAAACTCTGGATAAAAAGAGAACAAACGCATTCACAACACCTTGGAGGAGTGTCATTGTCACCATATCTCCATTGGCAATGTGCGCAATTTCATGCCCAAGCACTCCTTCGAGTTCATGGCAATGCATTTTTTGTAGAAGACCCGTTGAAACGGCGACAAGAGATCGATTTTTGGTAGGCCCTGTGGCAAAAGCATTGACCTCATTCGACTTGTAAAAGCCAACTTCTGGCATGGGGATTCCTGCGCGATGGGCCAAAGAGGCAACGGTATCTAAAATTTCTTTGAATTGAGGGTCTCTTGTATTCGGATCGATCACGGAGACTCCGAGCATCCATTTTGCCATTTGGCGGGAAAGCGCGAGCGAAATAAAAGCTCCGGCCATACCCCAGATCAAGCAAAAGATAGCAAGAGATCGAATATCGAGGCCATGGGCATTCAAATAAGGTTGTATGTGAAATACAGACGAAATAATGGAGACGGTTAAGATAATAAGAAGGTTTAATCCGACAAATAAAGCGATTCGTTTAAGCATAGGGCCTCGCATGTGTTTACCTGCATTTTACAAGAAATATGCAAGTCTAGCAAGAGCTATTAACTCAAGTTGCTAGTCGCTCGTTGACGATTACGGGCTGCGAGTGCCGATCTCGAGGATTTCGCTCCTCGTC
>DAIDHZ010000030.1 GCA_027451825.1 Chlamydiota bacterium
TTATCTGGAACGAATACCTATACAGGAACGACAAATGTGAATGCAGGGACGCTTGCACTTGCAGGAGCTGCAGATATCTCAACATCAACAGCAGTGAATGTCGCAGGCATTTTAGATATTAGTGGATTAACGGGAACGGGGACAATCGATAACCTTGCAGGATCCGGAACTGTTGTATTAGGAAGTAAAACCTTAACAGAAAACAGCGGCATTTCTACGACCTTTAGTGGAGCAATTACAGGAACCGGAGGCCTTACAACAGTCGGATCTTCGATTTTAACATTATCCGGAACGAATACTTATACAGGAACGACCCATGTGAATGCAGGGACGCTTGCACTTGCAGGAGCTGCAGATATATCAACATCGACTGCTGTGAATGTTGATGGAACATTGGATGTGAGTGCACTCACTGGAACAGGAACGATCAATAATCTTGCAGGATCTGGAACTGTTTTCTTGAGTAGTAAGACACTGACTGAAAATAGCACGGGGAGTACCACATTTAGTGGAGCCATCACCGGGACGGGAGGACTTACTGTTTTAGGAACTGGTACGTTGAATCTAACCGGCTTAAATGCGTATACGGGAACTACCGATGTCAGTGCAGGCACATTAGCGCTTGCAGGATCTGCAGATATATCATCATCGACTGCTGTGAATGTTGATGGAACATTGGATGTGAGTGCACTCACTGGAACGGGGACAATCGATAATCTTGCAGGATCTGGAACTGTTTTATTAGGAAGTAAAACGTTAACAGAAAACAGTGGAACTTCGACTAACTTTAGTGGAGCGATTACAGGGACAGGGGGGCTTACAAAGATAGGATCTTCGATTTTAACGTTGTCGGGAACAAATACTTATACAGGCACGACAAATGTGAATGCAGGGACGCTTGCACTTGCAGGAGCTGCAGATATCTCAACATCAACAGCAGTGAATGTGAATGGAATTTTAGATGTTAGTGGACTTACCGGAACGGGGACAATCAATAACCTTTCAGGATCCGGAACTGTTGTATTAGGAAGTAAAACTTTAACAGAAAACAGCGGCATTTCTACGACCTTTAGTGGAGCGATTACAGGAACCGGAGGCCTTACAACAGTCGGATCTTCGATTTTAACATTATCTGGAACGAATACCTATACAGGAACGACAAATGTGAATGCAGGGACGCTTGCACTTGCAGGAGCTGCAGATATCTCAACATCAACCGCAGTGAATGTCGCAGGAATTTTAGATATTAGTGGATTAACGGGAACGGGGACAATCGATAACCTTGCAGGATCAGGAACTGTTGTATTAGGAAGTAAAACCTTAACAGAAAACAGCGGCATTTCTACGACCTTTAGTGGAGCAATTACAGGAACCGGAGGCCTTACAACAGTCGGATCTTCGATTTTAACATTATCTGGAACGAATACCTATACAGGAACGACAAATGTGAATGCAGGGACGCTTGCACTTGCAGGAGCTGCAGATATATCAACATCGACTGCCGTTAATATTATAGGAACTTTAGATCTTAGTGGATTAACGGGAACTGGAACCATCAATAATCTTGCAGGATCCGGAACTGTTGTATTAGGAAGTAGAACTTTAACAGAAAACAGCGGCGCTTCTACGACCTTTAGTGGAGCGATTACAGGAACCGGAGGTCTTACAACAGTCGGATCTTCGATTTTAACATTATCCGGAACGAATACCTATACAGGAACAACAAATGTCAATGCTGGGACATTAAAACTCACCGGCTCTGCAGATATCGCAGCATCGACCGCAGTGAATGTCGCCGGCACATTAGATATGAGTGGATTAACGGGAACCGGCACAATCAATAATCTTGCAGGATCCGGAACTGTTGTACTAGGAAGTAAAACTTTAACAGAAAACAGCGGCATTTCAACAACCTTCAGTGGAGCGATCACGGGGACAGGAGGACTTACAACGGTTGGAACTGCGATTTTAACGTTATCCGGAACGAATACCTATACGGGAACAACAAATGTGAATGCAGGTACGCTTGCACTTTCTGGATCTGGAAATATTGCATCATCTACTGCCGTCAATGTCACAGGAACTTTAGATATGAGTGGACTCACGGGAACGGGAACGATCAATAATCTTGCAGGATCCGGAACTGTTGTATTGGGAAGTAAGACTCTTACAGAAAATAGTACGGGCAGCACTACGTTTAGTGGGGTGGTTACAGGGACAGGAGGACTTACGACAGTAGGGACAGGTACCCTTGTTCTTTCAGGAGTCAATACCTATTCAGGAACAACGAATGTCTCAGTCGGAACTTTAGCGTTATCAGGTTCCGGAGATATTTCATCATCAGGTGCGGTGGTTCTAAATCATCTTTTCGATATCAGTGGAATTAGTTCCGGATCGACCACGATTCAAAATCTTTCAGGGACAGGAACCGTTGCGCTCGGAAGCAAAACGTTAAGAGAAAATAGCACAGGCAGTACCACATTTAGCGGAACGATCGCAGGAACGGGAGGCCTCACTGTTTTAGGAACTGGCACATTGAATCTTTCGGGAGTCAATAGCTATACAGGAACGACGAATGTAGCTGCAGGTACTTTAGTGCTTTCAGGAGTTGCAGATATAGCATCCTCCGGGACTGTTGTGGTGAATGGGTCTTTAGATCTTAGCAGTTTAACGGGAACAGGAACCATCAATAATCTTTCAGGATCCGGAACTGTTGTATTGGGAAGTAAAACTCTAACGGAAAACAGTACGGGTAGCACCACATTTAGTGGAGCCATTGCAGGAACTGGAGGTCTTACGGTTCTTGGAACGGGTACATTGAATCTTGCAGGATTGAATCCGTATACCGGAACTACAAATGTTTTAACGGGAGCACTTGTCTTATCCGGATCTGCTGACATCTCATCTTCAACCGCTGTCAATGTCAATGGAGTGTTGGATATGAGTCATTTAACGGGAACCGGAACCATCAATAATCTAGCAGGATCCGGAACTGTTTTGTTGAGTAGCAAGACGCTGACGGAAAATAGTACAGGCAGCACCACATTTAGCGGCGCAATTATAGGATCGGGAGGTCTTACTGTTCTAGGAACCGGAACATTGAATCTTTCAGGATTGAATGCGTATACGGGGACGACGAATGTGTCTGCAGGGACTTTAGCGCTTGCAGGATCGGCAGATATTTCATCCTCTCCTTTTGTGAATGTCAATGGGACATTAGATATTAGCGGTTTAAGTGGAACGGGAACGATGAATAACCTTGCAGGATCCGGAACTATTGTATTGGGAAGCAAGACGCTGACGGAAAACAGTACGGGAAGCACTACATTTGGCGGATCGATTACAGGAGCAGGAGGGCTGACAGTTCTTGGCGGAGGATCTTTGGTTCTTTCAGGGGCTAATACGTATACAGGCACTACCGATGTGCAGGCAAGTCGCTTGGTTGTGAATGGTTCCATTACGAGCCCTGTGAATATTCAAAGTGGATCAGAATTGAAAGGAACGGGACTGATCACAGGAATTGTTCATGTTTTATCCGGAGGAAGCATTACTCCCGGAAATTCTGTGGGAACTTTGAATATTCAAGGACATCTTATTTTAGATCCGGCAAGCACAACAAATATAGAGGTGGATCCACTCAATGCATCTCTTTTAAATGTTACGGGTTCTGCAGATATAGCAGGTACATTAAATTTGATTACATTGCCGACCTTGTATCCGGATGAACAGACATATACGATTTTGAATGCTACAGCGGGAAGGTTTGGCACCTTTGGATCTGTTGTGCATTCTTCAAAATTTCAATATCTTCTTCATTATAATCCTGATTCAGTGCAGATTACTCTTTTCTTTACAGCTCCTCTCATTCCAACAACTGGTTTATCGGGCAATCAATTGGCAGTTGCTGATTATATGAATGCGAATGTTCTCTTTTTCTTTAATGTCATTGATGTGCTTGAGCATCTTTCAACACCTCAGTTAAAGGATGCTTTGAATTCAATCAGCCCTGCTCGTTTATCAGCGCTCACATTGACTGCAATTAATGCGGGATTGGGAGCGATTCATTCGGTGGTTGAAAGAGAGCAAGAGAATCGATTTGTCTATTTGAACTCTGAGCCATTGCAACAGGCGCTAGCTCTTCGAAATGAGACATTATTTGCTTTTGCTGAGCCGGTTCGAGGCCATTTAGCTTATGAAGAGTCTTTGCCTTATGGAAGTACAACCGTTGCAGCGAAAAAGCAAGATGTTGCGGATGTTTATGCAGCGTGGCAAGGACAACTTTTTTATTTGAAATCGCAAAGTCAATGTCCCTCATTTCATGCAGTATCTTCGGTAGAAACATTCGGTGTTGAAAAGTTTTTTGAGCGTGGATTTATCGGTATCCAAGGAAATTATAGTTCGAACAACGTCTTTCAAGATATTACGTCTAAAGTCAATGTGTATGGAGCTTCTTTTTATGCAGAATCTTATTTTGGAAATGCATTTGTAGATTTATGCGTAGGAGGCTTTGGAGCTTCTTTTGATAGTCGTAGAGTTGTTCAATATCCGGGGGTTTATCAAATAGCCAAAGGACATCATAGAGGATATCAAGTGGTGCCTCATTTTGGACTTGGATATGATATGAAACGTTCGTGGGGGATTTTAGAGCCTTATTTATCTTTAGATTGGGCCTTTATGAGAGAAGGTTCTTTGACAGAACATGGAGCGGACCTTTTAAATATGCATGTTTGCAAGCGAAGTTCTTCTTTGATTCAAGGGCAATTTGGTGTGAATGCTTATGAGTCTTGGATCTGTGATTGGGGAGTCTTATTTTTAAAACAAGAACTTTTCTATGTGTATCGAAAACCTTTTGCTTTAGGGAAGATGACTGCCTTTGCTCCAGGTGCGGAAGGAAGTTTTGTTGTTCGTTCTTTGAAGAAAGAACACTCGATGGCAAAGGGTTCTTTTGAAATATTTTTTAGAGGGAAGAGTGGAAGATTCTTGTCAGGACAATATAGTGGAGAAATTGGGAGAAAGACGTTTTCTCAATCTGTATCGGCAAGTATCGGATGGTATTTTTAAATTGATTTGATAGTTCTTGACCAAGATGGGATGGCTTGTTTGAGTTGTTTGGTCTTTTTTTGAGTTCTTTTTTGTATTGTTTATTTCCCTACAGGGTGGTAAACTGCCCTTGCAATAAACAAAGTTTTAGGACTATAACACTATGACTGCTAAGACAGATCCTTCAAACGGTTCAGTATTTAAAGGACTGCGTGGAATTCTTTGGCCTATCCATGGCTTTGAGCTAAAAAAGTTCTTGCCGATGGGCCTCATGATGATGTGCATCCTCTTCAATTATACAATTTTAAGAGATACGAAAGATACTCTAATGGTGAATGCTCCCGGAGGCGGCGCTGAATGTTTGTCGTTTCTGAAGCTCTATGGAGTAACGCCGGCAGCGATCCTTTTTATGATCGGATTTATCAAGATGGCTAACGTTTTCACAAGAGAGAAACTTTTTTATATCGTTCTCACGCCTTTCTTGATCTTCTTTACCGCGTTTGCATTCATTATTTATCCAAACAAAGAAGCTCTTCATATGTCAATGGCTTCTATCCAGTCGGCGCAAGCTTCTCTTCCTAACCTTCATTGGCTTATTCCGGTAGTAGGAAACTGGAGCTTTGCTATTTTCTACATCTTGTCGGAACTTTGGGGTAGCGTTGTTCTTTCTATGCTCTTCTGGCAGTTTGCGAATGAGATTACTAAAGTGACTGAGGCTAAAAGATTTTATGGTCTTTTTGGGATGCTTGGTAACGTTGGTCTTCTTCTATCCGGCCCGATTATTATTCTTACGGCTAAGTATGCTAAAACTCTTCCGCAGGGAATTGATTCTTTCGGCGTTAATTTAAAACTTTTGATGACTTGTGTCTTGGTATCGGGACTCATTACAATTTTTACATACCGTTGGATGAATAAAAATGTTCTTACAGATCCGCAACTCTACCAACCAGGTCAGGGGAAAAAGAAAGAAAAAGCAAAACTATCCGTTATGGACAGTTTCCGCTACATCTTAAAAAATCCTTACCTAGGGTTGATTGCAGTTCTCGTTCTTTCTTACGGTGTCGCTATCAACTTGGTTGAGGGAGTTTGGAAAGGACAAATTAAAATTGCCTTCCCAGATAAGAACGATTACAACATGTTCATGGGGCAATTTTCTACTTGGACAGGAGCGATTACCATCCTCCTTATGATCGTAGGAAATAATATTTTGAGAAAGCTCAGCTGGACAAAAGCGGCGATCATTACTCCTATTATGGTTTTGGTCACTTCAGCGATCTTCTTCTTCTTCGTATGGAATGGCACAAAGAGTTCGCCTTTTGCTCCTCTCATGGGGACTACCGTCGTTCTCGTTGCCGTCCTTGTAGGTCAAATCCAAAACGTTCTTTCGAAGGGTACAAAATATTCGCTCTTTGACTCAACGAAGCAGATGGCTTACATCCCATTAGATCCTGAAGCTAAAGTGAAAGGACAGGGTGCGGTTGAAGTGATTGGAGGCCGTGCTGGTAAATCAGGCGGAGCCTTCATTCAGTCGACCTTGCTTGCTGTCATCGGCGGAAGCGTTTCTCTCGCTAGCTTGACTTATATCCTTGGACCTCTGGTGTTGATTATCTGCGCCGTTTGGTCTGTTTCTGTGCTTGGATTAGGTCGTAAATTCAATGAGCTTGTCGCTAGCAAGGAAGCAGCTCCTGCTGCAGAGTCACCGTCATCTTCTAAACAAGAAGCGGTTGCTTCAACACGGTAAGTGCAGTTTCACTGCATGTGCTAAAAGACTTGGGTTCGCAAGGGCCCAAGTCTTTTTTTTTATATACTCGTTCCAGTTCAAAGTCCGAATTCTTCAAGGAGGATCCCTAAATTTGGACCTAAGCGTAGCCGGCGCTGAAGAAACTCAACTTGAAAAGCTACCGTGATGGAATCGGGACAAAATTTAGGGTAAATCCGACGCTGCAGAAACAGGAACTTTGAACTGGAACGATTATATGCAGTAATTCCTTCTTAAAATAAAAACCACAGAGATAGACACCGCAGAGAAAGCAAATTAAGCACGCATCCGCTTGCTCCTTTAAGAATTTCCACGTTAAAGTGAAATTGAGTTTTGTAATTGGCTCTTAAGTGGTCAAAAATAGACAAGTGAACAAGGCCAATGCTAGAGGGAGGGGTGCTCAAGATATTAATAAATATTTTTGTCGAAGACAGCTGAAAAAAAAGTCCCCAGAATTATAGAGATTCTGGGGTTCTTTTTAAGAAGGAAGAAAAAATTTATAGATTTGCAGAAGAAGGATCTATTGTCAACATTTGATTATATGTGTTCACAGATTCTGCATAGTTATTCCAAAGATCTTGCTCTACTTTATTGTGGCGGATTGATTGGATCAAATCTCTTTTGCAAGCAGCAAGTGATCTTTTTGGACTTAAAATAGTAATGATTTCTTTATCTCCAGCCAAGCGAGCAATGTTGAGCATTCTTTCTAATTGCATGCGGGTGAAGTTCATGTGGTCTTTACGCTTGCGAGATCCTCTTGGGGCTCTTTGCTTTGGAGCGACAATGATTGGTTTGTCAGATTGGATGACAAATTTTTCAATAATAGAAGAGAGTTCTTGAGGTTGTCTATACTTCATTTTTTTCAAAGTAAAATGATGCATATAACCACCTGTTTTCATAGGAAGATATTTGCAGAGTTCGTTTTCTTTTCTTGCGCCAATTTTTTTAATGGCTCGTGCGATCACGTCATCAATATCTTTTGTTGATTTTTTGTCGATTTGCTCTTTTTGTGCGACGCTCATGAATTACCATCCTAAACTTTTTAATTCTGAATCTTTTTACCTATTGCTAGGTAAACGAAGAAATTTCTTCGGATTGTTTAATAACTTCTCTCTATTTTTGAGAGTTAATTGAGGATTGTATAAGGATAGGTTGTTTTTTGCAAGCCGTCTTTTTCCTTTGTTCTTTTTTTGTTACTTTCTAATCAATCATGCTTCTATAATACAAACCATATGTCAACATTGAAAAAAGTTTTTTTAGCACTTTTAGTGCTATCGATGGTCGTGGGTGTTTTTTGCTCTTGTTCTTCTCAAAGATCGTCTTTAAAAGACTGGATGCAGGATACCAATAAGTTGCGCGTTCTCTCAACCACAGCTCAAGTGAATGATTTAGTGGCAGCTGTTGGTGGGGATCGAGTGAATGCTTTAGTATTGATTCAGGGAGATTTGGATCCTCATAGTTATGAGCTTGTTAAAGGGGATGATGAAAAATTTGCTGTAGCGGATCTTATTTTTTATAATGGTCTTGGGTTAGAGCATGGAGCCAGTCTTTCTTCGACTTTGCGCGTCTCTTCAAAATCGATTGCCCTTGGAGAGAAAATAGCGAATCGCCATCCTGAAAAAATCTTGAAAAAAGGGGAAATCATAGATCCTCATCTTTGGATGGATATTTCTGTTTGGAAGCTCTCTTTAGAGCCGATTGTTGAAGAGCTTGTCAAAAAAGATCCGGAAGGGGCCCCTTATTACAAGGAAAACGCAAATCAATTTCTTGTAGAAATGGAAAGAGTTCATGATGAGATTCGGAGTCGAATGTTATCGATTCCTCAAGAAAAAAGACATTTATTAACAAGCCATGATGCGTTTCGTTATTTTGCGAAAAGCTATCTTTCAGAAATAGAAGAACAAAATTGGGAAGAGCGTTTTGCAGCTCCGGAAGGACTTTCCCCGGATGGACAGTTAAGTTCTGTAAACATTCAAAAAATGATTGAATTTTTGAAAATCAAAAGGATTTTTGTTCTTTTCCCTGAATCGAATATCAGTCGTGATTCCATTGAGAAAATTGCTGCAGCCGGAAAGGAGATGGGGCTTTCTGTGCGAGTGTGTACAGAACCTCTATATGGAGATTCGATGGGAGGGCTTTCTTATTTAGAGATGATGCAGTCAAATGCTGAGCTGATTGCGAGGTATTTGCAATGAATCCTTTTTCTTTGGAAGTGGAAGATTTGAATGTGAATTATGGGAAAACTCCTGTTCTTTGGAATGTTTCTTTGAAAGTTCCCAAAGGCGTTTTGGTTGGGATTTTAGGTCCTAACGGAGCCGGGAAGAGTACTTTTTTAAAATCGATTTTGGGTCTTGTAAAACCGATGTCCGGAATGATCGAATTTTTGGGGAGGGCATCTTCTTTAGTGAAGTCTCAAGTCGCTTACGTGCCTCAAAGAGGTTCGGTTGATTGGGATTTTCCGATCACTGCATTGGAAGTCGTGCTCATGGGACGTTTTGGAAGGCTTGGATTTTTGAATCGGCCTCGAAAAGCAGATAAAGAAGCTGCCATGAGAGCCTTGGAATTAGTTGGAATGAGCGCTTTTAAAGATCGTCAGATTGGTGAATTATCCGGTGGTCAGCAGCAGAGGCTTTTTGTGGCAAGAGCCTTGCTTCAAGAAGCTGAAATTTTGCTTTTAGATGAACCTTTTGCCGGAGTTGATTTGACCACGGAAAAGGCGATGATCAGTCTTTTGAAGGAATGGAAAAAAGAAGGAAAGACGGTTTTTGTTGTGCATCACGATTTACCCACTGTATCTGAATATTTTGATTGGGTGATTTTGCTCAATACAAGGCTTGTTGCGGCGGGGCCTGTTTCAGAGGTGTTTACAAAAGAAAACATTGCGAGTGCATTTGGGAAAAATCACACTCTTTTTGAAGAGGCGGCATTTCTTTCTGCAAAGACATCAAGCGGCATTTTATGAATCTGATCGATCTTTTTATAGATCCTGTTTTTCGAGCGCCGACTTTAGGGACTTTGTTCATGTGTCTTGCTTCTTCTTTAATGGGAGTTATCCTTTTGTTAAAAAAGAAGATGCTTCTTGCTGAATCTCTCTCTCATGCGACGTATCCGGGAGTCTCTATTGGTATTTTGCTTTTGGGTTCTTTTTTTTCTGATTTTCAAGGACTTGCTCCTTTGTTTGTGATTTTAGGTGCTTTTTTGACATCATTTTTAGCACTTAAATTCATCCTTTTTTTACAAGAAAAGCAAAAAGTTTCTCAAGACACGTCTCTTTGTTTTACTCTGTCTTTATTTTTTGGCGTTGGACTTCTTTTTGCAAGCATTATGCAAGTGGCTTTGCCCATCTGGCATAAATATACGCAGATGTTTCTTTTTGGCCAGCCTGCAACAATGACGGATATTCATATTGTGATTTATGGGGCGCTGGCATTTGTCGTTGTTTTTTTTACATGGCTTTATTTTTATCCTTTAAAAGCTTCTTTATTTGATCGTCATTTTTCTTTGAGTATAGGATTGAAAGTAACCGCACTCGAAAGAATGATTTTTTGGCTTCTTCTTTTATCTTTGATTGTGGGAATACGCAGCGTCGGGGTTGTGCTTATGTCAGGGATGTTGATTGCTCCGGCAATCGCTGCAAGACAATTTACCCATTCGCTTTCTAAAATGTTTTTGCTTTCTGCTTTTTTTGGAATGACGAGCGGTCTTTTGGGCAACGTTCTTTCGATTTTAGGTTCTTTGTTATTATCAAAGCCTGAGAAGACGATGACCTTGCCGACAGGCCCTATGATCGTGCTTGTGGCGTGTTTTATTGCCTTTTTTTCTCTTTTCTTTGCCCCCAAAAAAGGTCTTTTATTTCGTAAGTGGAGACTGATTTCTTTTCGATTGCGCTGTATTGAGGAAAATATTTTAAAAAATCTTTGGAAAAAAGAAATCTCTTCAAAGAACGATTTAGTTGCTTTTTTAGGGGTCAATCGTATTTTTTTGAGATTTGTCTTAAGACGATTGTTAAAACATGGATGGATTTCGGTGGGTCAAAATCGGTATTCGTTAACATTGGATGGAAAGAAAAAAGCGGCGCGCATTGTTCGATTGCATCGTCTTTGGGAGCTTTACTTAACAGATACACTGAAATTGAATGTGGAAAAAGTGCATAAAACGGCAGAAGAGATGGAGCATATTATCACTTCGGATCTTGAAGAAAGGTTGACCGTTCTTTTAGAAAATCCAATTCTAGATCCCCACTCGCAACCGATTCCTAAAAAAAGTGAGCTCATATGAATCCATACTGGGGAGCCAATCTCATTGAATTTTTTCAAGTTTTTTTCTCCCGTTTAGGGGGCTTTTTAGGATCTTCTTTGGCAACAGATGAAATTCAGCTTGGCGTTTTGAGTTTTGTTGCGATCGCGTGTGGATTGATCGGACCTTTTCTTGTTTTAAAAAAAATGACGATGTTTGCAAATTCCTTATCGCATACCATTTTGCTTGGGATTATTGGTTCTTTTCTTCTCTTTGGAGGATCTTGTCTTTTGAATGTGTTTCATCTTCTTGTAGGAGCTTCTTTTGCAGCGATATTAACGGTATTTTTGACAGAGGGTTTGGTGAAGTGGTTTGAAGTAACGGAGGACGCAAGCATCGGCCTTAGTTTTACATTTCTTTTTGCTTTAGGGATCGTTCTTTCGAATCTCTTTTTACGAGATTTGCATTTAGGCGTTGAATCTGTCATGGGGAATACGGATGCTTTGATTGTCAATGATTTAAAGCTCTCTTTTTTTCTTTTCCTTTTGAATGCTTCAATTGTTTTTCTTTTCTATCGTCAGTTTAAAATGATTTGTTTTGATCAAAATTTTGCAGCTGTCTTAGGCGTGCCTCTTCTTTTTTTTCGATTTTTATTATTTTTCCTTTCAGCGGCAACGTGTGTAGGCGCATTTCGTGCAGTGGGAGTGATCCTTGTTTTAGCATTTCTTGTAGGGCCTTATTTGACAGCGCGTCTGTTTTGTCATCGGTTAGCGCCGCTTTTATTTTATACTTGTTTGATTGGAGTTTTTGCTTCTTTTTTAGGAGTGGCTCTGACCCGTCATATTTTAACGGTTTATGATCTTCCTCTTTCAACAGGAGGCATGGTTGTTTTTTTGATTGGGCTTTTTTATTTTGCAGGCCTTGGAGTGCGCCGTTTCGTTTTAAGATATAGTATCAATTGACGGAGCGCATCTAATTTGCTATCGTAAGAGGAAAAAGTCTTGGAATTCTCTACATGATAGAAAGTATTTTATATGCCATTTTTGCAGTTTTAGGGTTAGGATTTCTCGTTTTCATTCACGAGCTGGGTCATTATTGGATGGCAAGACGGCAGGGGATGCGGGTAGAGGTCTTTGCGATTGGCTTTGGAAAGCCGATTTATAAATGGGAATTTCAAGGGGTTCAATGGCAAATTGGTTATTTGCCATTCGGTGGTTATGTTCGTATCGCCGGCATGCAGAAGGAAAGAGGGGTGGATCCAATGCGGATTCCCGATGGTTTTTATGGAAAAAAACCTTGGCAGAGAATCCAGGTTGCCTTGGCAGGTCCTCTTGTGAACATTTTTTTTGCAATGGCCATCTTTGTCGTTCTTTGGTTTGTTGGCGGCCGTGATAAAAATTTTTCAGAATTTACGCATCGCATTGGTTGGGTGGATCCGAAGTCTGCTCTCTATGAATATGGAGTTCGTCCAGGAGATGTGATTCAAAAATATGAAGGACGTGATTTTCAAGGGTTTAGAGATCTTATGATCTCTTCTTTGATGAATCATGATCGTCCGTCTCGTTTGGAAGGATATACTCGAGATTATTTAACAGGAAATACACATCCTTTTGATTATACATTAAAGCCTTATGAAGATCCGAGAAGCGTCAAAGATAAACTTTCAACAATCGGGGTTTTATCTCCTGCGCAATATTTGATTTATGATCAGAAGACGCCCTCTTCTTATTTAAAGGAAATAGGATTACAGCCAAAAGATCGTTTGGTTTGGGTGGATGGGGAAGTTTTATTTTCTTCAAAACAGCTGAGCTCTTTAGTCAATGAATCAACCTCTTTTTTGACAGTGGAGCGTGGGGGACAAGTTTTTCAAACAAAAGTGCCTCGTGTTCACATCAATGATTTAAAGATGAATGTCATTGAAAAAGCAGAGATTGACGATTGGCAGCACGAAGCTGCGATTAAAGGTCGTTTTCAAGATTTATTTTTCATTCCTTATAACCTTTCACCCTCTTGTTTTGTAGAAGGAAGGCTTGAATTTATTGATGAGCAAGATCAAATCAAAGCATTTGGCAGTTGTGAAAGATGCGCCTATTTTCATCCGTTGCAAGAAGGCGATCGAATCGTTGCGGTGGATGGACAGCTTGTTTCAAGCGCTTATGAACTTTTAGATCTTTTACAAACACGTCATATTCTTGTGATCGTCGATCGAGATCCTGATATTTTGCAAAAGACTCTTTGGACAAAAGCAGATGCTCAGTTTGAAGACTTTAGTTCTCAAGACTTGAATGCGATTGTCTCTTCCATCGGCACAGATAAACCGGTTGATTCTGCGGGTCAGTTGCATTTATTAAATCCGATTGTTCCAAAGCCCCTGACAGAGATTCCTCTTTCTTCATCGCAGCAACAGCAATTGAATAAAGACTTTGCTCATTCTAAAAAAGCCATTGAAAAGCGTGTGCAAGATCCTCAAAAAAGAGGGGAGCTCCTAGGTGAATTGGAAAAAAATCAGAAAAAATTGGTTTTGGGGATTCCTTTAAAGGATCGAGAAGTTCTTTATAATCCATCTCCTCTCAATCAGTTTGGCTCTGTTGTTGAAGATATGAGCCGCACCTTAACGAGTCTATTTTCAGGAGACTTAAGCCCTAAATACATGAGCGGACCTGTGGGGATTGTTCATGGAGTTCAGCAAAGCTGGATGCTTGGGGTGAAGGAAGTTCTTTTTTGGATGGCTGTGATCAGTTTGAATCTTGGACTCATTAATTTGCTTCCGATTCCGGTTTTAGATGGCGGTCATATCATGTTTTCTCTTTATGAGGTGGTGACAGGACGCGCCCTTCGTTTCAAAACGATGGAAAAGCTGATCATTCCTTTCATTGTATTACTCATCGGATTTTTTATCTTTGTGACATACCACGATATCTTGCGGCTTTTCTCCAAATTTTTCTGATAGAAAAAGAGAGCAAGAAGAAGTAGCCAGGAGGGGTTCTTCAAAAAAAATCAACCACAGAGCAAGGGGAAGTGGAAGCCCCTCCCAACATCTGATGGTAACTTGCCCAATAGCCTCTGCTCTTGCTATCCTATTCTCCGCAATGTAGATGCCGGCTTGTCATTGGCGCTCTAGCCCGTCACAGAGAATGGCACGCGAGAGGTCGCGAAAACATCAATAGTGAAGTCTTTAAGACTATCCTGGTTAGGAGAATGTCTAGCTCAATACCTTTCGTACATTGTGCTTACTTTCAGGAGGTCAAAATGCAATCTGTTTCTTCTATTAAAATTGTAAATCCCGATTCAGCCGGTATCGACATAGGATCTAGCTCACATTTCGTCGCCATTCCTAGTGATAGAGAAGGCGATACTGTTCGGGAGTTCAGCTGTTATACTCCCGATATTCGGGCAATGATCGAATGGTTAAAAAAGACCAAGATTAAAACCGTGGTGATGGAATCCACAGGTTCCTACTGGATCCCGGTTTTTGAGATGCTCGATCAGGCTGGATTCGATGTAAATCTCGTAGATGCTCATCATGTTAAAAACATTCGAGGAAAAAAATCAGATGTAATCGATTGTCAATGGTTGCAACAGCTACATGCACATGGATTACTAGCAGCGGCCTTTCGCCCCAAAAACGAGATAATAGAACTGAGAAGTTATATTAGACAAAGAAGCTCCTTAATTGAAGCTGCGGCAATCTATATACAACGTATACAAAAAGCTCTCGTACAAATGAACATCCATCTTCATAATGCGATCAGCGATATCACTGGGGGGGGTCACTGGGTTGGCCATCCTCAAAGCGATCTTAAAAGGCGAAAGAAATCCGGCCACACTGGCACAAATGAAGGATCCTCGCTGCAAACAATCTATAGAGGTAATTCAAAGCTCGTTGCAGGGCAACTATAGAGAAGACCACCTGTTTGCGTTACAACAGGGAATGGAAGCTTACGAGTTTTATCAACAACAAATCGCAGCATGTGATGAACAGATAAAAAAAAACTCAACACGCTAAGCCCTCTTGAAGAAGTTTCCAAAACATCCTCTCGAAGAAAACCCAAGAAATACGAATACACGTTTAATGTGGCCGAGCATCTAAAACAACTGATTGGAACTGATCTTACGACAGTACCTGGAATCGACAGCAGCACAGCTCTTAAATTGATCTCAGAAATTGGCACAGATATCACAAAATGGCCCAGTGCAAAACATTTCTGCTCCTGGTTGGGTTTGTGTCCCGGAACCCGTATTTCTGGGGGACGACGTCAGAGCAGTCACACATCTCACAGTACAAATAGAGCTGCTACCGTGCTGAGAATGGCAGCAAACAGCTTATACCGAAGTGGCGGAGTGCTAGGAAGCCACTTAAGGCGAATGAAAGTTCGCATGGGCTCGGTTGAAGCAATTACAGCCACGGCGCACAAGATGGCAAGATCCATATATTTTATGATGCAGAAACGCCAAGATTATGTCGACTTAGGTGACAATTATTATGATCAACTCAATCAGGAAAAGGCGCTGAGATACTTGAAGAAAAAAGCAAAATCTCTGGGATATGTTCTCTCTAAAGACAACTCAATAACTCCCTGTAAACCAGTAACATGAAAATAAGTTATACCATTTATCAAAAATAAGTTTTAATTTACAATAGCCCGTTTTTGATTAATCTAGGACGAAAATGGGTAGAAT
>DAIDHZ010000031.1 GCA_027451825.1 Chlamydiota bacterium
GAGGAAATGTTCTTCATTTCGTGCAGCAGTCGGTGAAGTGCTTCTATTTGAAGATTCTGCCTCCTCTTATTTCTGAGGCAATGGGTTTTTAAATTTCTCTTTTTCCCACCTGCCGACGAAGGAGGTAGGTGAACATCTACCAACTTTGCGCTTACATTGAACGAAATTCTATTGAGAAAATAAATCAAATTACATTAAAATTTCCTTTTTTAAACCAAGGCTGAATCGATGCTAATTAACCCTCTAATAAATATCTTTAGAAAGATCCCAGCTCTGTATGCGTCTAATTTGGTCACAGAACCTCTCCCGCAAACAAACGCCCGCTCTTCACTCCCCTCCGATTCTTTCTGCCATGAATGTGCTGCACGCGTTGATTCCAAAAAAACCGGAAGAGGAATAGCAACAACTGAATTAAAGCATCTAACTCATCAAAAACTTCTCTTCTTATTAAAAAACCTTTATCCATCCTATGAAGACGCTGGGCTTTGTAGAGGATATTCATTCACAGTATTAGATGATCTCTTAGAAGGAGCTTCTTCTTTCATAACGACTCTAAAGAAACTAGACAACTTGATGGGTCATTTAAAAGAAGCAGATCTTATAAGACAAATTGAAGAAGATAAAGATCTATCTAATTTTTTCAATAAGATACACACACTCCAGCATAAAAGAAAAACAAACAATCTGATTGGAACAATCTCGGGTACTTATACGAATCCTCAAGATCTCTTACCCCTTATGCTTAATTTTCAAGAACAGTTAACCTCCGCTTCAATTCCTTTTAAATCTCTAGTTTTTTTGATTGGATCCAAAGACCACAATATCATATTTGGATTCAACTCAGAAGAAAACGTATATAGATTGATCGATGCTAATGATTTAAATTCAAATACTCTTCCTTTGGACTCCGTTTCCAAAAAGATAGCTATTTCTTATGATCTTCCAGAAAAAAGCAAAGCCTTTTATATACAAGTTTTCTTATCTACAGATAAAGACAAGGAAAATGAATTAGAATCCAAAAGAATTTTTAATGCTTGGAAAACACCTATTTTATCTAAGCAAATTCAAAGCCTACCCTCCTTAAGCGAAGAAGAAAAATCTAATTGGCTCCACAACGCCGCTTACGCAAATGATGAGCAAAGCGTACTTTTACTTATTGACGCAGGAGTAAACGTTCATCAAACATGGTGGAAGAAAGGATTTACCCCTCTTTGCCTAGCTTGCCAAAATAGTCATGCAGAAATCGTTAAAATACTGATTGATAAAGGAGCTGACCTTCATCAAGCAAATAAGAAGGGACGGACCCCTCTTTTCATAGCTTGTCAAAATGATCATGAAGAAATCGTTCAAATACTGATTGATAAAGGAGCTGACGTTAATCAGGCGGATAAGGATGGAGGTACCCCCGTTTGGATGGCCTGCCAAAATGGTCATAAAAAAATCGTTAAAATACTGATTGATAAGGGAGCTGACGTTAATCAGGCGGATAAGGATGGCAATACCCCTCTTTTGGTAGCTTGTCAAAATGATCATGAAGAAATCGTTAAAATACTGATTGATAAAGGAGCTGACCTTCATCAAGCGAATATCAGAGGATTTACTCCCCTTTACATGGCCTGTCAAAACGGTCATGTAAAAGTTGTTAAAATGCTCATCGATCAAGAAGTTGACGTCAATCAAGCGAATAACAAAGAATGCACCTCTCTTTATGTGGCTTCTAGATATGGTCATGAAAAAATTGTTAAAATGCTCATTAATAAAGGAGCTGACATTAATCAAGCGGATAACGAAGGACGCACTCCTCTTCACGTGGCTTCTCAATACGGTCATGAAAAGATTGTGCAAATGCTCATAGATGCAAAAGCTGATGTAAATCTGGCAAACAAAGCTGGGAGCCGTCCCTTATTAATCGCTCGTTACATGAGACATAAAAAGATCGAACAAATGCTCCTGGCTGCACAAGCAAAATGTTAATCATTTTTGCACAGTATATTTGCCTTTCCCTTAATAAAAAACAGATTTACGCTACTTTCATCCAGTCTAGTGCGTAAAATTTGCGTAATTGTGGTAAAAATTTTTACGCATTTTTGAAGAGATTTTGAGGGTGATTTTGTCTATGGGAATTGGGGGCGGGCGGACTCGAACCGCCGAACCCCGAAGAGGGAGGATTTACAGTCAGGGTAAATTCAACTCACACCCATCTACAACAACCCATATCAGCCTAATTATCAATATGTTATAGCTGTTGCGTTGTTAAATTTTATTTTGGATTGAAGCATTTTGAACCTCACTGTCCCATCTGTGTCCCATGAACACGCCTCCGTTGTTCAAGGAGGCTTGAATAACGAAGGATAAAATGCTACCCTTATTAAAGCTAGCTTGAATAATGACCGTTTTTGATTGCCGTTATTCTTGATAGCTTGAACAACTAAAGGCAGCTCATGAGAAGCGGTAGATATATTACACAACCCAACCAATACAAGGCGTTTATTCCGACCGATCTTCCGCCGGAACCTCCTATTCGCATTGAAGGGGACATGCAAAATCTATTGACCGATGCCAACATCGCTATTGGCAAACTCGATACAATGGGCTATTTGGCTCCCAACTTAAATCACATCATCGCCATGTACGTCCGCAAGGAAGCACTTCTTAGCTCACAGATCGAGGGAACGCAAGCCACGCTAGAAGACATTTTTGAATACGAAAGCAAAATTCCTCTAAAAAACGCGAATGATGTTGAAGAGGTTGTGAATTACATCAAGGCTCTTAAACTTGGCATGAAAAGACTCGATGAATTCCCCATGAGCATTCGCCTTATCAAAGAAATTCACGAGATCCTTATGGAAGGTGTCCGAGGCAAAGACAAAACTCCCGGCGAATTCAGAAAAAGCCAAAACTGGATCGGCCCCATAGGATCCACTCCAAGCACAGCCTCATTCATTCCTCCGCCTCCAAAAGAAGCGATGGATGCAATGGGAGCGCTCGAACTATATCTGCATAAGAACACGGACATTCCTCTTCTTGTTAGCTGCGCCCTCATTCACTACCAATTTGAAACCATCCACCCCTTTCTAGATGGTAACGGCAGATTAGGCAGGCTCTTAATCACCTTTGGGAATACCTCGACCTGCTATCGGAGGGGACATGAAAAAATATATCTGGATCTCAGCTGAAGGTAATGACGATCGATCCGTCACCTATCACGATAAAGATGGCAATAGCATAACTCGTTATCTTGACCCAAAAGCAAAATGGCCTCCTAGGGGCACCAAATCTTCGCGTCATAACAACCCCGGAAACATTACTTCATACGGAGATTTTGCCGATCGCCACGGAGCCATTAGTTTTGCATGTTATCCCGATCCCAAAAATCCGAAAAAAAAGCGCTGCTTTGCCATTTTCCCCGATTATGAAATCGGAAAACGCGCTCTTGCTGTTTTGCTCAAGACAGAAAATTACATCAATCTGACCCTCAATCAGTTTCCTCGGCGTTACATAGGCATTATGGAAGACAATGTTCCTGACACCGAAGAGATGACTGCTTATAGAAAAGATCTCCGTCTTATTTCAAAACTCGACGCGGAGTATATCTTAGATCATTTCCTAACCAACCAAATTTTAAAGATATGGTAATCCCATGATTGTTTGGCTGGCTTGCATTCTTCAATTAGCTCTTGAACCCGCCCAAACCACTCTTGAAACTACTTTCGATACCAATGTCCACGTGGACATAAACATTACCTATCCCAAACTTGCCGAATCCGACCGATTGACGTGTTATTCTAATGAGGCTGTACGAAAAGAAGCGATTGCGTTGCACGACGATTTCGTAGTCAACATGAGCCAACCCGTAAAAGAATTATGCGAAGAAGACGCTGACGAGCGCAAATTATTCTATGACCTGCATCTCGTATACACTTCTTCTCGCCTTCTCGAATTTTACGGCTCCCATTACCAATACACCGGAGGCGCTCACGGTTCCAAAAAATTCATTACCAGAGTTTTTTGGCAAAACAACGACACCATCCTCCTCCTCACAATCGACGACATCCTCCTACCGCATGGGAAAGATTGGCTTTTTCACTATTGTCATAACTACTTTAAAGAAAACCATTGGGGCTACTACAGTGATACCGACATAGATGATTGGGATCCTTTTGAACCAAGACATCTCGACTCATTTCTTCTAACGGATGAAGGACTGCTGCTTATTTTCCAAAATTATACTGTTTGCGGCCTGATGGATGAGCCCATTACATTTCTCATTTCCTATGACAAGCTTAGATCGATTCTCAAACCTGAATTTGGGACGTTCGCAGAAAAATCTCCATCATCTCCTGATATTGAAAATCCACCTTTACAAAGGAAGTTTGTCGAAGAAGTTCTGAATGCCTCTTGCTAATTGGGGACGGTTAGACACATTCAGAACTTTTGATTTGAGAAAAAAGCTACGAGACTATAATCAGAATTCCCAATTTTCAATCCCAGCAATTGATTGATAGATTGAGTCTTTGACGAACCAGTTGTTCCTTACCCCATAGTTCATTTAAAAGGACATTACCCTGAAAAAAAGGGCATAAAATGTTTTTAGGACATCTTTCGAATGCATTAGATGAACAACCTATAACTGCTAAAATTATTCCTTCAGCATGCCTCCTAGAGAACAACATGCCATTACTTGTCGCTCCAAGGACTGATTTTTCCGTAAGTGCAATACGATCATCCAATTTTGCTTCATGCACGCTTGGACATCGAAGCCATTTATATAGAGCCGTTTCTAACATTATTCGATTCGGCAAGGAGATATTTCCGAGCAATTCAGCTCCTCTTAATAAGTACCAAGTTATAAAACTTTGTTTATCACGAAGCCATTTCTCTATTCTGATTTGATTTTTTTCACTAGGAAACACTTTTTTTGCAGTTGCATCAGTCGCAGAAACAAGAGGTAAAAGGCTTGCTTCAAGATCTCCTTCTTCAAGATAAAGAACTGCTTCCTGTATTCTCTTGCCAGTACTCATTGCTAACTCACTAATAAAGGCCTTCTACTCGGATTAGCCGCATGTAAAAGCTCTGCATATTTTTCAATGCTTGGTCTTGCTTGGGCTCTTTCATAACGGGCATAGGCATTAGGCGATTTTGATTTCAATCTCCTTGAAACATCACGAATTGTAGAACCGCTTCTCAATCTTTGCCTTTTTAAACCAAGGGCAAAAAGGAGTTTATCATCAGATGCGCCCATCCCTATAACACCATTTTCATAAAGGTTGACAGTGACTTGAAATTGCTTACCCAAAAAATCTTCATAGGAGTCTTTTAACAGCTCCATCACAGCATCTTTAATCATTTCTAGGGCTTCTTTTCTTGTCTTTCCTTGAGTCATTACATCAAGGAAAGAAATTTCAACAAGCCACCATGAACTATCAGGATCTTTCCAAACTTTGCCTTCCAGCTCCATCGTTTTGCAACTCCCTCTTATTTCTTCTTTGGAGGATTATTCCTAGCCACCTGCAGTATCTTCTTAGCTAGATTTTCTTTAACTTCTCTGTGCCTAGGAACGGGTTCGGTATCTTCACCATTGGTCCAAATTTCGTGATTGCCGCCTTCCCTTTTTAACCACCAACCCAAACGGCCAAGCTCTTTTTCCAAGTCTCGCTTTTTCATTGATCGTACACATTTTTGTGAACAAAGTCAAATTTGTAACAGAAAAGAGATTTTTGCAGAACTTCTAAATGTTAAAATTTAAAATTAATAAGACTTCGAATCTAAAGAATGGGGGCGGGCGGACTCGAACCGCCGAACTCCGAAGAGGGGGGATTTACAGACGGATGCAGTCAGTAAATGACAGCAATCAACATAAACCAACAAACTTTATATCAACAACTTACAGGTATTCAGCTTTAATCCTCTTCTGTTTTTTTCTGTATTTTGTTGCAGCGTTTTCCCCCACCTCTCCCCCATAGCCACTTTACGGCATCACACTCTCCCACTCAGGTATCGAATACTTAAAGAACTCTTCTTTCTTCAAAAATTCTGCTCTATCCAAAACAAACATCCTTTCCTTGGGCTTATAGACCTCAAAAACTGACGTCTTGTCATCAATCTCTTCTATGTGAGAATCAAGCTCCACCCAATAAGGACCGCTCTTCACATAATGCACAAAGAATGTCGGTTCGTAGATACCAAAAGGACCTATTCTAAACTTTCTAGGCTTGTACAACCATCTCGCAGCCACATCAGGGAATCGATCCAAGAACCTTGCATAGTTTGCATGCCATGCATTCTCAAACCATATCTGTGTGCCATTGATGTTACGCCATCCTTCACCTTTCTTTTGGTGATTTGTTGCATCTCCGGTGCAATAATTCCTGCGCTTTCGTTTGGAGGTTGTTGCTGATATGAGTAATAACCCCTCATCTTGCTTTATGGTTTCAGGATTTCTAGTTCCGCATGCTTTTACAGAGGCAATATATCTGAGTGTCTCCATGGTGTCTGGAATGAAGGATGGCTTTTCTATGCAAAAGAGGGTGGAGCGCCAGAGACAGACACAACCAAGAGCTTTGCATGCTTTTTGTGGATATAAGTTCAAATGAACCTCAGGAAATGCCTCAAAAATCGATTATCTCGTGTTGAGGAATAGTTGGGTAGCGGTAACGATCTTGTTTTTTAGGGAAATAAAGTTTTCTGATAATTTTTCTTGAATTAAGGAATTGATCGAGAATTTTCTTCCAGGCGACGTATTCGGAAGGATGCCGACGGATGCAACACATCTGTACGATCGTCTCCTTCTTCAGAAATTAACGCATGTGCAAGAGGAGTGAAAAATGCTCCATATCGTTTAATTGCATTCCTCTTTATACCTATCGTATTTTGTATTCTTTCTATGTCCTTATCTTTTTCCGTGTTACATTCGTCCAAGGTTACTTCGGAATCGTGATACTGTTGTTTTGCTTGATCAACGTCTTCTTGTAATAATGATTCAAATTCTTCTCGAGTTACTTCCCGAAGAGAACCGTTCCCTCCTTTGGAAGTAACGTAATGTGGATTTTGGATTTGTGCCACAGGCCATGAACACCATTCAGGATGTGTGAATGAATTGGGATTACACATGAAATCAAAAGCTTTTTGTAATTTCTGCAACTCTTGATGAGCATCTTGTTTTCTGTTATTTGCTGTTCGAATCAAAGGATCATAATGTTGATGAATTTCTTGCATTTTAGCGGCTTCTTCTCTTTCTAAAGCTTCTAATTGCAACTGTTCTTGGTTTCTAAGTATTTTATTTCTTTCTTGATATGAACGAAAAAATGCAATAGCTCCATTTCTCTCTTCCTGAGAGATTTGCGATGAAGCTTCAGCATCAGCTCGAGCTTCTACGTGACGAGAATAACCTGCTAACACAGTTGCTCCAAGTCCAACAGAAAATCCTTCTTTGCAACAACTATTCCATATTCGTCTTATCCTGCCTGTTGCCCCAGAGAGAAATCCGAAATATCGCAGTGCCATGCTTGTGCCACTTGCAACTGCACCAAAAAGTATGAACATTTTATCAACATCAGCATGTTTGATATGTGAAATTTCGTGTCGAAGAAAAAACTCGCGTGCTTGTTGATTGATAGGATTGTGTGTGACCGGATTTATCAATATGCAAGGAGATCCGAATTGAGTAGATCCTCTTGCCATAATCGAAGAGTCTTGTGAAATGAGACTTGGGTCGATAAAGCCTATCTTTAACCCTTCAATGCCATATTCCTTGGACGCTGGTTCCATTGCTGGATCGTGATAAAAGGCTTGCGTAAAGCCCCAATTCAACCCCTCGGGGATCGCACCTAGAAAGGCTCTTCTTAAATAAGCAGTCATAAATATTAACTTATATTAAATTGTTTTCAACTTATTATGTAATTCTTACATAATAATAACAAGTGAAATATTTACTTACTTTTTAAATAAATTTCTTTACTAACAGTCATTGAATAGCTATGAGCTTGTTTCGCCATATCGATGTACAGTTTATCAAGCTCGATGCGCTTCTTTCGGCGCTCCTCTTCGCTGTGAACAGGTTTTGCAAGGATTGCATCTATCTGTTTGTAATAAGATCCTATCCGATTCCTCATCCAGGTTGTTTCCACAAATGGGTGAGTCTTTGCATATTTGGATGCTTCCTCAAACTTGCCTTCTTTCTCAAGCTGTTTGATTGTGGCTTTTGTCATCTGCATCTTGTCATGTAATGAATAGAAGCGATTGAGGTGTTCCGATGACTTTGTAGGACCTCTACCAAAGAATGTTCCCCACAGAATGTTATCTGCATGCTTTGCTTCAGGAAGGAGCTCTTCTGCAAGTCCTGTGAAATACATAGCTTCATCCATGAGTCGAGCTACATTCTTACCGAGACCACCGCCAGTTTGATTTATGATAAAATCCACATAGATAGGGCTTACATTTGTGAGAGCTCCAAGCTTCTTAGCCACTTCGGATGTCGATTGAGTGTATTGCAATGAAGCATCAATCCGTCTTTGCTTTTCAGGAATGATCGAAAACTTGTGTCCTTCAAAGAGTTTACTTGGATGGAATCCATCTTCCAATGCAGAGGAAATGCTTAAGAATGTGAATGGAGAGAATTCATACTCAAAGTTCTTTGCCAGTTTTTCGAATGCCTTTGGATCTTTTTCAGCAAGAAACTCAACCACACGCTCAGGGAGTGTTTGGAATACGAATCCATATTGCCAAAGCTTCCTTAACTTGATTGGCTCTTCATTTGGATCGTCTGTGTTATAAATGTAGATGTTGCGATCACGGTCTTCTTGAGGGATTCGTTGATATCTCTCATCATTACGATTACGCATGTAAAAGTAGAGAGTGGGGAGTGTAAGTGCTGCTAAAGCTGTTGCTAGCATTCCTCTGAAATTAGGATTGCGAGGATCCATAGTTTGGATAAAGGTCATTCCACTGTTTACGATTGTTCTCGTGAATGGAACGATCTTATACATCTCTTGCAATGCTGCGGAGTTGCCTTGACGACCATAAGGGACAGAGACTTCAAATGCATCATGAGCAGCTTGTGTAAGAGATTGAGAACGATTTAATCCACGTTTTAGAGCATCGTCGTATGACTTCTTAAACTCAATAAGTCTTGTAGCATCGTAGAGCTTCTCTGATACCTTCCCAAGTCCTTGCCATGCGAGTTTGGTTGCAGTCCAAGGAAGTTTGAGAGTATCTTTGGCTAAATCCCAAAGGCCATATTCTGCCAATTCTTCGCTATTTGTGATTGAGGTGACCATTGAATCGACTTGCTCTCGATTAAGGCCTTGTAGGGCAAATTGCGCGGCTCCTGACTTGAGATAGTGCTGTCCAACAACTTCTTGAATCCATAATCCTCATCATAACCACCTACTCTGTCCATCCAATCCAGGCTGTTGTCTTTTCGAGCAATATATCCATCAATGCTCGCAGCAATGTAAATAGAAATCCTTGGCCTTACCTTATCAGTCATGTTGCCTTTTGCTGTCTTTTGCGATCTTTTACTCCCCCATCATTCCCCCATTTCACTTTTTTGATGGGCGATTTTTGGAGTAATTTTCGATGGTTTTTGAGGGTTATTTTGTCTATGAGAATTGGGGGGCGGGCGGACTCGAACCGCCGAACTCCGAAGAGGGGGGATTTACAGTCAGCTAAGATTCAATCTTTGACAATTCATCTCAATACATATCAATCTAATTATCAATG
Organism: Chlamydiota bacterium; assembly: GCA_027451825.1. Lineage (GTDB taxonomy): Bacteria > Chlamydiota > Chlamydiia > Chlamydiales > SM23-39 > DAIDHZ01. The sequence continues at coordinate 9,721 of DAIDHZ010000031.1, forward strand.
TACTAAACACATTCTTGCATTGCACAGAGTTGTTTGAGATTGGCAGCTTTAGCATCATACTGTCCCATATTTGTCCCTTAAACAGCCAACAAAATTTCTTCGATATTCACTTTTGCGAGACCTGAAAATCTTTCTCTTTTGCTGATTTTGAAAAACCCATCTCCAGCAAGGTTCAAAAGGTTCTAAACTGAATCGAACAGGATCAGGCGTTCTTTGGAGCTAAAGAAATATTTTAATCACAAGATAGACAATTCCCCATGTAAAATAGGGGACACGAAAATGAGCAAAATATTCTGTCTTCTTTACAGAATCAGTGACAAAGAGTTTTGCAGATTGCGGTTCCAGCTTTCTGACATGAATATAAATTCTATCCAAAAGAAAAGTAAGAAACAGAGCTCCGAGAGACATGTATGCCGCTATCTCTTTATAACTATAACTTTCATTAGATATCTGTTCTCGCATTACAAAAATGCACATTGAAATCAACATTAAAGCGTATTGAGTTTGTTTTGAAATTGTAGTAATAATATACAACCTTCTTTCTAATCGCGGCTGATTCATTTCATTTTTCATATTCTCTCAAGAGTTTAATCATCTTTATTGAATTTTGAACATGTATCCTTGAATAGAAGTATCAAGCGATCCTCAAAAGACTGCATAAAACGCATCGTTCATCCCCTCTCAAGATTTTTTCAAAGCATCTATTTCCTGAACATATTGAGATCGAGCAACAGCAATGCCATTACAAAACACAGCTTTTAGAATAACAGCATATAAAAACATTTCAGGATTTTGGCCTGCCATAAAAAGCAATAAAACAGGAGTAGATACGGCGAATGTAAACGCGATGTTTTTTGGCAAATAAAAATAGGATAAATACACTTGAATAGGAGCCGACAGAGATTTAAGTCCAAGTAAAAGAATAAAAAAATTCAATGGAGTCCAATTCAATTTTAGCGCGAGTACAAGAAAAATAATATCGAATAGGATTTCCGATACGCAAGTCCATAGCAAATATCCCGGATTGCGTGGATGGAATGCGCGTTTTAACCAATCAGTAAATTGAACCGTCGGAGCAATTCTTTGCAGGAAGAGATATTCACCCACCAAAATAGTGGCAAAGTAAGGAGGAATCAAGAATGTTAAAGAAGCTTTCTGGCTCCCTAAAAACAAGGTTAAAAGAAAGAGAAGATGAGGCGCGATTCCTAATGAAAAATACACACCGCTGAGGGCGGCATCATGAACTTGCCCATTTTCTTTCATCACTACCTTTCAAGGATTGATCAGCAGTATCGATATTTTCAGAATTCTGTTCAAGATTTAGAAAATCACCCTATGAGATAATTATTGAATTCCTTGCTCAAAAAAGCCGCTTGAAAGGCTAAATGCTGTCAAGATTTTAAGAACAACTCTTTTTATAAAATGTGTTAACGCTTGATTTTTGAAACTTTTAGGTGTTAGTGTAAAGTGAAATTGAGAAGAAACGTGAAAGTTGATTTTCCTGATCCAAACAACAGAATACATGATATTCCTCCAGAGCTTATTTCTCGAGCCTATCAACTTCAAATAGATATGCATACCTATTACATAAAACATCAATCCGAACGCAACTTTTTCTACACAAAATTTCTCGGGTATTTTTTGCTAGTTGCAGTCGGGTATTTTGTCCTACAGGACTATGGAATTCTCTCCAACTTCCTCGCAGGAACAATTATTATTGGTATTTGCACTTTGTACGTCATGTTCTCCAACGCAATCTTCTTAGATCCTGAATGGGATTGTAACTTGAAACATTGTATTCAAGCAGGGAAATCTCTAGAAGAAAAACATCCCAACCTAATTTCTCTCGATCTTTTTCATCGCTACGAGGATTTACAGCCTGTTTCTTTTCGAGGGGCATTTATGAACCGCTTTGTTCCATTCGCTCTTGTTCTAATCTTGACTTCTGTTGCTAGCACTGTATTGTCTATGAACGTCGGTCTAAAGTTATCCATTGCAATTGGGATCTTTACATTTATACTGTTAATCACTTCTGGTTTCTTCTTCAGAGGTATTATTAGAAAAAATTTTATATGAGGTAAAAACCTTCCATTAGATTAAAAATCAGAAGATCAATCTTCAAGCTAAAAATAGGTTATGGATTCAACCTTTAAACGGCAGAGTCTCTCAAAGAGAACTTTTCTTATAAGTTTGAGAGAAACTATCTTGTGACGTTCATTGACCTGACTTTTACAAAAAATCCCTAAAAGTGATGCTCAATATGGAGTCAATATGATTGATTTTTTTCTACAGATTAATCCAGTCCGACTATGGGAATTTACAGCAATCAGCTTGCTATCCATCGGATCTCTTTTTACGCTCGGGTATAGTTTTTTTTCAAAAGAAAAATTTCAGCAGATCAGCCTATGTTTCTTTTTAATTGGATCTCTACTATGGCTAGGCACTATATTTTATCAAGTTGCTCCACTTGCCACTCGAACGATACATTTAATAGGATATCCTAACTTTTTAATCTCACTAGTTGGCCTATGTATAGCCTTAGGATCTGCTTGGAAGTGGATTAAAAAAAATCAATATTTGTGGTTTATTTTTATGGTAAGTGGAATTTTGATCGTAATGATCTCTGACATATTTAAAGAAATATAAAATATCTTTATTCTATTTTTTAGCTAAAACAACAAAATAATCAAAAAGCCCTTGTTTGTATCCCTTATACCAATTACGATCCCAAGAATTTTTAAATTCTCCCCGAGCTATCCAAGAATCAAATCCATGCCATACATTTTTCCCGATACTTTCAACTACAATACCTTGAAACCCCGCTTCTTGAAGCAATTGGTGTACTGTCGAGATCTGGTAAAGAAAATCAACCCTATCTCGCACTGTTGGGATTAACTCCGTCGCCAAAGAAGATGCAGAATCAGACAAAGCAAAAAAAGTAGAAATTGCCAAGGTTCCGTTGGGTTTTAAAGTACGATAAGCTTCTTTTATAAAATTTTTTAACGATTGAAAATGCTGAGCCGCTTCAATTGAAAAAATTTTATCAAAAGACTCATTAAGGAAAGGAAGAGACTCAGAAGAACTTATTTGAAACGACACTTTGCTTTTTTCTATTTTATTTAATTCTCGGGCTCGTGCTATCTGTGACTTAGAAGCATCTATCCCATGATATTCTTTTGGACCAAACTCGTGCAAAACTAACTGACTTCCCGCGCCAGCTCCACAAGCAACTTCAAGAACGCAATCTTTTTTAGAAAGAGAAATTTTATTAAGAACATATCTGTATAAATTTTTCCCGCTTTCCAAGCGATCTTTTGTGGAAATAAAACATTGAGCTATTTTTTTCTTCCAATAACCAAAATTGATAAATCCCCCCTCAAAAAGAGAACATTTAATCAAAAAATCGCTGTCATACATCTCTTCTACTGTATTAAGAACAGGCCAATGTTCTTTATGTTCACATGTAACATTCGACATAGTCTCACCTTGTCTTCATGAAAAATTATGCCCTACAACAGACTTTATATAACATAAAAAACACTTCTAAAAACATTTTTGATAGAGAAAAATATGAAATTAGGATAAAAAATTTTTGACATAGGATGTCGGTGATACCCATAAATTTTATGGTATTTTTTAAAAACACACAAAAAATTTTGGAATAATTTTCTAGTGCATATCAAAACACAACGAGATCTACGCACAAAATTATTAAGATTTATTTATATTATCATTCCTCTTCTTTGTGTTTATGCCGGAGAAACTTCTAAGCTTTCTTTCTTATTCGAATTAAAAGCAACCGGTCAGAAAGATGACAGTCTACTAAGCAGCCTAATCATGTCTTTATCTTTATTTGGAGTTCCATCCATAGGACTATTTTCTGACAAAAATTGTCGCAAAAAAACATTAATGTGTTTAGTTATTTTTGAATTAGCTGCACTATTTTTATTAGAGCATTCACGGTTTATTGCTGCTGCATTGCAAGGGCTTATGGGCGCTGCTATCGTAGCTGTAAGTAGGGCAACATATTTAGATATGCGACCCATTATCACCAATATCATTTCAAGAAGTAGTATTAAAATTCCAATACAAGACGATAGCCTTTTAGCCGGAATTGCAGTTGTTGAAACTGTAATAATGCAAGCCATTGTATGGACATTTCATTTCCTTTTTACCGGACTGGATCTTGTTTTCATTTCTAAAATATTATTTACCTGCCTTATCATTCTTTTAATCTTTTTTAAAGATTTAAGAGACGAACATTTAGAAATCTCATCTCATGAGATCAAATTAGCAAAAAAAGAATATTTAAATGGTTATTCATGGCAATTGTTAGTTGCTTTCTTTCTATATGATTGTGCTTTTCAGACGCCAAATTATTTCTCGGCTACTTATTATAATGCAAACAAGCTCAATCAAGAAATCGACATCGTTGGTTGTGGTGTCTTAATAGGATGTGTCGCTCTTTGGATAGTTCTACTTTCCATCTATCATTTCAGATCTATTCGACATTTAATCACTCAGAAAGAGAGAATGATGTATAGACTCAGAAAATCTTTATTTTGGTCTTCTATAGCATTATTTACGTAAGCGTCTAAAGAACCCATCTGGCAATAGAAATGAAAGGAACAATTCAAGAGGTCTGTGAACGACGTAAAAGCC
>DAIDHZ010000032.1 GCA_027451825.1 Chlamydiota bacterium
AAGTTTATGCTGGAAAAAATTTAAAACCAAATCGTTTTTTAATTTTTCTATTCAATGCCAACATTTAGAATATCCTAAGTCGATTCTCTACGAACAGGTACCAATTAGTCGGATGAACCATTTTTTATCAATCGAGGCGATCTCCCGCAAATTTATTTTATACGCTCTAAAGAACAGGTTGAAATCGACTTTTTAGTCCAACTTTCCAACCAACGATTTATCGCCATTGAAGTCAAAACAACACCTATGGACCTCAATACAGCGCAACTTTCTTTACTTCATTCTCTAAAAGTAAATATTGTAGAAAAATGGATCGTTTCCTCAACAACAACATCTCTTCATTTTACCAATGCCCACGTTATCCCCTACAACCGAATCTTTCAAAATTTTGAAAGGTTATACTAAAACACATAAGGGATCATTTTATAAGGCACTTTCGCGCAATACTCATCCCAATAAGGTCCATATTTATCAGAGCATCTTCGGTCATGGCGAAACGCCCGATCAACCAAAAGCACCGTTAAAAACGTCACATAGAAATAAGGATAAAAATTGTTAAAAAGAGCCGGCATACTCCATAAGAAAGCAGCTGCAAGCTCCGGAATGTAATGAAAATGACGAGAAAGTCCCCACCAGCCGGATGCTAGTAAAATGGTTTTTTTCAACTCTCCTTCTTGCGTTTGATATTCTGCATGAATCATCAATGGTTTAGATCCCCATACAAGACAATTGCCCTCGGTGGCTCGAACCTTTTGTCTTTGATGATCTGCCAAATAATTCACTAAAATACCTAGAGCCCCCAAAGAAAACATCATAAACGCTGTAAATGCCGTTAAATGAATAGGGTTATGCACCAGATAAAGAGCCGGTGATGTGTAAATGCAAGGCAAATAAGAAAGACAACCCCAGCAAATCATAAACCCAGCCCGATCATGCATAATGTCGAGCGATCGAAAATACCCTGTCTCCCAAACAAAAAACTTCGCAATGTAAATGAGCTGCAAAGCAACAGAAATGAGCATCGCATTGCTCAGTCCATACACCTCGCTTTGTTTTGCTGCGTACGACAAAATTAAAAGAGGCCATCCCATCATTCCAAAACGGCAATTGGTAAATTGCTTAACATCCCATCCGAAAATCCGAGGATAGAGCTCCGTTCCCCAGTAATAATCAAAAAGAAAACTCCCTGAAGAGCCACAATCGGAGCTCGATGGGAAATAAAGGCCTTTAAAATATAAAAACAAACAAAAAGCCAAACTAAAGCAATTCAAAGCACCTAAAATAGGGCCTAACTCATCAAATAAAATGCTTGGGGAAAACCAATGCAGCACAAAAGATCCCATCACAAATGCAACCATTGTAATGGAAAAACAAGCAACGCCATTTGCTTTATATACAGGAACATTTCCCTTCGGAGTGATCGGACCTAAAAATGGTTTCCCCGGAACAATTTTCATTAAAAGAAGCTGAAAAGCGCCATAAATTCCAATGATCTTCCAAGCAAGAGGAGATCCGAAAAAAACAGGCTTCCAAATCATCCATAAAGTCGAAAAAAAGCCATTTTCCTTCGCAAGATCAAAAAAAGCTGCAAAAGAGCCTTGTAAATGAGCTCCTACATACCAAAAAATAAAGACAGCCGGAGGACAAACCAAAAGTAAAAAAAGAGGAAGCGCATAAAGATGCAGCCATGGCGCTGTCCGAGTTTGATATGAATGCATGAAATCTCCTTTGAAGTCAAAAATTACGACATATCAGACTTCTCTGATTTTTGTGAAATAGATCCGACATATTTTCTCATTAAGCGACCATGAAAAGAACAAAGCATCTCATAAGGGATCGTGTTTGCAAGATGTGCTATTTGCTCTAAAGAAGGTCCTTTTTGAGGATCTGCACTCACTAAAGTGACAACATCTCCCACAAAAACTTCGGCATTCCCCACATCCACCATCAATTGATCCATGCAAATAGCTCCCGCAATGGGATGCGTTTTCCCTCGAATCGAAACAATCCCTCGGTTCGATAGGCTCCGATGATACCCATCGCCATAACCAATCGGCACCGTCACGATCCGCGTCTTTCGATCCGTTCTATACAAATGCCCATAGCTAATACCTTGATTAGGACCTACTACCTTAAAATAAGACACCTTGGCCTTCAATGAAAAACAAGGCAAAATTTCAGGATCCTGACTTCCATCCGGTAAATACCCATAACAAAGAAGCCCCGGTCGAACCATATCAAAATGCGACTCCGGATAAAACATAACTCCTCCGGAATTCGCTAGATGCCAAATCGCCGAAAGATCCGGGAAATAAGATTTAAGCCTTTGAAATTCTTCAATTTGCTGAAATGCAAAAGGATTTTGCCTTCGATCTGCTGTTGCAAAATGAGAATAAACCCCGACAAGCTCCAAATGCTTTTGATCGGACATCCAATTCAATAAGTCTCTTGCCGTCTCCGTCCTCATTCCTGTTCTATGCATCCCGGTATCTACCTCTACATGCACAGGGCATTTTGTTTGAAGTCGAAGACACTCTTTCAACACCAATTCCGCTTTGAATCGAGAACTAATCGTGACTTCCAAACGATGTCGAATCAAGTCAGGAATCTGATCTTCATGCAAAGCTCCAAAAACCACGATCGGCAAGGAGATCCCCGCCTCACGCAAAATCACCCCTTCTCGCAAACAAGAGACCCCCAAATAATCAACCACGCAAGACTCTTCTGCCGTCTTTGAAATCTCTGCAAGACCATGTCCATAAGCATCCGCCTTTACAGGCAAACAAAATAAAGTTGGCCCAATCCTTTTGCGGATTACCTTCAAATTTTTCTGAAAACGGTCTAAATCAATCTCAATCCACGCAGGGTGAAGCATCCACTACCCAAAGTATTTTACGTTCTCACTTGTTCCATACATTTGTTAAAATTTTCTTGCAAAACAAGCTTTTGAACGGGACGTCTTCTAAAAAGATCTTCAACTTCCCGTTTCAATAATGATGGGTCTTGAATTGAAGAACAGTCATTTTTTTCCAAAAAATGAATCAACGCCGCATCATCATTCGTGCGTTCTTTTTTGACAAACTCGTGGACTCGCTGATGGATAGCTCCGCCAACAGCACCGGAAACGACTCCTGCCAAAGCACTCGTTGCCGACTGTGCGGCTTGCGATGCCTTGTGCTTCAAAGGATCTTTATGGCCTTCAAGACACTGTTGAAAAGAATTTTCTAAATATAACTTCTGATCCGGACGTCTTTGAAAAAGATCCTGAACCATCTCGATCAACTGTGTCACATCCGAAACTCCAAGACATTTTTCCTGAGAACGAAGCACTTCAATTAAATCCGGATCCGTTGCTTTAATCAGTGTTTTTTCTTTGTCCGATGTTTCTTCTGCTTTAACAAGTTCTGAATCTGACCATAAGTAGTACACGCCTCCGACGGCAACGATCGCCCCAATTGCGGCTCCGATCGGTCCAGCCCAAGAGCCTGCTGCAGCCCCTGTTTTTGCCGCCGATATGGTAGCTGCCCCCAAAGTTCCAGTTTTTGCCGCTACGACAGTCGCTCCTCCTGCTTTTGCAAGTCCTACTCCTAATGCAATAGATGTCATAAATTCCTTCCCAGGTTTTTTAAAATCAAAAATTTTATACAAAAGCGCGATTTACCTCCAATGCCATAAAAAAGAGAGTTGATTTTCTTAAATCTTGATGGTAGAATACCTCATTCCTTTAGGATCTCATGAAACAAGAATGTTTAATTTGGATTGACCGCCTCAAAAATGGTCAAACTCAAAAAATTGCTGAATCATTAAACCCCTCCTTTCTCGACACGAACGAGGCGGATTTAAAATTTTTAGCCCCTGTTCAAATCCAAGGAGAGGCTTATCTTACCAATGAAGAGCTCATACTCCACCTAAAAGCCTCTACAAAAGCGAATCTACCTTGCGTAATTTGCAATGAACTCATTACAATTGATCTCGCGTTGGATAGTTTTTATCACACCCAACCGATACATGAAATACCCAGTGCGATTTTCGATTATCAAGAACTCTTAAGAGAGGCCTTGCTACTTGAAATTCCACACTATGTCGAGTGTAATCAAGGGAAATGTCCCGATCGTCCGGCCATAACCCCTTATTTATGCTCTAATAAACAACAAAAACAAGAAGTACACTTTCCTTTTTCTGATTTAGGAGATAACCATGGCAGTACCACGCAATAGAGTTTCAAACGCAAAGAAAAACTCAAGAAGAGCGCACCACGCTAAAAAACCAAAAAATCTTTCAGGATGCCCACATTGCGGAGTTTCAAAACTTCCTCACAGAATGTGTTCTTCCTGCGGTCACTATAAAGGCAAAGCGATCATCAGCAGTGCAACATAAGCCCTACACAATCGGCGTTGACATAATGGGGAGCGACCATCCCCCTTCTGTCCTGTTACAAGCCGTAGAAACTTTGATCCCCGAAATACGCAAAAAAAACATTGAAATTGTCGTGATCGGGGCCGAAGATGTCCCCCCCCCCTCATCGCCCCTTTTATTCCAGCCGGCTCCAAGCTTTGTTGAAATGCATGAACATCCAACAAGCGCCATGAAAACAAAAAAAGAGGCATCCCTTTTTCTCGGACTCAAACTGCTCAAACAAAAAAAAATCGATGCTTTTATCTCCTCAGGGAACACAGGAGCTCTCGTTTTAGGATCCAAAATCATCCTTTCCATGATTTCTCCTATTTTAAGGCCGGCTCTTCAAGTTCAACTTCCCACGAAAAAAGAACTCGTTTCCGTTCTCGACGTCGGAGCCAATATTCAATATAAAGCAATCCATCTTCTGCAGTTTGCATTGATGGGAACAGCTTACTGGCAAAGCCAGGGCGTTCAAAACCCCTCCGTCGGGCTTTTAAATATCGGCTCAGAATCGATGAAAGGCACCTCCGAATTAAAAATGGCATATCAAGCCCTACGGAAACTCTCAAATCCCCCCTTTTCTTTCTTTGGCAATGTGGAAGGAAAATCAGTCTTTGATGGCGATGTCAACACACTCATTACCGATGGATTTACCGGAAATATTTTCCTCAAAACAACAGAAGGAATTGCAAACCTCGTCTTGGATCAAATTGAAGAAAAATTTCAAAAAACCGAAGAAAAAAAACTTGCTTTCACAGATCTTAAAAAATATTTACACTATGCCGAATATCCGGGAGCTCTTCTTCTTGGAGTCAAAGGACTTGTTGTAAAATGCCACGGGTACTCAACACCCCTTGCATTTGCAAATGCCATCCGCGGCACCATCCATCTCGTCGAAACTCAGTTCATGCAATCCTTTCAAACCCACCTAGAAGGCATGCAGATCCCCAAACACTTGTGTTAATATACCGGGAGAGAATCAAGAATCGGAATATGGCGAGGAGGCGCCCGTCATTTGAATCAGGCGGAGCCGATGCCGAAGCAACCCAACTTGAATAAGTTGGGTGATGCAGGCAGATTCAAATGTCGTGGCTGTCCGACGCTGCCAGAACCGATTCTTCAAGTTGTTTCGGTATATTTGGTATAAGATTCCTCTTTTGTTTCATCTATGGTCATTAGACCTAGCAGAGATATAACAGCACATATAAACAAGATTAAAAAACCAGGTAACAAACTATGGTACAAGTTTATAAAATAGAACACCAACACTGTGATTATAGAGCCTAGGATCGCATCCACAACATTAAAACTAAACCCGACTCCAGTAAAACGGACAGGCGTAGGAAATAATACAACAAAACGATAAGGCATCAGCGTCATCAAAATAGACAAACACACGCCGAAAACTAACAACAATAACATTAAAAGCGTCTTGCATGAATATATAATAGAAAAATAGATAGGAAATAGAATAAAAATAATGCAAATAACACTTCCCATCAACATTTTCTTATTACTAAAATGATCCCCTAAAAAGCCAAAAAAAGGGAAAGAAACCGCCCCTAATAACAAGAGGCTCAACCCCATAAAGAGGCTACTTTTCTCCAAACCGAAAAAATTCGAAAGATACACTGGAAATATCACGCATGAAACATAAAATCCGGCCGGAGTAAATAAATTAAAAGCGCAACTCTTGCCAATAGCGCGTCGATACTGGCTGATGATTTGAAAGACAGATATTTTCAATCTTTGATGACGCTGTACCATCTCTTGATAACGAGGCGTCTCATGAAGACCTTTACGCAAATACAATCCAAATAAAGCAATGAAAGAACCGAAAATAAATGAAATACGCCACCCCCATTCGAGAAACACATCGGAAGGAAAGAGATGTTCCATCAATTTACTTTCAACAAGACTGATTGCCATCCCCAACTGACTCCCAACAGAACCCCAACCTATCATATAGCGTCTGCGATCCGGGCGAGCGCACTCATAAAAATAGCAAAATGCCCCAGGAAGCTCCCCTCCGACCGGAAGTGATTGCAGAAGTCGTAAAATAGCAAAACAAATAGGTGCTAAAATACCAATCTGCTCATACGTCGGCAAAAGCCCCATACCCAAAGTAGGAAAGATCATAATCGTAATTGAAAGAATGAGCGCATATTTACGGCCTAAAAGATCACCAATACGACCAAAAAAAATCCCCCCAAGAGGCCGCGCCCAAAAACCAATCATAAAAATTAAAAGTGAATAAAAAGTACTCATCAATTTTGAAGATGCAACAAAGAACAATTCAGAGATTACCGGCGCCCAATAGACATAAAGAAAGACTTCATACCATTCTAGTAAACTTCCAAAAGACATCGCAAGAATGGTGCGGTATTCTTTTCGATTTGTAGCATGCATCGTCACCTTATACTTATTTTTTGATTTTTTTTGAAGAACCCTCCGACGCCCAATCAGACGTTCAAAAATAGCCATGGCCGGAACTTCGAATGAACCTTATTGAACGAGAATCTCCATTCCTTCAATTTTCCCTTTCTTAAACGACGTTTTTCGGGTATGCTACTGTTTCAACCCTTAATCTGTGAACATACGATGAATGATATTCTTCTTAACGTTGAATCCAAAGAAACAAGATATGCCCACCTCAAAAATGGAATGCTCTATGATTTGATCATCGATCGCAAAAAATCGAGACAAATCACAGGAAATATTTATCGGGGCAAAGTCACCAATATCTTGCATAACATCCAATCAGCCTTCATTGATATCAATGAACGAGAAAACGGCTTTATTCACATCTCTGACATTTTAGAAAATACCAAAAAATTTGAAGAAATGTTTGATATGGATTTCGATCTTGACTATGACATTTCTTCAATTCAGGCAACGAACAAGGTCAAAGACATTACTCAAGTACTAAAGCCCGATCAACCCGTTCTCGTTCAGGTAGTCAAAGAACCTATTGGAAATAAAGGAGCACGTCTTACCTCCAATATCTCCATTGCAGGACGATATCTTGTTCTATTGCCGAACAGCCATCATCGAGGAGTTTCTCGAAAAATCGAAGATCCGGCCATCAGAGAGCAGCTCAAAAAACTCATTCGCTCCTTTGAAATGCCGCAAGACATGGGGCTTATTTGCCGAACAGCCAGTGCGTATGCCACAACGGATATGCTCATCGAAGAAGCAACCGATCTCTTCCACTCTTGGCAGGCCATTGTCGATAAATTCCATCAATCGCAAAACCCAACGCTTCTTTTTGAAGAATCCGATCTCGTAAAAAAAGCGGTCATTACATGCATTGACAAACGATACGACCGTCTTCTTGTCGACGATTACGCAACCTATCAAACCTGTAAGCAAATCTATCAAAAATATGCTCGAGAACACACTCTTAAACTAGAGTTTTATCGAGATAAAACCCCAATGTTTGAAAGATTCAATGTCGAAAAAGAAATTGAAAAAGCGATGCGCCATAAAATCTGGCTCAAATCAGGCGGGTATCTCTTCTTTGATCAAACAGAAGCGATGCATACCATCGACGTAAACTCCGGAAGAAGTTCTACAACTGCAACCGTAGATGTAGAAGAGACTCTTGTCCGAATCAATCTTGAGGCAGCGGGTGAAATCGCAAGACAGCTTCGAATCCGCAATATCGGCGGCCTTGTCATTTGCGATTTTATCGACATGCGATCGCGTAAAAACCAAAAACGAGTCCTTGAACATCTCAAAGAATGCATGAAAGATGACTCTGCCAAATGCACAATTTTAGGAATGAGTGAATTTGGTCTCGTTGAAATGACGCGTCAAAGAAATCGCGAATCGTTGGCCCAAACTATTTATACGGATTGTCCTTATTGCAATGGAAAAGGACTTGTCAAAAGCCATGAAAGCACAACGGTAGATATTGAAAGAACTTTAAAAAAACTTATCCTGTGCAATAACCAGTTTGCCCTCAAATTGGTGACTCATCCGGAAGTCGGAAGATATTTAGAGCAAGGAGACAAAAGCTTTTTCTTGAAATTGGCACAAAAATCCAACGCTCATATCGAATTTGCTTCGAATGACTCTTTGCATCTCAACGATTTTGTATTCTATTCCACTTTAAATGGTCAAAAAATCGATGCCTAAGAAAATTCTTCAAAAAGAAGTGGCTCAATTTTTAACAAAACTGCCTCCGAAGCACTCTCAAGCGCTGCTTTCTTTTATGGAATGCTACGAAAAGGCAGTGCCTAATATTGAAGATTTTATTCCAACTCTTCTTTTATTTTTAAAGCTGCTTGAAAAAGAATTTCAATCCAAATCGATTTTCGAGCCATATCATCAAAAAGTGCGCCATCCCATCGATTACTACAAGTTTGGACTTGATTTTTTGCGTCCTTTAGTCGATCTTCCTCATTCTCATATCTTAGGAGAAGAACATCTTGAAACGATAGGTCGTTATTTAAAGCAAAAAGAAAATGTCATTCTTCTTGCCAATCATCAAACGGAGGGAGATCCTCAACTCATTTCCATCCTTCTTGAAAAAACACATCCTGAAATTGGAGAATCCATCATCTACGTAGCTGGAGAAAGAGTGGTCACAGACCCTCTTGCCATCCCTTTTAGCTTAGGCTGTGATTTGCTTTGTATTTACTCAAAACGTTATATCGACCATCCTCCGGAAGAAAAAAGAGAAAAACAACTCCACAACAAAAAGACCATGTCTCTCATGAGCCGTCTTTTAGAAGAAGGAGGCAAAATCATCTACGTAGCACCGAGCGGCGGAAGAGATCGAAAAAATGCAAAAGGGAAAGTGGAAGTAGCGCCCTTTGATCCAGATAGCATCGAAATGTTTTACCTCATGGCGAAACTGGCCAAAACGCCTACCCATTTTGTCCCATTGACTCTATCCACTTACGATCTTCTACCGCCCCCAGAAACCATCCAAATCGAGCTAGGAGAACAAAGAACCGCAAAAAAATGTCCCATTCACATTGCATTTGCGCCGTCTTTCAACATGGACCACCCTTCTTTTTCCGAAGAAAAAGAGAAAACAGCCCGTCGCCAAATGAGAGCCAAAGCCATTTGGGAAATTGTAAGTAACACCTACAAAACACTTGAGAAACTATGACCCCATTGATGATTTTTGCTATGACCTCTTTAAATCCTATGAATAACGCATCTTTTACAGAAATTGAAGACAAATCGGAGCTTTCCTTTCTTTCATCCGACCTTAAGACAAGAAAAATCGGTAAAATCGCTCTTGATAATGGAATGCAAATTTTACTCATTTCAGATCCCAAGGCAGATCTTTCAAGCACTGTTGTATCCGTCGGAGCGGGATCTTGGAATGATCCTTTAGAATATCCGGGGATGGCTCACTTTTGCGAACACATGCTCTTCATGGGAACTGAAAAATATCCCGATACGAACGATTTTTTTACCAAAATCTCCAATTTTGATGGGATGAGCAATGCATTCACAGCTCCGGATAAAACCGTCTACATGTTTTCTTGCCATGAAAAAGGATTTCAAGAGCTTCTCGATCGTTTCGCTCATTTTTTTATCGATCCTCTTTTCAATCCCTCAAATATCGCAAGAGAAATGCATGCCGTAGATCAAGAATTTGCCCTCCAAAAAGAAAACGATGGCTGGCGCGAATACATGGTTTTCAAAGAAATGGCAAATCCAAATCACCCCATCCGTCTTTTTTCCACAGGAAACTCAAAAACACTATCCAACATTCCGCAAAGCGCGTTGAAAAATTGGCATCAAAACCATTATAGCGCAAACCGAATGAAAGCCGCGATCTATTCATCTCTTCCTTTGGATTCTCTCAAGAAAATGGCCGCCGCCGCCTTTGAAAAAGTACCCAATTCCTCATTTTCTTTCGAACCGAATCTCGAACCCATCATTTCAGACAGACAAAAAGGCCACCTTATTTCCATTCAACCCATCAATCATTGCCATAACCTTTCTTTAACTTGGGAACTCCCTGCATCTTTAGCAAATGACGAAACCAAATCGGCAGATCTTGTCGCTTATGCGCTTGGACGAGGCCAAAAACAGAGTCTTTTACAAAAACTAAAAACATTAAGACTCGTCGATGATCTCAGCATACGCGTAGATCGAAGTTTGTGCAGAACACATGCATTTTTTGAAATCACTGCCGAGCTTTCCGATCTTGGAATGAAACAGAAAGAAGAGGTCGTCTCCCTCATTTTTCAAGCGCTGAGCGGTCTTAAAACCTCCTCTATTCCAAAATCTCTATTCGATGAAAAAAATACCCTTGCAACCTTAAGCTACCAATATCAAAACCGAATTGATGCTTTTGAATATATCTCTTCTATTGGGAGATCTCTTGCTAATGAAGACATGAGTACGTATCCTCAAAAAACCTTGCTTGGCACAGAATACAACAAAGAAAAAATTGCACTCGCACTCGATGCTCTTTCTGCGGAAAACTGCAGCTTTGTTCTTTTAGCCCCCCAAGAGATTCAATACGATAAAAAAGAAAGATGGCTGCAAGTCCCCTACACCACGCAGTCTATTCCACCCCAGACAATCGCCGGTTGGAGCCAAGAAAAACCAAACCCTGATATCCAACTTGCAGAAAAGAACCCCTTTACACCTCAAAATCTCAAAACAATCCCGGATCCAAATCTTGGAACCGTTCCCGTCTGTATTGCCGAATCCAACTTCGGAAAAGCCTTCTATGTCAGGCTTCCTGAATATCAAAATCCGGAGGGATCCATTCATCTTCATATCCACTCGCCTCTCATTGCCGAAGGATCAAAAGGCTATGTATTGACATCTCTTTATCTCGATCATTTAACCGATGTACTTCATCCAATCCTCAGCGCGGCATCCGGATGCGGTCTTCAAGCTCGTTTTGAAATCGAAAAAAATCACCTTCACCTTACCCTTTCCGGCTTTAGCGAAAAGATGCCTCTTCTTTTACAAGAAATTGTACAAGCAATGCCGCAAAGTCCGCCTTCTAAAGAGCAATTTGATCTTTACTTTGCAAGACACGAAAAGTCCTATGCCAATGGATCCAAAGCACTGCCTGTGAAACAAGCGAAAGAACTTCTTGTCTTTTTAATCAACCCAAGCCGTATTACTAAAGAAGATCAGCTCTCAGCACTTCGTCAAATCTCTTATGAAGATCTCCTCTTCTTTCATCAAAACGTATTCAATAAAAGCTACTTTCAAGCTCTTTTTGCAGGGAACCTTTCCGTAAAAGATGCAGAAAGTTCTTGGCTAGACATTATCCATCACTTAAGTAAACTGGCCCTTACAAAATCAGAGATCCCAGAGCTCAAAGCATTACAACTTCCGGAAGAAGAAGGACCTTTCCAAATTTCTCAAAATACAAATGCGCAAGGAAATGCAACCATTCTTCTCATTGACGAAGGGAATTTTTCTTTTGAGAAAAAATCAGTCCAAAAAGTACTTGCGGAAGCCATTCAAGAGCCTTTTTTCGACACACTCCGCACCAAACAAAAAACAGGCTACATTGCACAAAGCGGCGACACGGAATTTGAAAAAAGACTCTATCAATACTTTCTAGTCCAATCCAACACGCACCAACCAGAAGATCTTCTCCATCGCTTTGAGCTTTTTTTAGAAGAATATCGACAGGATCTCACCACACATATCCCGGAAGATCGATTTGAAACCCTCAAAATGACGCTTCTTGATTCTTTAAAGACGCAATATCGGAACATCAAAGACAAAAGCGCTCTTTTTGACAGTCTCGCCTTTGATGAGAAAGAAGACTTTGATCTTGTAAACAAAAAGATCAATGCCCTTGAAGCTTTAAATTATACAACGTTTTGCGATACCGCAAGTGAACTTCTCTCAAGAAACAATCGAAAAAGACTGGCGATTCTCTATACAGGGAAAATCGCAACCCCTTTCACTTATCTTCCAACAAGCGTTAAAGAACTGCCGCAAATTGCCAAATACGCTCCAAGAGAACACGTTCAAACTGAAACGATCATGAAGTAATTTTGTCATAAATGAGGATATAGGCACCTGCAGCTGCTTGTTTCAAAGCAGCTTCTTTAGTATCTGCATAATGCAAGATGATTGCTTCATCATTTACATGACACCATGCTTCTTGTCCGGTCTCGGCATTCACTTTTCTTACATAGGTTGTATAATGCCCGCAATGAACACCACTTCCATGATGGCAAATGATGGAACGAAGACGATACTTAGCGCCTTTTTCATCAGCAAAATACTCCTTTGGCATCTCTAAAATTTCTTCCATCCCCTCCAAAGAACCTTGAATTTTACTGCCATCACGACTAAAACGACGGATTGAAAAAATAAGTTCTTCAGGAGCTTTTGTCAATAAATGACGACGCACTAAAATAGGGATCCCATCCGATTTCAAGCCTTGATCTCTTACATCTTCCTCAAACCACGAATGAATCGCCAAAGATAATGTTTGTCCCGGTTTAAATCGGCCAGCCTCCACTTCAAAAGCTAATTGCAACCGTCGATCAAAAACAGTATTTCCTTCGTTAGGAATCCAACCAATCCCTTTTAAATAACTCTGTTCTTCCAATGAAGCAGAAGATTCTTCTGCAGTGAACCCTAAAAGCCATCCCATCAATTCTTCTGCGTCTTCTTGAGATACTCCAGCCTCTGGATTTGCTTTCAATCTTTGACCAAGAGCGCCTAAGCTTCCTTCTAAAGTACATTTAGAAAGAACATCTCTCAAAAAAGGTCGAATATTGTTTAAATCGCCTGCTTTATAATCTAGAATATATCGCATCAAGTGATCGATCACCTGTATTTGAGAAGACACTCCTTGTTTCCCTTCTAACTCTCGTTTTTTTTGTGCAAGAGAAGATGCTTGAAATATCAACCAAGCTTGAAAAACACTATTGATGAAACAAAAATTAGCTCTCTTCCCATTCGGGTTTTCAAGAGGATTGCATATAGTAAAAATTCCTGGAATTCCTAACATTCGATCCCCTGGGGTTTGCTTACGCGAAATAGGAGTCGGCAATGGAGCGGGTTGCGAAACGGGAGTCAGTGATGGAGATAAGGCCGTTGCTGGTTGCGAAATGGGGGGCGACGAAGCTGGGACCGTTGCTGGCGTCGGAACGGAAGCCTCCGATGGAAATGGAATCATTGCTGACTGCGAAATAGGGGGCGGCGATGAAGATGGGACCGTTGCTGGCGTCGGAACGGAAGCCACCGGTGGAGGTGGAATCATTGCTGGCCGAGAAACGGGAGTCGACGATGAAGATCCAGTGGGTGCAGCAGCGTTTACTGGGAGTGCCTCATGTTGAGTGTTTCGATCGTTCCGATTCAGAAACCAATAAAACGCACCAGTTAATGCAACAACAGGGAATGCATGACGCCAAATCTTAGCCACTACATCTACGAATTGTTTTGACGGTCCCAACATTGTTCGAAACGTTTGAGAGCCTGATTGCACCGCTGACATAAAAACATCTTAATTAATTTATAATTAATTATAATTATAATAAATTTAAATAACAATTAATAAACTTTTTTTAATAAAAATAAATTAAAAACTTAACACGCAACAACAATATCGTAACTCACTAAAAACAAGGAAGATCCGAGCGATAAAAAATCGAAGACCGGTCCTTATTTGAGGCTTTTAATTCGGCCTTTCAACTGGAACCACTATATACCGCTCGTGAATCAAGAATCGGTTCTGGCTGCGTCGGGCAGCCACGCCATTTGAGCCAGCCTGCATCACCCAACTTACTTACCTGAATAATGGGTTTTTCAGGTGAGCGTCAACGCATTGTTCAACCCATCTAAATTTAAAGAAGGTTTTTTGGGTTGAAGACTATAGGCTGCAAGTCCAGAAAATAGATTGATCAAGAAGTTTTGTGGACTCCTATGACGTGTATGTTCGATCTGTGAAATGTTTTTGAGTTGATCGTTAA
>DAIDHZ010000033.1 GCA_027451825.1 Chlamydiota bacterium
TACTTAGAAGATCTTTTCCGAAAATTTATGGGATATCCAGCAAATCGGCTTGAAGAGCTGCTGCCAGATCAATGGCTCTTACGTCGTTCACAGACCTCTTGAATTGTTCCTTTCATTTCTATTGCCAGATGGGTTCTTTAGACGCTTACTAGATAACTAAAGGACTAGCAACTTCTTTATAATGCGTTCAAAACCTAGTTTTTTCAGCTTTCCAGATGGGTCTTGAGACTCTAGCTTAGCCCATTCAGCAGGAGAGGCCTGGGCCATCCAATTGGACAACTGCTTTTGAAACGTCTGCAGCCATTTCGGATGCTGCTGAGAGAGGAAAGCAAATTCAGCAAGCGCTTGTTCGGAAAAATCCCCTAACTGCGTAGCTACATACCAGATCCCATAGAGATCCTTGAGCATCTTTGATGTGCTCTTCCGTCTGGTAAAAGTAAGTCCTTTATGGAAGATCCATGCGCCAGGTGAGACGACTTTTCCCGCTTCTCCTGAATAGGTTCGAAATTCCATTGTCGTTTGTAGGCTCAGCGTCAAGTAGCTCAAGGGCTGAGCAACAATGCCTGCGATCACGACATTTTTGTTCTTATCATCTCGGGTAGCCGAGTCCGTTAAAAACTCGATCTCTACTTCTACGCTATCGATCTCTTTCACAAAACTCTCGGTCGCAGGAATATCGACATCTTTGAAGACATGAGTAAAGCCTGCTTCATTGAGATATTTGGCGATGTTCTTTTTGGAGATTTCAGGAACCTTTCTGGGAATCAACGAATCTATATCTCGCGTTCCAACAGGGAGATTTTCAAGCTTCGGATCAGCAAGATAAAGCTTGTAAATGAAAAGAGCAAAACCGCCTCCGATAACAACGAATTCTCGCCATGGTCCGAGTGATTTTAAAAATTCTGAAATGATCTTGTCTTCTTGAATCTGTTTCATTTGTGCTTGAGATGTTTGTAGATGCGTTTCAGTTCAGGTGCTCGCTGGGCTATAAATTCTGCTTGTTCTTGTCCTCGTAAAGGAAAGTGATAAAGATCTAAAAAGGCAAGGAGCAGCGGACAAATGCCGATTTCTTTACCATCCTTCTTATTTTGCTTGAGAAGCATTTTGTAGTAAGGTTCGATCAACAAAACCTCGTACCCTCTTTCTTGGGGCTCTAATTGCAAAGCATTTTCCAATTTCTCTCTAATGGAAGGATCAAGGATATACAATTCTAGCCCTTCCAGGTTGGTGTTCTTAAGCTCAAATGCTTCGGCTGCTGAATGAAGGGCCAAGATTACGTCTGCCCCAAGTCCAGATTTCTTTAAAGCCTTGAACCACTCTGACTTTCCAGAAAGAGCGGAAGCGTATGTTCTGATTTTGCATTTTTTCACGATGCTATAATGCTCTAACCAGCTTTCTAGAAGTTCTTTTGGTTTATTAAAGGAAAACCTCTTTGCAGTTCTTACGCCTTCAACTTGCAGAAGTCCTTTCAATACCAGAATATTGAAAACACGTTGAACCAGACCAAGACTTACCCCTGCCTCTTTAGCAACTTCTCTCAACGAAAAGCTTTTTTTGGAAAGCCCTTCTCGAAGAAGCCAATCAAGCACGAGAGAAGACTTGTCTGCATAGACATTCCCTTCTGCTGGATCTTCATTGGAACTTACTAGGAAATGACCTTTCATTGCGATCTCCTTCTGTTCATTATAATACACTGTTCAATATATATTGAACAGTCGAAAATACTGAACAGCCAGACAAAGAAACTCTTGAAATTTATACTGGATTTATTTTTAAGGACTTAAGACTCTATTAAAAAGCGTATCCTTGAGAATTCCAATACACCCAATCATTCAAAGCTTGGTTGGTTGTATCGTCAACGTCCACGCCTTTTAGCTGTTTTAATGGCACGCAAAGCGTTTCCTTTTTCTTCCATTTAATTTTGACAAACATGTCGTGGTCACAGTTTTCTTCACCATCCATAGCAATAACTTCAATGATTTCGCCTATCTTTAGAGGAACGTGCTAACTAACTGAATGCACTCTGCCTTAAATGGAAGAAAGACTCCAGCTTACCCAAAAATCATCCCCTTGCACCAAAATCGCCCTATTCCGTTCCTTTTTCCGAGGCCGTGAAGATCTATACCCTCAAAGGTTTGAGAGCAAGAAGACAGGGCGGGCAGGTTACTCTCCGGCATGCAGCAATGAATGGGTCCGAGGGATTTGCGAAAAACCAAAAATCGAATGCTCAGAATGCAAACATCGCCGCTTTTTGTCTGTCACTGATGATGTTGTGCGTTGGCATCTATCTGGTCACGATGATTCTGGCAAGGCTTTCGTGATGGGTGTTTATCCTATGCTTTTGGACGAAACATGTTTTTTTTCTAGCCGCTGATTTTGATAAGTCCAGTTGGCAGGATGACTCATAAAGTTTTTATTTCAACAAAGAAGCACTCTTGAAACAACCCTGGAGTCCTGACCTCCAAGGTTCTCCAGGGTTCCTGAAAAGAAGGATACCAACAATCGCAAATTCTTAATTACAATGCATCTAATAGCCCACAGATAAGAAGCATAGCAACAAATACATACACGGGCAATCCAGCAAAGATAAGCGCTTTGTTTACTTGATGACGAAAATACCTCGACCACAGCAGATAAATGCTTGCAGGGACAGACAAAGGAACGCAAGACATAACGACTACAATAACACCTATTGTAAGAGGGGTTTCTGTGAGGCGCTCAAAAGCAAGCATGGAACACACAAAGGCCGTGCCTAAAAGAAAAGGAAACGCAAGCACATAGATAGTGGTGCAAATGCCTAACCCCCATTTGAGCATTTTAGGTTGCAAAGTTGATGCCTTTGGTTGAGGGTTGGACATGTTACCTACGATATTTTTGAATAATCTGCAGAACCGTATCCTGATAACAGTCGCTAGCAAATTCGTGTTTCCAGCGACTACCTGGGTCTGGGTCCAATATGGTCAGGTTGTTGATTTTGGAAAACATATCCTGATAATGCCGAGTTTTAGCTTCTGCAAACTTTTTTATCACCTCAGCATCAATCGAGTCTAATTCCAAAATTGCATCTTCAAAAGCCCACTCGCGGATCATTTGATCATCAGTTAATCCTGCTTTATGAGCATGATAGCGCTTAAGAGCAAGCGTTTGTAAATTAGGTGATCCCATCAAACATACATAGTCGGCCACGCTTGCATAATTGTGAGAATCGAAGTGACTCTTACCAGAGGCAATAAAAGACCCTCCACCAAAAGTGAAAATCCTCAAGGCCGCTCTTTCAGTGGATTCAAGAAACTCAAGCGCATGTTCCAGAATAATTCCACCTTGGCTATGCGCAAAAAGAATCACCGGATTTCAAGAAGGATTCGGTCCTCAAGATCCTGAACATGCTTCTCTTGAAAGTTGGAGATCCGTTCATGCAACGAATTCAGTTCGATGCAATTCGATTCATCCGGCAGCGATCCTTACACCGATGTGGGAGCCTATGCTCAGCACAGGAGCTGCTCGAGAAAAAATGATGGGAATGATCACCAAAGATATCCCAATGCAAAGAATGGGAATGCCAGAGGACGTAGCTAATGTCGCCCTCTTTCTAGTGTCAGAAAAATCGAAGTACATCACAGGAATCGAATTAACCATCGACGGAGGACTTCTTGCAGGTGCTGGAGCACCTCCTTCTAAAATGAATGAATAATGCAAAACTTTAGATCAAAATTCACACTCTTATTGGCTCTATTGATTGGTAACATTTCCATGCAAGCTTCCTATACCGAAATAACCTGAAGAATCGGGATTTTGGCAAGAAGGCTCCTCAAAATTCTCATGCGGAGCGAGTGACCATTGCCGAGAGGCAAGGCACGAGTGAGTATGTGAATTTTGAGGAAAAGCCGACGCTGCCAAAAACCGATCCTTCAGGTTGTTTCGGTATACCATGATTTCTTACAATTTGCCGTATCAAAACAAGGACATCAAAATGAAGATGTTTTAGAAATGCTTTATGAACAATTTTTCTCCTCAGAGAGCAAGAGGAAGGACGAGCCATAACTGAGGCGATTTTAATGGAGTCCCGTTCTAGATTCAGTGCCCTTTGGCCTTATTACTTGCAATTCGTTGACGAAGCAATACTTTACCAAACAGACTTAGGAACACCTCGTTTATTGTTTTCTTCAAAAGACGGAGTGCAAGACGATCACGGATATCAAATGTTTCTGGAAGAAGGAGAATCCTTTAAAATCTTCTTTCACAAACAACTCGCTCGATAAAACCATTGGCTAACAATCCACCAACATAACTTTTTCTTAAGACAACCGAGATGCGCAGCATGCAATCATCTCCTCCAATGCATCATTGTTTTAAAATCAGCAATTGCAAAACCGCTTTGCCCGGGAAAATCGATGACTGCGGAAGCTCTGAGAAGGTCTTTAACGACCTTCGAAGTTGAGGAGCTGGTGAACGAAAGTAAACTAGCGAGGCAAATTAAGAAGGCAAGCAAGGCATGCCCGGCTTCGACAAACCCAACCCTGGTGGGTTGGGTGAGGAGAGAGAACTTAAACTTAAATGGCCTCATTTAAAAATATTTATCCATCTATACAAAAAGGAATCCTCTCACACAAAATATATAAAAAAGGATTACCTTGGATCTTTTACTTCAATCAATGACTTCCATTCTCATCATGTTTATCTCCTCGCTTATCTATGGACTGGCAGCAGTTAAAACATACAACATGCTTAAAGACGCTATTCACAAAAAAAGTCCAATCAAACTCTGGTGGGCATTTTCTACACTTATTTTTGGATTTCTTCTTATGCTCTACGCGTTTTTCAAAACCTCAATGAAGATGTGAAAATGAATCCATTTGTTTCATTCATTGTGTTAGCCTTCTATCTAACAGGATCTCCCATGAAAGCATTTTCACAGCAAAACGACTTCATAATCAAAGACAGAGCTAAAAGTCTTCTCATCACTGCGGAGACTGACACAGAAGAAACCATTCTAAATCAGATCAAAGAAATCCAATTATTGCTTGAAAACACCGTCAACCCTTTTGAAGAAGGGAAAAAATTTATTCAGGCATTTATCGACGAACTAAATTCATGCTATGGCACGTATTTCACAATAGCTGACGCATGCACTTTAATAAGAAACAACATTGAACAATTTGCTCTTCCGGAAGAGTTACATCAATATCTTCTGATGGCTGCCGATTCCTATGACTCCAAAACACCTCAAACCTTTCCACAGAGTTCTCAAAAAGCATGCGCATCCATGATGCTCCTTAAAAACAAGCATACAAAAATACAAAATACATCTCTAGCTGCTGCAAATTCATTAGGGATAGAATTCGAATTACCCGATAAAATGGCTATTGGATTTACATGTGCTCTGGCTGGAGCCTTGCTATGTATTATACCAGGTGCACAAGGAGCCGGATTATGGATGATCGGAACAGGTGCGGCAATTGCTTTGGATGGCTTAGGAGAGGGAGAACGTCCCTATTATAGAGACATAACAAATGACAAAATCATTCCATTTGGAAAATAAAGAATTTGAACATCAATCCTTTATACATCTTTTTCTCATGTAAGTTTTGAACATTGCGCTTTCTCTCAAAGCGATTTAAGGAATATCCGTTTTTTAGATTGCAAGTTTGACGGTTGCAATTTGAGCCTCATCAAAACTGATGGCTGTAGGTTCCAAACAAATTGTAGCAAAGCCAATTTTATAGGAGCGATCAACTACTCTATTAATCCATTGACAAACAAGCTGCAGAAAGCGAGATTTTCCAGTCCGGAAGTATTGACCTTATTGGATCATCTTGGAATCATCATCGAATGAGTCGTCCCAGAGTAGAAATTTTTTCTCTAAAAAGATATCATGCTTTCTCCTCTGGAAAATATGAGCAATACAGAACCGAAATACAGCGATTACATTGTTTATGTTGACGAAAGTGGAGATCACAGTTTGACCTCGATCGATGAGGGATATCCAGTAATTGAAGAAAGAGCAAACAAAAGACACTCACGTTTACCACTTGGCAATGCAGTTGGGACTGGAAAAACTACATCATTTTCTTCAATCTCGAAATCAACACAATCGCCTTACCCATATAATCTGCGAGGCTCGAGGACGTATTGAAGATCGAGCTCTGGAATTAGAATTCTCGCATGTCTGTTCTGGCCATAATTCCCTAAAGAAGATACTCCCTTTCGAACTAATCGCTGTGAATAACGGGAATTGGCAAGGGTGGCTAGCACAGGGAGCGATGCTCAACCTTATTTTCGTATTTTCAATCCATGGAACCAGCAGAAAAAATTCGATCCTGAATGTATCTATATTAAAAAATGGGTTCCTGAACTTCGCGATTTTCCGCCTAAAGCCATTCATGCGTGGCATGAGGAAAAGCACCGTGCTGGATGCAAAAAATACCCAGCTCCAATGATCAATCACGAAAAAGCGGCAAAAGAAGCCCTTCAAGCCTATAGATCGATCTGAGAATCAGACTTAAGAATCGGATCTGCACAATCAAGCAGGGCTATGATGGTTTTTTCGGGAACGGGCTTGTAATCCCAGACCTCAACGGAAAGATTGAGTTGCCGACTAATCAGCTTATTTGGCCGCTTCTCGTGGACATGGCCGTGAAGTTGAAAATGAGAAGGGGCTGGATGACTGGGGAGGTGGATGCTCGACTTGATGCCGACCCACTTTGATGAAAGCAGATTCTAGGGCAAGCGAGAAGCCGATTTTATGCATTTTGGAGGGAGTGCCGTCGTGATTACCTCGAATGCAAATCTTATTCCCATGAAGTCGGGAACAAAGATCTGTAAGAAAATCAGTCGTGCCTAGGCCGAAATCGCCCAAAAAGAATACTGTATCATTGGGAGCAATATGGGCATTCCAATTTGCAATCAGCTGTTCGTCCATCTCATGGACAGATTGGAAGGGTCGCCCTGTATAGCGGATGATATTGGTGTGAGAGAAATGCGTGTCAGATATGAACCACTTGTTCATTTTTCTATGATTCTTTCTATTAGCTTGTAGACAGTAGTGCTCCAAATCGATGGTAAATCATTGGAGCGATTGACGTCTCTCTGCTTTGCCCTCGCAATAGCTTTGGTAATCAACTCCAGCGTAATTTTCTTGCCATCGATATCTTTTTTATAATTGGGCAAGTGTCTCTTCAGGCGAGTCAGGCATTCTTGAGGGCTTGCAATCCCTTTTCCATCTTCAAAATGGAGCAAAAGCCAATATTCGAAATTGGGATTGCTAAGGGCAAAACCGTGGTTTTCGCTTTTCTTTGTCCACTGCAAGAGTTCTCTAAGCTGGTCTTCTGTCCAAGCATCCTTGGCCACCACAATCCAAGCTTCATCCGTTTTTCTTAAAGACTCCTTCCGCAAATACCCCAGTATCTTCTTGAGCACCTGAATCGGCGAGCTTTCAGTTGATGGCCTTTTGAGGCATTTCACTAAGACGATCGATTGCGGCTGGTTAAAAATGGCAAAATATTGGGGTTCAGTTTTGGAGCCCTCCACTGAAACTACAAATAGCTTTTTGTATCGGCGCTCTCCTAAAGGTCTTTGAAAACGCAGCTTTTGAGCCATTAGTCGCTTCCTTCAATTGGGGATTGTAGAAGAATGCGGGGAATACCTCCTAGACGTCCTTGGAGATAGCTTTTTCGAATGTCTTTGTCATAGCGCACATCCTTGTACTCGCTGAAAGACAATAAGCTGGAAACCCCTTCTGCATTTCGTTCTGCAATCCACATTTCATCTCGTCGCAATAGGTCTTGATCCATCAATAACACATTGTGAGTGGTAAATAGTAACTGAGAGCGACTATTATGAGAACATTTTGAAAGATAGCCTTCCAGAAGCCGCCTGATCAGCAGGGTATGCAAACTCCTGTCTACTTCATCGATGACGTAGACTTTTTTGGATCTGGCTGCAGAAAGTTCTAGAAAAGCAGGAAGAAGGTCGATTACTCGTTGAGAGCCATCTGATTCTTGCCTCATATCAAACTTAGTTTCTGAACCATCTGAATTTAAATGATAGGTGACTAATTTTTTTGAAATAAGTTCACCATTCTTTCGGGTTACGACAAAACGCTCATTTCCAGGTTCGGGCAATAATCTGACAGTCGCATTCTCTGCTAATTCTTCCCTCAACTTCATCTTTATAGGTTCAGGCAGCGGTAAATTTTCAAAAGGAGTCTCTTCACCGCCAAGATGAGATATCCCAGTGTCTAATTGAGACAACATCTTATTCATCGTCGCGTACAAGGGATGCCCTTCATCCAAAAATTGCTCAAAAAGTTCAAACCTTGAATCGGGGGCGATCAGCTCCAATGTATCTTTAAACCAGTCGTACACCGGCTTGAAGGCATCTATTTTTTGAGAAACTGAATTCGTAAGGAAAAGCTGATTATCGCGAGTCCCTTTGAAAGCGAACTGAAGCGATTGGTTACCCTTTAAAGAGGAATCAAAATGAGGTTCCCCTGATACTCGATGGTAGAGCGTCTTTTCGCTGCTACCAGAAATATGAACTAATTTTTCTTCTAAAATGGCTTTACGATTAACAGAAAAACTAAATGCATAAACTGTCTCGTCGATTAACAATTCAAATTCGAATTGGGCTGGTTGTTCAACCTTTTGTGCATTTCCAAGCCTAAAGCTATCTACAGCAATTAGGCTGTAGGGTTGAGTCCCTTTAACAATCAATCCTTTTGCAAAATGTAGAGCTTTAAAAAGATTGGTTTTTCCAGATGCATTTCCTCCATATACAGCCGCAACAGGCAGAACGCCTAGTTTGAGCTTACCTATTTTAGGGACGCGCTCTCCGTGCTGACGCTCACGGCTTGCTATCAACGAGAAAGTGGCTTTGGCTTGGAAGGACATCCAATTTTCAACTGAAAATCGAACTAGCATAAGGGGCTCCTTTTAAGAGATATTTTCTCTCAATATAACCTTATATTAGCAGATTCTCAGCAAAACATCAACCCATAAAGAGAAAAAATCTCATAAACCAACCCACCAAAGACTTAAAAAATGTCTACGCACATTCGATTCTGCATGCAATATTATCATATTTAAGGACTTGTAAAGGCTAGCTCAACCCTCTATACTTTCCTTGAAATTATTGACCATTTAAATGGAAGAAAAACACCAGCTTACCCAAAAATCACCCTCCTGTACCAAAATAGCCCTATTTCGATCGCTTTTCCGAGGACGTGAAGATCTATACCCTCAAAGATTTGAGAGCAAGAAGACAGGACGAGCAGGTTACTCTCCGGCGTGCGGTAATGAATGGATCCGAGGAATTTGCGAAAAGCCAAAAATTAAATGCTCTGAATGCAGGCATCGTCGTTTTTTATCTGTCACCGATGATGTTGTGCGTTGGCACCTATCAGGCCATGATGATTCTGGCAAGAGCTTCGTGATGGGCCTTTATCCCATGCTTCTGGATGAAACATGCTTTTTTTTAGCAGCCGATTTTGACAAGTCCAGTTGGCAAGAGGATTCATTAAGTTTTTTGAAAACATGCCAAAAACTAAATGTGCCCGCAGCAATAGAGCGATCTCGCTCTGGAAAAGGGGCTCATGTTTGGATCTTTTTTTCAGAAAGAATTCCAGCGATTCTTGCCAGGAAATTAGGATGTCATATCCTGACCGAAACGATGGAACACTGTCCTGGGATTGGATTAGATTCTTACGATCGCTTTTTTCCCAATCAGGATACTTTGCCTCAGGGAGGATTTGGGAACCTTATTGCCCTGCCTCTGCAAAAACGTGCAAGAGAGTTGGGCAATAGTGTCTTTGTGAATGATGAATGGGTCCCTTACGAAGACCAGTGGGCTTTTCTTTCCTCATTGCAGAAAATCAACTTATCAACCGTGGAAGCAATCGCTCGACAAGCGGAGAGCAGAGGACGAATTATTGGCTCTCATCTTAAGATTATTGAAGAAGACGATGCAACTCCCTGGAATAGAGGAAACAGCTTCAAGCCAGTCATTCAAACGGCTGATCTGCCAGAAAGCATCGAAATCGTCATCGGAAATGAAATCTACATTCCTAAAAACGGACTGCCGCCCGCACTCAAAAATCGTCTGATTCGACTTGCTGCATTTCCAAATCCAGAGTTTTACAAAGCGCAAGCCATGAGACTACCTACGCATGACAAAACAAGACTGATCGCTTGCTGCAGTGATCATGCTGATTACATGGCGATTCCTCGCGGATGTCTTGAAGATCTATGCCAGCTTTTTTCAGACCTGAAAATCAAATTGTCTTTGCGCGAAGAACTGCAAAAAGGCGTTTCTCTAAAGACGAAATTTTTAGGGAAATTACGTGACAATCAAGAAGCTGCAGCCACGGCCCTATTGAAAACAGATATGGGCGTACTTTCGGCTACAACTGCCTTTGGGAAAACTGTGATTGGTGCATGGCTCATTGCAAAACGGAAAGTCAATACGCTGGTGTTAGTGCATCGCAAACAGCTCCAAGAGCAATGGATTGAAAGGCTTACATCCTTTCTTGAGTTGCCTAAAGATGCAATAGGACGAATTGGAGGAGGGAAAAGAAAGCCTACAGGTCTAATTGATATTGCTGTCATACAGAGTTTGGTTCGCAAAGGCACTGTGGATGAAATCGTTACTCAATATGGCCACATCATTGTCGATGAATGCCACCACCTTCCTGCTTTCAGCTTCGAGCAAGTAGCACGCGCTGCGAAAGCAAAATATCTAACTGGGCTCACGGCCACCGTAACAAGAAAGGATGGACATCACCCTATCATTCTGATGCGGTGTGGTCCCATCCGTTATCGTGTTGATGCTAAACTGGCTGCCAGCTTACGGCCGTTCGATCATAAAGTATTTGTAAGGCCTACTTCATTTAGTCCGACAAAACCTGCAAATGAAGATCTACGCCTTCGACTCCATGATTTGTATCAAGAAATAATCGAAAACGAAAGACGCAACCAACTGATCTGCGATGAAGTAATCAGTGCTGTGGCGCGAGGGCGTTGTCCGATTATTCTCACTGAATTTAAACGCCATTTGGAAATTTTATTTGAAAGACTATCACCCCATGTAAAGCATCTCATTGTTTTACAAGGTGGAATGAGTGCCAAAACACTGAAAGCAACAACTCAGCAGATAACAGATGTCCCAGGAAACGAGCCTCGTGTTTTGCTCGCCACAGGTAAATTCGTTGGCGAAGGATTCGATGATCCACGGCTTGACACTCTTTTCCTAACTATGCCGGTTTCATGGAAAGGCACCATTGCCCAATACGTGGGCAGGCTTCATCGCCTTCATGCAGATAAAAGAGAAGTTCAAGTGTATGATTATGCAGATCTTGGCGTGCTTGTTCTCGAAAAAATGTTCAACCGGAGATGCCAAGGATATGAAGCTGTTGGTTATAAGATCCTTCTCCCCGCTAGCGCCATTCCTGGATGGCCCGCAGAAGCGCCTCTTCCCGTTGACCCTGCGTGGAAAGCAGATTATGCAGGCAGCGTGAAAAGACTGGTGCGCGACGGAGTCGATCTTCCTTTAGCTCACCTTTTTGTCCAAGTTGCGACTATTTTGCCTCTTGAAGCAGAAGGAGTAGACCGGGCGCGCAGTGCAGCTGAGAGATTTTTATTTCAGAGATTGGAAACACTCCCTCAAACTAAAGGGTTGTTCCGCTTAAATGTGGAACTAGATATTCCTTTTGATGGCTGGGGGCGAATGGAAGTTGATCTCTTATGCACTGTGACGAAACTCGCTATTGAAATCGATGGAAGCCAACACCTGAGCTCTATTGAAGCCTATCGCAGAGACCGACAAAAAGATATTTTGCTCCAAGAAAATGGCTACAAAGTACTTCGATTTCTAGCCGAGGATGTGGGTAAATGCCTTGATGATGTCCTGGACACAATCTTACGCGTTTTAAGCACACATCAACAGCATACAGCAAAAAGAGACCTTCATTTGCAATAGCTCAAAATAAGAATTTTCCTTATCATTTTTCTCCAACAACAAAGGCCTGTATATGAGCGAGTACCATGACATGCGTGGTATACAAAAAATCCCAAATAAAGATGGTACGAAGAGCTACAGAGCTCAGGTTAGGTTAAACGATGGCTTGCCCCACAATCAAAAAGCTTTTCCACTCTAATGGAAGCTAGAGCTTGGAAGGCTCAAGAAGAAACGAAGCGCAGACAGGTCATGTACTTTCCTACAATGACCTCGAAGCAAAACAAACTTGATGAGCTGATTGACCGCTACATCACAATCACAAAAAAAGGACTCTTACTCATCCTCCTATTTTCGATAATTGAATACTTCCAACACCTTCTTTGCCAGTAGAGTGATTGTAGTCCATTCAGGAGTATCGATGAATAATTGAGGAAGATTGTTATCATCCGAAAATTTTCTAAATTCATCTCG
>DAIDHZ010000034.1 GCA_027451825.1 Chlamydiota bacterium
GTCGGTGAAGTGCTTCTATTTGAAGATTCTGCCTCCTCTTATTTCTGAGACAATGGGTTTTTAAATTTCTCTTTTTTTCCACCTGCCGACGAAGGAGGTAGGTGAACATCTACACCGTATATCCATTCGTCGATGGACAGAACGGGTTTTGCCAACATCTGACTGATGATCAATGGATTGCTTTAGGAAAAATATTGAGGCAAGTTCATGAATTTGATGTGCCGCCACCAATCAAAGATCGGATTAGGAAAGAAAGCTACTCGCCCAAATGGAGAGAAGCCGTTCGATCGCTTGATGCTCATATTGATAGGCATCTAGCCGGCGATGAAACGGCGCTAAAACTCCGGGCATTTATAAAAGAGCATAGGGCGATCATCCATCGCCTGGTAGATCGGGCTGAATCTCTAAGTCAAATGATTCAGGAGCAATCGCCCAAATTCGTGCTGTGCCATTCGGATATTCATGGAGGCAACGTGTTGATAAATGAAGACGGCTCCATCTTCATAGTGGATTGGGACGATCCTATCATGGCTCCCAAAGAGCGCGATCTCATGTTTATTGGGGGAGGGGTAGCTAATGTCTGGAATAATCCTCATGAGGAAGAGTTTTTCTATAAAGGGTATGGAAAGGTTGAGATCGATAGGCTGATCCTAGCCTATTACCGGCATGAGCGAATCGTGGAAGATATTGCAGAGTACGGACAAGCACTGCTTTTGACGACAGCCGGAGGTGAAACCAGGTCAGAGATGTCCAAACAGTTTATGGACATGTTTAAACCGAATGGGGTGGTAGACATAGCATTCAACACAGATATTCACACCCAAGCACGTCTTATAGTCTCTCAAAAAGAGAAAAAGACAGCACTGGATTTCAGGCAAAAACACTTTTTTGATCAGCGTGGATTCAAAGATCCCTATGCTTGGACTTTGAATGAAAAAGATCATCTTCACTGGCTTTTGTACGACAATGGCAGAGTCATTGGGTATGCTCATGTGCAAATGTGGCCAAATCATCGAGCTGCTCTTCGTATCATAGTCATTGACGAATCTGTCCGAGGCCATGGAATGGGGAAATATCTGATGGATACTTGTGAACAGGCGCTTAAAAAACAGGGCATAATGCTTCTTCAAACAGAAGCCTCACCAGATGCCTATTCTTTTTATAAGAAGCTTGGATATACAGAGATGCCATTCAACAATCCAGATGGAGAACCTACCCATCCAAATGATCGAGCAATGGGGAAATATTTATGAAACCATGCCCTACGGAATTTCATAAACCACAGCGTTTAAAACCCAAGGACAAAATCGCCGTGGTTTCTCCTTCTTCTGGAATGCCATTCCTATTTCCTTGGGTATACGACCAAGGGTTACGAAGGCTTAGAGAGATTTTTGAATTAGAACCAGTAGAATTTCCAACAGCACGTCAAAGTCCTGAATTTTTATCTCAAAATCCTAAAGCACGAGCAGATGACATTAACGCAGCTTTTGCCGATCCATCCATAAAGGGGATTATCGCAACAATCGGAGGAAATGATCAGGCAAGAATTCTTCCTTTCTTGGATAAAAAGATCATACAGGCAAATCCGAAAATTTTCATGGGCTACAGCGATAACACCAACCTTCATCTTGTTCTGTGGAACCTTGGTATCATCTCTTATTACGGTGGTGCTATTATGACCCAATTTGCCATGGGGAAGGAAATGCATGAATACACAATCCATTCGATTCGCAAAGCTCTTTTTCATTCTTCGATTGGGCCAGTCACCGCTTCGTTCACTTATAGCGATGCGGATTTAGATTGGGCAGATGAACAAAATTTACATAAAAATCGTCCTATGTATCCATCGAATGGATGGCATTGGCATGAAACCCAGGATCGAATCATTGAAGGTAGGTTATGGGGAGGTTGTCTTGAAGTCCTTCATTTTCATTTAGCCATTCAACACTGTATCCCATCGCTTGAGTGCCTCCATGATACGATTCTCTTTATAGAAACATCAGAAGAAATGCCTTCTAGTGGATTTGTCTATCGCTTTATCGCCACGCTTGCAGAGACAGGACTCCTTCAACAATTTCAAGCAATTCTTGTTGGTTCCCCTAAAGCCCAATTTTGTGGACTCTTTCCTCCAGAGGGAAGAGAGGCTTTCATTAGCAATCAACAAAGCGCCATTGCAGCTGCATTGAAGGACTATGGTACCTCTATCCCCGTTATATTCAACATGAACTTTGGACATACAGATCCTCAAATGATTCTTCCCAGTGGAGGTAAGATAAGAATTGATGGTAACACCAAAACAATCGAATTCATCGGATGAAAGATGTCGCATCAAAACCGATCGCGCAGAGGAATTTTGTGAATTCTCGAGCTAGAAAGTTTTTTTCCTACTACAAGCCTTACCTTCGATTGTTCAGCGCGGATATAGCTTGCGCTCTAGTTGCCTCCGCAGCTCTGCTTGCCATTCCATTATGTGTCCGGTACATCACTACAAATTTAACAGTAGGTTCAACGGATGATCTCCATCAAATCTACATGATGGGCGGCCTCATGCTTGGTTTGGTTGCTATATACGCGGCATGCCGTGCATTTACCGACTATCAAGGACATATCATGGGCGCCTTGATGGAAAGAGATATGAGAAGCGAGCTATTTGAACACTATCAAAGACTCTCCTTCAAATTTTACGATGACCATAAAACGGGTCAACTCATGACCAGGATCTCCAATGATACATTCGATCTTGCCGAACTCTACCACCATGGCCCAGAAGACATTGCCATCTCTTTTTTAAATTTCGTCGGCGCGTTTATCATCCTAGCCAATATCAATATCAAATTGGCTCTGATCGCTTTTCTTTTTGTTCCTTTCATGGGAGTCTATGGGTTTTATACAGCCAAGAAGATGTACTCCGCCTTGAAGAAGAGCAGTGACAAAATCGGAGATGTCAATGCTCAAGTAGAAGACACTCTTGCAGGTATTCGAGTCGTCCAATCATTCACTAACGAGGAAGTCGAAAAGAAAAAATTCGCCGATGAAAACGATCGTTTCTTTGAAAGTAGGCGGAAAGGTTATAAGGCTGAGGCTTATTTCTATAGTGGTTTGCTCCCTCTGACTCAGTTGATGACGATTGTGATCGTTATCTTTGGATCAGCAAGTATTGTTAAAAGCTCTTTGAATTTACCTGACTTACTCACCTTTCTATTGTACATCGTTATCCTTATCGAACCGATTCAACGTTTGGGCAATTTTATTCGGTTATATCAGGAAGGACTCACCGGCTTTCATCGATTTATGGAAGTTTTAGAAGTCCAGCCAGACATTCAAGATGTACCCAATGCTCAAAATCTGGCTCAGGCGCTCGGAGAAATCGAATTCAAAGCCGTCAGCTTTAAATATAAAGAGGGTCACGATCACATCTTGAAAAACATCTCTCTAAGAATCAATGTGGGAGAATATGTGGCTCTGGTTGGATTATCGGGAGTTGGGAAGACTACTCTCTGTTCTTTGATCCCACGATTCTACGAGGCAAGTGAAGGAGAAATATTAGTCGATGGCCAAGATATCAAAAAGCTAAAACTCAAATCCTTGAGGAAAAATATTGGCTTTGTCCAGCAGGATGTCTACCTTTTTTCTGGGACGATTTTGGAAAATATCCGCTATGGGAATCCCGACGCCACAGAAGAAGAGATCATTGCAGCAGCAAAACAAGCCAATGTTCACGACTTCATTAAACAGCTGCCGAATGGATATTCTACTGACATTGGGCAGCGTGGAGTCAAGCTTTCTGGAGGACAGAAACAACGTCTCAGCATCGCGCGTATTTTTCTAAAAGATCCACCTATCATCATTTTCGATGAAGCAACGAGCAGCCTTGATAATAAGAGCGAAAGAGCCGTGCAAGATTCCCTTGAAAGATTGAGGAGAAATCGGACTACTCTCGTCATAGCTCATCGCCTATCGACGATCAGAAATGCCCAGAGAATCCTTGTGCTTACAGATAAAGGAATCGAAGAACAAGGAACCCATGAGGAGCTCCTCGCTTTAGACGGTACCTATGCAAACCTATACAAAATGCAGTTAAGGATCGAAGATACTGGAGATACCACTTAAAAAATGACCCCTCTTATTCCCCTTTATAAAGAGCGCTTAAATCTCCAACATGCTGAATTTACCTTTGTCGATCATGACGATGCGATGGTTGCAACCGTCTTTAAAGTGACTTTGGAGAACGACAAACATCTCATCTTAAAAGTATGTTCCCGTATAGGCGACTATCTTCGGGAAGCCTATTTCTTGAGTCACTTTACTGGAAAGTTGCCAGTACCACGTATTATTCAACTGATCCCACCAGAAGCTAATCTACATGGCGCCATACTCATGGAGTGTTTGCCAGGAGAATTGCTCAAAACTGAAAATCTCGATGACAACCTTGCCCATGAAATTGGTTCTCTTCTTGGGCGCATGCATTTCGAGCGTGTCAAGGGCTATGGAGATTTGACCGATCCCACTTCTTTGAGCATAGATCCTCGCGTCCCCTTCACTATGAAATTTGAAGAAGGATTGGAGGAATGTGTAAATCACCTATCCATCGCTCTTCTTGAGAAGTGCCGTAGATACTACGACCAACATATCGATGCTTTGAACTCAACAGATGGTCCTTGCGTGATCCATCGCGATTTTCGACCGGGCAACATCATCATTGATCAGGGAAAGATCCAAGGTATAATCGACTGGTCTTCAGCCCGTGGAGGATTTGCTGAAGAGGACTTTTGCCCTTTGGAATTCGGCGAATGGTCGAATAATCCTGATTACAAAAATGCTTTTTTGGCGGGCTATGCAAATGTTAGAAAAGTGCCTGACTATCACCACATCCTCCCCCTCTTGCGCTTGAGCAGAGCTATCGGCGCAATCGGCTTCACAGTCAAACGAGACACCTGGCAAGGGAAGGGATCAAAAATTTATTGGTTTAATCGTAAGCACCTTGAGTCATTTTTTAACGACTGAATTTTTTTACAGAATTTCTTTTAAAACAATCTCGCTTGACCCTCACGTATACGTGATTCCTTATTATGGCAGCATCCTTTAAAATCAAAGGGATTTAAAGGAGAAAGGAATCGATGGCATACACAGTCAAAAAGTTAAGCGAACTCTCTGGAGTGACGGTGAGAACCCTTCACTTCTATGAGGAGATCGGCCTTCTCAAACCGGCTTATCATGGATCCAATGGATACCGGTATTATGAGGAGAAACAACTTTTGCAGCTCCAACAGATCCTCTTCTTCAAGGAATTGGGATTCTCTCTAAAGCAGATCCAAAAAGTGGTAGGGAAGGGTGATTTTGATCAACTTGCCGCTCTCTATTCTCATAGAAAATCTTTGAACAAGGAATGGGAGAAAATTGGAGTGTTACTGAAAACCATCGATAAGACAATCAAACACATCAAAGGAAAA
Organism: Chlamydiota bacterium; assembly: GCA_027451825.1. GTDB lineage: Bacteria > Chlamydiota > Chlamydiia > Chlamydiales > SM23-39 > DAIDHZ01. Next base: position 5,451 of record DAIDHZ010000034.1, read on the forward strand.
AAGAAAATGAAAGACCAAGAGATATTCGATGGTTTTAACATTGGATTAGTGAAGCTTAAAGAAGGGACACCCTATTCTGCAGCCGAGAAAATTGTTGTCCAAAGCGTAAAAAATCCAACCAAAAACGCCGAAGACGTCGAAAAACGGGGTAAGTCTTACTACGACAACATCATTAATACAGCCCATGCCCTTTTTAAGGAACTTGTACACTGCATTGAAAAGGGGCTGGATCCTGCGGCCGATGAGGTGCAAAAGATCATCAAGAGACACCATGCCTTTGCAGAACAAACCCATTCTGCGACAAAGGAGGTGTACAAAGCTATGGCTCAATTGTACGCGGAACATCCTGAGTTCCGAAAACAGCTGGATCCTTTTCATCCTAATCTAGCCATTTTTATGGCAGAGGCAATGAGGGTATTTGCTGATCGAAAATTATCTTAACCAACCAAAATCCTCCCTCAGAAATGAGGGAGGATCTATTGGTAAAATTTCTTTTAAATAAAAATCGATTGACCCTAGGGTTAGGGCTGCCTGGCTATTCTATCTGCTTGTGCGATCAGTCCACAAACAAGGCGAACCATGAAAGGTTCAATTAATGACAGCGCATCTTCTCTGCTGATCGGCAGCATGTCTTCTTTCAGCAGGTTATCGATATAATCCTCGACGTTCCAAAGCTTGCGAGTCAGTTCAGGATTCTTAGCCTCCATCATCTCCATGACCTTTTCAAAAATGCTATTCGCCGTTTCAATAAATTCCGCACGATCTTCCTTGCTTAAGGGAAGAGAGGTGATTTGAACATCTAAGGAAGGTTTTGAGTTTGCTGAAGGATCTCGCTCAGGATAAATGCGATGAGAAGTGTTTTTAAGACGGTAATCCGGGAACGCATTATCAAAATTTCCATAAAGAACAAAGTGTTTAAAGAATTCTAATCTTACTTCCGGACTAAAAGTCGTATTATTGGCAGTTTCTGCGTAAACAAGATGTGCCCGCCAACTTTCTACATCAATTTTATCTTGATTATCAAATAACAGCTTTGCGAGCTCTAACTCCGATTCAGAAGCTTTCGATATGTCTGCCCATTTATCAAATCCGCTCATAAGCGCAATGACATGTTGAGCTTTCATTAAGGTAAAATCATTCTCATCACAATTATAGTCCACGAGAATAGAATCTACGTCGAAGTATTTTGGATCGTATTTATAGTACGAGTTGCCATCATTAACGTAGGGCGTTTTTGTCTTATAATCTTTGAAAAGATTTTTCGCTTGCAGCTTGAAATATTCAATGTGTTTCACAATATAATCCTTGTTTATTACCAGCCTTATTATCTAAACATCTAGCGTTCGTAATCTATTGTTAGATAATAAGCCTGGTATAAGGTTATATCATCCACTGTTGGCTGATGAAATCTTTGCACGAACGAGCTGGCTTACCAACAAGCACGCGCGTATCGTAGCGTAAGGAGATGCTTAAAAGCAATTTGTATTCATTGATATGGTTCACGAACGTGTGCGCAGACTAAGAAAATACTCTGCAGCGCCTTCAGACTCCCTTACAGCAATTTTTGCTCTAGCAAACATCTCTCTTTCATACCTTTCTATGAATCCATGCCAATCGATAGGCTCCGGTGAATTTGCTAATAGAGCTGATAATAATCGGGCATCTTCGAGCACGTTATTTCCTCCCAGCCCCTTCTCCGTAGGCATAGCGTGGGCTGCATCACCTAGAAGAGTTACTCTACCTGATGGAACCATGGGAAATCGATTCGAGTCAGGGAATTGAGTAGTGCGTACAAGCCAAGGTGCCATTATCGCTTCTGCGGGAGTATCGAATACCAGCTTTTTCAAGTTTTCATGCCAACATTCATGTGCTAAAAGCTGCTTACAATGGTCCAAGATGCGCCTACGACATTCCAGTCCTCGATCGAATTGATACCAAGGAGCATTACGATCTTGAATTTCCTCTGAAAATGCCCAAAAAACTGTAGGACTTCTATCGGCACGTTCTGAAAAACATACTCCCATGTAATGAGCGTGAAGCCCCAAAAAACGAACTAATCCTGTTTTGTTGAGCGGAAGAAGCATGTCCCACTGTGATGTGCGGTCAATCTGTCCTCCAAAGATAGCACGATTGCTATCAATCACCTTCGGGATTGATCCAAGGCTATTCCCATATACTGATGGCAAAAGTTCCCTTATGATCGATCCTCCTCCGTCACACCCAACAAGTAAGTCTCCAATGACACACGACCCATCTTCAAAATAAGCTGTCACTTGGTTGTCTTTGTCTTCAAACATAACAAGACGCTTGTTCCATTCAATGGTGACTCCCTCCTGTAAAAGATTTCTCAACTCTGAACGGAGGAACTGAACAGCAGCATCTTGCCCCTGTGAAACACTAAAAAAAGGCTCCATTTTCTCATTGGCACAGGTAAATCCATCTCCAACATCTTTAACTTTAGCTATGGACAAACGACTCAATTTTTCAGGCGTTAACAAGGCAGAGAAAGCATTAATTCCAAGTGCTCGAATGGAAATACGATATCCTTGCGGTCGACTTGTAGGACTCTCATCTCTTTCAAAAACTGCGACATCAAATCCACTTTTGATAAGCCCCTGAGCCAAAGCCAATCCACCAAGTCCTGCTCCAATGATTAATACTTTTGGTTCATTTGTCTTTTTCATTGTTTAACCATTTAATTTCCGATTCAAGATGAGCAAGTCCATATCTCAACGCTTTGAGACGGACTGTTCTACGAGGCGAATCAGTGATACTTTCTAGTCTTTCTTCAATTTTCTTGTACTCTGTATGGATCTTCTCTACTTTTTCTAATCTTTCCTGGAAAAGGCGAACCATCTCTATTCGATCCGTGGCAAAAAAGAGTTTAAGAAGAAACTCATTCCGAGGAGTCTCCTCTCTTGTCGGACTGTCAAACCAACCCTGAAATTCTATCTGTCCCATCTCTGTGATGGAAAAGACTTCTTTCTTTTTCTTTCCTACATAGACGATCTCGGACAGCACCTTCCCTTCCCGTGCCAAAACTTTCAACATTGGATAGATGGTCGAATCAGATTCCCTCCAAAAATAGACCGTCGATCTTCCCATGAGAGCTTTGATCTCATATCCTGTGGCTGGCCCATCAAGTAGCACTCCCAAAATCGCGTACCTTGTTTTATTGAGTAATCGCACAAAAATCACCAGTTACTGGGTATTATTCCGTAACGATCTATTTATTAGCTATCCAAAACAGTTTTTGATGAATTTTATGGCCAAATTAATACGTATACGTATAATATGCACTTCGTATCTTAACCAGGAGAATGTCATGTTTACACCAAGTTTAGGCTTCGTCCTTCTTTTCGTCTCAAACCCCCAGAAAAGCGCTCTCTTTTATCAAGAAATATTTGGGATTAGACCGATTGAGGAATCACCCACATTTGTTATGTTCGCCCTCAAAAATGGCGTAATGCTTGGTCTTTGGTCCAAATATACAGCAGAACCTCAGGTTATTGCTCCTGCCGGCGCATTGGAAATCTGTTTTCCAACCGAAGACGTGGACGCGCTATATGAACAGTGGGGTAAAAAGCACGTGACAATCGCCCAGAAACCGACAGACATGGATTTTGGACGTACCTTTGTCGTCCTTGACCCAGATGGACACAGAATCAGAGCTTATAAACTATCTGAGGAGAATTGATGAAAAGATATTGGATAGGGGTTGCTTCTCGTGAGCATGTTGAAAGAGGCGTCGAAGGAGGTTTTGCTCAGGTTTGCCATGGGAAAATAGGCACTTTAAGATCCATGAGCGAAGGAGATTGGTTGATCTACTACTCTCCAACATATCACTTTGGGGCGAAAGACGCCTGTCGCTGTTTTACCGCTGCCGGAACAATTGATCAGGGAGAAGCCTATACCTTTGAAATGAGCAAGGATTTCATCCCTTGGCGTAGGAACGTCACTTTCGTAAAAGTAAAAGAAGTCCCTATTGAGCCATTACTCGAAGCACTTACCTTCATAAAAGATAAAAAAAAATGGGGATTTCCCTTCAGAAGAGGCTCTTTTGAAATTCCTCGACAAGACTTCAAACTCATTGCAAAAAATATGGGAGTATTCAATGAGTGAAAAACCCAATTTTAAAAAGATCAGCTTCCATGAAGGACCAGAAAAAAGCCCAGGCTTTCTCTTATGGCACATCAGCACTTCATGGCGAAGTAATCTTGAGGCTATTCTTAAACCTTTATGCCTTACTCACCCCCAATTTGTGGTCTTGGCAACTACAGCCTGGCTAACTAGAAATGAAGAGCTTGCAACTCAAGCAGCAATTGGGAAAATGGCTGGGCTTGATCCAAATACAACCTCCCAAATCATTACGGGCTTAGAAAAAAAGGAACTCATCAAGAGAGAGGCTTCATCTGATGGCCGTGCTAAGAATCCCAAACTCACAGCTCGAGGAAACAAACTCTTAGCTCAAGCCCTTCCAGCAGTTGAACAAGAAGATAGTAAATTTTTTAACGTTCTTTCGCCCCAAGAATTAGAGAGACTGGTTCGTATCTTCCAGAAAATAATGAATTGACCGATCGGTCAGTTTTTGCTATTCTTCCTGATTCAAGGCATTTAAAGGAGGCAAAATGCGCTTAGGATACGTCATCATCTACGTGGAAGGCATTCAAGAAACGATCACTTTTTATGAAAAAGCCTTTGGGTTAAAACGTCGCTTCGTCCATGAAAGTGGTGCCTATGCTGAAATGGAAACAGGAAGCACAGCATTGGCCTTTGTCGATGAGAATTTTGTAAAAGACTCGCTCTCCTTTCGGCCTAATCGTCATGCCCAAGAAGCTGCCGGCATAGAAATCAGTTTAGTAACTGATCACGTTGAACAACAATTCGATAAAGCGATTAAGGCAGGAGCAGTTTCAGTCGTAAAGCCTACTCAAAAACCTTGGGGGCAAATGGTTTCCTACGTGAAAGACAACAACGGCTGCCTTGTTGAAATCTGTAGCTCTATTGGGGGCTCATGAAACAGCTAGGCGACTTGAAAAACATTGGGAAAGCAACTCTTGAAGATTTACATCTTTTGGGCATCCATACAGTGGAGGAACTGTCAACTAAAGATCCTACTGTCCTGTTTCACGAATTGGAGAGGCGTACCCAGTCAAAACAAGATCCTTGTGTATGGGATGTATTTGCAGCAATCATTCATGAGGCTTCTGGTGGCAAACCCGCTGCATGGTGGAAATGGACTAATAAGCGTAAAACCCTTCAAAAGAATGGGCTGCTGAACCATGTAGTTTGAGTGGTTGAAAATATGGATACAAGGGTAAGTCTTCTTAAAGCAGCTCTAAAAGTCTTCGCGGCCAATGGCTACCACGGCAGTAGTGTGGCAGATATTGCTAAGGAGGCAAACGTTTCAAAGGCTCTCTTTTACCATTATTTTGACAGTAAGAACGATCTTCTTGTCATTTTCGCAAAGCAAAGGCTAGAGGAATGGACGCCCCTCATAGAAAACCTGGAAACAATCAAAGATCCTCAAGAGCGCATCGTGTTTTTAATCGATTTTGTTTTAAGCGAACTAGAAACAAGATCGGATTGGCTGAGGTTCCTCTATATGCTCTATTTGTCAACAGAAGGTATCACCGCTATTCAAGAAGCTATGCAGAAATACAAGGCACAATTTGATCGCCTTTTTACTGCAGAACGAAAGCTCTACCAAGATTTGGGATATACTGATCCTGAGATGGAAGCAACCTACCTTCGCTCTGTCCTTCAAGGCATTAGCTTAGAGTATCTGCTGAGTGGGAAAAACTATCCCCTGCAAGCCATGAAAGAAAAAATCATCAAGAGATATCTCCCATGAGAGTAAAACTTTACCGCGAACACAAATATGTGAGTTTTGCATTGAGCGAACTTGAAAGACTCATTGCAAAGACAGATTTTACAGATACTGCAGCCATTGCAGAGATCCAAAGTGAATGGCTACGTATCAAAGAGATGTTGGAGGGGCATGCATACCATGAAGAACATAATTTCCATACTCTTTTGGAAAAGAAAGGATCTACAATTCATCATGAAGCCCACGACGATCATGAACACCAGGAAGAAACACTAAAAAAGCTGCAGTGCCTTCTGGATGCCGTTCAAACAAGCCCTGATCCTATCGAAACAGGCTATCAATTCTACCTTGCTTTCCGCAGGTTTGTCGGTGATAACCTACTACACCTCCATGAAGAAGAGACCAAACTCCTTCCAGAGCTTCAAAGACTCTGCACCGATGAGGAACTGCGCGCTATCGAATATCCCACCTATGATTTAATGACGGTAGAAGAGATGCAAGAAATGGTACAAGTCCTATTCCCCCATATGAACTTTTCGGATAAGTGTGCTTTTCTGACCGACATCAAGTTAGCAGAGCCTCAAAAATTCCTACAGCTCTGGGAGAAAGCAAACTATTTTCTTACTGCCGAAGAGGTCAGCAAGTTTCAACATTCTCAAACTGTTTCCTCCTAAAAAAGAAGTATGACGTTTAGGAGGGGCTATAATCACTTACGCTTTCATGGCCATCTAGCCGACTGTTGGTACTCATCGTTGATCTAGAGCGATGCACACTGGATGCACACTCATGTGCTAAGTGCAGTTGTGCCTGACTAAACAGCACTGTTGATCAAATCCTCGTTTCTCTTGTATCTTAGTACTATAACAAATAGCTGCGTGCTGTGTTGTTTAGTATGATGGCGGACTCATAACCCGTCGGTCTCAGGTTCAAATCCTGGTTGCCCCACATTTCTAATCAGCACAATCCAAAGCACTTGAGTCAACAGGGCGTTTTCATAAAAAAGATTTTATACCTCTAAAACCTTGAATAGGTACTCATCATTCCATCCTGCTCGATCTC
>DAIDHZ010000035.1 GCA_027451825.1 Chlamydiota bacterium
GGCGTCAGCTTCGCTTGGCTCAAATTCAGGAGAGCCTTCTTGTCATATTCCCGATTCTTCAAGTTGTTTCGGTATACTTGAAAATCAATTTCAAAGAGCGTGCAAATGGGATTTTTTTTTGATTCATTTGCAAAGGCGCTAAAATCTTTTGTGCCGATTAAAAACCGGACAGCTTCTTTCATTGCATCAAGAGAAAGATCTTGATAAATATGCCAAGAATAAAGGCGATGAACCGGGTATTGAACAGGACCTATCGATAAGTGATAGTGATACTCTTTTCCTAAGGCATTCAATGTAGGGTGAAATTGATTTTCGACTTTTTCTACTTGAAGGATTCGGATATCTCTGGGTAAATGGGCATTTAAACCTTTTTGCAATGCATTTTCGGACCAGTTTTTTTCTAAAGAAAAGCAAGCAACTTGGCCCCGGGCATGGACATACCGATCGGTTCTACTGGCAGCTTCAGGAAGTATTGTTTCTTGAGTGAGAGAAAAAATGGCATTCTGAAGGGATTCTTGAATGCTGGGCCCGGATTTTGTTTTTTGCCAGCCGAAATAGAGGGTTCCGTCATAAGAAAGAGTTATTTTGTAGGTGTAGTGCAAGAGGAGGCCGTTTGAGGATTTTGTTGGTGATAGGTAAAGGTATGGATCCCGGTTAAAAACATTTGTACGGCAATGAGAGTTAAAAGCAGCCCCATGAGTTTTTCAATGGCGGCAATGCCCTTATTTCCAAGGATGTGTTTAAGGTAGGAAGCCCCAAGTAAAATGATTAAAGAGGGGATCCAGGCTAAAATAATGGCGACAACCATAATCGAAAAACCAACGTGTTGTCTTGCATAGATAATGACGGCGGCAAGGATTGCAGGACCTGCAATAAAGGGGATTGCTAAAGGGACAATAAATGGCTCTTCTTCTATTTTTTCGTGGCGATCTTCTTTTGGGAAGACCATTTGTAAGCAAATGATGAGCAGGATAATGCCGCCTGCAATCTGGACAGCTTCATCAGAGATGTTCAGAATGTTTAATAGAGCGTCTCCCATGAATAAAAAGGCAATAATCAACCCAAGCGCAACGAGCATTTCTCTCAAGATGATGATTCTTTGTCTTGTCGGGGAGAACTTTTTCAAAACAGAAATATAAAGGGGGATATTGCCCACGGCGTCCATGAGCAAAAATAAGAAGAACGCGATCGAAAAAACATGAGTTAGGTCCATGTTTTGGAGTATATCGAAGCGCTCTTACAAGATCAATAGTCTGAAATGTCGTAAAAACATTTTGAGTTTTATTTGTTTGAGTTGCTTTTCATTAGGATGTTGGGGGGCTTCGTGATATTTTTATAGGATTCATAAATGTTGTATCCAGCCATAGGTATCATTGCGGCTGCTGCAAAGAGTCCGGCTGCAATTTCATAAGCCTTATTTGCGCTGAGGTGGAAAGCATGTCCAAGGCCTACACAAAAAGCAATCCCGAAGACGGCAGCTACTAAAGAGAGGCTTAATAGAGTGATTGTTCGGCCGTTCCAAGTTGTTGTTTTTGCTCCGTTGTCATTGCACGCCTGGTTATTGTTTGTGGATTTTTTTACAGGTTCTGGCATGATTTTTCTTTAGTTATTTATTGCTCAGTTACAGACTGCATTACACCCTAAAACAAGGCCAATTACAGCCCCTAACATTAGCAATAGTCCTACTGCAAAGGGGAGTCTTGATGTTAGGTTTGGGCTGTCTGTTCGCTGATGTGAGTTGACTTGTCTTGTTACTACTGCTGGTGTTGTCATGATTCTCCTTATTGTTTTTTTATATTAATAATTATAGATAGTTTTTTATTAACTTGTCAATTTTTTTATTAAATTTGTTGGTGTTTTGTTTTTATTTTTAAATTGTTAATAATTAATGATCTAATTTTCTAATAAGAGAGCCAATTGCAAAACTGCTTTGCCCGGGAAAATCGATGATTTTGGGGCCAGTTAAGAGGGCAAGCAAGCTTGCCCGATTCACTTCGACGAACCCAACCCCTGGTGGGTTGGGTAAGGAGAGTGAACTTAAATGGCCACAAAAGGGCGATTTTAACGGGGAAATGAGTTTTGCAATTGGCTCAAGATTTAGAGGTTGTGATTTATGCCTTTTTGGCGGTGTTTTTAAGGGATTTCCAGAGGCGATCCATGAGTCTTTTTTGCTCAGGGGTAAGGTGGTAGAGGGTGAAGAGGCTGTCGTTATTTTTGGTAAAAGCTGCCTTTGTCCAATTGGCAGAGCCAGTCATGAGGGTGTCATCGTCAATATAGACGAATTTATGATGCATGAGCTGAGGGCCTTTGGTGAAAAGGACGGGGACTTTTGCTTTTTCAAGGGTTTCGATGGCTTTTTGGCTAGCTCCCATAGAAGAGTGGAGGTCGATGATGACAGTGACGTCGACGTGTCTTTTATGGGCGGCGATGATCTCTTCGAGAAGAATAGGGTGGGTGAGGGTAAAAAGGGCGATTTTTAAGCTTTTTTGGGCGCTTTTGATTTTTTTGCGAAGGTCGTTGAAGGCGTGTCCTTTAGGATCTGGAAGGAGCCATAATTCGACGGGTTGCCCTCCGACAGATGTTTTGATATGGCCTGTTGAGTGAGGTGTTTTTTGTTCGAGAAATTGAGCGATTTTGGGACTGTAAAAGCCGATCATTAGGTTGTCGTGCATTTTGAGGGAGGCTGTTGTGAAGTTCGCAGAGCCAAGAAAGATCAGTTTATGATCTAAAATCAGCATCTTGTGATGCATGATTGAGCTTTGGTGGATGGGATGAAGAATGGCTCCGTCTAAGACTTTTCTAACGTCGGGCGATCCTTTGGCATCATAGTAGATGATGGTTGGGGTTTTGAGACGGATTTTTTTTTGCAATGCGGTGAGAACTGAAGAGTCGCTAAGACCAAAGATGGAAAGGAAAATCGATTCTTTGGAGTTTTGAATGGCGCTAAGAAGAGTCAGTCTTAAATCTTCTCGAGAAGGATGATAGTAAAGTTTAGGAGGGGATGCTGCTTGAGGAAGGGTTGGTGTGACAGATTTCCAGACGATCCAAATACAAAGGATGCAAATGAGAGATAAGATGTAAGGAAATCGATTCTTTTTAACTACAACGGGAGCTGGCGGAGATAGAACGAACTTTCCTTGATGGATGAATCCTTTGATGTGTTTGACGGAACTTTTGGATGACAAGAAGACCTCGCGCTTGGGGCTTTGAGGTAAAAAGGACGCTCTTTAGAGAGCGCCTTCTTTTTGCAATTTTCTTTTCACGGCGGAGATTCCATTTTTATCAATGGTTCGAATGGCTGCTGTGGAAAGACGAAGGGTGATAAAACGTTTTTCTTCAGGATCCCAGAAACGCTTGGTTTTGAGGTTGGGGTTGAATCGACGATTTGTGCAACCTGTGATCTTAAGACCGATCCCTTTTTTCTTTTTAGCAATACCGCGGAGGGTGTAGCTACGGCCAAATTGTGGTTTTTTTCCTGTGACAATACAAGTTCTAGGCATTGGAAACTCTTTAGTTCAATAGATGGGGCAATCCTATCACGACTTGAGAATTTTCTTCAAGATTTTATTCTTCGAGTACAGGGCACAAACCATTAAAAGAAATATTTTAACCACAAGAGCACAGAGCTCACAGAGGCCGCGAAGCGCGGCAACTTTTGGAGCGCGCAAAGACTTCTCTCGCCTCTGTGGTGCCTATCTGTGGTTCATTTTCTCTACGAGGTTCAAAAAAGTCTTTTAATGGTCAGTGCCCTTTTCGGTATATTTTAGGAGTTCTTCGATTTTTTAATTTTTGTAGTGAATTTTATTATTTTTTAAATTATATATATCATTTTTTAATGAGTATTTATTCATGTTTTTTATTTTTATATATTATATAATGTTTAAAAAGGTTTTTTTATGTTGAAGCGTGTTGCGGTCGTTTTATCTCGTTTTTGGAAAGGATCATCTGGGTTCTCTGCATCTGTAGGGAATAGGACGACAGGTGTTGCGGCTGAAAGGATCCGAAGACACGTTCCGGTTCCGGAGATAGGTAGAAATGCGATGGGTGGTCGAAGAGAAGTTCAAGTGTTAGTAAGGGCTGCCACTGAAAGTCCGGAGGATCGGGTCTTAGTGGCGGGAAATGAAACTTTGATGATTGACGAAGATCAAGTTTTAGGTTCGGGAAGTGACAGGGCTTCGACAGTGAATGAAGATCAAGTTTTAGATTTGGTGAGAAATAAAACCCCAATTGATGAAGATCAAGTTTTGGATTCGGGAAGCGGTAGAGTTTCGATCATTGATGAAGATCCAGTTTTAGATTTGGTGAGAAATAAAACCCCAATTGACGAAGATCAAGTTTTGGATTCGGGAAGCGGTAGAGTTTCGATCATTGATGAAGATCGAGTTCTAGACTTAGAAAGTAGTGCGATTGAAGACCGAAAAGAGATGGAAGCTGTCCATCTTTTTTCTGAGGATCATTTTTTATCGCAACCGAGTGTTGATGAGATAGATCCTTCTGAAAGACATGTAGGAGGCTTTGAAACCATTCAAGTCAGAACTTCTCAATGTCTTACAAGAAATGTGAATACGGGCACTTTAGCTGTTCCATCTCAACATTTAGATCTTTCTGTGGATATAGTCAGATTACTGCCGGAGTGGTGTCAAGATTTCGATTGCTTGCGACAGTTTTTCTTTAGAGATTTGCCTGTGTGGTGTGCTTCTGCTAGAGAGAGAATTCAAAAATGCAAAAATAATTTGAGTCAAACACGAGATCCTTGTTTGATGAGAAAACAGAAGTCTTTAATAGAGGCGTTGCAAGACCTTAAAGAAATTGAAAAGCAAAAAGAAAAGATTCAAGAACTGTTGGAGTCTCCAAAAAGAGAATTGTTGTTTGCTTCCTTGGGGGATTTCTTTGAAAAGTTTGAGAAAGTGAAGCTGCAGATTTCTGAAATTCTTTCACAGATTTCTTCTGCAAGACCTTAAGATGGTTCAGGGCAGGTTCTTTGCAGAGCGTCTTTGAGTTCTTTTAAAGCTTTTGGATGATGGTCTTTGGCTGTTGTGAGCTTTTCAGCTTCTTTTAAATATTTCCAAGCAAGATTTGGGTTATGTCTTTGGTAGTGGATGACACTGAGATAATAATTGACCGTTGGATCTTCCGGATAGAGTGCGGTATAGCGCTCTAGGATTGGAAGCGCTTCTTTTTCTCTTCCGATTTGAAGATATGTGATGGCTAAATGAAAAATGGCTCCACGGAATTTGGGATATTTTTCTAACACGTTTTCAAGTCTTTTTTGTTTTTCTAGAATGGAGGATCTTGAGGTGTCCACTTCTGAAAAAACGGCCTGAATCCCTTCAATGTCGGTAAGTCCTTTTAGATAATCTTCGCTGACGGTATCGGGGGCGATTGCATGATCAGGGATTTTCCCTTGGACTTTTTTGAGAAGTGCTTTTCCTTCTTCTTCTTTGCCGATAAAAAGATAATTGAATCCAAGGAACATATTGAGAAGATAATCATCTTGAAGATAGGGTTTTGCTTTTTCGTAGAGAAAAACAGCTTTGTTAGGATCTTTGTTATGCCAGCTGACGGCTGCCTGGTTCATAAAAGCAAGCCCGATGACTTGTTTGATATTTCTTTGCTGTAGGCTTTTTGTTTCTACACCCAAATAATGTTCGGATGGGACATCGATGCCGCGTGCTGTGGTTTCGATATTGAGGATGTCTCCTTTTTCATCTTGATAGCGGACATAGATGTGGCCTGGAGGTGTGATGATTTCTAAGGGAAGATCAAGACGTTGGGCTAAGCAAAGATAGAGAATTGAAACGCCTAAGCAAACACCTCTTCGACTATCCAGGACCGATGGAAGGAATGTGTAGAGATCGATTTCTTTGGCATAGATGGAGTGCGGGGGAAAGCGAAATCGCATTTCTGAGAAAATATAATCGTTGATAGCTCTTATTTTTTGTTTGGGTGTTGCATCAGGGGGAAGTCTTGCGATAATTTGCAGCGCCATTAAATCGATCGTGGCTTCATAGCTTAAAATTTTTAACTGTTCTTTTTCTCCGAGCTCGGAAAGAAGAAGTCCTCTTGCTAAGTCAACTTGTTCCGGAGGAAGTTGAATGATGGTATTTTCATCCCAAAGTCCAAATCCTTTGAGAGAGCGGTTATGAAGGTGTTTGGAAAGTTTCGCAATCACCTGGAGTTGTTCTTCGTTTAAGAGGGGACTCTCTTCTTGAGTCGAGCGATTGATGAGAGAGATAATGGGTTGTATATCGACCGTGGGAAGGATCATTTCCGGATCGCAAGTGGACCCGCAGCCGCTTAAAAGCTCCCATGCATGTCGAAGAGCTTGTCTTCCTTCATTGGTGTTGGGATAAAGTTCGTAGAAAGCAAAATGCTGGGCAATGGAGGTTGGATCCAGTGTTGCGTAAAGAGAGCTTAAATGATTGGCAAAAGAGAGGATGGGAATTAGATTTAAGAAAATCCAAAGTTTTATGAGATGTTTTTTCACTACAGAGATGATCGAAAAAAGAGGTGAAATTGGTCTCTGTGGTTTCTGTCTCTGTGGTAAAAAAAATCTTTCAAGATTTAGCATGAAAGAGCCTCTGCATTTTTTATTTTTCACCACAGAGATCACAGAGGTCAGGAGTAAAGTTTCTCTTTTAAGACTTTTCATAAAAGATCCTCTGCGTTATCCGCTCCATCTTCAGGAATGAGGCTTGTTTGTTCTGAGAGGACTCTTCTCGGTTTGGATCCGTCTTGAGCGCTGATCACGCCATTTTCTTCAAGCTCATCGATGAGGCTTGCAGCTCTTGCATAGCCGATTTTGAGCTTGCGCTGCAAATAGGTCGTCGATGCATTTTTGGTGGAAAGGACAATGTTGAGCGCTTGATCGTAGAGAGCGTCTTTGCCGGTTGTTTTGCTCTCTTGTTTATCGAGAAGCTCTGTTGGACGGAATGCATCAAAGGATGGGATGAGATAGTTCACTTCTCCTTGATTACAGAGGAATTTAATCACTTCATTGATGTCATCATCACTGATGTAAGCGCCTTGAGCGCGTGTTAATGCGGATGATCCGGGCGGTAAGAAAAGAAGATCGCCATTTCCAAGCAAGCTTTCAGCTCCAGGTTCATCGAGAATGATTTGGGAGTTGATGCGGCTTGCCACTTTAAAGGAGATTCTTGTTGGAATGTTGGCTTTGATGATGCCTGTGATCACTTCTCGAGAGGGTCTTTGAGTTGCTAAGATCAGATGAATGCCGACCGCTCTTGCCATTTGTGCAATTCTTGCAATGGGCGTTTCAATATCTGCGCTAGATACCATCATCAGATCGGCAAATTCATCGATAATAGCGATGATATAGGGCATTTGCTCCGGGATCGGAATATTTAAAGAAGTTTCGAATTCTTTATTGATTTTACGACTGTTGAATGCAGAAATATTTCGAAGTCCTAATTGTTTTAAGATTTCATAGCGCACTTGCATTTCTTTCACGAGCCACTGCAGAGCTGCATAGGCGCCATGTGCTTCTGTGATGACGGGTGCGATCATGTGAGGAAGTTTTGAATATTGGGTGAGCTCTACTTTTTTCGGATCGACCATGAGAAGTTTTACTTCATCAGGACGAGCCGTCATTAAAATAGACATGACGATGGTATTGACACAGACTGATTTCCCGGAACCTGTGGCTCCTGCAATCAGAAGGTGCGGCATTTTTGTGAGATCTGAAAAGACCCAATCTCCATTGATCGCTTTTCCGAGAAGCATTGGGATTTGCAGCTTTTTTGCTTTTTGGCTGTAGTGTAAAAGCATGTCTTTAAAGCTGACTTCTTGAGGATGCAACGCAGGAACTTCAACGCCGACGGCTGCTTTTCCGGGAATGGGAGCTACGATACGGATCGATTTTGCTTCCATGTTGAGTGCAATGTCGTTTTCAAGGGCTTTGATTTTTTGTACTTTAACACCAATGGAAGGATGTACTTCAAAAGAGGTGATGGTAGGTCCGCTATTGATTTCTCCGACTTTTGCTTCAATCCCAAAACTTTTGAGAGTTTCTTCTAAAATGCCTGCCTGATGCATTAAGTCTTTTGTGAGAGTGGGTTGATCGATTTTTTGTTTGGGGTTTGTCAAAAGATTCGGGGGTGGAAGCTTAAATTTGGGATCTACGCGCACATCGAGCTGTTTTTGAGGAAATAGTTCTTCCGGAGGAGCCGATTTTTGAGGAGGCTCTTTTTTGGCTGTATTTTGAATGATGATTTTAGGAGCTTTGGGAGTGGGCAAAATCTCTTGTTTTGGTTTTTCTTCTTCGATCTGACGAATTTTGGGACGCTCAGGAACTTTGGGGAAGCTTTTGAGTGGAGATGTTTCTATTTTCGAGGGTTTTACGGTCATTTTCTTTTGAAGAAGAGAATAGAGGGAAGAAAAGGGGATTTTTCTAAATTGTCCGATGATGGATAAAAGTCGGATATGGGTGAGTAGAAAGAAACTTAAAAGAGAAGATGCGGAAAAAATGAGGACGCATCCAACCGGGCTTAAAATGTTTTGAAGACTTAAAAAAGAAAGATCCGAATAGAGAAAATAAAAAGGAGCTCCTCCTAAATTATAGCGGATGATTCTATGGGGATAGGGAAGATGGAATGTGATCGATTCAGAGATGACTTTTTCATCCCAAAACGAAGCTTGTATTGGAAATTTATCAGCAAAGACAGTCAGCAACATGCAGATAGATCCGAGGAGACAGGCGAAATAAAGATGGTCGGAGGGGGAGGGTTTATTGGCTTGTTTGTTGAGAAGACGGATGCCGAGTCCAAAAAAATAAAGGGGGATTAAATAGGCGCCAAGGCCGAAGAGATATTCAGATCCAAGAGCTAAGATGTAACCGATGTAGCCGAGCCAGTTTTTTTGTGGATGAAGAAAGGAAAAGCTGTAAAGAGAAAAGAAGAGAATGATGGCAAAAGAAAAGAAAAAAAGAGCGGTGGCTTCCGGATGCGTTGTTTTTTTCTCTTTGAGTGTTTTTTTAGCCATGGAATATCGCAAGTGTTAGAAGTCCTATTGCAAAACAATAAATGGCAAAAGGACTTATGTTTCCTTTCTTGTAAATGGCAAAGACCGCTCTTACGGAAATCAGCCCTACCGCAAAAGAGGTTCCACAACCAATCATATAACAAGCCGTAGATACTTGGTTCAAGGAATTTGTCGGATTGTGCGATAAGAAGAGTTTTGTGGTTTCCAAAACTTCTCCGCCTAAAATGGTTGGAACGGAAAGAATAAAGGAGAATTTGGCGGCATCTAGCCATTGCCAGCCAAAAAATCTGGCCATGGCAATGGTTGAACCGCTTCTTGAAATGCCTGGAATGAGAGCAAATGTTTGTGCAGTGCCAATCGAGAGCATATCTTTCCAAGAAGGAGCAGAGTTTTTTTTCTTCGGTAGAAATTGAGCCGCTAAGAGCAAGGCGGCGGTGATGCAAAGAAAATAACCAAGATAGATGGAATCAGAAAGGGCAATTCGGACTTGCTTGAGAAGAAAATAAGCAGGAACTAAAGGAATGAGAGCAAGGAGAATGGATTTGATCTGTTGTTTGTTTTGGAGTGTTTCTAAAATGTCTTTTCTCAGATAGATCATGAGCGCGATCAAGGTTCCTACATGGCAGAAAAGATCAAAATAAAGAAGATGCTCGCCATCAGGAATTTCAAGAAGCTTTTTAGCGATTTTTAAATGCGCAGAGGAGCTAATTGGAAAAAATTCTGTAATGCCTTGAACTAAGCCGAGAATAAACGCTTGAAAGCTTGTCATTGGATTTGTAACTTCTTCCTTATAAAGTCCGACATCAAAATGTTAGGATTATACAAACTGAAAATTTGAATGGCAAGACGTGAATCAATCTTGATTTTTTATCCCAAATATTTTAGTATACTCTTATTGATGCTGGTGATATATGGCGTATAAGCCCATGGACGAAAGCGTCTATGTGAGTTGCTTGAAATTGGTTGGATGGCGGATCGAAAAGGGCAGCATAGATTACAAACTCTATAATGAAGAGGGTAAGTTTCTATGTTCCATTAAGATTGCTCATGCAAAAGGAAAAAAGAGAGAAGTCGTCGCACACAGTGTTATACCGAAACAGCTTGAAGAATCGGGAATATGACAAGAAGGCTATCCTGAATTTGAGCTAAGCGAAGCTAACGCCGAAACAGCTCAACTTAAGAAGCTTAAGCGATGCAGGCGGGTCTCAAATTCAGAGACAGCCGACGCAGTCAGAAACCGATTCTTCAGGTTGTTTCGGTATAGTAAAACAGAAAAAGAATTTAAAAATCGAGGATGGCAATGGCCACCCCAAAAGAAATTAAAAAACACTTTCAAATAGCTCTGAAAGAAATTGGAGAAATCAAGCCTTGGTTTGATGAGTCCGTCGATGCCTGGGTATTTAGCCATAAACTATATCCGGATGTTGAATATGCAGGTGGATCTCAAGAAGAAGTGATTAAAAATTATCCCAGATATCTCAAGGTGTTTATCCAAGAAAGACTTAAAGATAATCTTGCTCCACATATTGAAAAAGCGACAAAAGGACATGGAGGAAAGAGAGTTAGAGCTGGAAGACCCAAGGGGACAAAGAAAACGCCCAAAAAACGAATTTATGTCGATCGAGACATTGCGGATTGGGTACAGTCACATACTTCTGAAATACGAAAGATGGTCGCTAAAAATAGAGATTAAACATGCAGCTATAGCAATGGATATCTCCATGAAAGATCCGGTTTTGCTAAGCGTTTTTGCTTTTTTGCATCGCAAGCCAAATAAAGTAACAGAAAAGGCCATTAAACAAGTGCAAATAGGGAAAGGGATCAAGAAATTCGATAGTTTTGAAGAAATGCTTAAAGATCTCAACAACTGATGAGTTTGCGCCCAGATGTGTAGAGAAGATCTTCATCGCCCATGGGTGAAACCATAGATTACGATCGATCTTTCTTATTTTTCTGGATTTTTGATATCATGTGTGATATCGTGATGTGCATAAGTTAAAAGACGATGACAAAACACGAAAAGCTGATTGAGAAGATTTTAAATGGAAAAAATGTCTCATACGAAGAGGTTGAAGCTGTTTTGAGAAAGTTTGGATTTGAACTGGAAATTAAAGGTTCGCATCATGTATTTCGAAAAAATGGATACCATAGAAATGTCTCCATCAAGCGTAGAAAACTTTTGTTGCCGTACCAAATTAGAGATGTGAAAGAGGTTATAAGAGATCATGAATAGTAAAAAAACATTGAAGTATTATCTTTCATTGCCATGGTCTTACACTATTGAACAAGAAGAAAGTGAAGGTCGTCGTTACTACATTCTTCGCGTTAATGAGCTTCCAGGTGTTTGCACGGACGCAGAGACTCTAAGCGAAGGTGAGGAGTTAATTAAAGAGGCGATCGAAGCTGCGATCAAACTTTATATGAAAACTGGGGAAGAGATACCCGAGCCAATAAATAAAACTGAGTTCAAAGGGAATATTGCTTACAGAACAACAAGTGAAAGGCATTATTATTTGGCGAAAGCTGCTAAAGTGATGCATAAATCTCTGAGTAAGACGATGGATGATCTTATCGATGCAGGGATGAGTTTTCTTCGTATTGTTCATTGAATTTGTTCTCACATACATCATATTTAGATTCTTTAAGTTATACTGTGCGCGGTTAGGTTTTGAAGATTTGGACTGGCTGCGACCTTGCCAAATCGATCTTCGTCGTCGCCCTTCC
>DAIDHZ010000036.1 GCA_027451825.1 Chlamydiota bacterium
AAGCGATGCAGGCGGGTCTCAAATTCAGAGACAGCCGACGCAGTCAGAAACCGATTCTTCAGGTTGTTTCGGTATAAAAGAGACGGAAATCGTGATTCGAATGAAAGGAGATCGATTTCTTTACAAAATGGCCCGCAATCTCGCAGGTCTTTTAGTAGAAATTGGAAAAGGTAAAATCAATTCTTTAAAAATCCCTTCTATTTTTGAATCGAGAGATCGAAAAAAAGCAGCCGTCACTGCACCTGCTCATGGCCTTTTTCTCCATCGCGTGATATACTCACCCACATGATTTCAAGAAATGACCCTTGCTGGTGCGGCAGCACAAAAAAATGGAAAAAATGCCATTATCCTCAACTTCCTTCCAATTCGGAGGCAGCTAAATATCTTAAAAAATATGGCATCATTTTAAAAACAGAAGAACAAATAGAAAAAATTGCAAAAGCCTGTGAAATCACCGCTCATATTCTCGATGTTCTTTGCAAAAAAGCAGTGGCCGGAATCACAACGCTTGAATTGGATGAAATTTCTCGAAAGCTTCATAAAGAAATGGGTGTCATCCCGGCGCCTCTCGGTTATGGAGATCCTCCTTTTCCGAAAACCATTTGCACTTCTTTAAACGAAGTGATCTGTCATGGAATTCCGGACAATAGACCTTTACAAAATGGAGACATTCTCAATATCGACGTCTCTTGTATTTATGAAGGTTTTTTTGGCGATACAAGCCGCATGGTGATGATCGGAGAGGTCTCTTCTGACAAGAAAAAAGTCATCGACGTCTCTTTGGAATGTTTGAAAAGAGCGATCAGCGTCTGCAAACCGGGAGCTCTCATTTCTGAGATCGGAGATGCCATTGAAGACTTTGCAACAAGCCAAGGTTGCAGTGTCGTCAATCAATTTGTAGGCCACGGCGTTGGAGTTGCATTCCATGAACCTCCGGAAGTCCCTCATCATTATAATCGCATTTCAATTCCGATGGCACCCGGCATGACCTTCACGATCGAACCCATGATCAATGCAGGAGTCAGAGAGGCCGTCATCGATCCTCACGATCGTTGGACTGCAAGAACCAAAGATCTTCAACCTTCCGCTCAATGGGAACACACCATTTTAATCACAGAAACTGGCCATAAAATCCTAACCCCCTGGCCGTAAAATTTAAATGCCATTCGCGTTCATGTCACGGGGGAAAATATCATTTCAAGCTCTTAATTAAAAAGATTCAGCTGCTGCTCGATTGTGCGTGTTCTTTTTTTTTTACTCTTGAAGAAGACAATAACGAAGAAACCAAAGCCTCTAATTCTTGATTTTCTTTCTCTAATAAAGAAATTTGATCCATCAAAGAAATCATATCCATCGATGGAACCAAAGAAAACTCTTCTGAAAGATCTTGTTCTATCTCGATGGCTTGATTCTTCGTATCCACGTAAAAAAGCTCTGAACGAACTTCATGAAGAACCCGTTTTTTCTCTTCAAACTGATCCTTTAATTGCTTATATAAAAACTCAATTTGATGAAGTCTTTCTACTTGATCTCTCAAAGATTTAAGAAGCACTGTATCTTCTTTTCTTTGAAATGCTTCTTGATCTCGCTCTAACAATACTTGTTCTAAATGAGCTTGAAGCTCTTGATTCTTTTTTTCTTCTTCCAAAAGCTGATCTTGCTTCTCAAAAATTGTCTTTTGTAAATTTTGCTGAATGACTTTTTCTTGATCTCGCCCTAACAATACTTGTTCTAAATGAGCTTGAAGCTCTTGATTCTTTTTTTCTTCTTCCAAAAGCTGATCTTGCTTCTCAAAAATTGTCTTTTGTAAATTTTGCTGAATGACTTTTTCTTGATCTCGCTCTAACAATACTTGTTCTAAATGAGCTTGAAGCTTTTGATTCTTTTTTTCTTCTTCCAAAAGCTGATCTTGCTTCTCAACAATTATCTTTTGTAAATTTTGCTGAATGACTTTTTCTTGATCTCGCTCTAACAATACTTGTTGTAAATGAGCTTGAAGCTCTTGATTCTTTTTTTCTTCTTCTTGAATCAATTTTTTTTCTACAAGAGCTTGCATTTTATATTGTTCAAGCTCTTCTTTTACCAAAGAAAAGATGTGGAGAGATTCTTGCGCCTGACTCATCAAAAGAGTTTTTTCTTTTTCAAAGGATTGTTTTAGATCCTCTACTAAAACACCGACTTCGCCTTCGATTTTTTCAGAACCTACCCATTTCTTTGAAATGATTTGAGAAAGAAGCTGTCGTGCATTTTTCTTTTCCAAACTCTCTTTTTCTGCTGTTTTACGAATCACTTCATTCAATATGGAAAGTGAAGAAAACTCTTTTTCTTTTTCTTCTAACTCTTTTTGTAAAGATAGCCATTTTTCTTGCGTTTGCATCTGCAAAGACGTCGCAAGCTCTTGCGATTTATAGAGCTCATCTTCTAAATGGCTTGACAGAGATTCTTTGGCTTGAACCCAAGAAAAAAAAGAACGAACAATCGATCGATAATGCTCTGCATGAAGAGCCGTAATCAAAAGAGAAAGAACATAAGAGATTTCCAATCCTAAAAGCCACAAATGCGAA
This sequence comes from Chlamydiota bacterium, assembly GCA_027451825.1. GTDB lineage: Bacteria > Chlamydiota > Chlamydiia > Chlamydiales > SM23-39 > DAIDHZ01. Next base: position 2,565 of record DAIDHZ010000036.1, read on the forward strand.
GATGACTCTGTGTGATTGATTAAAGATACCCCAAAAAGAAGGACAGAAGACCCTAAGAAACCTTTGATTTGCCAAAAAACGCTCGCAAACAAACCAAGGACACTGACGAGAAAAAAAAGCCAATATTGGGTCGACAAAGCAAACGCAAAGACAACAAACATAGGTCCTGCCATTTGCCAAACAAACTGCGAAAACAAATTCTCTTGAGTATAGACCCCTCGTGAATCAAGAATCGGTTCTGCCTGCTTGAATCTGCCTGCATCGCTTAAGCTATTTAAGTTGGGGTGCTTCGGCAGCGGCTCTGCCTGATTCAAACGACAGGCACCTCCTAGCCATCGTCCGATTTTTGATTCATTCTCGGTATAGCTTATCTTTTCAGTCATGTCTTTTCACCCAATAACTTCAACGCCTTTGCAACAGTTAAAAATCCTTTTTCAAAGCGTTTCATATCAAAATGCTCATTCGGCGCATGGATATCATCCGTCGAAAGTCCATATCCCATTCCAATCGTTTTCACATTCAATATGCGACTCATTTCTTCAGCTATTGGAATCGATGCGCCAGACATAGTACAAACACCCGGCTTTGAAGTAACCTCTTTTGCAGCTTCTAAAAGAGATCGCGATAACGCGTTATCCGGATCGCTTCTAAACGCTTTCATCCCCCCATGGAATTCAAATTGAATCTCCATTCCAGAAGGCACCTTTTTCTTCAAAAATTCAGCCACTTTTTTTGCAACCAAATCAGGATCTTGTCCCGGAACCAAACGACAGCTCAATTTCGCACCCGCTTCTCTTGGGATGACCGTTTTGTTGCCTGCACCGGAATACCCCCCAAAAAGGCCATTGATCTCAAGTGTTGGCAAGAACCAATTATTTTCCTGCAATGAACGCCCTTTTTCACCACCAAGACATCGAATCCCAAAATTTTTTTCGAAAAATGCAGCATTCAAAGAATAAGAGTATCTCTTGACATCTTTTTCAGATGGCATTTTCACCCCATCATAAAATCCATCCACAGCAACTCGTCCATTTTGATCCCATAAAGAAGAAAGCATTTCAGAAATCGCTCGATTCGGATTATATGCAATTCCTCCATGAATTCCAGAATGTAAATCTTTCGAAGAACCAATCACTTTAAATTCTAAAGAAGCCATCCCGCGAGCGCCGAATGACAAAGCAAATGTACCATCATCAAGAGAATCAAAATCAACAATGAGCAAATAATCGGCCTTGAATTTTTCTTTCAATTTCAAAAGCGATGTCGAAAGACCCATGCTGTGAGATTCCTCTTCTCCTTCGATACAGAATTTCACATTAACTGGCAACTTGCCAAACGTCTTCTTTAATGCAATCACTGCATTGATCGCATAAAAAATTTGCCCCTTATCATCGACAGCACCTCTTGCAAAAACGTTTCCATCTCTTTCCGTCGGTTCAAAAGGAGGACTGATCCATAAATCCAAAGGATCCACAGGTTGTACATCGTAATGACCATAAATGAGTACGGTTGGTTTTTGAGCACCCGCTTCTAAATCTTCTGCATAGACAATCGGATACGAGGAAGTTGTCACTAACTCCGAGTGCAATCCATGAGTTCGAATGTATTCCTTCAACCAATGGGCGCAATCCAACATCTCTTTTCGAGATTGAGGATCCGCGCTAATCGATGCAAAACGTAAAAACTGAAAATATGCTTCTTGAATATGAACTTTATGCTCCAGAAACCAACGATCCATGAACCCCTCACTCTCTAAAAACAGTGTATAAAGAATGGAGAGAAGATTTCGAGGAGATTTTTAAAAAGTGTCTTAAAAAAATGGGTAGAGCAGGGAAGCCCTGCTCTACCTTTGTATTTCTCCTTGTGTTAAACTATAGAAACAAAACAACACACGTTTCAAATTTTGTCCTCGTAGCTCAGTGGATAGAGCGGTCGCCTCCTAAGCGACAGGTCGCAGGTTCAACTCCCGCCGAGGGCATTGTCGTTCTAGCTGTCCTTATAGTTTACTACGTAAATGAACATCTTGATTACTAACAAACCGATCAGGATCCCAGCCTTCAGGAGGTGGAGGTAATGAAGGTACTAACTTTGCTGCTAGACCAAAAACGGGTTCACCAGGAGGTGGAGGCACTTCCTCTTCTTTGCCTAAAGCCCGAAGAGCTACCAAAGTAACAAGAGCCGCAGCTGCTGCTGCACCCGCCGCTTTGAAAACAGATTCAGTTTGTAAAGCTTTAAAAGCACTCAATGCAATATTACCAATACTACTACTCATATACTCACCTTTATTATAACTATATTATATCAAATAATTAATTAAATTTCAAGACCATGCGACCAAATAAAATAAATACGTAAGTGATTTACAAAGAAGGACTTAAAGAGAACTTTTCGAGCCTTTAAAATAACGATCGATGCCGTCTGCGATCCCTTTGGCGATTTTTTCTTGATAATCGATGCTTTTCAAAAGAGCGCATTCCTGAGGATTCGAAATAAATCCCCCTTCGATAATAATCGCGGGCATGGCAGACTCTCGAAGGACATAATAATTGCCCTTTTTCACACCGCGGGAGGCAAATCCGGTACGCCTGAGAATGGAAGGAAGAACCGCTTCCGCTAACTTCTTAGAAGAAATCGTACGCTTTTGGTTCTCTTTAGAATCGTAAAAGAAGACTTCCGCCCCTTCTACCAAGGGACTTCTTGCCGAATTATAATGGATGCTCACAAAAATGGAGCTTGATGACTGAGATGCGATTTCAACGCGGCGCGATAAAGGAACAAATGCGTCATTATTTCTCGTCATCACCACATGATATCCAAGTTGATCGAGATATTTTCGAACGAGCCTTGCCGTTTGGAGGCACAATCTTTTTTCTTCGCAAAAAGGCTGTTTAGAGCGAGTTCCTCGATCTGTTCCGCCATGACCGGCATCGATCACTACGGTAATGGCTCCAGGAGAAGATACGACAGATGCAACCTTGGGATTGCCATTTTTGACAGCAGCCATCAAAAGAAAGGGGATGCTAAAAATAAGAATCCAATACCGCTTCATGATTCATCCTTTATCGCATAAGACACTCTTTGGCGACAAGTACATCGTCAAAATGCACTGTACGATCTTTAAAAATCTGCACTTTTTCGTGTCCTTTTCCGGCAATGAGAACAATATCTTTGGAAGTTGCAAGTCCAATCGCAGTTTCTATCGCTTTTTTTCGATCAAGCTCTACAATCACTTGGTTTTTTGAGCAAAACCCTTTCAAAATGTCTTTGCAAATTTGCTCAGGATCTTCTTTTCTTGGATTATCCGTTGTCACAATCGATAGATCTGCATAAGCCCCTGCCGCCTCTCCCATTAAATGACGCCTTGCAGGATCCCGATTACCGCCCGCTCCAAAAACGACAATAAGTTTCCCTTTGACGATCGGCTTTAACGTTGTCAGCACATTTTCTAAAGACTCGCCCGTATGCGCATAATCAATGAGAACGTTCAAGCCTTTTGTATTGGAAACTTTTTCTAATCTGCCGGGAACTCCATCAAATGTTTTCAATGCATCTCGAATGGATAGCAAAGGCCATCCTAAGTTGACACCCATAGCAATCGCAGAAAGAGCATTATACACATTAAATCGCCCCATCAAAGGAAGCTCAAATGAAACATCATCGATCTTAAAAGAAATCCCTTGGCTATTGCAGACAACTTCTTTTGCTTGGATATCTCCTTTTTCAATCCCCACTTCAAGTCTTTTTTTGCCTCCTTGCATAAAAGAGGAAAAGGGACTATCCGCATTGACGATCACTGTACCATGACACATCTGAAATAATTTTTGTTTGGCAGCAACATATCGATCCAAAGTTTGATGATAATCCAAATGATCCGAGTGAAGATTGGTAAAAATGGCCGTATCAAAAGAAATTGGATCCACTCTTTTTTGATCCAACCCATGAGAAGAGACTTCTAAAACAGCAAAAGCACATCCTTTCACCTGCATTTCTTTCAAAATTTTTTGATTAAAAATCGCATCATGCGTTGTATGTGTGGAAAAAAAACGGTGCTCTTTCACTAAAGTCTCAACGGTACCAATAAGACCGCATGGTTTTTTTAAACTTTCAAGCAAATGTCTTACGAGATAGCTCGTTGTCGTTTTCCCCTTGGTTCCTGTAATTCCCACCATATGCATTTTAGTCGATGGATACCCATAATATTTTGCCGCAATAGGGCCGACAATCGAAGAGACATCTTTGCAAATCACTTGAGGAATCGAAATAAAAGGATCATAAAGATCGGTCACAATCGCAGCTGCGCCATTTTGAATCGCATCTAAAATAAATTTAGAGCCATCTTGAGAGGCTCCTTTTTTTGCAAAAAAAAGAAATCCAGGCGCAACCGTTCTCGAATCTTCGCTCAGTCCCAAAATAGCGACATCTTTACCTTTTCGATCAATGCCTACAATCTTTTGACACAACTGTTTCAATTTCATCGAGCATTCCATTGTTCATAAAGGGCTTTTAAATCTTGAATCTCTCTCAGCCAATCGGCTTTTGTCACATCGCGTCTTGGATCCCCAGGAGGATACCCATAAGGATCATCCGGTTCAACTCCTAAATACTGTAAAGCTCTCATCGATATCTCTCGAAAGACAGGCGCTGCGCAAACGCCGCCAAGCTGCTGTTTTCCTATTCCGGGAATGATTTTCTTTTCAGGATCATCAATCGATACAATCAAAACAAAACGGGGTTTTTTTACAGGCACAAATCCAACAAAAGAAGAAATATGATTGTTTTTAGAATAAACCCCATTGATGATTTTTTCAGCGGTTCCCGATTTTCCGGCTTCTGTATACCCCATCACGTCGGCAAGTTTAGAATTTCCGCCTTCCTTGGTAACGAATTTCAACCCCTTTACAATTGCATCCACAATCGAAGAGCTGAGCACTCTTCGCGTTGCATGGATCTCCGTATTATCTTGGATCACTTTTTGCGATCCATCCGGCATCTGTTTAACAATTTTTCGAACAATATGTGGAGAAACATCAAAACCGCCATTGGCAAAAATGGAGTAGATTTTTGCAATTTGAATGCTATTGACAAGCACATTATAGCCGATCGCCAAAGAATAAGGAGTCGGCATCGACCACTCCAATTTACCATTCGGATGTAGCTTTCCCGGAGTTGGAACCATTCCCGGACTTTCTCCCGGCAATTCCAAATTCATTTTTTGACCCAGAGAAAAAAGATCTACAAGAGTTTTGCGATACCATGCATCTCCAAATGTTTCAATCACACGATGCACCATACGCGCTGGGTAAATGTTCGAAGATCTCTGAAGAGCCTGAAACATATTCAGATACGCATGGGATCTTCCATCTTTCAAAGGAACGCTTCGGCCCGGAAAATGACCATTGAGCGTAGAGACTTTTTCTTCAGGCGTAAATAAAGGAGGCTTACCCAACTTCATTAGCTCTTCATTCGCCTTCAGACAAATAGCTAGAGCAACTGGTTTAAAGATCGATCCTGGCTCAAAACAATCGTTGATCGCCTTCACTCGCGTCGACTCCAAAAGACTTGGGTCATTGAAATAATCAGAATAATGGGCTGGATCGAAAGAAGGTGTTTGAGCCAGCGCCAAAATTTCACCCGTCATTGGATCCATCATGACCGCCCAACCGCCTCGAGCCTTTGCAACGTTGACTCCTTTTTCAAGCTCTTTTTCAGCAATTGCCTGCAAATAATGGTTGATTGTCAAATAAATATCGGCGCCATTTTCAGCAGGCTCAATCACCTTGCCCATATCAAGAGGTCTGCGAGGAGACTTTAACATCTCTCTTTTCCCGGGCTTTCCTTGAAGATACTGATTAAAAACAAGCTCCAAACCTCCTGTGGGAATGGCTTGCTGAGTCAAAGGATCTTTTTCTTTTTGCAAAGTATGCAATACGGTTCCCAGCATCGAACCAAACGGATAAGATCTTTGATAATCTGAAACAAAAAAAAGAGCATTTTTAGGCAATTTTTCACGAATAGCAAAAGGAAACCACCACTCTTCAATTGCTTTTCTTTGATCTCGATCCATCCACTGCATTAATCTGCGGCTGCGGCTCTTTTTTTGAAATTCTAAAGAAAACTTCTCTTCTTGTTCCTTTGTCAAGAAAAAGTGAGCCATCAGCTCTTTTGCCATTTTCTCTTTCACAGTCTCTCGAATCGAATCGGGATCAATGCACAAATGAAATTTTAAAATATCCACAACAAAGGCTTGCGATACTTCCGGATGTCCGGGCTTGATCGATGTATTGGAATAAAAAGAGCCTCTTTTAGCAGGCTCTACAATCACGCATCGATGTTGCTGAAGAGCTATTTTTGTCCATTTTTCTCCTTCTAAAATTTGAATCTGATAAAACCGGATCACAAGCGCACAAAAAAGAACGCAAAGAAACAAAGAAAGCACAACAAGACGCTGATCATCTTCAAAATGAAGAGATTTCTTCCATTTTTTTTCTAAAGAAGACTCTTTCCTAAAACCCCGAGTCATAATTCATTTAAGGCAAGAACTTCAGGAACTGTCAAAATTTCTTTCAGCACAGGATGCTTTAGATGGCTAAACTCAGGTAAATGAGCCAATTCAATCAACCGATTCGGACTTTCATATTGATCAAGCTCATAGGCAAGCAAACGAATTTCTTCTCGAAGCAGATCCATTTCTTTTTCTTTGCAAGGCATCTGCATTTTCACTTGAGCAAGCCTATTTTGCTCATGCAAATAAACATACAAGCACGATCCAAAAACCAAAAAACAAGTCGAGAGTCTGACCCAAAGATGACTCATAAGCTCACCTTTTTAGCTCCTCGTAATTTCGCACTGCGCGATCGTGGATTTTTTCGTATCTCTTCTCTTGTCGCAGTCAAAGGCTTCTTCGTGATAATCTCTAGATTTTCAGCTTCTTTCAAAGCAAACTTCACAATTCGATCTTCCAAACTATGAAACGAAATCACAGCCAATCGTCCATCCAAAGATAACTTATGAATCGCTGCCTTTAATCCTGCTTTCAACTGACCCAATTCATCATTCACTGCAATCCGAAGCGCTTGAAAAATCTTTGTTGCCGGGTGGATTTTTCCCCGTCTTAATACAGGCTCCACAATCTCAACTAACTCTTGAGTGGTTCGAATGCGTCTCTTTCTTCGTTTTTCGACAATGGCTCGAGCAGCAGCTCTCGAGCGAAACTCTTCTCCGTATTCATAAAAAAGATTGGCCAATTTTTCTTCAGGATACTCATTGATGATCGTCTCTGCAGTCAAAGAAGAATTCGGATCCATGCGCATATCCAAAGGAGCATCCATACGAAAACTAAATCCTCTTTCACCCTCATCGAACTGCATTGAAGAGACTCCAATATCAATTAAAAACCCATCCATCGATGAAACACCTGCTTCATCCAAATAGCTTTCTAAATCGGCAAAAGGACCGTAAATAAAGCGTATCTTTTTTTCGAAATCCGCCAAGTTCGTTTTCGCAAGCGCAAGCGCCTTCGGATCTCGATCACATGCAAAATAAATCTCTATTTCCGGATGCGCCTCCAAAATAGCCTTTGCATGGCCCCCCGCTCCCACAGTCCCTTCGAAGAAAACCTTTAAATGACTTCCCTCAAAAATATTCAACACTTCATGTAGTAAAACAGGAACATGGCTCATACTTTTTTAAGGGGTGCAAAATGGTTGCATTACTGTTTCAACAGCATCTTTCACCGTTTTTTCTTCTTGAGCATCTGTCAAAAGTCCAAAAGCCTCTTCCATCATTTTCGCAAGGCTAAACTCAGAAGAACCACCTTCCATCAAAGCACGTAAATTCGCGTCGTATACTTCTTTCGGCCAAATCTCGATCTTATCCATCACGCCTGCAATCACAATCTCTTTGTCAATTTTAACAACAGCCTTCAAACTTTGAGGGAGCATAACGCGCCCGACCTTGTCACATTCTGTAGGATATAAAGTGGAAAAAAAGAGGGTAAAAAACTTCTGAAACTTGGCAATATGCTGACTTTCTTGGAACTTCTTTACGATTTTTTCAATGGCGCTTTTCTTGTAGATCGTCAAGCATCCACCCAAACCAAGTCCAATTGTAAATTCGCATTTTCCTTCTTCCACAAGACCAAAACGCATCTCTTGAGGAAGAACAAATCGTCCTTTCTCATCAAGCTTTGCAGTATGTGATCCACTAAAGAAAAACACGTAAACCCACTATTTCCACGTTTTCCCACATCTTATCCACGAAACTCAAAATCCCGCAATTCATTTTCAAAAAAAAGCCACCAAAGCACTCCTTAAGAAACTAAAAATCAACGAAATAAAAAATAAAAAACACTTTGTGGGAAATTGTGGGAAAGTTGTTCACAACTCAATACCGCAGCCGCCCAAAACAAAACATAAACAGCAAGAAATCAACAACTTAAATCACTTCCACAAAGATGTTGATAACTCAAACAAAGGAAATGGCCTTAGAACAATCAAGATCGACAGGATAAAAAGAAAAGAAGAGAGCCGCCGCTGAGATCTTTAAAAAACAAGATGGACAGGATGTGCAGGATAAAAAAAAGAAAAGAAGGGAGCTTCTGCTGAGGTCTTTAAAAAACAAGATGGACAGGATATGCAAGATATGCAGGATAAAAAAAGAAAAGAAGAGAGCTGCTGCTGAGATCTTTAAAAAACAATGGAATAAGGATGGAACCCCATCCCCTCGTCAAACCGGACAGGCGGATTTCCGCATCCAGCTTCCCTATAGCCTCTTGCCTTAGGCTTTCACAAACATCTTCTTGATAAGTATTAACTCAAGTTGCTAGTGCTCGTTGACGATTACGGGCTGCGAGTGCCGATCTCGAGGATTTCGCTCCTCGTCCAGAAGTTCTCACTCTAAGACT
>DAIDHZ010000037.1 GCA_027451825.1 Chlamydiota bacterium
CCTCCAAATTTTTTGAAAGCAAAATATTTAATGACTAGCTCCAGCTTTTATCAACTATTTTTTATGAAAACGCCCTGACTCTTAAACAAAAAGAAATGGTTTCGATCTTCTATTGATACGAGGCTCTCTTGAGATCAGAAACCGATTCTTCAGGTTGTTTCGGTATAACCCACAAAAAATACAATGAGCGCGATTGTGACAAATAATACGCGCTATGACAATTCTATAACCTCTCATTTATTATGATTTTAAGCTCTTCATTTTCAATGTTTTTGGCACTGAATCAGCAAGGTCTTCATCTCCGAAAAATTGCATAGGACCTGTTGATTTATACTGATCATCCAATCGTAATGAGTCTCTGATCGATTTAAAATAAAGAAATGGATTTTGAATCATGCTAACAAGAGTTTTTTGAATGACTGGCTTTTTTTTGCCTTTTCTTTCCTCCAAATGAATCAAATGAATGATTGGCACCATTTTCAAATGCCATTTTTCAACTTTTTGAAAAAGATGTTGAACGGAGCAAATCATCCCCGTTATACCATCCCGCACAGCAATTGCTGCAAGTATCCCTAGAGAATAGCAATAATTGGCATCAAAATTAGAAGGTAAGCAAGATCTTCCTTCATACCCAAAAAAGTGGGCAAGAGGATTAAATTTTCCAGAGAACTCTCGCTTTTGAAGTTCTTTTGTAACAAGCTCAATCAAAAGATATTCTGTTTCAATTTGAGAAAGCGCGATATTTCCATGAGGATCTCTTTCTGAGAGCAGTTGCTTTTGAATTTTCTCAGGAAGGTTGATTAAGACTTTTTTATTTTTTTCAGATAGCTTATCTACGCTTTGATTTTGATTGAGCTCTCGAATGAGTTCTTTCATCTCCGGCATAAATTCAATCAATCCTTCCGGGATCAAAATCACTCCAAAATCTTTTTTGTGAGTATGTCTTTCTTCAATAAGATTTGCAATCTCGTCTACAATCTCAGATAAAGTCTTTTTTTCTTCTCCAATCAAAGCCAAATTAGGATGTGTTGAAAGAGCGCACTCTAACGTAATGTGAGAAGCAGATCTTCCCATGAGCTTAATAAAATGATAGTATTTCCGAGATGAAAGAGCATCTTTCATGATATTTCCAATCATCTCTGAATAGACTTTGGTGGCGCTATCAAACCCAAAAGGAATTTCAATATCAACACTTTGCAAATCCCCATCAATTGTTTTAGGAACTCCTACCACCTTCGTAGAACATCCATGTGTCAAAAAATATTCGGCTAAAAAAGCTGCATTTGTATTGGAATCATCTCCTCCAATCACAACAAGGCCATCTAAATTCAACTCATTGCAAATGCTCATTGCTTTTTGCATTTGCTCTTCTGTTTCAATTTTAGCGCGCCCGGATCCTAAAAGATCAAATCCGCCTAAATTTCGAACATGATCGATCTCTTCATAGCTTAAAATTCGGTGTTGATTCTCAAGAAGTCCAGAGGGACCTCCCAAAAAGCCAATGAAAGTGCTTTGTTTGTCCCATTTCTGAATGGCATCCCAAATCCCTGCAATTACATTATGGCCGCCGGGTGCTTGCCCTCCGGAAAAAAAGGCTCCGATCCTTAAATTTCGAATCGCTGATTTTCCTGAAACTAATTTGTATGCTGAAGTTTCAAGTTTTGGAAATTGCTTTCGAATTTCATCTAAAATAGGAACGTCTTGCTTTTCTTTTTTTAGACAAACATTCAATAGATCATTGAAAAGAGATGGCAGTTTAGGTTGATACTCTCGTCTTTTTTTTTCCAACAAACTCACATGCATAACAACTCCCTCCATGAAAATAAAACCATAGCATGATATGCTACCTTGAAACAAGATGTGTTATATGCATTATGACTGTTAGTTGTGTAATTCCTGCAAGATTCAATAGTTCCAGATTTCCCGGGAAATTACTGAAAAAAGCCCAGGGGAAAACGGTGTTACAACGCACCTATGAAAAAGCATCCCAATGTCCTGACATTTCTCATGTTTTTGTAGCAACTGACAATGAAGAAATCAGAGATCACATTACATCTCTCAAAGGCGAAGTCATTTGGACATCCCCCGAATGTCAAAATGGAACGGAGAGAATTTTTGAGGCTCTTCAAAAAAATACCCTCCTTCAAAAAAGTGATTACATCTTGAATTTGCAAGGCGATCATCCTTGCACCGAGCCTGCAACATTAAGCGAGGTCATTTTAGCTTTAAAAAAAGATCCTACAGCAGAAATGTCCACCGCCGTAACTCTCATTGAAAACCTCGATGAATATTTATCTCCTCATGTGGTCAAATGTGTTTTTGACATTCATCATAACGCTTTGTATTTCAGCAGATCGCCAATTCCCTACTCTCGAAACGGGTCTCTTCCCATAGCTTATGCGCATATCGGGACTTATTGCTATAAAACCTCTTTTTTAAAAAAATTTTTCGACCTAAAAAAATCTTTTCTCCAAGAAATTGAAGATCTTGAACAACTAAGAGTGCTAGAAAATGGCCATAAGATTAAAATAGCTGTAGTCAAAGAAAAAGTGCTCGGGATCGATACACCCAAAGATCTCGAAACATTAAACGAGGTCTTGCGTCTATGTCGCCAAAATATATCTTTATCACAGGTGGAGTCGTTTCCTCTCTAGGGAAAGGACTTACTTCAGCGTCTATCGGCCTTCTTTTGGAAAGATGCGGCCACAAGATCGCAATGCTCAAATTAGACCCTTATTTGAATGTGGATCCAGGCACAATGAGCCCCTTTCAGCATGGAGAAGTCTATGTAACCGATGATGGAGCGGAAACCGATCTCGACCTAGGCCATTACTATCGTTATACCGACTCACCCCTCTCTAGAGCATCCAATGTGACCTCCGGCCAAATTTATGAAACGGTCCTCAAAAAAGAAAGAAGAGGCGACTACCTTGGGAAAACAGTCCAAGTCATTCCTCACATCACCAATGAAATCAAGGCGAGAATTCTTGCTTGCGGCAAAGAAGACGCCGATGTCGTCTTGGTTGAAATTGGAGGAACTGTAGGAGATATTGAATCACTGCCCTTTTTAGAAGCCATTCGTCAATTTCGCTATGAGAGAAAAGCGGATTGCATCAACATCCATTTGACTTATGTTCCTTATCTAAAAGCCGCCGGAGAAGTCAAAACAAAACCCACGCAGCACTCCGTTCAAGTTCTTCGAGAAATCGGGATTATCCCCGATGTCATCCTTTGTAGATGCGAAGAATCTCTCTCCAAAGAGATCAAAGAAAAAATCTCTCTTTTCTGCAACGTTCCCGAAGAATCCGTGATCGACGAGAAAGATGTTGAAGAGAGCATTTATGAAGTTCCTTTAGACCTTCACAACCAAGGTCTCGATGCCATGATCTGTAAAATGCTCAATCTCAGCATGAAAACTGCTGATTTTACGGATTGGAAAGAGATGCTCTACAAAGTCACGCATCCAAAAGGAAAAGTGGTTGTGGGAATCGTCGGAAAGTATTTGGATCATCAAGATGCCTATAAATCTGTTTTTGAAGCGCTTCATCATGCAGCCATTCACGCAAATGTCGAATTAGAGATTCGCAAATTTGAATCAGATCGAATCATTGAAAATGGATCGGTTGAAAAAGCAATTCAAGGATGCGACGGATACGTTGTTCCCGGAGGATTCGGAGAGCGTGGTTGGGAAGGAAAGGTCCTTACTGCAAAATATTGTCGAGAAAACAAAATTCCTTACTTTGGATTATGTCTAGGCATGCAAATCTTGCTGATCGAATTTGCTCGCAATGTATTAGGACTTAAAGAGGCAAATTCCACAGAGGTCAATCTCAACACCCCTCATCCGATTATTTCTTTGCTTTCAGAACAAAAAAAAGTGGAAAACTTAGGCGGAACAATGCGCCTAGGAGCTTACCTTTGCGACCTAGACCCAACCAGCTTAGCTTATAAAGCATATGAGCAAAACATCATCTCGGAAAGACACCGACACCGCTATGAATTCAATAATGCCTATAAAAAAGCATTCGAAGAAAAAGGGATGCTATTTTCAGGAAATCTTCATAAAGGATCGCTTTGCGAAATTTCTGAAGTTAGGGAGCATCCATGGATGCTAGGCGTTCAATTCCATCCGGAATTTAAGTCAAAACCATTAAATCCGCACCCCCTATTTCGCGATTTTATCGCTTATTTAGCAGGTCTTCATCAACATAAAGAGTCATGGGAAAAATCGCCGCAATTGACTTCGGTCTAAAAAGAATCGGGATCGCTATTTCAGATGCATCCAAAAAAATAGCGCTCCCTCTTACAACTGTAACCGGGGGAATTTCTTCTGTCGTCTCTTTATTAAGAGGAAGACTTCCTGAAATTGAGCTCATTCTAATAGGGCTTCCCCTTCACATGAATGGACAAAAATCAGAAATGTCCAATCTTGTTGAAGCTTTTGCTAAAGATTTAGAAAAAGCACTTCAAATCCCCATTCAGCTTATTGATGAAAGACTCTCCAGTAAGCAAGCAGAAACTCATCTCAAAGAAGCAAACTACCGACGCAAAAAACGAACAGAGCACTTAGATCAAGTCGCGGCAACCCTTCTTTTAGAAAGCTATTTACAAAGATCTCAATCCTATAATATCTGATCAAGGTCTTCTTTAGAGGATTTTTTAGCCATATTCTTTCTGCATGATATCAATAACATTAAAACAGCATGACATCCATGAGAAATGCTAACGTAATATTTTTTCATTGTTTCGTCTTGAACTGCTTGTATATCAGCAGCCTCTTTTTTTTGTTGAGCTGTTTTTATCAATTGAGAAAGAAGTTCATCTGAAAGATCACGACCTAGTTGCAACATAAAACAACAATCATCTAACTTTTCTTCTGCGCAGGAATCCTTAATCATTTGATGTAAGATTGCAAACTTAAATCGATCATGGTCAAACCCTTGAGGGACGATTGTTGTTTTAAAGCAATCAAAAGCTCTTGGAGAATACAAATGCCCAAATAAAGAAGAAAATTGCGATGATGCTCCGATCATACAATTAACATCAGCTCCCAATGTAATGAGTGTTTTTGCAGCCTCTTTTTTTCCTTTTCTCACTGCAAGAGATAAAGGAGTATCTAATGTCAACTCAAATTTTTGAGCCTCGTTCAAAGGGAATCCTTGCTGCACGCATTGTTCTATGGCATTCACATCTTCTGCACAAATAGCACTCAACATTTCCGAAGGATCTGCACGTTTTAAACAAGAAACGACAGAGCCGCCTCCAAGGATCCTGCCTGTTACGTTAACCACATACTGATAATCAACTGCTTCGGTGACTCTCATACAACATTTCTCTGGATTGAATATACGAGGACCTCTACACAAGTATGTCTCTTTTCCTGAGACTGCAATGACTTTGCCTGAAGAATCAACTTGAAGTTCTTTGATAGGATTTCTTACTGCTTGTGTAAAATCATTGAGGACGACAAACGACATCTTTTATCCTTATAAAATTTTTTTTAACTCGAACATACTCAATCACAACAACATTTTCTGTCAATTTTTAAAGACTCCATAGCAAACCAAAACAACTAGCAATAAACAACTTACAAAGTCATTGATCGAAAACCATTTCTTCACTACAGTAATACTGTAATACAAAACGACAATCAAAATGAGAATTGACTGGCTCCTATGAGAAAAAAAAGAAGTTTCAAAACTCGTTATTCTACACGACTGACATCTAAATATCAGGCAACGATCCCTAAAGAAATTAGAGAGCACCTTCACTTAAAAAGTGGAGATCAAATATTATACGAAGTCTTACCCGATAATACAGTCATTGTTCGGAAAACTTCTCCCTTAGATATTAATTATCTTCAAGACCTCAACAAAACCATGAATGAATGGGAATCGGGAGAAGATGAAGAAGCCTACAAGAATTTATAATCTCTATGAAATTGTAAAGGTCCCATTTCCTTTTACGGATATCCAAGCCACAAAACACCGCCCTGCTTTGGTTCTATCAACCGATGGACATAATGCAAAAATTGGAATGAGCGTAATGGCAATGATCACATCGGTCAAACCTCAGCAACCTCTTTGGCCGACAGATATCGTAATTCAAGATATTCAGTTCGCAGGTCTTCCTATCGCTTCATTAATTCGGTTCAAATTATTTACTCTTGATCATCGATTGATTCTCTCAACACTAGGAACTTTATCAGAACAAGATCGACATCAAGTAAAAAAACACTCAAAGCCATTCTAAACCTTTAAAGACAGCAACGTACACCTTGCAAAATGTTTTAAGAAAAGATATATTCCAAAAATAAGATGACACAATATTCAACCAAAAATCCTCTTGAAGAGGAAACTCGATCCATCCGAATGATAGATCCTTGTTCTCTCGTCATTTTCGGCGCAACAGGCGATCTCATGGGAAAAAAACTAGCTCCTGCTTTGTATAATTTGGGCAGAGAAGGAATGCTTCCTGCCAACTTCACTGCTGTCGGTTTTGCAAGAAGAGAAAAAAACCATGAGCAATTTCGAAACGAACTCAAAGACCACATCAACACCTACTCTCGCGTAAAACCCATTGATGAGACATTTTGGAAAAGTTTTGAAAAACAGCTGTTTTATCATAGATCCGAATTTGATGACGATGAAGGATATCGATCTTTAGATGCATTTTTAAAAGATTTAGATAGTCAATTTGCCACTCGAGGAAATCGAATCTTTTATCTTTCCGTACAGCCTAAGTATTTCCCGATCATCATTGAGAAATTAAAACAACATGGGCTTTTATATGATAGCCATGATCAAAGCAAATGGTCTCGTGTCATCATCGAAAAACCATTTGGAAGAGATTTAGAATCTGCAAAATGGCTTCAAGGAGAAATTTCGAAATATCTCGATGAGTCTCAAATCTATCGCATCGACCACTATCTTGGAAAAGAAACGGTTCAAAATATTCTTGTTTTTCGCTTTGCCAATTCCATTTTCGAATCCATTTGGAATTATAAGCATATTGACCATGTACAAATCACAGCTGCAGAAGACTTGGGAATTGGTACGAGAGGTCATTTTTATGAAGAAGAAGGGTTTTTAAGAGATATTTTACAAAATCACATGATGCAGCTTTTATCTTTAGTTGCCATGGAACCTCCCGTTTCTTTAAATGCGGCTGCAATTCGAGACGAAAAAGTAAAAGTTCTTCAGTCCATTCGCCCTTTTACGGAAGATGATTTTAAACAACATATCGTTCGCGGCCAATATGGAAAAGGATTCATCAATGGCCAAGATGTCGTAGGTTACCGGCAAGAACAAAATGTAAATCCCTCATCGAATGTAGAAACATATGCTGCAATGCGCCTTTTTATTGACAACTGGCGTTGGGCTGGTGTTCCCTTCTATTTACGAGGAGGCAAAAGACTCCCCAAAAGAGCGACAGAAATTGCCATCATTTTTAAAGATGCTCCGGGTGTTCTTTTTCAACATGGAGAAAAAAGAACAGATCCTAATATTTTAGTCATACGAATTCAACCGGATGAAGGAATTGCTTTAAAAATCAATTGCAAAGTACCCGGTCCCAGCAGTCCAATTCAGCCTGTAAAAATGGATTTCCGCTACGGATCTTATTTTGGCAAATCAGCTCCTGAGGCCTATGAAAGGCTCATTTGGGATTGTATTATGGGAGATAGCACTCTTTTTGCAAGAGTTGATGAAGTCGAGCAATCTTGGAAAATTTTCACTCCCCTTCTTCAATTTTGGGAAAAACAAACAAGCAACTTCCCGAATTACGCATCAGGTAGCTGGGGACCTCAAGCTTCTGATGATATCATGACAAAAGATAACAGAGCCTGGAGAATTTTGTGACGGTTCAGCTGATTGTTTCTCCGGAGAGAATCGAAACCGAACTTCTTAAAATTTGGGAAAAACTCTCTCAAGAAAACAAAATGAGAGCTTCCCTTTTCAATCTCATTGTTTTTAATCGTCTCTCTTCCAGAGTGCAATATGTACAAAGCATTGTGCAAAAAATTGTTGAAAAATTCCCCTGCCGCACTCTTTTTATTTCAGAAGATCCAGATTCCAAACAAAATTATCTAAAAACCGCAGTTTCTGTAGTGACCCCCTCCAGCTTGGAAAGCACCATTGCATGCGATCAAATCGATATAGGAGTTGCGGGATTAAGTATTGAAAAAGTTCCTTCATTAATTCTACCTCATCTCCTCCCTGATTTACCAACCTATGTTCTTTGGACTGAAGACCCAAACATCCCCCACCCACTTTTAGAGCCCCTCATTCAACTTGCAACTCGCGTTATTTTCGATTCAGAATCAACGGAGAGCATCTTTAAATTCGCGCAAACTCTTCTCAAAATCCATCAAACATCAAAAGTCGATATTGCCGATCTCAACTGGGCTCGTACTCAAGGATGGAGAGATCTCATCTCTTCTACCTTTGATACAGAAGAAAGAATCAAGATTCTTCATGAAATTTCTTCTTTAGAGCTCACCTATAATGCAAGAGTGCCCCCCTTCTTCTGCCATCAAAATATTCAGTCCGTCTATCTTTTAGCATGGCTTGCAAGCCGTCTTGATTGGCAATTTAAAAAGACTTCCAAAAGTCTCTTTTTTCGCTTTGAAAGCAATCAGCAAACGATTGAAAGCGCAATTGAATCGACTTTATGGGAAAAACTAGGATCTGGAACCGTTACAGCCATCAATATCCAAACACAAAGCGGCAGCTCTTTTCACGCATTTCGAATTCCTGAAAGGTATCACTATGTGAAAATTCATTTATCGTCAGCTCACTCTTGCGAAGTTCCTTATGAATTCTTACTCGGGAAAACAGCGACAGGCCAATCGTTAGTCCAAGAAATCTACACTCAAGGAACCAGCCGTCATTATCTGGATATGCTCCAAAAACTTCTTACATTTGATGAAAATAAATTATGTTAAAAAATGAAATCATCTCTTACGACAACCGTCGCAATCTATTTATAGGAAAAGACCTTGAAGAGACTCTTTCCTTTGCCGTAGACCATTGGATTCATACAGCCAAAAGATCCATTCAACAAAGAGGTCGTTTTGCGGTGGCGCTTTCCGGAGGATCTACTCCCAAAGCCATTTACCAAAAACTCATCTTAGCCCCTCTTGATTGGTCGAAGGTGTTTTTATTTTGGAGCGATGAAAGAGCTGTAACCCCGGAAAATCCTGATAGCAATTACAAAATGGCAATGGAATGGTTTCAAAAAGTTCCCATTCCTCTTCATCAAATTTTTCGAATGAAAGCAGAATCAGATCTTGAAAAACATGCCAAAGAATATGAAGAACTGATTCGTAGAACCTTAGATTCGCATCTTTTTGATCTCGTGATGCTTGGCGTTGGAGAAGATGGTCACACCGCATCTTTATTTCCCAATACGGAAGCTCTCAACGTCAAAAATCGACTTGTTGTCGGGAATTTTTTACCGCATTTAAAAACTCATCGAATGAGTCTTACTTTTGACTGCATCAATAATAGCCATGAAATTGCCATTTACGCACTAGGGCCTCAAAAACAAGACATTATCCCCAAAGTCCTAGAAGCTGCGATCAATTCCCATTATCCAGCCAGCCGCATAGGAACACCTGAACACAAAGCTCTTTTCATCCTCGACCAAGCAGCCGCGAAACGAATTAAAATTGAGACTTAAATCAAAAACACAACTGTTCATATATATAAGCAGTTGTGTCATCTAAAAGTTTAAATAATAATCGGTGTTGCAGCTTTTTTATCGTAGAGAAGAATTGTTGCGAAGATCGCATACAAATTTGAGCTACCTGCAGAGATGCCCTGTCTTTGAAGATCATATGTCAGTGCCCGATCACCGCGAGCCCAAAGAATTGTTCTAACACCGACTCCTAACCAAGGATAGTCAACGGTCAGAGGTTGTAAAAAGGGTTGAGCAACAGCATTCACAAATGTAGTTAATGCAGTCAAGACTGCTCCACCCACAATCTCTTCTACAGGTCGTCCGTTGACAACTCGAATCGCTGCCGATAGAGCCGCAGCTTGCATCATCAGTGTAGCCACATCCTTTGAAAATTGAGCTTGATATTGTTTCCATGTTGTAGGATAACTCATAAAACACTCCTTCGTTGCAAATCCATTTAGAGAACAAACGACATTGCAGTTTTTTTGTCGGTACCATTCCACAAAAGTCCTGTTGCCACAATACCATACCCAGTTGGGTAGACTGGAGCGAGTTTGTTTTGTTTGAGTAGATAATTCGCTATGCCGTGGGTACCAGCCCAAAGCACTGCTCTAGCACCAACTCCTAATGCGGGATGCTCTTTAGCAAGAGGAGCTAAAACAGGTTGGGCTGCAGCATCAACAAGTGTCACTAAGCCGGACAAAGCAGCTGCACTTGCAACTTCTTTTACAGACAATTCCCCACCAGCTGCTCGAGTCGCTGCCGATATTCCTGCTGCCAGCAATGCCTGTTCAGGCATATACTGTGGAAGTCGAGATTGATATTGTGTCAGACTTGTAGGTAAACTCATAAAACGTTCCTTTTTGGATTTTGTCGGGAAATGATACTTACCAAATAAAATATAGAAGGAATTGCAAAACTAGCGCCCAAAATATGATTTTTCGAAATTTTGACATCGAAACACTTTTTGATATCGA
>DAIDHZ010000038.1 GCA_027451825.1 Chlamydiota bacterium
CATGATGAACTCTCTTTAGGTTTTGCAGCCAGAAGAGTCTACTTCATGTCTATTAAAATTTTAATGCGTCAGTTCTGAATGCTCTTCCAATGTTCTTGATTTTTTTGAAAGACTTCTTTAAAATCGAGCCCTTTTTGGAGAGATGTCCGAGGGGCTTAAGGAGCACGCTTGGAAAGCGTGTATACGTGAAAGCGTATCGTGGGTTCGAATCCCACTCTCTCCGTTCTTTTTACTTTTTTCTTCAATCTTGAAAATCTCGATTCACAAAAAATCTTTCACTCTTTTAAATACCAGAGATATACCGAAACAACTTGAAGAATCGGGAAATGGAGGCCGAAGCTTTGCTTCGCCTAAAATAGCGAGTTTCTCGCCATTTGGTAGGGAGGGAAGCCGACGCTGCCAAAAACCGATTCTTCAAGTTGTTTCGGTATAGCAAGCAGCGGTTTTGTATGACTGCATTTTTATGGAGATAGTTTGTGAGATGCCCTTTCTGCAATTATGAAGAATCGAAAGTGACCGATTCGCGCGATGCTGTAGAAATGAATGCAACTCGCAGGCGTCGTGAATGCTGTCAATGTATGCGAAGGTTTACCACCTTTGAAACCATTGATTTGAGTCTTCAGGTTAAAAAAAGAGATGGTACGTTTGAAGATTTTCAACAAGACAAGTTGGTTCATGGGTTGGATGCAGCTTGCCGTCATACTCGAGTCAGTCACGATCAGGTGTGTGCTTTGGCATATAAAGTGAAAGCAGACTTAATGGTTCGAGGGGTGCGAGAGATTTCAAGTCAGGAACTTGGAGATATTGTGATGGATCATTTGCGTAGTATAGATGTTGTTGCTTACATTCGATTTGCTTGCGTTTATAAACGATTTAAAGATATTCGAGAACTTCGTCAGGCGATTGAATTTATTGTTCCTGATGATTCTTTAAAAGGATGAAGGTGGAATTTATGCCTCTGAGCAAAAGTGAGATAGAGCATTTTAAAAAACGATTAGAAGAGATGCGATCGCAGATTACGCGTGTGATTGCAGGGGCAAAGAAGGAAGTGACGGCTCCTGATGAATCCAAAGGATATTCACAACATTCGGCAGATGAAGGGACCGATGATTTTGTAAAGCAGGTGAATTTGGAAGTGACAAGTAAAGAATTTGGGTTGCTTCGGCAGATCGATCGGGCCTTGGAAAAAATTAGCGAAGGGACGTATGGTATTTGCGATATTTCGGGAGAAGAGATCCCGATTAAGAGATTGGAAGCCGTTCCTTATGCCACAATGACTGTGAAGGCGCAGGAGCGGTTTGAAAAAGGGCTTTTGTGATTCGTTCGTTGTTTTTTCTTTGTCTTTTGGTCTTTGATATCGTTTCTAAAATTTGGGCAATCGACAATGTTCCTCCGCTTCATGCGGGGGGATATCCTTTTGGGGGGATTCCTCTATTTCACAATATTTTAGGGATTTCTTTTTCCTTGAATTACGTAGTGAATACGGGCGCTGCCTGGGGGGTTTTTGCAGAGTATGCTTTTTGGTTGTTTATTGTTCGTTTTTTGATCATTATCGCTTTAAGTTGTTACGTTTTTTTCTTTTCTAAAACGCTTTTTCAAAGATTTTTCTTTCTTCTTATTTTAACCGGAGCTTTTGGAAACGTTTTGGATTATTTTTTATATGGTCATGTTATAGACTTTTTTCATTTCGTATTTTGGGGATATTCATTTCCCGTTTTTAATTTGGCCGATTCTTATATTACTCTTGGGGTCTTTGGTTTACTTTTATTTCCCTCTCGAAATCAGGTGGCAAAAGATGCTTAAGCTCCGAGTTTCTTCTTTGGAAAAAGAAGGGGTCTATCAGGCATCCAAGTGGTTGAAAATTCCTGTTCTTTTAGATGGATTGGAGATGGAGTCTTTGCTCAAAAGTTTAGACAAACATTGGATTTTTCGATGCGGATTTTCCAATGGAGAGGCAATGGAAGACTCTTTTTTTGTGTCCGAATATACACGATGGATTGATGGATTAAAAAAGAAACAGATTCCAACCGATGAAGAGTTGCGCCATCTTTTGGCATCCTATATGACGGATGATTTAGATTCTTTATGGCTTCAGAAAATAGCGTCTAAAGAAAATGAATATCTTATTAAAGTAAGGCAGCCTGTGATTCAAATGCAGGCTCATTTTGTCCATTTTTCAACGGTGGATCATGAATTTCGTTCGATGTCGATTGGAAAAGATTCGATTTTTTGGGGGATTTTGTTTTCTTATCCTCAAGTGGTGCAAGATGCAAAAACAATGGACATTTGTTCGATTAAGCCAAGTCGTCTTTTTTCTCAATTGAGAGAATGGGTGAGAGAAAATACAAGGCCAACACCTTTTTTGGTGGACGGTATCAAAAAAAATGTTCCGATTCGAATCGGCAAAGAATGCTTTTCTTGGATTTCCGAGCATCCGGATCTTAACGCTAAAGGATTGAAAATTTATGGATGTGTATGAATTGATGGATAGCGGCAATGGGAAAAAATGGGAGCGGTTCGGCCCATTTTCGATTGTTCGTCCTTGCGCGCAAGCTGTTTGGAAATCAAAATCTCGAATTGATGCGGATGCGAGTTTTTCAAGAGAGCCTGAGAATCGCTGGCAATTTAAGAAAAAACTTCCTGCATCTTGGATTGTGTCTGTAGGCGGCGTGAAGATGAAAATAGCTCCGACCGATTTTGGACACTTGGGAGTTTTTCCGGAGCATGCCCTGCTTTGGCAGTGGATGCGTTCTCAAATTCGAGAGAAATGTCGAATTTTAAACCTGTTTGCGTATTCAGGAGGATTGACTTTAGCTGCAGCTCAAGAAGGAGCTGAAGTGTGTCATTTGGATGCCTCTCAAGGGATGGTGGATTGGGCAAGAGAAAATGCCAAAATCAATTCTTTGGAAAAGGCTCCGATCCGTTGGATTGTCGATGATGCATTGAAATTTTTAAAAAGAGAGGAAAAACGGGGCTCTTTCTATGATGGAATTGTTTTGGATCCTCCCACATTTGGACGCGGTGCGAAGGGCGAGGTGTTTAAAATCGAAGAGCACATCATCCCTCTTTTAGAAAGCTGCAAGGCTGTTCTTTCCAAGCAGCCTCGCTTTGTGATTTTTTCTTGTCATACGCCCGGATTTACGCCGATTGTTTTGGAACATCTTTTAGTGCAGGTTTTTGGATCGCATAAAATAGAGAGCGGAGAAATGATTTTAGAAGGAAACGATGTCTTTTCAATTCCAAGCGGATCTTTTGCAAGGGTTGTCTATCCATGAAAATTACAAGTCTTCAAAATCCAAAAGTCAAAGCTGTTGTGAGTCTTCGAGAGAGAAGAGAAAGAGAAAAGACGCATCTTTTTTTGATCGAAGGATATCGCGAAATCAAAAGAGCTGTGATTGCCAAAAGACAGATCGAAACACTCTTTATTTGTCCGGAATTGTTTTTAGGAGAAAATGAAGAAGAATTGATTCGAGAATCCAACGCTCAGGTTTTAGAGTGTTCTAAAGAAGTATTTGCAAAAATTTCGTATCGAGATCGTCCGGATGGTCTTTTAGCAATTGCTCCTCAAATGCATCTTTCTTTATCGGATTTGCGCTTCAAAGAAAATCCTTTTCTTTTGATTGCAGAAAGCATTGAAAAGCCGGGGAATTTAGGAACTATTCTTCGCTCTTCGGATGCTGTTGGAGTCGATGCTGTGATTGTTTGCGATCCGACAACAGATATTCATAACCCCAATGTGGTTCGATCGAGCGTTGGGACTCTTTTTACGGTGCCTGTTTTAGAAGCAGATGGAGAAGAGACTCTTTTGTTTTTAAAGAAAAATAAGATTGCAATCGTTGCTGCAACACCGCATGCTAAAGAAGAATTTACAAAAGTAGATTTAAGAGGTCCCGTCGCGATTGTTGTCGGAACTGAGCAATACGGGCTTTCCCCTCGCTGGATGGAATCTGCAGATATTTTAGTGCGCATTCCGATGCGAGGCGTGGCTGATTCTTTAAATGTAGCATCAGCAACGACTCTTTTGTTATATGAAGTGTTAAGGCAAAGAATGTTATGACAGACATTTTGTTTTATGACAATCATCTCGTGATTGCCAATAAACCGGCAGGGCTTTTAACACAGCCGGATGCATCGAATCAAGATAGTTTAGAGCAAAGAGTCAAAGACTTTTTAAAGCTCGAATTTCATAAAGAAGGTGCTGTTTTTTTACACTGCATTCATCGATTGGATCGTCCTGTGAGCGGACTTGTGATTTTTGCAAGAACGAGTAAGGCTTTGAGCCGTTTGAATGAACAATCTAGAAATCTTGAGATTCAAAGAGTTTACATTGCTGAGGTAGAGGGTATTTTATATCACAAAACAAGTAGGTTGGAACATTTTTTGATCCATGGAGATCATCGAGCAATCATTGCGAAAGCAGCCGATGAAGATGCAAAAAAAGCGGTGCTTCATTATGAAGCTTTGCATTATATGCCGCATTCAACGCTTGTTCGTATTGAATTAGAGACGGGAAGATATCATCAAATCCGTGCTCAATTTGGAGCGATTGGTCATCCGATTGTTGGAGATAAAAAATATGGAAGCAAAACAGGGGATGGAAAAATCATTCGTCTGCACTGTTCCCAAGTGGCTTTTTTACATCCTGTTACCAAAGAAGAATTGAAGTTTGAAGTCGCATCTCCTTTTTCTTAATTCATTGTTGTGTATGATATCTGCTTGGAGGCATCATGGCAGATATCAAAATTGTCAAAGCAGTTGAAGAGGCAGTTCGCGCGGCTTCTTTTTTACAAAATCAAACAAGTCTTCAATTTTTAGAAAAAGCATCGGAAATGATCTCTTCTTGTTATCAATCGGGGGGGAAACTTTTGATTGCAGGCAATGGTGGAAGTTTGTGCGATGCAATGCATTTTGCCGAAGAGATGACAGGACAGTTTCGTTCGAAAAGAGCGGCTCTCGCTGCAATTGCACTTGCAGATGCGGGACATTTAAGCTGCGTTGCAAATGACATGGGCTTTGACTCTGTATTTTCCCGCTCGATAGAGGCGCTAGGAAAGCCTGACGATCTTTTGATTGCTTTATCTACGAGTGGAAATTCAATGAATCTTGTGAAAGCGATGGAAACGGCTAAATTGCAGCAACTCAAAACGATTGCTTTTTTGGGAAAAACAGGGGGAAAGATGAAGGGGATGGCAGATCTTGAGTGGATTGTTTCCGGATTTCCATTCTCTGATCGGATTCAAGAAGCGCATATGGCCGCCATTCACATCATCATTGAGTCTGTAGAGGCTCGGTTATTTTATGAAGCTTTGGTTTAAATTCATCCGATGGGGACAATCTCAGATTGAGAAGGGGGCGTTTTTTTTAGCGCCTTTGAGTTTTCTTTGGGGTTTTGTTTCTTTTTTGAAAAATTTTTTCTATGACGTTGGTCTTTTTAAAAGTGTTCAGGTTGATTGCCCTGTTGTGAGTGTCGGAAATTTGGTTGCAGGCGGCACAGGAAAAACTCCTTTTGTTCATTTTTTAGGTAAACGATTTGCTTCAAGAAAAACTGCGGTTTTATCAAGAGGCTATGGATCGGATGATGAACCAAAACTTTTACAAAGAAAATTGCCTTTTGCAAAAGTTTATGTCGGAAAAGATCGTGTTCAACTTGCAAAAAAAGCCGTTCAAGAAGGCGCTGAGTTAATTCTTTTGGATGATGGATTTCAATATCGTAAATTGCATCGTGATTTTGATTTGGTTCTTTTATTTGGAGAAGATCCATTTGGGAAAGGCCATTATTTGCCGAGAGGTTTTTTAAGAGATAGTCCCAAAAGATTGAAACAGGCCGATTTGATTTTAGTGAATGGAAAAACGTCGAATCTTCTTTTGTTTCCTTTTGTTTCTTTGAGGACAAAAGTCGATCAGGTTGTGGGAGTATACCGAAACAACCTGAAGGATCGGTTTTTGGCAGCGTCGGCTTTTCCTCAAAATTCACATACTCACTCGTGCCTTGCCTCTCGGCAATGGTCACTCGCTCCGCATGAGAATTTTGAGGAGCCTTCTTGCCAAAATCCCGATTCTTCAGGTTGTTTCGGTATGGATGCTTCTCTTTTGGGTAAAAAAGTGGCTCTTTTTTCTGGGATTGCAAGACCTTTATCATTTCGTAAAACGGTTGAAGATTTGGGAGCGATTGTGATTTTGGAAAAACAGCTTGCGGATCATGAGAAAATATCGGAAAAAGAGTTAAAAATTTTTGCGAAAAAGGCGAAAGAATGCGGAGCTGCAATTCTTCTTTGCACGGAAAAAGATGCGATTAAATTGGATTCAAAAATGGATTTGGCTCTTCCTTTTTGTTTTTTGGAAATTTCTTTGGAAGTGACTCTAGGAATAGAGCTTCTTGATAAGCTCATTGCAAAAATCGATCAAAAAATCGATACTTATAACTTATGGATGAAATCAAAGTGTGCCTTCCCAAATTAGGGGAGAGTATTGTGAGTGCAACGATTGTTCGCTTCTTTAAAAAAGAGGGCGATTTTGTCTCTTTGGATGAGCCTCTTTTGGAGGTCTCCACAGATAAAGTCAACAGTGAAATTCCATCTCCTTCTTCTGGTATTTTGCAAAAAATTTTAGTCTCTGTTGATGAAGAGGTGGCAGTGGGAGCTCCCTTGGCCATTTTGAAAGTGCAAGGAGCTTCTTTGCAAGAGAAGAAAGAAGCCTCTGTGCAAGCTGAAGTGGAATCGTTTGAAGATGCAAGCGATGTTTTATCTCCGGCAGTGCTCAGGCTTTTAAAAGAGCATGAAATTTCTTTGAGCGAAATCGGTAAAATTCCTCATACGGGACAAGGCGGACGTCTGACGAAAAAAGATGTGGAAACTTATGCCCTTTCTAAAGAAGTAAAACCGAAAAAACAACCGGCATGTCCAATCGCTGAAGAAAAACACGTGAAAGAAATAGAACGTGTTAAAATGTCTTCTTTAAGAAAAGCAATTGCCGACAACATGGTGAAATCTTTTTATGAGGCGCCTCATGCATCGCTTTTGACCGAAGTGGATGTGACACGGATCATGAAATCGATTCAAGAGCATAAAGAATCTTTTTTAAGACAGCACGGCGCAAAACTCTCGATTACGGCATTTGTTGCAAGAGCCATCAGTAAAGTTGTGCAGAAATTTCCTCTTCTCAATGCTTCTTTGGAAGGAGATACCATTGTAATGAAGCATTTTGTGAACTTAGGGATCGCTGTGAGTGTTGATCAAGGCGTTATGGTTCCTGTGATTCGCAAATGTGATCAACTCTTTTTATCTTCCATTGCCAAAGAGATCGCATTTCTTGCTGAGAAGGCCCGAAAATCGCAGCTCTCCCCCCCGGAGGTTCAAGGAGGAACTATCACAATGACAAACTTTGGCATGACAGGAACGATGGTTGGTATTCCGATCATTCGATATCCGGAAGTGGCCATTGTGGGACTCGGTGCTGTGACAAAAAAAGTGGTAGCCATGCCTGATGATTCCATTGCGATCCGCTCGATAATGTGGGTCTCTTTGACGTTCGATCATCGGGTCTTGGATGGATTGTATGGATGCGCTTTTTTAAATGCTTTGAAGGTAGAGCTCGAAAAAGAGCATCAGACAATTGATTAGAAGTTGTATGTTTCGATCTCTTTTAGAAAAGCAACAGCATTCTTTGAATCATTTTTTTTCAACAGTGGATGTGGCTCAGCTTGAAAAAGTCTTTGAGAAGATTTTTTCTTGCCAGGGTGTTGTTGTTTTTTCCGGGGTTGGAAAAAGTGGTCATATTGCACAAAAAATTTCGACCACCTTTGTGTCGACGGGGACTCGATCTATTTTTTTATCTCCGGGTCATGCTTTGCATGGAGATATTGGTTTTGTTTCGAATGCCGATATTTTCATTGCTTTGAGTAAAAGCGGGGAATCGCAAGAGATTGTCGATTTGCTGCCATTTATTCAAAAAAAAGGGGCTTTTACGATTGGGGTTGTATCCAAGGCGGATTCAAAACTGGGGAAGATGACCGATCTTTCGATTGTGCTTCCTGTGAAGGAAGAGCTTTGCCCTTTTGATTTGGCGCCGACAACATCGACGGCGGTGCAGCTTCTTTTTGGAGATTGTTTGGCGGTTGCTTTAATGCAAAAAAAACAGTTTAGCGTGAAAGATTTTGCTCTGAATCACCCAGCGGGACTTTTAGGTCGAAAAATTGCGATGAAAGTGTCTGATCTTATGCTCAAAAAAGAGGATCTTCCCTTGTGTAGGCCGCAAGATCTTTTAGTTGATCTTTTACATGAAATTTCTTCGAAAAAATGCGGATGTCTTCTTGTATGTAATGAACATTTAGAGCTTCTTGGCATTTTTACAGATGGAGATTTAAGAAGAGCTCTTCAAAGACAAGGATCTTCAGTTTTACAGATGCCCATTTCAAAGCTGATGACGGGATCTCCGATGGTCATAAGTTCTCATTTTTTAGTGGTAGAAGCGGTCCGGAAAATGGAAGAAAACTCGTCTCGATTGATCACTGTTTTGCCGGTTTTAGAAGAGGGGAAAGTGGTGGGTCTTTTGCGTATGCACGATGTGATTCAGGCAGGACTTAAATAAAAAAGGCCTAAAGAAATCTTTAGGCCTTTGTACTAGATTCTTAAAAATTGGATTAGATATCCAATTGTAGTTGGAGAGAGAATCCATTCAAGGATAGATTTCCTCTACTTACAGTATCAGCGCTGTAAGCGCCGTTAAGCCCTGTTCCAAAGAATTTGAGCATGTTGAGTTGATCAAACCACTCGTGGAACTCATATGCGGCTCTAAGACCTACATGATATTTGTTTTTATTGAAATATTTTCCCCAGCCAAGACCAAGAGCGATCTCAAGGTTCGGTGTGTTTTGGAAATATTCATTTCTGATATCAAAGCCGTCGGCGTTACCAGGAAGTAACATGTTTTGTTTGACATCAAACTTACCGGCTAACATAGATGCAGCTACGTTCCCGAAAAGACACCAGCCTTTTCCTAGGATCCAATCTGTATCAACCCCTGCTCTTGCGCCAATACCCCAGAAATCGTTATCTCCGTGGTGGATTGTTCTTTGACCTGTTCCAGTGCCTCCGTAATCAACAGAGAAGTGTTGATCAATCCAACCGCCTCTTACGCCGAAGTGTGGCTTCATAATGAAGTAGCGGCTTACGTGGTATGGTTTTACAAGTCTGATGTCAATGGTATTGTAGTCCACTGTCCATACAGCGCTTGATCTTTGGCTTAATTCATTTGTAGGTGTGTCTCTTCCAAAGAGCCAAAGAGGAATGAGATCTCCTCCGGAAGTGGTTGAGTTGATGTGTTTGTAGTTGCTAACATTAAGCCATGTCCAGTTGAAATCAAGAGCCCATGCATCATGATCGACGAAAAAGCCCATTCCAAATCTCATTCCAGGATTGTAGTCCCAATCTGAATGATCATCGGAAAATCCGTTGACTTGTCCGTACAAAATATCTGCGCTAGATCCATTTGAGTCTTGGATAACAAAAGCCATTCCGTCTTGTTTTGCTTGGAAAGCAAGTCCATCGACATGAACATAGAAGTCGCGAGGACATGTTAGACCCATATCCATTGGATATGAAAATCCGAAAGGCCCTGGTTTTGGTTCTTCACAGCAAACTTCAGGTGCTTTTGGTTCACAAGGACCTTTGGGAATCGCGTACAAACTTGTTGCCATTGAAAGAACGGCAAAAGAAGACGCTAGCACCCTCTTATTCCAGTTGAAATGCATAGACATTCTCCAGTTTTTTTTTGATTGAGAGGATTCCCGTGAAAGGTTAGCCCTCTGTGTTTTTTCCTTCTTCATCCGTTCTAAGTGACTTAAATGAAGAAGGGTTTTCATTCGTCACAATAAATATTTTTATTGAATGTTGGCAATAAAAAAAATATTTCAAGAGTTTTCTCGAGAGAGATTTGTAAAAAAATAGGATGAAAAGAGGATCCGTATATAGCTTTAAGTTGTTTTTTTTGGGGCCGAATATACTCGTTCCAGTTCAAAGTTCCTGAATTCTGCAATGAGGAGTTATTTTTTCTTCAGGAGAAGTCGAAGTTTTGATGGATGGCTTTTTGATTGGCTCTTGATTAATACAGGATTTCATGCTTTTTTGAGATTTGGATTCTTGGGGATTTTTTATTGAGCGGTATTTTTTATAGCCTAAGGCATTTGTTTTTAATGAGATACGATCATGTTTTTTGGAATTTCTTGCATAGATAACCTGTTTTTTTGTATGTTCTTAGCTTCGCTTCGATTGAGAAATGAAAAGAAAAGCGAAAAGACAGCCGACGAAGATCGGTTGAAGTGTTTTGACAGTAGAGAAAGAGAAAGAACTGATTTGTGGGGTTCGTTGAAAGACGAAACCTCGAACATACAAAAGTTAATTTTTTTTAGTTGAGAATTTGATCTTAGTTCAGATCGAATGCTGACGGCGTGGATGAGGCATGCAAGTCGAACGATATAGGGGCAACTCTATATAGTGGCGCAAGGGTTAGTAATACTTGGGTAATCTGCCTTTTACATTGGAATAACACCTGGAAACGGGTGCTAATACCGAAT
>DAIDHZ010000039.1 GCA_027451825.1 Chlamydiota bacterium
TCTACCCATTTTCGTCCTAGATTAATCAAAAACGGGCTATTGTAAATTAAAACTTATTTTTGATAAATGGTATAAATGTTCTTCGGGGCTTTTTTTTGCAGGAGAAATTTTAGATATTGATGGAGTGACTGGTGGATTTAATTTCCAAAATGCATGGACTACAGGATTCATTGCAGGAACTTCAGCGATTGAAGGTTATTAACCGGCATAATTAAGAATGCGGTTCACAAGGAAAGATGGAAGATCTTTCGAATTATCCTTGGGATGAGGGAGCAGGTTGTGAATCAATAACAAGATCTCCATTGACCATATGGACATAAAATGGTGAAGGTCTTGTTGGGTTTGGCATATTAGGAGAGGCTATGGATAAAAGTGGCGAAGGTCTTGTTGGGTTTGGCATATTAGGAGAGTCTATGGATGAAAGTGGCGAAGCTCTTGTTGGGTCTATATTGGGAGAGGCTAAGGATGTTGGTGTGTGAGGCTGCGAGTTTGAGGAAGAAGCGCGCTGAACGAGCCTCCGCCAATTGATTATGGTGCGTAATAAAGATTCTAGTGGTGCCATGTTTGGAGAGGGTACGGATGGTGTGTAAGGCTGCTGCGGGGAGGATGAAGAAGGGTTAGGAACCACAGTAGGGAGGCCGCCGGTTAGACAGGCATAAAGTGGGGAAGGTTCTGATGGTGGCGCTGACCATCCATAAGGACGAGCGCAGGGCTGGGGATCATTATTGATTGGATGGGCACTGTTAAGTGGTTGCGGATTTTCTGTGGATGGGTTTTGTGTGGTTGGAGAGCTAAAGCGAGAAAAAGCTGCTGCTTTTACAGAATTTGTAGTAGACGAGGCTGTCGTGGATGGTGCTTGTGGAAGGTCGGGATTGTTATTGCGAGTTGGATTCGTTGGAGATGCTGCATCTATTGAGAGGGGCGGGGGAGACCTCGTTGGATTTATCATGAATTACCTTTTGTTTTTTTATAACTCAAGTTAATTTTACATTGTCTTGCATTACGGCCTCAATTGTAGATTGTTTTTTCATTTATTTATACTAAAAGAACTCGTGATATCCCAGAATCGGTTCTGGCTTGGATGACTTGAAGTGACTTCCGTTGCGAGTTGCACAGATTCTGGTTCAAAGACTTAAGTGTCTTTTTACCAAGTTCGCTAGCATTGTTTCGTTCTTTATTTCTGATTTTTGGGTATCACGAGGGTACAAATATTGTTGCGGTTAAACTTTGAGCCAACGTAAACTCTTTTTTCTGGTGTGCGGCTTAAAACATTTTCTTTTGTTCTAGCTGTGGTAACTCAGCACATGACTTTGAGCGCCTGCTCGGGGCAATCCCATCCCTTCAGGGGTGGGTTAGCCGAGCTGTCTATACGGTTGGGCGCCATAGAGCGCCCTTCCTTGAGCGAAGGAGAATCTCCTCTCTTTTTAAAGAGGAGTTCTTCAATACAAGTCAAAATCTGAGGTTTGGCTGTTCTGCTGTCATGCCAACTGGCGATGTAAACCGTCGGTAAGTCGCCGTTTTACGCGGATGATAAAGCTTCTGCCTTTAGGTAGGGTTGTTTACCTGCAAATGATGAGGTGATTGATGAGTGTGAACGTAAAGGAAGTGAGTACCTCGTTTGTTGTAGGTGCAGCTGTTGTAGGAGCTGTTCGAGGTGGTGAAGGATTGGCTGATTCTTTATTTCAAAGAATGGCAAGCGTTTTTGGGACATGTTCGGAACAGATAAGAGGTGTTTCCGATTTTTTAGAGCATAACGCGAATGACGCTCAATCTATACAAGCGTTGAGATTAACGTCAAAAGTAGTCGGTTCTTTAGTGACTACGATGTCGCCTGAAGACATTCAAAGAGTTGGAAGTTTAGCCAATTCTCTTCACTCAGTGAGTGGTGGTTTCAATGTGATTCATCAAGGACTCAAAAATCATCCGGGTTTGCGGAGTGTCATAGTCGCTGAAGCCGGTTGGAATTATGTTGCATCGGTAAGAGAAGAACAGACAGGTAGAGAAAAGCCTCTTGTTGTTCGTTGTCTTGAAAGTGGATCTCGAGGCGCTGTTCTCGGTGCCGGGATTGGAGTGCTTCAAGCAAGCACGGAGGCAAGAGTTGCCCAAATGGCTGTAGGTGCTTTTACCGGATTCTTAGGAGGTTGTTTTGGAGCTGCAATTGGATCAACAACCGCTTGGATCTCTAAAAATACATTACCTGACTCAGCTCAAAAGTATGCCTTGTGGACAGTGCCCAGTATGTTGATGCTTTCTGCGACAGTTCCATTTTGAAGAACATTGGAGAATGGTCAGTGCCCTGGCTCATTATGTAAAGAATTGGATTTTTTTTTCTTGTTCATGCAAAGTGCATAGAAGAGAGATCTATTTATGAGTACGAAAATTTGCGAATCGGTTGACATTCCATTTGATTTGGATCGACATCCTAAGGTAGTGCGTTTTTCTAAATTGAAAGAACAATTGAAGCTGGATGTTCAAAAAGAGCAGGTATTCAAGCAGCTTCTTGTTCTGGGTTATCTGGATGCGATGTTGGAAAAGCCGCAATTTTCATTTTCAGAGCTTCAAGCATTGATTGATAAGTTGGTTGTTGTAGATACGTTTTATAAAGAGTTAGGTGGGTTGATTGGATATCAGAAAAAAGTCGAAGAGCTTTTGAAAAAAGATGAAAATCTCTCTTGTCGCTCTTATCATGCACCTAATTTCATTGATATTTCTAAAGAAAATACGACAGTGGATGCAACGAGCTGGGGGATTGATGCGTTGCCGTATATTGCTGAAATGTATCCATTAGGTGGCGCGGCTGATCGACTGCATCTTGTGGATGAAAAAACGCAAAAAGAGCTTCCTGCGGCTAAATTGGTCTTTGCTAAGAAAACCCTTTTTGAACGATTGATTCGAGATTTACAGGCAAGGGAATTTTTATATTTTCAAATCCACGGTAAGCAAATTGTGACGCCCATTGCCGTGATGACATCTTTAGAAAAAGACAATCATTTGCATGTACAAGAGATGGCGATAGAGAATTGTTGGTTTGGAAGACCTAAAAGCTCTTTTTTCTTTTTTATTCAACCTCTCGTTCCTGTTGTGAATGAAAAGGGAGAGTGGCTTTTTTCTTCAGATTTTAAGCCGATTTTAAAGCCCGGCGGTCATGGTGCCCTTTGGAAAATTGCAAAAGATTCGGGGGGTTTTTCTTGGCTTAAAAGTCAGGGGATCAAAAACGTTTTAGTAAGACAGATTAATAATCCGATGGCGGCTTTGGATTATGGGCTTTTGGCTTTTATGGGGATTGGCGCTCAAAACAAGATGAAATTTGGATTTGCATCGTGTCCCCGTCTTGTTCATTCTGCAGAAGGTGTCAATGTTGTGATTGAAGAAAATTCTACGATTGTTCTCACCAATATTGAGTATTGTGATTTTGCCAAATTTGGCATTCAAGATGTGCGTTTAAAAGAAGACGAGCCTTATTCTTGTTTTTCTTCAAATACGAATCTTTTATTTGGATGTTTGGATGCTTTGGAAGAGGCTGTCGAAAAATGTCCTTTCCCGGGGCTTTTGATGAATTTGAAAAAAGGCTTTTTTCTCAACTCTGAAGGAATCTCTCAAGAATCTCTTATGGGAAGACTTGAGTCAACCATGCAAAATATAGCAGACGTTTTTGTTGAAAAGAAAAATCCTTTAAATCAGCTGCAACATACATTCATCACATACAACAAAAGACATAAAACCATTTCTACAGCAAAACGGGCGTTTGTGGAGGGAGGGACTCTGCAAGAAACTCCGGAGGCTTGTTTTTATGATTTGCTTTTTGCAGCAAGAGAATTATTGATGGATTGCAAGGTTTCTTTACCGGATCATCGCTTCATGGAAGAATATTTAAAAAAAGGACCTGAATTTGTTTTTCTTTATCATCCCGCTTTAGGACCTTTGTATTCAATCATTCGGCAGAAGATCCAAGGAGGACAACTAGCGTCAGGTTCGGAGCTGATTTGTGAGATTGCAGATCTATCGATGGTGAATTTGGATTTAAGCGGGAGTTTAGAGATTTTAGCGCACCAAGTGATGGGACATGTGAATGAAGAAGGCCTTCTTTGCTATTCAAATAAAAGAGGAAAATGCTCTTTGAAAAATGTAAAAATTGTCAATGAGGGCGTTGATTGGAAGAAATCGCATCCTTTTTGGAAGGCAAACTTTTTTAGAAAAGAATGTGTGGAAATCGTTTTGGAAGGTCACTCTGAGTTTGTTGCAGAGGATGTCGTTTTGCGAGGGAGCCACCTTTTTGAGGTGAAAGACGGCCATCGTCTTTATGTGCGAAGTCAAAGTGGGAAACTCATCTTGGAAGAGACTTTCATTTGAGGAAAACTTTCAAAGATCTTATACTTGGAAATTATGGATATTGTGACTCAAGAGAAGATCCACGCAATCGGCAAGCGTCTTTCCGATATGTGGAGGTATCTTTGACTTAAGTGTCAAAGAACAAAGAGTAAAAGAATTAGAAGAGAAGATGGCTTCTTCTTCATTCTGGGATCATCAAGAAGCCGCTCAAAAAGTGATTGCCGAAGCTAATCAGTTGAAGCTTTGGACAGTTCCTTATCATGAACTTAAAAATCGTTTTCAGGATGTTGTCGATCTTTTGCCGGAGGCAATCGAACTTGGAGATAGCTCTTTAGTGCAAGAGTTGATGCAGGCTCTTTCAGACATTGATCAAAAATTAGGCGATTTAGAAGTTCGGAAAATGCTTTCCGGAGAGCTGGATGCTAAGGAATGCTATCTGGAGATCAATGCAGGGGCCGGAGGGACGGAATCTTGTGATTGGGCTCTCATGCTTTCTCGCATGTATCATCGTTATGCTTCGAAGAAAGGGTGGAAAGTTGAGATTGTGGATCGTTTGGATGGAGATGTTGCCGGCATTAAAAATATTACGTTTCGATTTTCAGGTCCTTTTGCATTTGGGTATTGTAAATCGGAAAAAGGGGTTCATCGGTTAGTTAGGATCTCTCCTTTTGATGCGAATGCCAAAAGACATACCAGTTTTGCTTCTGTGGATGTGACGCCGATTGTTGAAGATGTTCAAGTGTTTGTTCGGGAAGAAGATCTCAAGGTCGATACATTTCGGGCCTCAGGCGCCGGAGGACAGCATGTCAATAAAACCGATTCGGCAGTTCGCATTACCCATATCCCGACAGGGTTTGTGGTTTCTTGCCAGAGTGAAAGAAGTCAGATTCAAAACAGAGAGACCTGTATGAAAATGCTTCGTTCTAAGCTTTATGAAAAAGAGGTGAATGAAAGACAGGCGAAGCTGGCTGCGCTGGGAGGCGAAAAAAAAGAGATTGCATGGGGAAATCAAATTCGCAATTATGTGTTTCAACCCTATACCCTTGTTAAAGACACAAGAACCGGAGAGCAAAAGGGAGATATTCAATCGGTAATGGACGGAGAGATTGATGAATTTGTGGTGGCTTATTTGAAGGAATTTGGCTGATGGACGTTCCCGGATATGATATCCGTTTTTCGGAAAATGAGGATCTTGGCTATTTGACGTTTTGGTTTTCCGAGCCTTCTTCTTGCGATGATTTTCCTTTTACTTTTGATGAAAAAGATGAGGCTTTAAAAAATTGGATTGGATTTTCCAAATACCACGCTAGCTTGACAGCTGTGATTGATGGAGTGCCTTGCGGGGTTGCAACATTATTTTTGATGCCATATCGGAAAGTCGCTCATCATGCTTCTTTTTATGTGATTGTAGATCCAGCTCACAGACGAAAGGGAATTGGAACCTCTTTGGTTCGCAATATTATGCATTTGGCAAAAACGCGCTTTCGTTTAGATGGCGTTCATGTAGAAATTTATCTTCCCAGTCAGTTGGAGGGGATTTTGGATCGCTTGGCATTTAAAGAATTTGCAAGACAAGATAATTTTGTAAGATTAGAAAATAAAGAAGGACGTCCGAGAGTTCTTCTGGAGCATTTTTTTGCATGAGTCTTATTGAAATTCGAGAAGCAATTGAAAGCGATCAAAGTCATTTAATTGGATGGCTGCAGCAGCCTGGTGTTTTACAATGGTTTCCTTTGTATGATCTACGCGAGATTGAAGATGCAGCTCGTATTTGGATGAGTTATAGCAAACAACATGCAGTTTTAACGGCGCTTTGGGATCAAAAACCTTGTGGAGTTGCAAATCTTTATTTGCAGCCTTACAAGAAATTGGCTCATCAGTGTTTATTTGCAATCATTGTCGATGAACAGTATCGAGGCAAAGGAGTTGGAACCCGTCTTTTATCGGACCTCATTCAATTAGCCAAAGAGAAATTTTCTTTGGAATTCATTCATTTAGAAGTGTATGAAGGCAATCCTGCCATTCATCTTTATCGTAAACTTGGATTTGTCGAATATGGCAGACAGGATCGTTTTGTGAAAGAACCTGACGGTCATTATCGCGCCAAAGTGTTAATGCAAAAAATATTGTGATCATGGATCACTTAGAATATTTACAAAAACAGTCAAAACTTTCGCTTGTCTTGATTTGGCATGAGAATCGCTCTTCTTATTTATCTTGTAGAATCGAATCTCATAAAATGGTGATTCGGCTTCATCGAATGTTTGCCTCTATGCCAATGTTGATTTGGGAGGCGCTGGCTTCATACATTTTTCAAAAAGACAAAAAGGCAAGAGTTGTTTTGAAAAAGGCGGCCCACGAATATTTTTCCTCTGTTTATTTGCCTCCAAAACCTCTTTTGTCGAAAGGATCCACCCATCATCTTCTTCTATTATACGATAAGGTTCAACAAGAGTATTTTCCCTCAATGGATCTAAAGATTGAAATTGGCTGGGCGAAAAAACAAAAAAGGTCGCAAGGAAGATGCATGACGTTTGGATGTTTTGATTCTCATCAAAGACAAATTCGGATTCATCCTTCTTTGGATCATCCATCGGTGCCTGCCTATTTTGTCGAATTTGTGATCTATCATGAAATTTTACATGCGATCCTTCCATCTGCCATTTCTTCAAAGGGTCGCATTCAAGCTCATACCAAGGAATTTCGCTCTCAAGAGAAGCTATTTTTCGAGTATGAAAAGGCAAAATCTTTTGAAAAAACATTTTTTAATTCTGTATTTCGTAGAGTGAATTTCTTATAATAGACTTCTTTTGTAGGAGATGTATGGCGGGTCATAGTAAGTGGGCAAATACAAAGCATCGCAAAGAGAGAGCAGATAAAAAGAAAGGCAAAATTTTTAGCCGTATCGTCAAAGAAATTATGTCTGCGGTGAAACAAGGCGGCTCTGATCCCAAAACCAATAGCAAACTGCGCATTGCCATTCAAAAAGCAAAAGATGCGAACGTCCCTTCAGATAATGTTGAAAGAAACATCAAAAAAGCGGCCTCTTCGGATCAGGGGGATTATTCAGAAATGACCTATGAGCTGTATGGTTATGGCGGCGTGGGTCTTGTTGTTGATATTATGACCGATAATAAAAATCGGATTTCTTCTGATATCCGTATCGCTACGAATAAATGCGGAGGAACTATCGCAACACCGGGAGCCGTGAGTTATAATTTTGACCGTA
This sequence comes from Chlamydiota bacterium, assembly GCA_027451825.1. GTDB lineage: Bacteria > Chlamydiota > Chlamydiia > Chlamydiales > SM23-39 > DAIDHZ01. The sequence continues at coordinate 7,559 of DAIDHZ010000039.1, forward strand.
AGGGACAAATTACGGTAGCAAAATCCCAGATCTCTGAAGATGGCCTTTTTATGCTCGTTTCAGAAGCCGGCGCGGATGATTTTTCGGTTCAAGATGATCTTTATTTAATCACAACTTCGATTGAGAATTTTGTCTCTGTGAAAGAGGCGATTGAGAAAAAAGGGTTGAAGTGTGAAGAAGCAGAGCTTGCCATGGTCCCTAAAACCTGGGTTGAAGTTTCGGATGCGGACGCAGATCTCAATATCGCACTCATCGAATGGCTTGAAAATCTCGATGATGTCGATGCCGTCTATCACAATATGAAGATTTCATAGCGATTTCATCTATACCGAGAGTGGATCAAGAATCGGAATATGGCAAGGAGGCGCCCGCCATTTGAGCCAGACGAGGTCGTTGCTGAAGCAACCCAACTTAAGCAACCTGAGTTATTAAATCAGCCTAAATATTTTTTGATAGCAAGAAGACCCATTAAATTCGACGACATTTTTTTATTGATACATTTCGTTTCTTTTGATATCTCGAGTGAGAGGATCCATTTTTCAATAGGATAACATGCTAAAAAAGATTTCATGTCTTGCCGTTCTTTTATTATTTAGCGCTTGCAGTTCTCAATCGAAGCCTTCTAAATCCACTTATCAAACTTTTTACAACACACATCTATTTTTTGATCTGGAAAACGAAGTGGCAAGAACTCCGTGTTTGATTACAGGAGAAATCCCCTTATGGCTTTCTGGAACACTTTTACGTAACGGTCCTGCAAAATTTGAAGTAAACGGTCAGCGTGTTGGCTGGTTTGACGGTCTTGCCATGCTCCATGCATTTGATTTTTCCTCTGATCAGGTTTTCTATACGAATCGTTTTTTGCGAAGCGAACAATACTATATTATGATGAAGGAAAAAAGCCTAAATTTCGCAGGATTTGCGCAGGATCCTTGCCCAAAGGTATTTAAAAATCAGACCTCTCGATATATTCCTCAAGACATGAAAGACATCGCGAATGCCGATGTTACTATTCAAGAATATGCAGATCAAATGGTCGCCCTTACTGAGGTGCCTCTTCCTGTGATCTTTGATGCAAAAACTTTGGATACTTTAGGGAACTTTCAATTTCAAGATCGGCTTCCGCATGGACAGTGGGAATCGGCCCATTCCTTGCGCGATCTAAGCGCTGGGGAAACAATCAATTACTGTATCCAATTTGGTCAAAAAAGCTCTTACATTATTTGGAAGCTGGCAGATCATCAGTCTACCCGTGAAAAGGTTGCCGAAATCCCAGTTGAACTTCCCGCTTATATGCATAGTTTTGCCTTGACAGAACACTATGTAATTTTGGTCGAATTTCCTCTTGTTGTGAATCCCTTAGATTTAATGGAGAAAAAGAAACCGTTTATTTACAACTACAAATGGATGCCTCAAAACGGCACTAACTTTTATGTTGTCAATCGCTCAACGTAGATGTTCACCTACCTCCTTCGTCGGTAGGAGAAAAATGATTATTTCAATTTTTTTTTCTCAAAAAAGATAAAATTTTTAATAATGCTTCAACGTGAAGCCAACATATGAAGAATTAGAAGCTAAAC
>DAIDHZ010000040.1 GCA_027451825.1 Chlamydiota bacterium
TTAGCTTCTAATTCTTCATATGTTGGCTTCACGTTGAAGCATTATTAAAAATTTTATCTTTTTTGAGAAAAAAAATTGAAATAATCATTTTTCTCCTACCGACGAAGGAGGTAGGTGAACATCTACTCGAGATCGGTTTGGTGATTTTAAGGGTTGCTTATTGGGGGTGTGTCACAATTTGTCAAAATTAAATCTTGAGTTTAAGGATGCTCCTGATATTTTTCATCCATCCTCTAAAGTACAAAAATGCTTTGAGCGTGCTTCTGTTTTTGCAACTGAACTTACTGTACAAGAGGCTTTGAAGCCTTTATTTGGTGAACCTTATGATTTCCGAAAGCTTCAAAGATATGCTCAAGATGTTCAAGGAATTGATTTCGCATTGGCGGTTAAGGCCATTGAATCTCATAAACAATGCGTTGGATTAGAAACGTCAGATGGAATAGACAGTTTAACAATTGCTGAAATTCGTGCAAATCAAAGTCTTCAAGATAATTTTGAACATTTGACATTTAGAGAGCCAGAAAAGTGTTATGAGATGGGCCTTTCAGGTATTTTGCAAGGATCAGAGCGGTTAATTGCAGAATTTCATCAGGAATGTAAGTCTAGGATTGGGAAGAGAATTGTAACAGCTCGCAATCATGCGATGGCTAAGAAAACTTGTGATCTTCTGAATCAGCCTGGTTCTTCTTTTATTACAATGGGGATGGCTCACATACCTGGAGAAGAAGGGGTGTGCAATTTGCTTCGTCAAAAAGGATTCTCAGTTCAAAGAGTTTTCGAGGGCCATCATCAGGGATAATTTTATGGCTTTGGATCTCGGCAACTCTTTGACTCATGAACTAAGATCAACTCCTTTTGTGTGGCTTCCTGGCTGTGGTCCTCAAGATTTGCCTCAGCCAAATTGGCTGCAGGTTGAGAAGGTGGGGCTTGAAAGACTAGGCATTACGCGAGATTCTCCTCATCGTATTCCTGGATCTCTTGCTCTGATTAGAAATTTAGAAGAACTTTTTGATCCTAAATCTTCTTCTCCATTTAAAGATTCACTCTTTCATGCTGCACACCAGAGAATAGCCCAAAAATGTGTTGAAATCGCTCGAAAACAAATTTGGGAAGATTTAGACAGCCGAGCGTCGGAAACAGGAGATTCTTTGGCTGCCGTATATAAACAAGCTGCTGAAGCTTCTTCTCAGATTCCCTGTCTTCAGGCTTGGAGGCCTTTAGAGACTGCAACGTTTAACGGAGGACTTTGCCGAGGTATCACGACATTTCTCTTGGAAAGAATTTCTGATCCTATGAAATCGAAAAGTCCTGAAACGCTCTTTCAGATTTCTCAAGAGGATTTGATTCAAATTTTAAGATTCCAAATCATGGAGCATTTGCGCTCTAACTGCGCAAGTCTTAATAGTTCTTCTTTGCCTGATACTACGAAAGCTTCTTTATTGCATATGAGACATCTTTTGGCGAAAAGGCTTTGGTTTCCTCTTTCAGATTCTGTAAAAGATGTAAGCATTCCTTTGCCAGCTCAATTATCTTCTACTGCATCTCGAGTCTCTACAATTTTTTCTTGGGGTATCTCTTTTTCGTCGTATTGGTTGGGTTGCAAGTTGCTTTTGCCTAAGTTGGGAGCATGGACCCAAGGAAAAATCTCAAGATTTTTTCAGTGGGGGATAATTCCTCTTCTTGTTTTGCCGAAAATAGCAAATTACATTCAGGATAAATTGGTTCACTCCAAATTGCTGGATTCATTTAAAACAGTACCAGGAGTAGCAGGAGTCGGATTTTTTGATTCTGAAAAAGAGAAAGCATCTTCTTCAGGATCGATTCCAGGCTCTATTATTGGGTCGGCTTGTTCGACTCGTTTAGGAGATTCTTCTTTGTATCAAAAGATCGTGGAAAAAATCGGTTCATGTCGGTCTCAGAGGATTTCCGGATGGGCTACGACAAAAAATCATATATTTTGGCTTCATTTAGAAGACAAAGATAAAGGTCCTTTTTTCATAGGAGAAACTGGAACTCTTCATGGAGGAATCCATACTTTTCAAACAAAAGAGGCGTTTTTTGATCACCTTCAAAAGATTTTTGCATTTTGCTATCATTTGAGGCCTTCAGTAGCAAATGCTTCCGATCCAGAGCGTTTTGTTCATGGTCTTTTTCTTTTTGAAAATGGACATTCAGTGTAGGGAGTTAAATAAAGCAATCGTATTTTTAATCGAATTTTACCCATCTTAAACCTGTTAAGAGGGAAGTATCAACAAAATTATCGCGATGATAATCAAACTCAAAGAAGCCTAGTTTACGATAAAACAAATATCCTTGTGTGTTTACCTTTCTTATTAAAAGATTAATTGCTTGAAGGTTTGGAAATAATTCATCGGATCGAATTGAGAAAACAAGGTGTTTGCCGACATCCTTTCTTTGATATTCAGGAGATACGATAGCAAATAATGAATAAAAACAGTTCATATACCGAAGAAAACTCAAGAATCGGGAATTTAAGCTCCAACAGGACTAAACTTGTCTCTTACCCTGCTTCTTAAATTTTTGCCTAAAATCGACTCCGCAGCCAAATTGGAGAGTGCTCCAAAAAAGCCAAAGACAGCGGATCTAAACTCATCAAATTCTTCGTAATAAGTGTTGTAAATAACACGCTCTTTCATCCACTTCCAAAGACGTTCGATTGGATTTAAATTGGGACTGTAAGGAGGAAGGAAATGCAACCTTATTTTTGAGGTGGTCAGGTACTTTGTTACCTCTTTGTTTCGATAATATGAGGCATTATCGCAAAACAAATGAATGCATCTTTTGGTTGGGTAGGCTTCTTCGATTTTCTGAAAGAAACTAATAGTTGCATTTGCATTGAGAGTTTTGTCTTCTTGAATCACAATTTTGTAATTAGTGATATACCGAAGCAACTTGAAGAATCGGTTTTTGGCTGCGTCGAATTTACCTCGAAATTCTTATTCTCACTCGCGCCTTGTCTCTCGACAATGGTCGCTCGCTCCGAAAAAAAATTTCGAGGATTCTCCTTGCCAAATTCGATTCTTCAAGTTGCTTCGGTATAAAATTTATTAGTTTAACCGTAGCTATCTATGTTTTTTTGTGGCTTTAACGACAAGTTTGGAGTAAGGTATCCTAATTGCTTGACTGTTTACATCGAAAAATTGGGTGGCCGCATTCTCAACGGATCGATCTAAAAACGCTTCTTCCTGTGTTGGTGGCATAGAAATAAAACAATTCAACCACCCCTTCACATAATCATGCAATTCTTTCGCAGTATTATATATTGCAATTTCTTTTATTAAGAACCATGTATCCATGATAAACCCAAGTCTCTCAAGTAACTGTCTGTATTCTTGTGAGGCAAGAATGCTCTTTGAAACTGATTTTTCTTCATAAGATTGCCACGCATCTTCTTTGAGTGTTTTTTCAAGAAACTGCCAATAACAAGATTCTTTAGGATACGCAAGAATAAAAAAACTTCCTTCAGGTTTTAAAGCGTCGAATGCATTTTGAAAAGACTTTTGTGGATCTCGAATCCAGTGCAGTACATTCATCATTAAAATGATATCTACGCTACATGGATCAAAATGAAAATTTTCTGCCGATGCTTTTCGAAATGTCATATTTGGAAATGCTTTTTTTGGAAAAGAGGAAAGAGCTAGTTCTATCATTGAGGGCGATGGATCAATTCCAATGATCTTTCCTTCTGGAATTTGTATTGCTAAATCTGCGGTAATTCTTCCATCTCCACAACCAATATCTAGGATTGTTTCATCTCCATGTATTTTAATGACATCTAAAATCTCTTTTACTGCTTGATACTGAAAAGATGAATGTTTGCGATAATGGTTCGCATCTAAATCAGACATGTTTTGTACAATTTCCGAATCAAAAGTGGATATTCAGGGCTTTTCAGGGAGCCAGAGGATCAGCTCGATTTGGTGCTGAGGAAGGGCATCGGTTTCCTCTACATATAGAGTTCCCAGATTAACGAATCCGTTCTTTCGAAACAGAGCCATCGCTGCTAAATTTGGGTAGGGCTTGGCGAGGGTGTCTGTCATGATCCCATAGGGCGACAATTCTTTGGCTAGATTGATGAGAACTGTCTCTATCTCTTGGTTTGCGAAAGTGGTAAGGGCGGCGACTTGGTCAATGTATTTGACACCGTCTAAAGAATCTAAACTTCGTTCTGCGTCCAATCTTCGGCCTCGAGCCCAATCGATGTATCCATCGATTTCTTCCAGAGACAAGTACCCAACCATTTGATTTTGGTGATAAGCTACAATGATGATTCCTTTTTCAAGAAATTTCAGAAGATACTGAGGACTTCTTTGGATTGTTATAAAGCCTGTTTGAGCAAACGATGGCATTGTGGTTTCCTCAAGAGGGATCAGTAATGATTTTTGGATGGTCAAGATCTCTTCAATGATGGCTTCTTTGTTGACCGAATCCACATCAATGATTTGCAAAGAGAAGGAGGCATCTGTCTCAAAAGAAGTATTATTTTTCTGAGGAAGGGCTGCAAGAGCTACAGATGACCCTATTATGAGGATGGATAGATGTATCATTTTTTTCATAAATTTAATTACAAAGATGCCTTTATATAATGAGCCCAGGCTAAAGTATTATTACCAATATGCATGCCAATGGACATGTGTAATTCTCCTGACAATTCCTTGGCAAGACCAAAGATAAGTCCTAATAAAGTAGAGGCTACCACTTGAGGGAGAAACAGAACCGGATTGCACCAAAATGCAACCGCGTTAGTAAAGTGAATAAGGCCAAAAATAGCCGATGTAAAAAACACTGATGTCACCCGGGCCGCAGTATTCGCGTTTGAGTCTAAAAAACCTTGGTTCATATAAAAGATCTTGAGTTTATTTTTAAGCGCCTCTTGAAGACCTCCTCTGAACACTTGCTCTTCCCAAATGGGACCTAGAACGCAGATAGAAGGCGTTAGAAGGATTTTATAACCAAGATCTAATCCACTAAAAGGGCTTGGAAGAATTGTGGATACTCCCAAAGCTTTGATTATTTTTTCTTTTAACGGTCCGTACACTTTATGACTTCCCATGCCTAATCCAAAACCAATCACTCCTTGACCGATAGGAGATGTCATGACAGCTTTAATTTTTGGGGTGGTCGCGTTAAAAACATCTCTTATCGAAAGACCAAAAGAGCACATTCCGGCCAAAACATCATCAGTTGTATGAGAGTTCCTAGAGACTGCAAAAGACATTATTTAAAACCTCGTCATTGACCGCTAGGTTCTTTGATTACAGACCACACTGTCAACAGCCCATGGTGATCGGAGAGAGCTTCAAGAGGATGATTTATATCAAACAAGGGGATTAAGGTCTCTTGAATGGGCATTTTTGTAGGAGAAATTGCATAATCGAGTTGTTCATCGGGATGCAGTACGCTGTAATCATCGGCGGGGGCATTTGTGATCCAATTATTAAATTGATTGGTACAAGTAGATACAGGATGTTGAATCCATTGAAAGTTCTTTGAAAGGCCGCTTGTATGCACTTCATCTGAAAAGCCATCGATATTTAAATCTCCGACCAACATGCCCCAAGCATTTTGGGTGCGAGAGATCGCATTTTGGAGGGCTGATGAACATTGTTCCAAATGCTCTTTACGTATTTCGCGCATTTCGTGAGTATTTCCGTGCTGTTGATGAGTATTGATGAGCGCCAGTGTTTCATTAGCCACTTGACATGTGATTAAAAGTGAGCCGCGATTAGAACCTTTTGGAATGCTACGATGAAATTTACGAAACTCTGCAGTTTCAATAGGGATTTTACTAGCGATGAATAAACCACTATTATACCCAAGATTTTCCATCTGACATGCTCCGGCAGGATCGCCGGCATCATATAAGAAATATGCATACTCGTTTTTAAGATGATCAATGAGTGCTCGCATGGCAAGAGGATCCCATACTTCTTGTAGGCAAAGGATCTCAGCATTTGCTGATTTTAAGTTTTGTGCAAGTTCATCAATCCTCTCTTCCCAGGGACGAATTCCTCCATAGGTATAGGGAAGATCACCAGGAAAACAAATAATATTTGCGGTGAGTACTTTTAAGCTTTTTAACTCATGAGGATCTAAAGGTTGAGCGTCTCCTTGAAAGCGAGCAAATGCTTCCATGGGAAGAGTCTCTAAGAGATCGAGAAGTTCTTGAGCTTCATTGGAAAGGTGTTGTTTGTTTTCTCGTAAAATACTTGCGGTGAAAAGTCTTTGTTGGGGTGTTAATTTTTCTTTAAATCGTGAGATGTGTATCCAGGTTTTTAAAATGGAAGGGTCGGATAATGCGGTTTGTAATTTTTCTTTGAGATGAGCGACTTTCACGGGAAGAGCTTTTTGTACATCAGCATGAGTAGAAAATGCGAGCGAACGCCATATTTCGAGTTGGAAGGAAAAGTAAGAAAAAAGTAAATCTGACCATACCTGGCATGCTGCATCAAAATCTTGCTTTTGGCTGAGATGGATAAATTGCTTTAAATCAGCTGAAATTTTTTCTTCAAGTGCACTACATGCGCAGTCTAGTTCTTGCTCTGAAGAAAATGTGAGCTCGGTTGCTGAAGGTAGAATTGGCTTAAGGGGAAGATCGGTCGTGTATGCATTTAAAACAGTGCATAAAATGGGCATTATCATTCATTGATCCTAATAAATTAAGGGCTTAGGATATGTCTTTATTAATTTCTATGTCAACAGAGCTAATTGTACAATGCTTCTAAGCTACAGATTCATGTACAATTCTAGCAATTGTACGGAGGGTGGGATTTCCTTTTCTTGATAGTGCTTGTTGTACCGTGGAGCGTGACATTTTTGCTTTCTTAGCTATTTTAGTCCTATTAACTTTAAGGTAAGCATCTAAGATTTCAATAAAAGCTTCCGTATCATTTTGAATGAGGCTCTCTAAAAGAGCTGTGCCTACTTTATCGAAATCTTGAAAAAAGGATTGAGCATCATGTTTTTGAAGCTTGGCTTTTTTATTCACTTGAAGCGTAGGCATATCGTTTAAGGAGAAGCCGCGCTTTTTGGATGTCTTTCTTTTGAGCATTTTTATGTCCTCCAATCAGTAGAACAATCATGTTACTACTTTCTTTAAAAAAATAGATGCGCCAGCCGTTTTTCCAACGTAATTCGGCCAGTCCATCTCCTAGATTTTTTGCGTCACCAAAATGACTTAAGCTGTGAATTCTTTCCAATCGTGCATTTTATCCCAATAGAGGCGTAAAACACAGTCCTTCAGGGCTGGGATACAAGCCTCTGTTAATTAATCCCACGTCATAATACACTCTTCTCATCGCCCTAGGAATGTATGGCGTGGGTATCCAATCCCTAGAAGCTCTCGCTTTTAAGTGAGGGAGCATTCACTTGGCCTTGTTCTTTCTAGGTTAATCTTTTTAGCCATTCAGAGCTTGTACTTTATAATAAGGCAATATATCATCGAACCTCTTTTTTCGAGAGGTTCTGATGTCTCTTTCTTTATCAACGGCCATTTGTTTGATCGCTTGTCATGGAGGTCCTGCTGATCATTTTTCAACGTTTGCCGAACATTTAGTGAAAAAGGGTTATGATATAAAGATCTATGCAACGGGTCCCGCTTTAAAAAAAATTCAAGATCGGAAACTTGAGGTAACCTCTTTTTCTTTGGAGAATGGTTCTGAAGAGGGTGCTGCGATTATGTTGGCTGAAAAATGCGCAAATGCAGCTGTTGTGATGACAGATGTTGGACATGCATTCGATATTCCTTTGCAGCAAGCGCTGAGAGCTCATGCTCCACAAGTAATGCGATTGGCTTATTACGATAATCCTGAGCCTTACGTTCCAGGAGGGTACTCTGCTATTGCCGCTAAAGTGATGAGTGTTGCTCATAGGGTTTTATTTGCGAATGCGAATCTAGCTCAAGAGAATGCCTTCTTTGAAGGATTGCCTGCAGAAAATAAGATTGGAGTTGGGTATTATCCAATCGATCAAGCCGAAAAAATTGCAAAAAGAAGAAAAGATGATCATGATCGATTGCGCGCACAATTTTTTTCTCGATATGGTTTGGAAGATCGAGGTCAAAAAGTTTTGGTGTATGTGGGAGGAAACAATGATGAATATTTTTCCAAGGCTTTTCCTGCATTTCTTCAATATTTAGGGGAAGTAGAAGATCTTTCCAATTTTGTTGTGCTTTTGCAACAGCATCCCGGTGCAAAAGAAAAGAATATAGATTGTAAACTTGGTTCTGAGTGGATAGATCAACAAGGACTTAAGATCAATTTTTTTGTGTCAGAGTTGAATTCAGAGGATGCTCAAGTTGTTGCTGACGCAATGCTTTATTATCAGACAAGCATGGGGCCTCAGTTTGTGCTTGCCGGTATCCCGACGATTCAAGTGGGGCATCATGTTTATGAAGATATTTTAGTGAAAAATCAGTTATGTTCTGTTGCTACAAACGGAGAAGATTTGCTGAAGGCACTATCACATTTAGGAGATGTAAGAGGCGAAAAAAGCTCATTTAAGCAAGGTCTGGGGCTTCGTTCCGATTGGATGGATCAATTGGAGCGGGCTTTGAATCGTTTCTAGTTTTTTTGTAACGATGGGATTAGCAATGATCATTGCCAGTGTATGGCCTCACTCACAATATCTGGGGTCATTGGTTTTGAACAAATGGATTGAATTTCTGGAGAAGCTGCAACGCGTCTTCCGATTTCTTTTTCCTATTTCTTCGCCTAGGTTCTCTCAATGCTTTAAGGCTTGTCTTCCGTTGTATATTACATAGAATCCGATTCCAACTCCGATGACAGTTGCAATTTTAGAAGCAGTGGAAATGGGAGGTCGATGAGTGTTGATCCAATCTGTAGTCGATTGATGGATGTAATTGACTCCGTTTTGTAATGAATTTAGAAAGTTCATGTTTTACCTCTGAGGGAATTGCAAAACTAGCGCCCAAAATATGATTTTTCGAAATTTTGACATCGAAACACTTTTTGATATCGAAAA
>DAIDHZ010000041.1 GCA_027451825.1 Chlamydiota bacterium
CTTCTCTGTCAGCAATATTGATAAATTGTGTTTCAGGTATTTTCTTAGCAATTTCACATGATTTTCTGTAACTTTGAATCCATCGATAACTTTCTTTGGTTTCAATAGGCGCTTTATCTCCTTTCGGATTAAGCTCTGCCTCCCTTTTCCAAAAGTTAATATCTATGATCCCTAACATGAGCCTATCAGGAGTGACTGCTATCGTTGGATGAAGCCAAAATCCAGTTTTTGTATTGGTGATTCGTTCTTTTCCTTGCATTGCATCTTTAGAATTATAATCAAGTTCGGTTGTATCATTGGGTAAAAGCACAACTGGATATGCTTTCATTCTTTCGATTGTTTGTTCAATGTGTGGGGAAATAATTTTTTGTTCAGAAACCAAACCATTGCTAAAGAAGTTATAACATGCTTTTATACTTCCCCAGGACTGGAATGCTTGAGGTATTGTTTTCCCAGGAGCCAATCCGAGGGTTTCTATTATGTTAATCGCTCTTCGGTTTAGTCGCGAATCTCCCAAATCTATTGTATTAAATTCTGATTTTGCCCACTTCATAACTTCCTTAATTAAAAATTTATAGGAAGTATTATTCAGATTGGACATCTCAATGGGAATAAAAATTTACGAATAAAAAATTGACTTATGGGTAATAGGATGGGTATGCCTGCATGACTTCCTCCAGGTGACGCTCTTCACCAGTTTGCTCCAATGGTAATTGGAGTCTTGTTTTCAGAGCGTGTTGATACAATGGTTCACTGTCAACAGGGGACATTTCTACTTAACGCTAACAGAAGGAGAGATTCTTCACTCTTTTTCTAAGTTGTTTCGGTATATGATTCATAAAGACTTAGGAATCATAATGAATAATCCACTCGATAGCGATGGATCATGATCTATTTTCAATCGAAGGGCTAATTTTCGATTGAGATTAAAAATCGAGAGTCAGGCGTGTTGTGAGACCTTGCAAAGCTAAGGCAGCATTGTTAAGCCAAGTTTGTTTAGAACTTGTTGGATCTCCTTCTGTAGATCGATAGACTTCCTGGAGATTAAACCAAGTGTTGATTTCATAGCCTGCAAAAATTTCTGCGCGCATAGAGCAGAAGTTCTTTTGCCATGAGGGGCCGAAAATGCCCTGGACGGCAAAGGCAGGTCTTGCATCTGAAAAATGCATGTTTCTGATGGGCGTTGTGTAGAGAGAGCTCGTTTGTCTTGCTGTATTGTGGTAAGATCCAAGAAGCGAGGCTGCAGTTGCTTGAGCCGTTAAATAGATATCCGAGCCACAAAACCAGTCAATCGTGGTTCCAATTCGAAGGCCTCCTCCGATGAATTTCCAACGGTTATGAATTCTTGATTCTTGATTGACGGAGTTTGTATAGAGAATATCCCAGCTTTGCTCCATCCATGCAACAGTTCCTCCGCCGAGAAGTCTGAGCCTTAAGTGAGGATTTGGATGAAAGACGCGATCCACAAGAAAATCGCCTACGTTGTAATTGAAGTGGATATCGCTATGCGCGCCTGTGACAGGTTCTGTGATATTTCCGATGGGCCAAGTCGCTGTGATGTATCGATCTCCGGATGGAGGTGTCGTTCGATTGCTGCCATGCGCAGTCAGTCTTGTGTATTGCCACCAAATTTCCCAAAAATGAGGAGCTCTGAAATAGCTGAGCGCAACACGAAATCCAGGCTCTCCATGAAAGGTTGCTTTTTTCATTTCTCCGATCGCGTAATTCGTTGCTGCCGGAGAGCTTTCTTTCATTTTTAAAGCATAATCCAAAGCTCCTTCTTGAATTCTCCAAAATAAGAAACTGCCATGACCTGAATAGACAGGCACCTCTTTTCGAAATAGATCGGCATCATAAGGAACCGGCTTAGGACATGATTTAACGGGCTTTTTCTCGCAAGGAGTGCATGATGAAGAATTGGGGGATGCATTTGCAAATAAAGCGGTACATACAAAATAGACGAGCCAATGTTTTTTCATAGATTTTTCTCTTGAGTTTTCCTGTGTATGTACAGATTTTTTTTTATTTTTGCAAGAGAACTTTAGACATTCGTGCCGTTATTTTGGGCGCGGAGCTTTTTAGCTGCATGATGGCCGCCGAGGACTTGGAAAGATCCTGGAAGCGGGGAATGAAATGAGATTTTTTGCCGAGTGAATGGGTGAATGAGTGTGAGAGAATGCGCATGAAGACACAGTCTTTTCAATGGATTCTCTGTTGCTCCATACCGTTTATCGCCAACAACAGGATGGCCTGCTCTTTGACAATGGACTCGGATTTGGTGTTTTTTCCCTGTCTCTAGAATTAATTTGAGATAGGTGTATTTTGCGGAGCGATGGATGACTCGATAATGGGTGATGGCCATTTTCCCATCGATCGATTCTACCACTTGAAAGTTAGGAAGCTCTAATAGAGGGCATTCCCAAGAGCCGGTATCTTCTTTCACACGTCCTTCAACAATGGCAAAATATTCACGCTCTAGATCATGTTGTTCGAAGAGAATGTTGAGTTTTTCAGTGCATGCTTTCCCTCTGGCAAAGAGAAGGACGCCTGAAGTTTCTCGATCGATGCGGTGGACTGCGAAAATTTGATCCGTTTGATAGTATTCTCTTAAAAGTCCTAATGCGTGAGTTTTGGAGTCGCCGTCATCCAGAGGCGTGCTCAGAAGTCCTTCCGGTTTTTCAATGGCAATCAGGTATCGATCTTCATAGAGAATTTTAACGCCGGGTACGCGTGGTTTTCGAAAAGTTTCTTGAGAAAGTAGAACTTGACCCGGACGCACAAGGGTATTTGCCTTTTGGATCGATTTTCCGTTAATGGTAAAGCGTCCCATCTTGAGCCAGTTTTGTAAAGTGCGATTTGAACTGTCTGGATAGAGCTCTTTGATGGCTTCAAGAATCGGGATGTCTTTTGTTGCGACAAATTTCATGTCCACGAGTATATAGGAAAAGCATCTATAAATACAGGAGAATAGCTCTAAGACTCATTTCTATGAAAATTTTTCATTTGTTCGGTTGCTTTTGCATGAGCTTTTTTAGGAGAGGCGCTTTGTTTTTTAAGTTCTTTGATTTTTTGGGATCTTCGGGCCCTTCTTTCCTTTTGTTTACGCAATTTTTCAAATTTTTTTTGTTTTTCTGTTTTTTCTTCTAGAGAATGGATTTCTTCCATTTTTTCACAGAGCATCCTTCTTGCTAGGAAGCGGTTCGTTTCTCGAGAACGGTCTTGTTGGCATTTGATTTCTAATTGGGTGGGGGTATGTTTTAGATAGACGCAAGAGGAGGTTTTATTGATTTTTTGGCCTCCTTTTCCGGAGCCTAAGATGAATTTTTCGATAAGATCATTTTCATAAATTTTAAGTTTTAGCATTCGTTCCATCAGAAGGTCCCAGGATTTTTTGGAAGGGTTCATTGTTCTTAACTTGTTTGTGGTGAATGCTTTATGTTTTTATTACATTTTTTGTCTTAAGAATAGTTTTACCAGTATTCAATTTTTTTTGAAAAAACTTCTTTGACTTCTATCTAAATTGTCTTGTAAAATGGAGGGCATTAGGGAATAGATCCCTTGTAATTATGTTAGTCCTAAAGTCCTTTCTTGGTCCTAGTTTCGCAAAAAAAATCTTGAAAAATTTGGTCCGTAGATCGTCTGAGGGTATTTTTATTTTTTTGGAGAATTAATTGAATGAGTCAACAAAATCAAAAGTTATATGTAGGTAACCTTAATTTCGATGCCAACGAAGATCAAGTACGAGATTTGTTTGGTGGTTACGGCACAGTAGAAGATGTAAAAATTGTAATGGATCGTTTTTCAGGAAGATCTAGAGGTTTTGCATTTGTTCGAATGGACTCTGCGGAATCTGCAGGCAAAGCAAAAGAAGCGTTAAATGGACAAGCTTTTCAAGGTAAAGCCCTTGTGATTGATTGGGCACGTGCTGAACAGAAAGATCGTCCTGCTGGCGGCGGCGGTTTTGGCTCTCGTGGTGATCGCCCAGCTGGCGAATTCCGTCCTCGAAGAGAGTTCGGCGGCGCCGAGCGTGGCGAGCGTTCTGATCGTTTTGATCGTGGCCCGCGCAGAGACTTCCGTGGCGGTGGAGATCGAGATCGAGAGCGTTCTTCTTACAACAGAGATCGCGGCGACGATTTCTACAATCGATAATTGTCGACTCATTTCTCAGCCTCACCTTTCAAAGGTGGGGCTTTTTTTATTCTTTTCCCCAGTCAATGATCGATGCGGTCATACGAGAGACTGCAACGAGTTTGTTTTCATTTTGGATTTTAATTTCCCACACTTGAGTTGTCCTTCCTAAATGCAGCGGTTTTGTGATTGCGGTTAATATCGTTCCCGGATACACAGGCCGAATGTGATTGATATTGATGTCTAATCCAACGCATGCTTTTTTTGTTCGATCAATGCAAAGATTGGCAGCAATGCTTGCAATTGTTTCAGCAAGAGTGCAAGAAGCGCCTCCATGCATAATCCCCATGGGCTGTAATAACTGGGTCGTTACCGGCATGGTTGCAACGAGATAGTCGTCACCGATTTCTGTAAATACAATGCCAAGAAGATCTGTGAGAGTTCCTTGATTGGCTTCATTGAGTGTTTTGAGATCGATTTCTTGAGTCCAGATTCTTTTTTTCATATTCATTGAAGTGTAGTCAAGTTTTGTTTTTTTGACATTAACGAGTGTTTTTAGGACAGAATTTTAGTTACGCATATCGGAAGTTTTTCGATTTTTTTTTCTCCATTCATGCAATCTGAGTGCAATGAGTGCGCAAATCGCTAGAAGAGTTGCAGCGCCAATAAGGATCATAGCATCATTGATTGCTTGAATGAGCGCTTGATTTTCAATATTTTTAATGATCATTTCTTTTGCAAGAAGCTTACTTTCTTCTGCTTTGTCAGAGACCGTGCTGTAATAGCGGTAAAAGAGTTTACGGCTTGTTTCTATAAAAGCCGGAAGCTGGGTATTTGCTTGCTCTCCAAAACGAGCTGCGTGGAAAATTTGTCTTTTGATAATGATTAAATTGATGATCGTTCCTCCATAAGTGCCGCCTACTTGACGAAAAAAAGTGAGGAGAATGGCTCCTTTGTTCGATAATTCATGCGGTATGTTTTGGAGTGCTTGAATGGTGATCGGACCTAAAGTAAGCCCAAGAGCTACGCCTCTTAAGATTAAAATCCATGTAATTTGAGTAGGTCCTGTTTGCCAATCAAGCATGTTGTTGAGAAAGTAGCTTGCTGTAAGAAGGACAAGCCCTATGAAGCTAAGAAAAGTCGCTGGAATTTTTTTTAGAAGAAGATTCGATAGTATTGTAACGAAGGTTAATAAAATGCCGTAAGTCGCTCCTAATTTGCCACTGACAAATTTTTCATAAAACAATGTATTGATCATGTAAAACATCATTGTTGAAACACTGGCAAATAAAGACATCCCCAAAAGAAACATCGTGACGCAGGCAAGTGCATATGTTGGATTTTGAAATAAAATGAGAGGTAGAAATGGGTTGGGATGATGGCCTTCTATCCATAAAGTGATGATAAGAAAGAAAAGAGCCAAAATAAAGCATCCAATGATCCATGAAGATCTCCATCCTTCATTGGTTGATTTGAGAGGCCCGTAAGTGAGTCCAATAAGAAGTAAACAGATGAATGAAATAAAAGAAAGATAACCCCAGAGGTCGAATTTTGAAAAGATAGTCCTAGGAGTGTCTTTTTGAATGATGCTTGTAATGAAGAAACAAATCAGACTCATCATCGTAATCAAAGAAAAAATCAAACGCCAGGATAAAAATTGTGTTAAATATCCTGCTAAAGGAAGCCCAATTGTAAAACCACCTCCAAAAGTGGAGCTGACATAAAGGATCATGGCGATGGGAAGTTTGGAGGGAGAAACGTTTTGAACGATGATGGCAAGCCCGATAGGGAAAATAAGTCCTGCTCCGAGTCCTTCCAAAAGTCTCGCGGTTCCAATCATCGTGAAATTAACGGACATAGATGCAGTGAAGCTGGAAATGGCAAAAATAATGAGACCCGTTGCATAGATCGTTTTATAGCCGAATCGATCCGCAAGCCAGCCTCCTGCTGGTACTGAAGTATTAACGCCGAGAAGATAAAAAGTGGTGAGCCAAACCGTGAGAGGATTGCTTAAGGAAAGCTCTCCGGAGATATTATTGTCGGCGATCATGGTGGAGACAGCTGATAAAACGGTGAGAAAAGTGGAGATCAAAACGCTTGCGATGACACCGATTGTGTAGAGAGGGCTGTTATGAGAAATGATTTCAGGGGATTTCCAAGAGATCATTGAATTTGGATATCCACTTCAACAGACATCCCGGGATAAAGGTAGAGATGTTTTTGTGCTGCTGTTTTATTGAGAAGAATTTTTATAGGAACTCTCTGTACTACTTTAGTGAAGTTTCCGGTTGCATTGTCAGGAGGGATGAGTGAAAATTGGGACGCTGCAGAAGCTCTGACGATATACACAGTTCCCTGAAATGCCATCTCCGGATATGCATCTACGTGAATTTTCACCGGGTTGCCGGGCGATACTTTTTCTAATTTTGTTTCTTCAAAGTTGGCGGTGACCCAAATATTTTGAGTGTCTGTAAGAGAGAAAAGAGGCTGTCCAAATTGCACAGCGTCTCCTGCAACGACCCATCGTTTTGCGATGCTTCCATCTCTTGGTGCATAGATTTTTGTGTGGCGTAAATATTCTTCGATCACTCCGAGTTTGTTGATGCCGTTCGCAAGATTTGCAAGGGCGACTTTGTATTGAGATTCGGAAAAAAGAAAATCTTTTTCGATTTTATCAAAGTCGATGTAAGAGATGATTTGATTGAGATATTCTTGTCTTGCTACATGATAAATATCTCGTAATTTTTCCATTTGGATTCTTTGAGATTCGACTTGTTCTTGAAGAAGGGCAACCAAACTTTCTAATTCGAGTTTTTGTGCATTGTAAATGCTTTCATCTAACTGACAAAGCAGATCTCCTTCTTTGACTACATCGCCTTCATCGACATAAAGCTGGATCAATCGAGCGTTGATATCTGCGCTGATGGTGATTTGATAGCCATCAAGATACGCGTCGTCTGTCCATACAAAGTGTTGATGGCGATAAAACCAAAAAGAGCCGAGAAGTAAAAGAAGAAGAGCTCCAACTCCCAAAAAGTAATAAATTTTCGTTCGAGAAGGTGTTTGAGGTTGATTTTCCATGCTTGGAGCTCGTTTTTAATTTAACAACCGGAAAATCCCATCCAGGCGAGGTAAAGACCGATCAATAACCAAATCCAGCTACAAAAGATAAAACCTTTTTTTGCGAGTAAACTTTTGGTGATCCGGACGACTTTTAAAGGGAAGAAAAGTCGAAAGATTGCTTTGATAATACAGAACCAACCTACGAGAGTAATGAGAATAGGCCATTGAAGTACCCAGACATTGTGAGGGACTAAGATAAAAAGTCCGAATATTAAACTGAAAGAGCCTGCAGAAAAAATCATCATGGGGCTTTCTAAGTATTCGGTAATTACTTTTTTAAAGCGATCATAATGAATTAATATAGCAAGACTTAAGAGGACTAGATAACACCCGATAATTTGGGCGAAAAAGACGGAACGACACATGAAACACTCTCCTTATTCAAATTTTTCTTTAGCAGAAGGAGATTTTTTGCACATCTTTTTTGTTTTATTGAACCATTTTTGTTTTGTTTTTGGTATAATTATTCACAAAATGTTTATGTTTAATTGGTTGTTTAAAATTGTTGTTGCATTCTGTTTAGCCGCTCAGTCTGAGGTGTTAGTAGGTAAAGAGTTGTCTCAGGATGGGTGGGTGACTTTGGAAAAGCCGATTTCAAGACTTAAGGAGCCTGATGTTGAGGAAAATGAGTCGGTTTGGGTGATTTTTTCTAAAAAGTTAGGTGAAGAGTCGTTCCGGTTGCGTTTTCCTAAATTGCCTGAATACCGTTATTTAGAAACAAAAGAAATGCAAGTCTCTTCAAAAGTGGAAGATCGTGAGTTTTCGTTGCAGGTATTAAAGCCTGTTTCTTTGGATGAGTTTATGAAAGTTCTTCAAGAGATGTCTTTGGATTCAAAGATTTCTTTGATGGAGCTTGTTCAAAAAGAAGAAAACATTTATGACGTCCAATATCAAGAAGGTCAGCGCACAGTTTTTCAGCGCTTTTATTTTTCTTCGCACTATCTTTATGTTTTAGAGACCAAAGGCTCTTTTTTAGATGCAGAATCTCATGCGTATTTTGTGAATTCGTTTGAAGTTTTTTAGAGCTGTTTTCGCTGTGAATTCATTGAGAAATTCATCTTGTTTTTGAGAAATGTTTGCAAAAAAATCGGCGGTCGTTGTATGTTGTTCTTATTCTTTTGCGAAACAAAACGCAGAAAGAAAAAAACAGCAGAGACTGTTGAGAGAGTCGGTTGAAAATTGACTCGCAGAGTTTTGAGTATTTGACAGTAGAGAAAGAGAAAGAACTGATTTGTGGGGTTCGTCGAAAGACGAAACCTCGAACATACAAAAGTTAATTTTTTTTAGTTGAGAATTTGATCTTAGTTCAGATCGAATGCTGA
>DAIDHZ010000042.1 GCA_027451825.1 Chlamydiota bacterium
AACTCTGGAGATTTAGTGGGGCGCGATTCATCTCAGCCCTGAAGGACTGAGTTTTCTCGCGTCCTTCGGATAAAAAAAGCCAAGGAGTATTGACAAATGTACAAGGATTCGCTCAAGAGAAAGTAATATTATGGCAAAAGCAAAAAATTATAAAGAACATCTATTAAAACAACTACAAAATCCTGAAGAAGCCGCAGCGTATCTCAATGCAGCCTTACATGATGACGATCCTCACGTGTTTCTTCTTGCTCTACGGGATATTGCCGAAGCAAAGGGAGGAATGTCTTGGCTTGCCGATGTTGCTGATTTGAATCGAGAAAATCTCTACCGAACTCTTTCTACCAGAGGGAATCCTCGTTTCTTTAATTTACTCGCAGTCCTAGATGCAATTGGTCTAGATTTATCCATTACCGCGAGACCTAAAAAAGAAAGAGCTTCTTAAATACCTCTTTCAAAATGACTCCCCGATTCATAACGCTTCCGCAAAAAAATGTTCAAAGGCATCCAAAAATCCCATATACCGAAAATGATTCAAGAATCGGGAAATGGAGGACGAAGCATTGCTTCGCCCGTAATGCGAGTTTCTCGCCATTGAGCAAGAAGGCTTCTCAAAATTTGCATTCGGAGCGAGTGACCATTGCCCAATGGGCAAGGCACGAGTGAGAATCCGAATTTTGAGATAAAGCCGACACCGCCCAAAACCGATTCTTGAATTTTTTTCGGTATAGTCTTTTTTTAAACTTAGGAAGCTCGTGTTTGATGACCTTCTAAGTAAGAGCTAGGTCAACATCAAAATACTCATGAATAAGAATATCTCTCATCCCTGCAATTTGTTTCCATGGAATATCAGAATGCTTAGCTCTCAATGAATCTGGCCAATTTTTAACCGCCTCCCCGATAACCTCAAGACGCCGAATAATTGCATCTTGCGTGGAGGATTTTTTAAAAAACTGAGCTTGGTATTTTTTGAGTATTCTTCGATCAGATCAATTGATTCAAGAGTATGATAGGTAAAAATATTGGGATCTTTTTTCACAAAATCACTACTTGTTCAGCAAGAATACGCTCTCGCAATCTTCAGTAGATAGACTGATAGGTCAGCACATCGACTTTACGATCCAATGTTTCTTCGAGTTCGGATTTTAAATCAACTAAGTCAAAAAGAGATTTATTTTTTGTTTTATACTCGATCAGAATGTCTACATCACTTTTCGCTTTTGCGTCTCCACGAGCAAAAGACCCAAAAATCGCAGCCCGTTTTACCGCGTGTTTTTTTAAAACCGGCAATACTCTTTTCTTAACCCAAGCAAGAGTGTACAATGTTTTTTGACTCATAAACCCGCCCTAAGATAGCGAAAAGCCTGAAAGTCCTTGAAGCTAAGCGCCGGCCAGGTAGTCCCAACCCATTTACGGCTCATTCTAAACTTTTTTCTAATTTTATGCATTCTCATGCACTCTAGCAGCACAGCGACGCCCTATCAATCCCCATCTATACCGAAACAACAAATTCAATATTAACCCCGACATTTTATTCGAAATTTGAGAGCTTTTAATTCGGTTTTCTTGGGTGGCTTTCAACTATACCGAAACAACTTGAAGAATCGGGATTTCGGCAAGAAGGCCCCTTAAAATTCGCATTCGGAGCGAATGACCATTGCCCTAGGGCAAGGCATGAGTGAGAATTCGAATTTTGAGGTAAAGCCGACGCCGCTGAAAACCGATTCTTCAAGTTGTTTCGGTATAGAACGGGTATATTACGGCATCATATTGTAATTCAAATGGTTCATGACCCAAATCGAGAAACTAACAATGATAACAATAATAGAAATCGTAGAAGCAAAGATAAATAAGTTCCAACGAGGCTTCTTTTCATTCAAGATATGAAGAAAACAGACCGATTGAACAAAGGCCTGTAGTCCCGCAAAAATTAAAATAAAAAGAATCGTTGTTTGCGTTTGCAAGTGCAGTGCTTCCGGATAAGCGACAACCCAAAAAGAGGCCAAAGTTAATAGCAAAGAAGCTACATATCCAATGACGCGTAGAGTCAACGTTTCATGCATACAATCCTCTCATAACAAAAGTCCCATCGCATAGACAACGGTAAAAATAAAAATCCAAACAACATCCAAAAAATGCCAAAAATAAGCCATTCGGATCACTCTAGAAACATCAGGAGCCGACATCTTACGAAAATACAATCTTAAAATGGCTACAGCCATCCATAATAATCCGATAGAAATATGCAATCCATGAGTGCCCACTAAAGTAAAAAATGCAGAGAGAAATCCACTTCTTTCCCAACTTGCTCCTTGATGAACAAATCGAGAAAATTCCGAAAATTCAAGATAAAGAAAGGCAACCCCAAAAACAAAAGTAATGAAAAACCAAAAAATGGCGTAATGTTTTTGCTGTCGATGAACGGCTAGAGTTGCTAAAGCACATGTAAAACTACTCGTCAACAAGATCAGAGTTTCTTTTAAAGCAAAAGAAAGATCAAATAGCTCGCGACCGGAAGGCCCTCCGAATGTATTATTGCGAAGGACAATAAAAGTAGCAAAAAGGACGGCAAAAATCACAAGATCCGTCATTAAGTAGACCCAGAAACCGAAGATTTTTACATCATCCTTCATGATTTTATCTTCCTCATCTTCGATGTCTCCATGCGCTGAACTTCCTCAGCAGAAAGTTCATATTCCGTATCGTCGTCAAAAGACCGAAGGATAATACAAGCAATGGTGCAAACAAGACCAAGAAGAGCAAGCCATAGAATGTGCCAGACAATTGCAAATCCAACAAGAAAAGCAAATCCGGAGATATAAATTCCCATGCCTGTATTCTTGGGCAATGTAATGTCTTCGTAATGAGTTTTTGGTGCGCATCCTTTGTCCTTCATATCTCTAAAAGGCTCGTGACTCACGACAGTTGGGATCACTGCAAAATTATAGAAAGGCGGCGGCGAAGAAATAGACCATTCCAGTGTCCTTCCATTCCATGGATCTCCGGTCGTATCCATATTCTTTTTTCTATCTCTAATACTGACAATGATTTGCCATACTTGTGTGATGATTCCACACCAAATGATGACGTATCCGACAGCAGCGGTGATGAATAAAGGCTGCCAACCTGTTGAAGCGGCGTAAGTGTCAAGCCGTCGTGTAGCTCCCATGAATCCCAAGAGATACATCGGAATAAAAGAGACAAAAAATCCAATCAACCATAACCAAAAAGCCTGTTTTCCGAGTCGTTCGTTGAGAGTAAATCCCATAATCTTTGGGAACCAATACGTAGTACCCGCAAAAATGCCAAACAAAGCAACTCCAATGATCATAGTATGGAAATGGGCAACCAAAAATAAACTATTATGCACTTGATAATCGGCAGGAGGAGAAGCTAATA
Source organism: Chlamydiota bacterium (assembly GCA_027451825.1). Lineage (GTDB taxonomy): Bacteria > Chlamydiota > Chlamydiia > Chlamydiales > SM23-39 > DAIDHZ01. Next base: position 3,397 of record DAIDHZ010000042.1, read on the forward strand.
GCACACCAGCCATCCCTCCGAGTATGAATGTGCATAAAAAACCGACAAACCAATACATGGGAGAGGCAAAGATGATCTTTCCTTGGAACATCGTCAAAATCCAATTGAAGACTTGGACTCCTGCCGGAATCGCAATCAGCATAGTCATGATACTAAAGAAAGAGTTGACGTTTGCGCCGGCGCCCATCGTAAAAAAATGATGCAGCCACACCATATATGAAAGAAGAGTAATGGCAATCGCTGCACAGACCATAGATACATAGCCAAAAATTCTTTTTTGCGAAAAAGTGGAGACGATCTCTGAAAACATCCCGAATGCCGGCAACACCAAAATATATACCTCAGGATGACCCCACATCCAAATAAGATTGAAGTACATCATTTGATTACCGCCAAATCCTGCAGTAAAAAAGTGCATAGAAAAACAACGATCAAGCCAAAGAAGGAAAGTCGTTGCAGTCAGCACGGGAAATGCAGAAATAATCAAAACAACAGCACATAAAGAGCTCCATACGAAAAGAGGCATTTTCATAAGCGTCATGCCCGGAGCTCGTTTTTTAATGATCGTAACAAAAAAATTAATCCCTGCAAGCAAACTGCCAAGTCCTGATAGCTGTAAGCTCCAAATCAAATAATCAACGCCGGCACCCGGATTAAATTCAAGTTCGGATAATGGTGTAATCGCCAACCAACCCGTATTGGCAAATTCCCCGCCGATTGTAAAAAATAGATTAATCAATCCTCCACCTGCAACAGTCAGCCAAAAACCAAGAGAGTTCAAAAAAGGAAAAGCAAGGTCTCGAGCTCCGATTTGAAGCGGAATAATCCAATTCATGAGCCCGAAGAAAAATCCCATTGTCACGAAAAAAACCATGATATCGCCATGAGACGTGAACACCTGTTGAAAATGATCCGCCGTCAAAAAACCGGGTCCATCTGCAGCCAGCGACTGCTGCAGCCATATCATTCCTACATCCACCATCCCTCGAAAGAACATAAGAGCTGCAAAGATCATGTACATAGTACCAATCTTTTTAGGATCAGTGGATGTCAACCATTCATGCCATAGCCAACTCCAGCGCTTCAGTTTCGTAAGCAACGCAGCGCCAAGAATGATCATAAACGTTAAAAAAGCCGTTCCCCCGATCGTGTACCAAAGATGAGGAAGTGCGTCAAAAGTCAATCTTCCAAAAAAGGAGCTTTCCATGATATTGCCGTTGGACCCATATATTTCATCACTATTTTATGAAACAACCCTTCTTCCACAGCTCCATAAAAAGCGATCGGATTTTTCTGCGAAGGTTTAACAAGTTCTCTATACACAGAGTCAGTCAAATGCAAAGGTGATTGCTGCACTTGAGCAACCCAACTTTCAAAATCAGCTTGCGTTGTAGATTTTGCAATAAACGTCATGTCTGCAAAGCCTTTCCCATTGATCTCAGCAGCTCTCCCCGTGTATTCACCCGTTTCGTCAGCCATCACGTGAAGTGGTGTGATCATTCCTGTCATAGCGTAAATTTGTCCGCTCAGTTGAGGCAGCCAAAACGAATTCATTGGGGAGCCGTCTGCAGAAAGAGTAAAATGAACCGGAGTCTTCTCCGGAAATTGGACATAATTGACAGATGCAATTCCTTGCTGCGGATAGATAAACAGCCATTTCCAGTCGAGAGCGACTACCTGTATGACAAGCGGCTTGTTATTGCTGGCAAGAGACTTGTAAGGATCTAATTTATGTGTGGCTTTCCAAGTAACAAAAATCATCACAACAACGACAACCGCAGGGATTATCCATAAGATCAGCTCTCTAAACACTCCATGAGACTGCTGCCGAGTATTCTGTGTTTGCGAACGACTCGCGCGATATTTCCAGATCGTTACAAAAAGAAAAATAAAAGTCGGAATAACTACGATGAGCATAAGAAGAATGTTTGTAACAATCAGATGGAGTTCTCCTCTCGCGATAACACCCTTGGGATGCGTAAGCAACGTTTTTTCATGACTCAAAACAATAAAAATGACAAAGACTGCGATACATAGAGCGAGTATACCGACGATGAATTTGATTTTTTTCACAACTCACATTAAATATATATTTTGAATTTAAATCAATTCAATCAAACAGATACAATTGCAAAAAATAAGATTCCCGAATCTTCTTCAAGGCAAAGCTCATCCCTCGCCTGTTCATACCGAAAATGATTCAAGAATCGGGAAATGGAGGACGAAGCATTGCTTTGCCCGTAATGCGAGTTTCTCGCCATTGGGCAAGGAGGCTTCTCAAAATTTGCATTCGGAGCGAGTGACCATTGCCCAATGGGCAAGGCACGCGTGAGAATCCGAATTTTGAGATAAAGCCGACACCGCCCAAAACCGATTCTTGAATCTTTTTCGGGATAACCTCAACCTACTCATTTCTTATTTATTTTTAAAGTTTTTTTACAAAGTAACTAAACCACTAAGTTCATGCCATTTATCAAAAAAAATCAGTTAGAACTTTGATTGCAAAATTTCGAATAAACTTACAAAGCCGATTCCCAAACTAAACATAGAAATAACAAAGCCAAGTCCTCGAGAAACAACAACAGAAACTCCATCCGCACGCTGGATTAAAGCGGACACTAAAAGCCCGTTGACTCCATCGCACATCATCATGCCGATCATAAAAAAAACACCTAAAACACCGGAGAACAACCAACCCGATAACAGCGAAGCAGACATCGAAAACAAAGCAATTTGACTCAATGTATCAAATGAAAAAGCAAAAAGAGCCCCGATTGCCATAATCATCTTGGCATCGTATTTTTTGGCGCTGAGTTTTTTGACGAAAAAGCTTTGAATGCCGTTCGGCATTGTTTGTTTTGAGGATTTTTGAAAAACATTATAAAGATTTAATACGCCAAAAACAGATAAGAAAAAAATAGACACCCACTTTCCAAACTGATCAAGCCACTCCGGAATATGAGATTGCATAAGACCGCTGCCAATGATCAGGCTCATCAAAGTAACAACGATACCGTGTCCCAATGAAAATAAAAAACCAACATTTCTAGATAGAAAACGATTTTCACGAACTGTCCTCGTGATTGCATCAATACTCGCAAGGTGATCTAAGTCAAAACCATGCCTAAATCCCAATGTCAATGCAAAAAAAATTAAAATCAACCAGGAAGGATTTGTCTCCATTATTTCTCACTTTTTATAGCCCTAACAGATTCTTGGCAATTGATCTCCCACCATCCTATAGAGATAGCGCTCAGTTCCAAAGGAATTTTTCAAAATAGCACTTGGACGTTCAGATCGATCCACGACTTCCCCTATCATCCTAGCTTCTCTTCCTTCAGAAAATAATCTCATTGCTTGAAGAGCACTATTTTCTTGATCTTTTGGAATAAAAGCAACAAAACGACCTTCATTGGCCACATATAAAGGATCAAAACCCAAAATCTCACAAGCACTATCGACTGCTTCACTCACATAGATCTCATTCTCTAAAATTCGCAACTCCATTTTCGATGTTTCTGCAAGTTCAACGAGAGCCGTTGCAAGGCCGCCTCTTGTTAAATCACGAAGACAGTGCACTTCAATTCCAAGACATAGGAGGGATTCAATCATAGGGACCAATGAACAGCAATCGCTCATTAATGGCGATGAAAACTCTAAGCCTTCTCTCTTTGCCATAATGGCCATTCCATGACGTCCGATATCTCCGCTGAGAAGAATACGATCTCCCTTTTGAATACGGCCCGGATGGATACTTTTTTTTGCCATACTGATCCCAATACCGCTCGTATTGATAAAAATATTGGCTCCCGTTTGTCTTTCTATAACCTTAGTATCTCCCGTGACAATCTGAACAGAATTCATATCTGCTTCTTTTTTCATGGATTCTACAATCCTCTTGAGATCGCTTTGCAAAAAACCTTCTTCAATAATAAAACTACAGCTTAAGTAATAAGGTTTAGCTCCGCACATAGCAAGATCGTTCAGCGTTCCCGTAACGGCAAGCTTGCCGATATCTCCGCCCGGGAAAAACACAGGCTGCACAACATAAGAATCTGTTGTAAATACAATTTGATTTGCAGGGATGTCCAACAAGGCCCCATCATGAAGCTGATCTAATTTGTCATTACGAAATGCAGGAAGAAAAATGTTTTCAATAAGCTGGCTTGTCCGTTTGCCGCCACTGCCATGCGCTAATGTAATACCATTTATCAAAAATAAGTTTTAATTTTTGCCCAATCTCTCGAACAAAGTTGTTGGACAGCGCCTTTGCCAG
>DAIDHZ010000043.1 GCA_027451825.1 Chlamydiota bacterium
AAGAGTCCTTTTTTTGTGATTGTGATGTAGCGGTCAATCAGCTCATCAAGTTTGTTTTGCTTCGAGGTCATTGTAGGGAAGTACAAGCCTTGTCTGCGCTTCGTTTCTTCTTGAGCCTTCCAAGCTCTAGCTTCCATTAGAGTGGGAAAGCTTTTTGATTGTGGGGGCAAGCCATCGTTTAACCTAACCTGAGCTCTGTAGCTCTTCGTACCATCTTTATTTGGGATTTTTTGTATACCATGTCAGCACCTTTTAGCTTGCTGCTGCGCACTGTGCTTTGTAGTGAATCTGTGTGCATTGTGTGTGCATCGACAGATTTTTTGTCTTTAACATGATCCACTAAATCACACCTAACTTGTTAAGGGTAAGCATGGTGGAAAATGGGGCAGCCAGGATTTGAGCCTGAGACTGATGGGTTATGAGTCTGCAGCACCCACGCCGCTTCCCAGCAGCTAACTCCCCTAAACAATAGCGGAAAGCCAGCCTTTCGAGCTACTGCGAACTGTCGTCATTTATCGCACTTTTTTGCATGCCAGTGGTCCACAAATGGTCGACGGAAAAATCGAGAAGAGCCTGCCTTTTATCTGATTGATAATAGAAAATCAGGGTTTAAAGGTGATCAACCGTGATCCCAGCTGGTTATGATAATCTTGCAGATAAGGAGCCAAATTGGAATTCCATGGAATGGAAAATAGCTTTTGAGGGGAGTACACATAATCAGCGCCGGAATTGGCAGTGACCCAGTTGATCGCCTGGGCTGTGCAGTAGTCTATCTTTGCGTAAAGCGGCACAGGCGACCAAGATCCGATCAATGCCAAAGATGGGGTGAGCGGGAAGACCACCATGCTTGTGAGAGTCCCGAATCCTGGGAGAATCGGTGGAAAGCGACCAGTAGGTTCATTATAAGGGGAATACAGCGGAACGATTGTAGGGTGGGCAGCCAAGAATTGTGGATTGAAAAAGGGCTCTCTGCCTTTTTGGTTTGGTGGAAGGCTTATTGTCCAAAAAGGATTGACTGGTTTGCTAGAAGTGATCAAAAGAGGAGCTGGAGCTTCCACTACCATCCAATTCCTTAGATGCAGAAGATCTGTGACCGTGACAGCATTTTTTAATATTGTTTCTAATACCCACATGGGATTGTGCTTTAAGATGAATGCGTCGCTTTGATGAAAGTCGAGCATCTGCTGGTAAGGCACGAGTTCTTCGCCAGGATCGCAAACCTTTTTCATGTGTGCCTTATATGTGCGTTCATCTTGTAATACCAACCCCATCGTTTTCTTCATGCCAGCGGTGGCGAATCGCTTGAAATTCTCGCGCACAGTAGGGACTCGTATTGCAAACAGTCCCATAATTGATAAAAGCGTGCCAAGTTGCTCCGGGTCTTGCGGGACGCGTTGTGTTTTCTCAATTTGTCTCAGCAGCATTTTAAACTCTCCTTCATACGGAGCGAAATATGACTCCAACTCATCAGATTTATTTCCGTTTTCATCTATCAAGGATTGAAAGTCATTTTCAAAACCTTCATTTTCTGGTCTAGATGGTCGCCATCGTCCCCGATTATCACGTACCCATAGGAGATCTTTGGATTTGGAGGGGGTGCTAAATTCTTGTAAATAAGTGCGACTAATATAATGCTGTTTTTTTACTCTTTTATTCATTCTAGCCTTTGAGTAATCCTTGCAAAGGTTCTGTCCGAACAGAACCGGATCAAATCGTTAAGAAAACCTTGAGTTTACAAAAACGTCTATTTTTTTTATATTGTAAACTAAAGGTAAGAAAATATATAGGTATCTATCTATGAATAACTTAGGGGTTCGACTCCAACAGGCAAGAAAGGCGGCTGGATTAAGCCTCCGAGCTTTCGCTGATCTTGTGAACTTAAGCCATGCAGCTATCAAAAAATATGAGGATGGGGATGTCTATCCTTCTTCCGATATGCTCATTAAGCTGGCAAAAGCTCTTAAAATTCGCCTTGATTTCTTTTTTCGTCCAATCAAGGTGTCTCTTGAAAATGTAAAATTTAGAAAGCGCAAAAAACTAAATGGGAAAGCGGAAGAAGCTATTAAATTTGAGGTGATTAGCCAGATTGAACGACGCTTAGAGTTGGAGAATCTTTATCCTTCTTCTCCAGTGCCCATATTTGAAATCTCAGTCGATTTACCTCAGAAAATTAATACTCTCGAAGAAATAGAAATTGTTGCTGAAAACTTGCGTGAGTCTTGGAAACTAGGGTTAGCTCCAATCCATGATCTTATTGATGCTTTTGAAGCCCAAGGAATAAGAGTGTTTGTCATCGAGATTGATGAAGAACATTTTGATGGTCTTTCTACTGTGATCAATGATCAGCCAATCATTGTGATTAGCTCAAGATGGCCTGGTGATCGGCAGCGGTTCAATTTGGCGCATGAGCTCGCTCATTATATTTTTATCAAACGTCTTTCTCATAAATTAGATGAAGAACAAGCTTGTAATCGATTTGCAGGGGCTTTTCTATTTCCGCGTGTTGCTGTGTTCCAAGCATTGGGAAAAGAACGTCGCGCTATTGAATGGCAGGAACTTCTTCTGCTCAAAGAACAGTTTCAGATAAGCATGGGGGCAATTTGTTATCGTCTTAAGGATTTGGGGGTGATTCAAGAGCCCTACTACAAAAACCTTGTAATTCGCTTCCGGCAGAAAGGGTGGCACCGTAAAGAACCTGGATTAGAAGTTCCTTCGGAAAAAGCTCATACTTTTAACCAAATGCTGTTTCATGCTCTCGGTGAAGAGTATATTGGGGAACCAAAAGCCGCAGAACTGTTATCCTGTTCTCTCTCTCAATTAAAAGCTCTTCGTCAGGTGCAAAACGGAAATGCTCTTACTCATCAGCGATGCTAACATTCTTATCGATATGGAAGACGGTAGTTTGATGCCTGTCATCTTTCAGCTTCCTTACGAAATCGCAGTTCCTGACATTCTTTTTGAACTAGAGCTCAGAGAGCGACATAGTCATCTTCTGCAGGCGGGTCTAAAAGTAAAAAGTCTTAACCCTGCATCGGTCAAGAAGACAGAATTTCTAACTGGGCAGTATCCGCGGCCTAGCATGATGGACCATTCTGCTTTAGCTCTAGCGCTTCAAGAACGATGCCCTCTTTTGACAGGAGACAAAGATCTTCGCATCGCCGCAAAAAAGGAAGGAGTTGAAGTCCATGGGACGCTTTGGATTATTGAGGAATTACTGAACCAGAAAATTATACAGCAGTCTCAAGCCAAAGGGAGTTTTGATGCTATGAAAGTTAAGGGTAGTCGCCTTCCTTGGGGCGATGTAGAGAAGCTGTTGAATAGATGGGAAATGATTGGGACAAACAATGAATAAATGGTTCATATCCGATACCCCTTTGCTTTCTCTACCGCTTCTTTTCCAACCTTTTGAATCTGAATATTTTCAATTTCTTTGATCATGTTTTGGGTGGGAATTTCTCGAGCCTTTTTCGCAAGCGATGTAATGCTATGTTCCATAAATACATTTTGTCATAGAAGAAGTTACCAGTATACAAGATTACGTAACGTCAACTACAACAGAAATATCAGCGGGTGCTGGCAGGAACGGAGAGAGTTCAATTCAGAGTTGTAAGAAAATTTTTACTTTGAACGGATATGAGTCATCGTTTCTCGATGATGATCTTTGGCCTTTTTTATATTGAATTCAGTCCTGTTGCGGGAAAAATGCGGAAAAACTTAAGACCTATTTTGAGGCGTTTACAGGATCCCCATTAGATGGGAGAAAGGAAAGGCATCTTCATCAAATACGATGGGCCTGTGTAGGCAGCCAAGATGTGCGAAAACAAATTTCTTCCTGGGCTTTTTTCAGCTTTATATAAAAGGAAGGAAAGCTTACAATCTCAGATTCATTGTTTCATTTTTATGAGTTTCTAGAAGGGTTTATGATGAAATTTTTGGCGTGCTCAATGTCCACCTTATCCACTCAGTTGTTTTCTGATTTTTATCAGGAAAAAGATAAGCTTTTATTTTCCAATGATTTGAAGGAGGTAATAGTTGCTCTAGCTGATGGCGCAAACATTAATGCTAGAGGGAAGGATCAAGAAACTGCTTTGCACGTGGCTGTATCTTGTGGTCACTTAGAAATAGTTCGATACCTTCTTGACCATGGAGCTGACGTCAATGCTTTTGATAAGTTGGCAGATACTCCTCTTATATGGGCTGTTCGAGACTCTCTTAATCCTTTGGAAAATGGTAAGGCAGAAATAATACAATTACTTCTTGACCGTGGTGCACAAATTGATTTCAGAGGCCATAATGGTGAGTCGGCCGTTACTCAAACAATCAGATATGGCCATTTAGAAGCACTGAAATTACTTCTTGCAAATGGTGCTGATCTCAACGCAAGAGGGATAGGTGAAGAAACACTTCTACACATTGCTGCAGTTCATGGGCGTGTAGAAATAGCTAAATTCCTTCTTGACCAGGGTCTTGAAGTCGATGGTACTGACAAGTTTGGAGATACTCCGCTTATGAGGGCTGCTGAGTATTCTCAAGTGGAGACAATTGCGCTTCTTCTTGACCATGGTGCGAGAATTGATTGGATAGGTCGACATGGTGAAACGCCTTTTATTAGGGCAGGTTCTGTAAAAGTATTACAATTCCTTCTTGAAAATGGAGTCGGTATTGATGATACAGGCAACTTCAAACTAACTGCGCTTCATGAAGCTGCATTTTGGGGACGCGAAGAAAAAGCTCGATTCCTTCTTGAGCATGGGGCTGATGTCAATGCTAAAGAAGGAAATGGAACAACTCCTCTTTTTTGGGCAGAAAAAAAGGATCAGATAACAATAGTGCAACTTCTACTTGAGCATAGTGCAAAAATTGATGTTATAGATGGGCTTGGAAATTCACTACTTGTGAACGCGGCTAAAAATAACCATAGAAAAATACTCAAAATTCTTCTCGAGCATGGCGCTGATCCTAATATTAAAGGCCGCTTTGGACGCACCGCGCTCCATGAAGCTGTAATGCACGAAGATAGGGGTAGAGGTATTGTACAATTACTCCTTGACTATGGAGCAGAGGTTAATGCTAAAGACGACTCTAGTGGCGAAACTCCAATTTTTCGATCTCTCTCTTATGATATTGATACAGTGCAACTCCTTCTTGACCATGGGGCTGATCCCAATATTAGAAACCGCTCTGGAGAAACTGTGCTTCATAAAGCGGTAAAGTGGGGTTATGCTAAAGAAATCATACAATTGCTTCTCGATCGAGGTGCTAACCCCAATATTAGAAATGAAAAGGGTGAATCGCCCTTCGATCTGGGTTTAAAGGAGTCTTGATGCAGAATTCTCAAAGAATCTTACGAACCCGAAGCTCAGATTTCTAGTGAGCTGCTTACTTTAATTCGCTTCACCTTAGTGTAGGTGAAAGTGGGGCAACCAGGATTTGAACCTGAGACCGACGGGTTATGAGGGAGGGAGGACTCCATCCCAACCAGCGCCATCCAACTTTTATCAGCATGAGTATAAAAGAACTTGATTTATGGATACAATAGAAAAGAAATACAATTTTCATTGTTTCGTCCATGCGTACTCTTCAAAAATGCAAACTTCTTTAAAACCTAATCGCTTATAAAGATTTAGTCCTTCGTGGGATGCTTCTAAGCCTGCCAAAAAGTATCCTCTTTGTTTTGCGAGATTAAGGAGATGTTCCATCATAGCGGTTCCATATCCTTTGCCCCTTTCTTCTGGAACGGTGGCAACGTAATAAATTCCACCCATGTTGTCCCCCAATACAAGAATTCCACTAACGATTGGTCTGCCTTCCAAATAAGCAATATGCATTTGAAGAAGAGAGTTTTCTTGCAAAATGGAAAGAGGGATATGTCGATAGATGCGCTCATAGCATTCTGGATGTCCTCCAATAGCTAAAATAATGTCCCCAAAATCTTGCAATGCTCCTGCACTAGAAACACGTTTAAAATGGAGCTGACTTTTAGTCTTCGGGAAGAAAGATTGAAGATCAAGAATCATCCCTACGTCTTTTTCCTTGAACATCAATCCTTGTTGACATAACTCATTCTTCAGATCAGTTGGTGAATCAGATTCACCAACCCACCAAGAGAAAGGAAGATCATGCTCTTGAAACATATGAATCACTTGATCAACCCGTCGAGCAACATTTTCTTTAGTAAAACGAGCGGATAACACGTAATTGAACATATCATCGGAAATGTCAGAGCGAATAATAGCGACATCTTCATAGGGAAGCATCTTGATCTGCGGCATTTTCCCCGCAAAATAAGTCATATGAAGAAGCATGTTTCTTTCAAGGATATTTCTTGAGGTGTTTTTCATATGGCTACATATAAGGTCAGCCATCTCTTTCTCTAATCCACGATCAAAGAACATGTGCCCCATCCCCGAAATCATAGTTAGATGCGACTTAGGGATTGCTGAACTAAGAGCAGCACCATTTCGAGGCAAAACCAATGGATCGGCAGTCCCTTGAATGATAAGAGTGGGGAGATCAACTTTTTGTAGAATGTTTTTTGATTTTTCAATGTCAAGAGAACGCATGACAAGCTCGTGATTATTGCCTGCTCGGATGGGATGTTGAGAACGTAAAATCAGATCCTTTGTGTATGCATAAGCCATTTCTTCATCGAAAGGAAATTTTCCGTTTAGATATTTCCAAATAGGCAAAAAGCTCTGAATCTTTGTTTCTTTTGATGGACCATCCTGGCGACTCAACATGATGTCCCAAGTTTTGGCAAGAATTGTCTGTTCTTCATCAGATAGAGGATGATCTGTGTCTTTGGTAGCTCCAATAGGTCCCGCTGAAATTGAGCAAATGCTCAGAGTATTTTTAGGAAATTCTAAAGCAATGGTTTGGGCGATATACCCTCCCATTGAATGTCCTACAAAATGAGCTTGCTGAATGCCATAGGCACCTAAAATAGAAATAGCATCATGAGCTAAATCAGAAAGAGTGTAGGGGTGCGTTTGCCAATCAACAGCGCAAGATTCGCCTATATCTCGATGGTCGTAGCGGATGACAAAAAAGCCGGAATTTACGAGTAGATCGCAGAAGATGTCGGTCCAAAAACGAGCAGGAGCCATTGCACCAGCAATGAGCAAACAAGTTGGATTATTGCGATCGCCGAAGTGTTCTGTATGGAAAGTCAAAGTATTGAATCGAACTATTTGCACTGTAGGTTTAGATTTCATAGGAAGCTCATTAATGAAAAAATCCAGAGAAACGACCAAATTACAAAGTTCTTCGTATATAAAGAACGCCAATTGGTCCAACAGGAGCTGCAATTGAAAAGCCGAGAATTAATCCTTTAAGAAAAAAATCATCATTTTCGTTCTACTTCAGAACTGACGCATTAAAATTCTCCCATTAAACAACGGCTGCGAAATATTGGTGAATAAGCACATTCTTTCATCTTG
>DAIDHZ010000044.1 GCA_027451825.1 Chlamydiota bacterium
GGTTGGGTAAGGAGAGTGAACTTAAATGGCCACAAAAGGGGGATTTTAACGGAGAAATGAGTTTTGCAATTGGCTCTATATTCATCCCATTGTTTTTCAGAGCGATGATTAGAGCTTTTTTATAAATCGATTCCAAAAAGCCGCAACCAAGCTCTCGCATAACTTCAAAGCAGCAGCTCAAAATACGACCAGTCACGTTGGTACAAAGCAAATCAAAGTCACAAAACATTCTTATCCTGCCGCGAACGAAGTGAGTGATCCTGCCGGCGAAGCCGATCCTGTTTACAAAAAAAATGGCGAAGTTTATGCTGTAAAAAATTTAAAATCAAATCGTTTTTTAATTTTTCTATTCAATGCCAACACTTAGAATATCCTAAGTCGATTCTCTATGAACAGGTACCAATGAGTCGGATGAACCATAAAGACTTTGGACCTACTTTAGCTCATGAGTACTTGGTGAAGGATCACAATTTACAGATCTCTCTTAGTGCTGTTAGAGCGATTATGATTCAGCATGCATTGTGGCATCCAAATGGAATTAAAAAGAAAAAGGTTCATCGCCTCAGATTGAGAAGAGATCACAAAAATACACTTTTAACAAACAAGGTTCGTTGACCAAACAAAACAACGCTACAGCCTCAATGAAGTCTTACAAAGACAAAAGTGAGCTTTTATTTTTCAAGTTCAGCAATTTTTTGCTCAACTTCTTCAATACCTGCGGTTGCTTTATCGAGGCGCTCTTTTTCTTGATCTAAGAGCTCTCTTAAATGGAATGCCTTTTCGAAATCCAAGCCTGAAGATCCTAACGTTTTTCTGTAAGAATCAATCAATTCCTTGATTTCTTGTCTTCTCTCTTTTTTCTGCTGCAAAACCATGCGTAAATTGTCCAAAGTCTTACGATCATCTTCACTCAAGTTTAAAAGAGAATTCTCTTTCTTATCAGCGATCAAGTCTTTAATCGAACGAAGACTTCTCTCTAAACCTTGTCTTTCTACTTTAGAGATTTCCAAAGATGCAATATCTGCTTCCATCTGCTTATATTGCGCAATCAAAGCATCTAATTCCATTTGCGCTGCATCATGAATGAACTGTTGCAAAGCTTCTTTCAATTTCAGCACTTTCTCTTTGCGCTGCTGCATTTTTTCTTGTTCTATCTGCTCGAGTTCTTTTGCTTTTTTCTCTGCAGCTTCTAAATGAGGAGCTCTCAATTTCGCTAAAGAATCTCTCAAAATACGAACATCTTCGCGCTCTAAATTAGCAGCTCGCATCTCTTTCACAATTTCATCAATTTCTTTATCTAAATCTTTAAGAGACATTTCTGAGCTAGAAGTGCCAAGCTCATCAATTTTCGTTTGAATCGCTTGCTTAATTTCGAAAGAAGCTTGTCTTTTCTCAGACACCACTTTCTTATGTTCTTTCTCAAGAACTTTCACCTTATCCCAGCATTCGCTCATGAGCAAACGAGTACGACTAAATATTGAACTACTCAAAGTCAAATTTTTGGCCATCATTTGGAATGATTTAATCTCTTCTCGAAGAGCATAATAAGGAGCCCCGACAACCTCGTCTCCTTTAAAATGCTTAGCAACGAACTGATCTACATCTTTGCTAAACTCAGAACTCACTGCTTCGATCAATTCTTTTCTTTTTGGGAAAACGCGATCGCCTAATTCAGAAAGGCGCTTAAAAAATTTCGTTTTAAAGCGAACTCGCATATCTGTTCGCATGATTTCTTTACGAAGTCCATTCAATCGAGAAGCTAAAGCGTTATACAGACTCAACTGTTTTTGCAATCCTTCGTAAACAGAAAGTTTAGAACGAACAAAATAAGGAACACTTGCAAACTCAAGTGCGGCAGATTGTGCTAAAATTTCATCGACACGAGCGAGATCAACATCTACAGCCTGAATAGCTAAATCGATCTGCTCCATTGCAAAAGCGCTCTGCTCTTCTAAAATATCTTTCAAACGGCGAGCTTCAACAGTCAACTCAACATACTCAGACCATAATTTTGAGCGAATCGCCGAATTCACATTTTCCTTAAAGAAAGGCAGAACGATACGACGAGATTCCCAAAACTCTCTGAAACGGGGACTCCCCTCCTGAGAAATCGAACCTCGCATAAACTCAAGACCCAAAGCAATCTTTTCTTCAGGAGTCGCAAGACCCTTCAGTTTTTGAGAAAATTCTACAAAGACCGGACTCCACTTAGACACATCCTCTGTTTTATCCACCTTTTCTGCCCCCCCTTCAACTTCCGGAGAAGGTGCATTAATGTTTGAGGTGACTGTTTCTTCAGATGCATCAGATAAAAAATCCATAAGTTTTGCCTAAGTGGTGAACTAAAATAATATCCTAAAAATACTATACAATCCTTTCTTTTTCCTCAAGAGCCATCTTCAAAATTCTCAAAAGCACCAAAGAAACACACAGGAAACAGCTTGCTAAAAAAAACATTTGCATTCGAAATCCAATTTTTGTATCACCATTAATTTCTGGAGTTCAAAAAGTGTATATGAAAAAAATTCTCTTATTTTCAGCCCTTGGCATCTCCTCCCTTACGGCGGCAAACCACAATCATCTCAATGAAGAAACACCCAATTACGCTCTCTTAGCACCCGCACAGCCTTGCTCGGCCTCTTTCAAGGAAAAAGGAGCTCCTTATATCACAGCATCGGGTCTTTTATGGCAATCAAAGCTCGGAGGGCTTGAATTTGCAGAAAAATCATTCAACCCCGCTGACCCAAACAATACCGACATCTCTTTTAAAGAAAAAATATTCACCCCCGATTTTTCATGGAATCCAGGATTTAAAGTTTGTCTTGGACAAACTCTTCCCTACGATGGTTGGGATCTAAAAACGCAATGGACCTATTACCATGGCAATTTAACGAATCTAAAAAGAGATTTCGACTCCGTCATTCAACCCACAGGAATAGGAATTGTCCCTCTCTGGTATTCTCCTCTGATCTCTTCTTTTTCATCGAATACTCCCATGGTTTATGAAAAAGCAAGAGCCGATTGGACCCTCAATCTAAACTCTCTAGATTTGGATATGGGACGTTTTTTTTTCATTAGTAAATCCCTTCTCATGAGACTTGCTACAGGATTGAAAGGAGCTCTCTCTCACCAACGCTATGTCGTCCATTATCATAATAGCACCGGAATTCTTGGAAATTTAGGCTCTGGACTTTCAGATGGTAACGAACTTCTTATTTTAGATAGCAAATTCTCTTATCAACAAAAGACTTGGTATGTAGGTCCTAGATCAAGTATCGATTCTAAATGGCCGCTCGGCTACGGATTTAGCCTCATCGCAAATGGCGCGTTTTCCTTGATGTACTCTCACTACAACACCATCACACAATTTCAAGAAAATACCATTGCAAATTCTTCAATAACGCTCAAAAGAAAAGAAAGATTTCATCTTCTCACTCCCGTTATAGAAGCGCAACTTGGCTTTGACTGGGGCATATGCTTTAACAAAAAAGAAGATTGGGGGGCCAATCTCACAATCGCCTATGAATGTCAATACTGGTGGTCACAAAATCACGCAAGACGAAACTACTCATCTTACGTACCTCAAGGCATTGATTCTCGAGGAGATTTACAAATGCAGGGACTTACCGCAACAGTTCGCGTAAACTTTTAAGGATTTCCAATCTATGAACACAAAAAGTCTTTTTTCTCTCATTTTAAGCACCTTTTCCATGATTGGATATGCACAATCCAGCTGCTGTCAAGAGGGAGCTCTTGAGTATCCAAGCACACTTTGTCAGCAATATCAAGAAAAGCAGGCTTCTCTTTATTCATCGATTCCCTGCTCTTGCGATCCTTGTTCTGGTTTTTTTAGAGAAGTCTTCGACGTCTCTTTTCTTGTATGGCAAGCCAAAGAAGATGGCCTTCAATTTGCCTTGCGCAACCATCCAAAATCTTCTCAAACCTACGGCGCAGACACCATTCCAAATGATGTGAGCGGATCTTTTGTTCACCCCAATTTTCAATGGAGTCCGGCCGTCAAAGTCAATGTCGGCGCAAACTTCAAAAACAATTGGGAAACCAATGTTCTTTGGACGTTTTTCTATAGCCATAATTCCAAATCAGTATCTTCCGATGCCAATGCTCAAGGAGTCGGCCTTTTTCCAATTTACTCTTTCCCCTCAATGCCTCAGATTTCTACAACATTTGCGACAGCTCCTTTTCTTTATCAAAATGCAAAAGCTGCTTGGACGCTTCACTTCAATACAATTGACTGGGAAGTTGGATACCCATTTTCTCTCACAAGATCTCTTTCTCTACGATTCTTCGGTTCCATTAAAGGTCTTTCAATTCGTCAACAAATGCATGTCAACTATTCCGACAGCGTTGAAATTCCTGCGAATAATCCAAGCGCCCAAGCCCTATTTTCAAACACCAGAATCAAAAATACCTGTTGGGGAATAGGTCCAAGAGCGGGGGTAAACTCCAAATGGTTTTTTACAAAAAAATGGTCGTTCATTGCCAACATTGCTGGCGCACTTCCTCTCTACTCATTTACAGTCAAAAGACACGATACAGCCTCTTTTTTAAGCAATACAAGCATCTCTCAAAATGCCGCACTTTCTCAAAGAAACTCTTTTTGGGCCTTCCGTCCGAATGTTGAATATGCAACCGGAATCTCCTGGGAAACCTGTTTTGGGAAAAGCAAAGACTTCTCCTTCGGCTGCGACGCCCTTTATGAAATCCAACATTTTTGGGAACAAAACATGATGTTTTTAATCGCAGGCAGCCCCATCTACTATATCCCCTTTTATCAAAAAGGGAATTTAACACTCCAAGGAGCTTCCATCAACTTCCGATTTGGGTATTAAAATGAAAAAATCATTTCCTCTTTTCTTTTTGAAAACAATGCTCTTTGCGAATGCAACAAGCTGTTTCATGGGAACACCTGTTCCTGAAAATTGCGCATTTCTTCCTTCAAGCAGAGCTTGCATTCTCTGCGATCAAAATCTCAATCAAAGCAATGTCTACACGGGAATTGAATTTCTTTATTGGGAAGCAGGGCTCGACGGTCTTGAATATGCATTCCAAAATAAAGGTACATCATCCAATCAAAAAGGAACGATGCATAAAATCAACGGTTCTTGGGAACCTGCTGTTCGCTTATCTTTAGGGTACCATCTTCCCCATGACAATTGGAGACTCGATGGAGCATTTACCTACTTTCAAGCCTCCGTTGACAAACACGCCCAACAACTCTTTGACACAACAAACCCCAACGGATCCGGCCTTATTGCAACTTGGATCTCTCCTTTTGCATTTCAGGGAAATACTTCCAGCTATTCAGGATCTAACCTTCTCAACATTCAATGGGTCGATGCTCTCGCTCACTGGAAATTTACAGCCAATATTTTTGATATCGCTCTCAAGCATTCTCTTTGCCTTGGCACGCAACTCTCAATTGATCCCGGATTTGGGCTCAAAATTGCGACTTTACAAAACTACTATAAAGTGACTTATCTGACAGGACCCTACACCCGAGGAAATATCATCAGTTCTCGAATTCCTATGAAAAACCGATCTCTTAACATAGGCCCTTCTGTCTCTTTAGGAACTCATTGGACTTTTGATCGCTATTGGAGCCTTAACGCTCATATTGCCGGATCTCTTCTCTCTTCACGATTCACCGTCGCTCGTAATGAAACAGATCTGTATTCCTTCTTTGATTCCCAATCAAATCTTCTTCTTGCCTCAGAATATGTCCACCTCCATGACAACTACTGGACCTTTCGTCCTGAAGCAGACCTCCAATTTACCTTGCGTTTCGGCAATTGCTACTGTCGCAAAGATTCTGTGATCTACTACGCCTTTTCTTTAGGCTATGAAATGCAATGCTGGTGGAAACAAAACATGCTCCTTCGATACGTTGATGGAGAAGCGCTCAGAGCTCAAGCAGTCCCAACGCAAGGAGATCTCTTCTTCCAAGGACTTACCCTCGGCGCAGAGATTGATTTTTAAAGGAAAATAAAAGGGTCTCTACAATCCGTAAAGACCCAAATTCTTAAACAAGCGATTGCTTACGCAGCAGCTGCTCATGAACCTCAGAATAAATTACGGAATGCATCTGCCACACGACCCAAGAAGGAATCAGGTATCCCTAAATCCCTTCGAACGGCACCTAATATACTAGCCCCTTCAGGATCAGAAAGATCCTCAGGAACTTTTGCACCGTCCCGCGACAAATCGAACCGCCAAAGCTCTGCAAACGCAATACGTCCAGCTCGGTCCAATCCTTTCCAATGCTCCTTTACTTGAGCTACTGATGTAAAATGATCAGGAAGCTTTCTTGTCGATGGATGAGAAACACGACGAACAGCTTCCGATCTTGAAAGAGCAGGCGCCGCGCCGCCCGCTGCTTGTTGATGGGCTTGCGGTGCTTGATCAGCCTCACCACTTTGAGTGGTCGCTTTAGCTCTCTGATGCTCTTCTAAAACTTGCTGCGCAATCCGTAAGGCCCTTTGTTGCTCTGCGAAAGCAGCTCCATCTGGATGCTGATGATAACTTGGTGGTGTATATGGTGGTTTTCCTCTGACGTTTGAAGACATATTTTACTTCCTCTAAAATTTAAAAATTAATATTAAAAATCTCCAGTTCGACACACAAACCATAAACAAGGAGATGTTACAGCATAATTATATAATATTATTTAATTAAAAATCAAAAAAAATAAATCACTATTCAAAAAAAATTAAAACGCCCAAAATATACTGCGAGGCGGTGAGTTTTTTCATTTCTGTCAAAGCCGGCGCCTCAGGTTTGAAGCAGCAAAGCGATGCAGACCGCAGACCATGTGTAAAACACATGGT
>DAIDHZ010000045.1 GCA_027451825.1 Chlamydiota bacterium
TCTACCCATTTTCGTCCTAGATTAATCAAAAACGGGCTATTGTAAATTAAAACTTATTTTTGATAAATGGTATAAATACTTTTTATTTTGGTTTGCTTGACAATCCTAAGCTTAATCAAGAAGAGAGGGGATTTCTAGAAAGGCAGCATACGGGTGTTTTTCGTCGTCGATTCATTAAGGGGGAGTGGTGCCTAGCAGAAGGTGCGATCTTTGATTTTTTTGATGAAAGAATTCATACAATTACCAGACCTCCAGCTGCTGCACAATTTTACCTGGTTGGTTGTGATATTGGGTTTACCAATCCAACTGCATTCACTTTGCTTGGGGTCAACGATCAAGTATCTCCCAAATTATGGGTGGAAGCTGAATACTACTATGATTCCAAAAAATCAGGAAAGCAAAAGACGGATGCGGAATTTGCATTGGATCTAGCTGAGTTTGTTTATGGACGAAATGTAAAATTTATTTATGTCGATCCTGCTGCCGCTTCTTTCAAAGTAGAGCTTAGAAGAGGCGGTATTCAGCAAATTCCTATTCGTGATGCAAAAAATGATGTAAAAGAGGGGATTAAAGTTTTATCCAGTTATTTATCAATGGGGGATTTAAAAATTGTTCGCAACTGTCGTAATTTGACTGGAGAGGTGCAAAGCTATTGCTGGGATCCGAAGGCAGCTCAAAAAGGAGAAGACATTCCAATTAAGAGGGGGGATCATTGTTTGGATTCCCTACGATACAGTTTATTTTCGTATTTTGGAGAAAGAAGAAGTATTTCCTCTATCTCTCCTGATCCGATCCAATCTCGAACTTTGGGATATGCAGGGAACCCTTTTCTACGGGGCTCTGATCAATTTATCGGGCATGGTGGATTTTTGAATCCAGAGTATGATTCAAGACCGCGTCATTTTTGAGTGTTCTAATCGAAAAGAAATTTCTTTATTCTATACCAAAGACCCTGTTCTTTAACATATAGGGCGTATTGTTCATTCAGAGCATTGATGACGAATTCTTTAGACGAGGAAGATAAATCACTTTTTATCACTTTTACTACATATTTCGGAGTTTCTGACGGGGTATAATCGGTTAAAATTTCTTTTAAAATTTCCTTCTCTTTTGCTAACTGCTTTTCTTGAGCTTTTTGTATGCGTTTGCGTTCGCGTTCTTGAGCTCCGTCGGCCCAAGCCATCTCGAATCCACGATTCAAGCCATTACCAAAACCTCGACCAATCTCTCCACCTATATTTGATGAGGGAGCGGGAGGAAGAACAAACACGGCCTGTGCCATATTTGTCATTAAAAATATTGATAAAAATGGGAAAAGTAGCGTTTTGATTGGGTGTTTCATGATCTTATGTTTACCAAACGGATTTTGATCCATCGCTATGATAAACGGACCCATGTCCATTGCCATAGTCTTGATAAATTGATTTAGATCCATTGCTATGATAGATCGATCCGTGTCCATTGCCGTAGTTATTATGTAAAGAGCTAGAACCATCGCTGTGATAATATTTTCTGGAGGAGTACTGTGAATTTCCTATCTTAGAGTCAATATACTCATCTTGCGTCATATCTCCCCAATAGTTTCTAGATGCAATAGGGGTTGTTTCAGCAGATCCTGTCAACCCGGCTAAGAAAATTGATAATGATGAGATCCATGTAAACATTTTTATTCTCCTTTAGTTGTAATTGTTACTACAGATGTCGGTTTCAACGATTGTAAGTAAGCATCCGATCGCCATCCCAATACCGTGATTTATTGAAGTCGGATCATATGTCGAACGTTCAGAGAGAACAGGTATCCGAGTCTTACGCATTTCTCCAGATGTATGATACAACTTCGCGGCTATCCAAGTCTCATCATGCTCCCGTTCTAGGCTTATAAATAGCCCTAATCCAAATTCTGCTAACTTTGGTGTCACAGTCTCGCCTAGAAGAGATAGATCGCAAAAACGAATATCTCCAGAGATCCGATCTAATACTAATTCTTTTCTAATAGAATCAGAATATTTTAATTGAAAATCAATAATTGATGAGTTCAAATTAACCGCTTTGTTTTGCGTTTATTGTAATTATTTGCGTTATTTAACTGTACTCATAATCATTATTTAGTACTCATAGTCTGTGGATTGAGAGAGCGAAAGCTTTTAGCCTTCACTACATAAGGAAGAAAAGTGGCGTTCTCTCATAACAGAAAAAAAACACCTATACGCATTGCTTTTGGAAAAATTGTTCGAACCCGAAGGCTGGCCAAGGATCTAACCCAAGAGCAGCTTGCTGAAAAGTGTGATCTCCACCCTACATACATTGGAAGTGTAGAACGGGGAGAGAGAAATATCGCCCTTGAAAATATTATCGCCTTATCCCGTGGTCTTGAATGCCTTCCTGGAGACTTGTTTCCTCCTAATAAGGTTTAATAAAAAAAATTCAACGCAAAAAGATCACATTTATCTTATCTCATTTGGATCTTATTTTTTCTTTATGGAATATGCTCTTCTAAAATTTCTTGAATAAGACGTCGTTGTTCCATTGCTTTTGTATCCATTTTATCGGGAATAGATTTGAGCGTGATCAAAGCTTTCCATAACGCCCAACCACGAGCTCGTTCCCATGTGTCTTTGTCGAATGGTAATGCCGCCCTAAAAAGTTCTCGACTTTTACCCTTTAAAAAAGTCCAGGCGATTACTAAATCGCAGGAGGGATCTCCAATTGCCATTCCTCCGAAATCAATCACGCCTGAAAGATGTCCGTTTTTGATCAAGATGTTACCTGCACTGAAATCACCATGAATCCAGATAGGTTTTCGATTCCATTTGGAGCTAATTGCTGACTTCCAGAGGGAGAGAGCAGTTTTTGCATCGATATATTCTTTTAATGCATCGATGGCAGAGAGAGTTTCTTCAGTGTAAACAATAGGTGAAGCTCCTCGGAAGAAATTATGTGCGCTAGGAATAGGGGCGTCTGTTGAATCAATGGTTTCTAATTCCTTGAGAAAAAGGGCGAGTTCCTTGGCGATTGGTTCCATCGATTGGTCATATATCTTCAGAGTATTTGCGCTCTGACCTTCAATCCATTCGTAGATCGACCAGTTCCATGGATAATCTTCGCTTGGATTTCCCATGGCAATAGGCCTCGGTATAGACACTGATAATTTGGTGGCAAGCTTGGGTAGCCATTTTTGTTCAATCGGAACTTTTGCGGCATATCTTTCTGCGCTAGGTAGGCGAATACTCATAGTAGTACCTAGGCGAAAGGTTCGATTATCCCAGCCATTTGGCTCTACAGGTTTAATCGGAAGATTCGCATATTCAGGGAACTGTGTTTTAATCAGCTTTGAGACTAGGAAAACAGGGATGTCTAACCGATCGTCTTTCATTTTATGTTCGTATAGGCTGTTTTAGATTTTTTCTTAGAAATATTTTCGAATGGCCATGCCAATAATTCTTTAATTCTCCTATCTGTTTGTATCCTTTTTTCAAATAAAATTCTTTTGCTTGAAAGTCCCAAGTATCAACTAAAGAAAATTGGCACCCATTTTCAATGGCTTCTCTTTCTGCAGAAGCTAACAATTTTGTACCGTAACCCTTGCTCCTGAGATTTTCTTCAACCCACAATACTTCGATATAGATTGCTTCTGAATCAAACATTGCCTGAATGCCGCCGAAAACTTTTCCAGAGTCGCTTTTTAAGAAGATGGAGAATTCTTTGTCCCTCTCGCCAAATTGAGCTTCATAAGACTTGATCAAACCTTCTTTTACGACTTCATTGTCAGCCTGGCTAGGGTTATGATCGAGGATCACTTTGTACATGCTTTTTCTCTCCATATTTTTCTACCCTTACTCATTAGAGTATTCATTCAATGACTCGCTGATCGGTTGCAAAAGCGACATCTACCACTCCTTGTGGTTCAAACATACTCATAAATTGCTCATACATCTCAAGCCTGTTATCGCTTTTGATTGGTTTAAGGAGTAATTCTTGAGCGTAGACAGCTATATCTTCTACAATTCGTTCATAACGATAGTAGGCCATGAGAGTCCAATCTATGTCGGTCCGACCATAGCCCTGATAAAACAACTCTGCTTCACGTGGCTCGTTCCAAATATTCCCAATGCCTCCGCCGATAAACATCAGGTCGCGTTCTTTGGGTGCTAAGATTGGATCGTCCCAATCAACAATGTAAAGAGTCTCTTTTCCATCAATGAGTACATTCCCTGCATGGATATCGGAATGACATAGAACGAATTTGAGAGGGCGATAGCAAACTTTTTGACTAAGCGTTTCAGAGCGGTCTACAAGTTTTTGAATCACGGATTTATTTTCCTGGAGGAATTTCCATAAATTCAAAGCAATCTCATCATGGATAGATATTGTCTGAGGATGAGTATAAAGAGAGCGTACAACATCTCGCCATTTCGGTGAAAACTCCTCTTGACGAATTCGAGTCTTTAGGGATGTGGGCACGTGGACTTCGTGCACTTGTTTTAATGCTCGACCCAAGGCAATCCACTGTTTGTCAGTGAGAGGACGACTGAATCCGTCTTGTCCTTCGATAAAAGGATAGACAATGAGAGTGAAATCATTGACTTGTTGGATTTGCGCTCCTGCCACTGTTTTGACTTGCGGAATGAGTTGTTGAATCCCTGCCGTTTGTAACAAATCTAGAACTTCGATATTGGTGTTATGTAGATGACCCCGCTTCAATTTTACGAAATAGGTTTTTTGATCATTGGCTTTGACTTTGTAAATTGAGGCGTTTGGATCAGCTCCCAAAGGAAGTAATGTGAGTGCAGTCACTTCTATCAAATAATATGTGTGTAACCATTTGATAATGAGGTGAGTTGGTTCTGTCATGGTTCTGCTATCTTTTTCAGAACTTTCTTTAAAAACGGTTCTTTGGCTTTTCGATACGCTTCCCCCTCAAGTCCTGCTTTTACAGCTTTTTCTTTGAGTTTGGCGTATTCATTCCTGGCTACAGGATGTTTGATGAGATAATCTCTTAAACCAGTCAATTCTTCCCAAATAGGACTGTCTGGGTAAGTCAAGTGGATATGATATCTTCGCACTCCTTTTTTTAGGTCTGGTAACTTGGCAACAAAATACAGACGGTCGGATGTGCTGAAGGAAGGTCTGAATTCATATCCTATGTTTTGTAGGATAGACGAAACAGAAGCCATATTATCTTTTTCAGTTAGGATGCCAATATCGATAATTCCTTTGCCGTCAAGTCCAGGTACTGCTGTGCTGCCAACGTGCTCAATTTGGAGTACATTATTAACTTGAGACAGAATTCTTGTTTTCTCTTTCTGAAAAAGTGCTGGGAAAATTTCATCGTAAGGATCGAAAATGTATTTATTTGAACTTTGTCTTGCTCTCCATTCACTGTTTCTCAGGCGATATAACACATGTCTGCGTAGTGGATGGAGGGCGGGCAGTTTTGGATGATCAAAATCATCACTTGGATTGTAATGCATCCCAATTTTTTCCATCACTTTGCGCGAACGTAGATTTTGTACCGCAGTAAAAGAAACGATCTCTGACAAGTTGAGGATATCAAATCCATATTGTAGCGCTGCAAGAGCCGCTTCCGTTGCATATCCTTTTCCCCATTGATCAAAAGAAAGACGCCAGCCAATCTCCACTGCAGGAGTAAATGGCGTGGAAAAATCAACGTGCACAAGGCCGGTAAAACCGATAAATTGGCCAGATTCTTTTAAAGATAGAGCCCAAACACCGAATCCATATTGATCAAAATGTTTAAGAATCTTTTGATACAATGCTTGGCTTTCCTCTGGTTTTAGAGTAGAGGGGAAATACTCCATAACGCGGGGATCAGCATTTAATTTGGTAAATGGTTCCAAATCTTTTTCATCCCAGGATCGAAGAAAAAGCCTTTGTGTTTTGATTACAGGGGGATTCATGTTAATAATTTATCAAAGAGGGTCATTTTCGAGAATAGAGGTGGTGTAGCCGGGCAGGGCGTTTTCATAAAAAAGATTTTATACCTCTAAAACCTTGAATAGGTACTCATCATTCCATCCTGCTCGATCTC
>DAIDHZ010000046.1 GCA_027451825.1 Chlamydiota bacterium
AAGATGAAAGAATGTGCTTATTCACCAATATTTCGCAGCCGTTGTTTAATGGGAGAATTTTAATGCGTCAGTTCTGCATCAAAACAACATACTGACAATTAATGAGTTGCAAAAAAAATCGAATCTTTTAAGCTGATTTGCATAAGAGAAATTCTATGATTACGAAAAGGTCGCTCCTCTAAAAGACAAGCCCCTCTTTGAAGATACCAACTCACATTTGCAGGATTTGAAGTATAAAAATACAGATTTTGAGACCCAAGCTGTTTTGCAATGATTTGAACAAACCTCAACAACTCCCCTCCTAACCCATGGTTTCTTTCTTCAAAAATCACCTGAAGACTTCCCATCCAAATCGAATCTTCCGGGAAATCTGAAAATTCAGGAGATGTTTCTTTTTTTAAAGAAATAGTAGCGATCGGCTTCTCATTTTTTAACACAACAAAAGCCATAGGGATTCGATCATCATTTAAACGCGTTGCAAACCCACCCATCATTTTTTCTACAGTCAAAGAAGCATCGTAAGAGCGCCATTCCTCATATAACCATTGAGCTAAAATAGGAATCACATGCGAACAATTTTTTAAACACTCCAAGCGCATTGAACGTGGGAAAAAGAAGTTTTCATTTTCTTTTTGAATAGCTTGTTGAATCATGCAACTCCTTTCATCCGTGCCATGCTGTAGAGACCCCTCAACAGCATCAATACAATTGGCCGTCAAAATCAGTGAAACCAAAAGAAAAACACAGTGGGAACATATTTTATTTCCGTTCATTTGGACGAGTTTATACAGGACCTTTAGAATAAAAGAAAAGACAGTCACACGTTTTTTCTTTCCCAATTTTCGATGTATAGATCGAATCAAACAAGCTTCTACAACTCTTGCGCAAATTTCTTTTTCTTTGGATAGTAAAATAAACATGAATAAAAAATTTCACAAAACAATCGGCATTATTGGAGGCGCCGGCCCTATGGCGAGCGCGTTTCTATACTCGGAAATTCTACGCACATGTCAAAACCTATATAAAGCAACTGATTATCATGAATTTCCTGAGATTGTCTTAATCAGTTATCCATTCACAAGAGGACAAAAAGAAAAGATTCAACAAGACCTTATCTTGTGCTTTCAGCGCATCGAACAATGTGGAGCAGAAGTAATTTGTGTTGCTTCTCATTCATTTCATGGCCTATTACCAAAACAACTCCCAAAAGGATTTGTTCATCTGGTGGACGAAGGACTTCTGGAAGCAGCCCGCCAGAAAATCACGAAGGCCCTCATTTTATCGGCACCTTTAACCATTCATATGAAACTCTATGAAAGATCCAATATCGAATGTATCTATCCGGACGACGCCGACCAACAAATCATCAATGAAATAATTCGTGAAATCGCAGGAGGACGTATAGAAGAAAATCAGTCAGAACGCATCTCTTGCATGATTCAAAATGCCACAATTAAGTACTCTTGTAATGGCATTATTATCGCATGCACCGAACTTCCTCTTGCATACGCAAAAAAAGCCTTTGTACAAACGATTCCCATCATCAACACAACCCATGTGTTGGCCAAACAGATCCTTTTACTAGCCCAATAGAGCTTGGTAAATAATATACTGCGCTTAGGTTAGGTTTTGAAGATTTAGACTGGCTGCGACCTTGCCAAATCGATCTTCGTCGTCGCCCTTCCCAATTTGGGAATGGTGCTCCTCCTGCAGACCGCGAGCAATGCTCGCTTCGATTTGGCTTTGTCTCGTAGAGTCCAAATCTTCAAAACCTAACCTAAGCGCAGTATAACAGGCCTTAAAAAGTTACATTTCTCGATGAAAATCATGCTTTAAAAATAAATTTAACAAAAGCTCAAAGAAAAATTGATAAGCTTAATTCTTAAAGAGTTTTTTAGAAAAACACCTTTAATCTTTGAATAAATCACATCAAATAACTATACTAACTGCACTTTATCATACAAACAATAATTATCTAGAAGGCATATTTTGATAACACATCCCCTCGCTTGCTCAAAAGAGATTTCAGTAGCGAATTGCATAGATGTTATTGGAAAATCTCTGCAAGTTCCAAGCAGCATTCCATTTGCAATCTCTGGAGTGCTCAGTCAAAATCTATGTTATACAACTCTTACACTACCCTTATTGTATCCATCTGCTATCATTCACCGCTTGGCAGGCAATAATGAACTTACCTTACAAAGAATTGCTTGGATGTCCCCTGCAATAGGAATGTCGTTACTAACCCTTGCTGGTCGAGCCGCTTTTGAGTTCATTCCAAATAGTCTTTTCAAGGGGCTGATCTATGGAGTTCATTCATGCGCTATGGGAATGCTGACGAATATCCCTAGTGGTGATTGGGCTGGAATGATCACTCTTCGCAAGGTACTGGGTCATTGCATCGAACTTCCATCTGCTCTGCAACCGCTTTCTAGAAATGGTCAAGATGCTACTTGGCAACGAAGTGAAATTCTTTCAAGTATTGCACTCATTACAGCAAGTCTCGGATTCAGTTTCTTTGGAGGCTTTCATGTCATTACAGCGAATATGATCGGTCATGCAACAGCAGCAGCCACCAAGGTGCTTTCAGCTCGTATCTTTGCCGTTTTTGCAGAAAAACAGCAACAACCAACAGTCGCATAAAAATAATTGACTTCATCCTACTTTAGGATTTTGCTCATGCACTTCTGTTGAGTCCCGAGAAAAATAAGAGTGCAGTCCCAATCCAATTCTTGTAGCTACAATCCCTACCGAGAGAAGAATCGATCCAAAAGCAATACATGCATAACCTGTTTCATTTCGAGTATTGCAGTCATTCCATCCTGCTTGCAAAGCTTCCGGCACATTCCAATAATGAATATTTGGTCGAGGTCTGATATGAGAAAGATATAACGTAGCAGCTGCTATAGAAGCTAAAGCCGGTCTTAAATGTTTTGTCGCAACTGGAGGCGCTCCAAATAAAGGAACTCGAGAAAGGGTCGCCAAAATAGCTCCGGCAGGCGCACAGGCCCACCACGTGGCAACCGTCCCCCACACAATGGCATTTAAATTGGGATCTAAAGTAAGGATGGGACGATGCTCTAAATTACGCCCATCATAAAAATGTCCTACGGTAAAATATTCAATACAGCGACGACAAGCGATCATATCATTCACGATCCCATACATGATCCCTGTAAGGACGGTTGTGCCCATAATTTTGGCAGGCTCCCATGAAGAGCAAGCAGATGCAGTAGCAACTGCTGTCGCAGCTGCAGCGGCCCCTAACATGCCTTGATATTTTGGATTCATCAGTAAGGAATTTTTAAGAAACTCTGAAATATTTGCCTGAATAGACATCTCTCTCTTATTTTTATAAAATTATAACCAAATCATTCACAACAAGCAATATATAATTTGTTTTAAATTTAAAGGTTTTTTAAATAAAACAAAAATAATACATAATTAATTTATATAGTTTTTAAATACATATCTATATTAAAATATTATAATTATGATAAGAACAGCCAAATTACATCAAAAAGCAATATTACCCATCCCTTCTCAAATAGGTTTTTTAGCGAATAAGTATGCCCAACTAAAAAGTAACCATAACCCCATCCTTGATGGATATGGAGAATTCATTCTATATCAAAAAAGTGGGAGCCGCCATCTTAGTGAAAATCTTTACGATCTTGCATTTTCCGTTTTGGAACAAGAACGCATACAATGGAACCATCCATCAAATCGCACCCATCGACTACGAGAGAAATTACATAGCATCGATACCAATTTAGAAATCGCATTTATCCCCAGAACTTTGTACGAATTGCTTTATATCCGAGAGGCAATTCAAGAGGAAATCAAAGACAGAGAAATTTGTCCTTTACAATATCCTCGCAGCTCTCGTATTGGAAATTCTCTAATCATTCCTGGAGCATCTTCAGAAAAGGCTCGCAACTGTTGGCACTTATGTGAGTTTGGCGATCAAGTGGCAGTTGGAATCAACATAGATGGACATGGAACAGTTCAAGAATTACCTAGCGAAGGAAAACAATTACATGTCGATGATCAATGCAAAAAAATGATGATGCAACTGGCATATCGACTCAATGAAGTGGCTGTTCAAAGGTTGAAAATTGATCAAGCATTAACAGGAGCTGAAATTACCGCTTTCACAGAAAGGGAAATCACATATTTACAAGAACACCGACAAACGTTTCCTGCTTTTTTTCATGAAATGAAATCAGGTTGCGGATGCTCCGGGGGAGCCATTAATTTCGGACTTGCTCATGGGAATGGCGAGCGAGTGAGGTGTGATCCCACAGGGATTCGAAATAATAAAGATGCTCAAATTGTACAACATGCCGTAGCCCTCGAATGCGATGAATCAGCTCAAAATTCATTTATATTATATAGAGGAGGAAATCTGGACCCTCTCAATAAAATAGCCTCTGTATCTTGGGGGACAAGTCTTTTTAGCAGTGCGTTTGTTGATGGGACAGCCTGCCCATTTCATTACATGACTTATCAAAAGAAAAACCTTACGCGCTGATCATTCAAAGCAATGATCGGTCCGCTCCCTTTTATATTCCTTCATGGCACCCCATTCGACATCTTTTTTCCAGAGGAGAATTTCATCACCCAAGGTCTTTATTACCAACAAGCATCCCACAAGAAATCGAATTCATCCCAGGAATTTTCGGTTACAGAGCGTCAAAAATTCCGGATTTTATGCGTGCTTCTATGACTACTGACGCACAATTATTTTCACAAATTTCAGAATATCACTTAAAAGCAATCCCACTTCAAAGTGAATCCGCTATCAATTCACCAACTTGAGAACCTATCGTACCCAAAGTCAATGACTGCTCCTGAAGTCATTACTTTCGGTTGTAATCCGGATGCGTGATAAAATATCCATCGCTATCTATTTCTCTATCAGGACGAATCAAGGACCTGATAATCGTCTCTGCAGTTGGCAATTCGTAAATCGACCAACCCCTTCTGGCGTCACAGCAATCTACAAAGTGTTTTCTTGGAAAAGATGTAATGAGTCTATTTCCTAAAGCATCAATAAGTGGGACTACCTCAGGACCGGGTAGATGCACACTATACCGTTTTCCATTTGAAAGGGTGAGAGTTCCTGTATGTTGACATGGCCAGCTTTCTAAACAGGTATCTAGTTCTAATTTCGCAACATGCGGGAAATAAAGAGTTTCTTGAGAAAATCGACGAAGCACATAAAACCCAAGCATTGCAGCTCCTAAAACAGCTCCTCCTATCCTCACAGAGGGAGATTTCCAAACCTCTGTTAATTTAAACGTTTCATTAGAAATTGCAGACATAAAAACCTCATTAATTTGCGACACAATGATATTGCAATAATTCCAAAAAAAACAAGGCAAGAACTTTTTTAAAATAAAATATTTTGCATTGCGAAATAATCAGTTAAAATTCATACTACCCCTCCCAAAAAGGAAATATATGTCAACACCTTTAAACTTATCTAATTGCAAATTAGCCGCAAAAGACTTCTTCCTCGGTCTTACTTCCGGCAGCTGCGGAGTTGTTTGCGCCGGCATAGAAGCATCTGCCTACCTTACTCAACTCATTGGAACACTCGGATGCTCAATATCGATACCACAACTGATCTCCTATCCTATGGACAAAAAATACTCAACCACATGGAACAACGATTTATCTCCTTGGATATTTGGAAAATCCAAGCCTATTCCACCCTTAGCAGAAAGAGTAACTCTTGTCTTTGCTTCATATGGACTTCTTCGATTAGGCATGGATATTCAATCATCAATTCAACCGATGCGCGTTGCACTATTAGCATCCTCTATACATCAATTCCAAAAAGCATACTCCCATCTTTCTTCATAAATTAAAGAGGAGGGAATTGCAAAACTAACAAAAAGAGCATTTTTTCGGGGCGTTTTCCTGATTAGCGTTAGTCAGTGCCCCGAA
>DAIDHZ010000047.1 GCA_027451825.1 Chlamydiota bacterium
TTTCGATATCAAAAAGTGTTTCGATGTCAAAATTTCGAAAAATCATATTTTGGGCGCTAGTTTTGCAATTCCTTCTACCAATTAACCGGATGAACCGATTTTTCTAGAAATTATTTCCATCTTCAAACATTTTCTTAAATAAAAGAGCAAAACAAATGAGCCCTCACGAAATATGTCAAAGAGCCACCATCAAAGGATATGATTCCCTAGAGGATCTTGCTCTCAACTTAAGATCTTCTTGGAATCATAGCACGGATGAAATCTGGCGCCGGATAGATCCCGAATTATGGGAACTGACACAGAATCCTTGGGCTGTTTTACAAGCAGCTTCCAGAGAAAAAATTGAAAGCCTTTTATCGGATAAAAAATTTAGCAATTTCATTGAAACTCTAGCGAAAAAAAGGCTCGATGAAACAAATTCGCCCGCTTGGTTTCAGGACAATTATTCTAAATCCTCTCTTACTTGTATTGCCTATTTTAGTATGGAATTTATGTTAAGCGAAGCGCTCCCCATCTATTCCGGAGGTCTTGGCAATGTCGCCGGAGATCAACTCAAAGCTGCAAGTGATCTTGGAGTGCCGGTCATCGGGATCGGATTGCTCTATTCTCAAGGCTATTTTCGACAGATCATTGATAAAAATGGGATGCAGCAAGAACTCTATCCATACAACGATCCTGGACAATTACCGATCAAACCTCTTCGTTTGTCAAATGGAGAATGGCTCCGATTAAAAATCGATTTACCCGGGTGGTCGCTCTGGCTTCGCGTGTGGGAAGTCAAAGTCGGCAAAAGAACGCTTTATTTATTAGATAGTAATGACATCGCCAATGTCCCAACGCATCGAGGAATCACGAGCGAGCTCTACGGAGGCGATGCAGATCTCCGCTTAAAACAAGAGCTTGTTCTTGGCATCGGCGGATGGCGGCTTCTCAATGCTCTTAACATACACCCCGAAGTTTGTCACATGAATGAAGGTCATGCCGCTTTTGTTGTCTTGGAAAGAGCGTTTGACTTCATGCAAAAAACAAAACAACCCTTTGAAGTAGCGCTCATTGCCACCAGAACCGGGAATCTTTTCACAACGCATACCGCAGTTCCCGCAGGATTTGATCAATTTTCTTGCGATCTCATTCAAAAATACCTAAAGAATTATGTACAAACAAAATTACAAATACCTTTTGAACAATTTTTATCTCTCGGCCAGCTAAATCCAGACGACGATTTTAACATGGCCTATTTAGCCATCCGAGGAAGCGGTTCTGTAAACGGCGTAAGTCAATTGCACGGAGCCGTCAGCCGGCAATTGTTTAAAGATGTATTCCCCCGTTTTCCTGTAGAAGAAGTGCCTATTGGCTCTGTAACGAATGGTGTTCATATGCCGACTTGGGACTCTGCGGCATCTGATGATTTGTGGACGGATGTTTGCGGAAAAGAGAGATGGAATCAAACGACTGAAGAGTTAGAACATAAAATACGTGCTATACCAGATACAAAAATTTGGCAAATGCGCAACGAATCAAGAAGCCAGCTCATTCATTACGCACGCGATCGACTCGCAAGACAACTTGCCACGAGAGGGGCGTCTCTTGATGAAATTGAAAAAACAAAATCCTTTTTAAACCCAAATGCATTAACGCTTGGATTTGCACGCAGATTTGCAGCTTATAAAAGACCTGACTTACTCCTCAATGACGAAGATCGCCTCTTGAGACTCCTCACCAATAAAGATCGTCCCGTGCAACTGATCATTGCAGGGAAAGCGCACCCGGCAGACGAACAAGGGCACGCTCTCATCCAAAAATGGATGCAGTTCATTGCTAAACCCGAAGTCCGCCCTCATGTTGTTTTCTTAAGCGATTATGACATGATTTTGACTGAACAATTGGTTCAAGGCGTTGATTTATGGATCAATACTCCCAGACGGCCTTGGGAAGCAAGCGGGACAAGCGGAATGAAGATCCTTGTTAACGGAGGGCTCAATTTGTCAGAATTGGATGGATGGTGGGCGGAAAGCTATACTCCTGAAGTTGGCTGGGCTCTTGGAGATCTCAAAGAACACGATGAAGATCCTAAATGGGATAAAGAAGAAGCCAACACTCTTTACCATCTTTTGGAAACGGAAGTAATCCCTCAATTCTATACATGGGATTCCAGAATGATGCCTCTAGCTTGGATCGCCAAAATCAAAGAGAGCATGGCTCGTTTAACTCCTCATTTTTCTTCCAACCGAACAGTTCGCGAATACACCGAAGAATTCTATCTTCCTGCCGCAGAAAATTATCGAAAACGCGCTAAAAATAACGGAAAGTTAGCGAAGCAAATCTTTGATTGGAAAACTTCCATTGAAAACAATTGGAATCAGTTGAGATTCGGCGAAGTAAAAATCGAAAATGACCTATTGACAGTTCAAGTTTATCTCAACAATTTGGACACCAAAGCTGTTAAAGTAGAGCTCTATTCAGCAAGTGACACCAAGGAAATGGAATATCAAGGACCCATCCCTAAGACGCGAGATGGGCACATATACCGCACTAAAATTGCACTCAACCAACCAGCATCCAACTTTACCCCTCGAATCACCCCCTATTTCCCGGGCGTTGCTATTCCTCTTGAATCAACTCAAATTTTGTGGCAAAAATAAATTCCTCATAAGGAATATGAGCTTCAAATGAATGAGAAGAAACACAGTCGACAGAGGTCGACTGTGAGTGTTGCTTATTGTTTAGAACTCTGAACAGCGGGGGTTAGAGTTTCCTTCCCAAATTTATAGAGAACTGCGAAACATCCTATCGCACGAGCCTTTCGGGCTGCGCCCCACATCAATTGACTGAAGTGGTCCACTGTCAATCCAGCTTGCCAACGAGTCAAAGCTGTATTCGCTGGATGCCCGGCAAGGCTCCCTGCAGCCCCTGCAACAAAAGTTGCAGTGTAATCGACGGCTTTGGTATCACCGAATTTCTTCCTCATTTTTGTAGCCAATTGGTCAGAGGCGCTGATGCCGATCACAAATGCTGTTTCTTGGACAGCAATTGCCAAGCCTTGCCTTGGGGAAAATTTACGAAGGGATTCGCGGACTCCTCGACCCATTGTTTGACCATTAAAAACAGCCAAGACGGGTGCTGATGCGGTTCCAACAATTGCAGAACTTGCAAACTTGGAAGATAGACTCGGTTTATCTCCTACCAAGGCTTTTTCTACCATGTTTTGGAGAATCATCTGAGTGCCAACTATGGCGCCAACTGTAGGTGCAGCTTTAACGCCTCTTTTTACGCCCTCTCTGAATGTCATAGAAGGGACGAATTGCCCTAATTGTTCAGCGCTTTTTGCAACCATGTCACGAAAGACAAAAACGATTGCAACAGATGCTGTAAATGGTGGCACTATATAAGATGCTACCGATGGCCAAATCCCTTTTGAAGAAGGCTCGTTTGGAGCAGATGATGATATGGGTGATGACATATATTTATCCTCTTTAAATGTTTAAAATGTAAATAATTAATACTTTTTTCTTTTTTTAATAAAAATTGATGTGATAAAAATTACATGTTAATCCGCCACGAGGCGGAGCAGGAAAAGAGGAGATAAGAAAGAAATTCTGACGATAGAAAACAAGCGGACACGAGGGATCGCATAACCCCTAGATGCACCAAAAAAAGACTGATTGTTAGAAATAGCCGTCTTCACGCCATCGATTCTACAAAACCATCGTGTTATTTGGAAGTAAATTAATGATTTGACCTGGTTCCACTCGTATCGAAGAAGGTACCTTCAAGATGGAAAGATACCTTAAGCGTCTCCACTTTAAGTCCGAATCTTTCCATTTATGTCCAAGTTCCTCGATTCGGAATCCTCAGTGCTCGGAGAACAGTTCCTTTTCTTGTCCTATTATACTGTGCGCGGTTAGGTTTTAGGAGGAGATCGAGGCTGGTTAGCGATGAATTGTGCTTGGAAACTTAGAGTTTTTTTTGGATAATCTGATTTTCAGCCAATGAGCAAAGCACATTGCTAAAGGGGTAAAAATGGAGAAAAAATTTCGAAAATCTATCTTTTTGTTCAGGCGCGATTTGCGACTTGAAGACAATACAGGGCTTATTTTTGCGTTAAAATCTTCTGAAATTGTCATTCCCGCCTTTATTTTCACTCCAGAACAAATCGAGAAAAATCCTTTTAGAAGCGATCATTGCCTGAAATTTATGATTGAATCTCTCAATGATCTCGAAAATCAGCTGAAGAAACGAGGAGGTAAACTCTTCTTTTTTAAAGGAAAGCCCGAAGAAGTTGTGATCAAATGTATCCGCGAACTCGATATCGAGGCTTTGATCGTAAATCGAGACTACACTCCCTACAGCATTCAAAGAGACAAAAAGCTCGAAAAAGTCTGCAAAACAGGCCACATTCCGTTTTATTCTTTTGATGATGCTCTCCTTCACCCGCCTGAGGAAACTTTGAAAAAAGATGGAAAGCCTTACACGATTTTCACTCCCTATTTTCGCAATGCTTCGAAACAAAAAGTGTTGCCTCCCGCGCAAACTAAAGAAGCCAACTACTTCCATGGATCGATCTCTTTTGCCGAAGATAAGGGATTGCTTCCCAAGCCCTCTGTAAAGAATGCGTTGATTGGAGGAAGATCGGAGGCTCTCAAAATTCTTAAAAAATTAAGTTCTTTTGGTAGATATGAAAGGCTAAGAGATTTCCCAGCAGAAGAATACTCTACGCATCTCTCCGCTTATCTGAAATTCACCGTCTGCTCCCCTCGTGAAGTTTATGCGGCCATCTGCCATCATTTAAGTTCGCATCACGAGCTAATCCGAGCTCTCTACTGGAGAGACTTTTTTACATCGATTGCATTTTTCTTTCCTCACGTCTTTAAAGGTGCTTTCCGTCACAAATTTGATAAACTCAAATGGTCTTACAACAAAGAAGCTTATCAGCGATGGTGTGAAGGTTCTACCGGTTTCCCGATAGTTGATGCAGGAATGAGAGAGATGAATGGAACCGGTTTTATGCACAATCGCGTTCGAATGATTGCAGCCTCGTTTCTCATCAAAGATTTACATATCGATTGGAGATGGGGCGAAAAATACTTTGCACAAAGCTTGGTGGATTACGACCCCGCTGTAAATAATGGAAATTGGCAATGGGTGGCCAGCACGGGATGCGATGCCCAACCTTATTTTCGTATTTTCAATCCTTGGAACCAGCAGAAGAAATTCGATCCTGAATGTACTTATATTAAAAAATGGATTCCAGAACTTCGGGATTGCCCGCCTAAAGCCATTCATGCGTGGTATGAAGAAAAATACCATGCTGGATACGAAAAATATCCTGCTCCGATAACCAATCACGAAAAGGCAGCAAAAGAAGCTCTTCACGCCTATAGGTCGATCTGATTCTGCGGACCATTTATGGACTCATTTTTCCAGGTGACAAAGCATTAAAAACAATTTTTTAAAAGATGATCTCTGTAGGTGGGCGAGCTTATAGCTTTCATTTGTTTGGTTGCTTTCCCTTTTTTTATCGTCTTGTCTCGGGAGAGAACTCCAAGCGCAACTTTTCTCATGAGTGACAAATTGGCTGCTCCCACCCGTTTCTGATATCGATGATTGTCCTCTCGGAAGATCACATCAAGAGCCCAATGCAAACCATTTTCTACTCCCCAATGTTCTCTTACAGATTTCCCAAATTGTTCTGCCTCAAAATCGAGACTCGTAATGTAATAAATCACTTCTTCTGTGGTTTTATCTCCTTTCGATCTTTTCCTTGTGACTCTTCCTACACATCGACATCCCGCCCATTCAGAAATTCCGGGTAAATCTTGAGCACTAAGGAGTTCGTATTTACGACTCTCTACACGACCACCTCTTTTCTCTAATGTTTCTGTGTGAGCCGCATCAATACCTCGAAATTGAACTTGATCAGCCTCTTTGAATAACAATTTTATGTCCTCCAATA
>DAIDHZ010000048.1 GCA_027451825.1 Chlamydiota bacterium
ATGATGAACTCTCTTTAGGTTTTGCAGCCAGAAGAGTCTACTTCATGTCTATTAAAATTTTAATGCGTCAGTTCTGGGATGTGAGAACTCGTTCTTGAATTTTGCACGCTCGTTCTCTAATATTGGACCGTGGCGACGTCGGTCTGGATACTGTGTTATGAATGTAAGGGCTCCCTCCTTTAAATAATCTTTAATACCTTCAATAGAACTTATTAATTTATTTAATTCTTCTTCCGTTTTTATTGTTACATCGGGTTTTAATTCTATATCTATGCCGAATTGTGTTTTGATCGTTTCAAGTTGAGAAGTTATTCTTTCATTGAAAGAAGGCGTAGGAGCTCTGCTTGTTACACCCGGTGTCGTGGAAGGAGGGCTTCTTGACTCAGGATTGGCAGGTAAGGAGTCGTCTTCATTATCGGCTGCTGCTACTGCAGAAGGTGTCTGAGTTCGTGGAGGTTGTTCTGCGGGCAGAGTTGATGTCTGTTGATTTTCGGCCGTAGGCTGTTTTTTTAAGGTTTGTATTTTGGTCAATAACATACCGCAATATAACTCATAGGGGAGATTTGGTTTTGGGGGGTTTTGTTCTTCCCATCCTGTTAGTTCTTTTTTTTGATCTTCATTTAGTTCATTTTTTTCTTTTATTAGAGTTATTTGTTGCAATAACTTTTTGAAGCTTTTTCCTGCTTTCATGTAATTGAGATAAAGAGTAGAGAATTCATCATCATTTGTTGTTGAGTTTTCCTCTGTGGTTTTAATTTCTTTGCACATCCATTCTTTTAGTTCTTTTTGGTTAGAGTCATTTAACTGTTTTATTCTTTGTTTGAAGACATTGCTCTCTAGCTTTGCGTTGAGTTCGATTTGATTTATTATTTTGGATAACGCCTGAATGGCTAAGATTTGTTGCTGGTCTTCTTTGCCCTCAAATATCTTGGTATACTTTGCATATAGAGCTTCTAAATTAATCGTGCCATCGTAATTGATGCCTTGATCAGTAAGAGTGTGTTCCATTGTGTTACGTAGATTTGCTTTTTTATTGGCATCTAGGTTATTTATTTTTTGTAGCAGTTCATTTTTCTCTTTCTGTATATCTAATACTTCTGTTTGTGGACGCTCTTTTTTTAATTCTTCAAAAACATCGTGTCCGAAATAATATACTCCCCCGCTAGCAACTCCAAGAATAGTTATTAGCATCCCGATATTTTGATTGAATATGTTCGTTATTACAGGAACATTGAATATTGCTAATCCTCCTAAGACGGCCAGCCCAATAGCTCCTAATATTAAGGTTCCTTGTAATACAGTAATTCCGACGCGCTTGCCATTTAAATTCATTGTTCCTTGATGTTGAGGAACAGGGGCAGCGTTGGAGGTATTTTGATTAGTTGGATTAGTTGTTGTTTGCATAATATTTTATCTATTTATATAGTTTATAACTAAATTATATCACGAATTGTGATTATTTGTATATTTTAGTAAATGTTTTTATTTATTTGTAATGTGTTCATTTTTAATGAGTAGCAATGAGCTTTGTTTGTAAATAAATGACTTAGGAATCTTTTGGAGGGTTTCTTTATGTCTTTTATTATGAATAAGATATGATGACAAATTTGTAAAGGTATTTGTGAGATTTGATGGTTGAGTAAAATTGAAATAAAGCATTCGGCGTTTTGATGTCTGATCTTTATTTGTTGGTTTTTGAGCAGATGTCGTCTTTGTTTTTTAACTTATTTAAATTTAGATGTTTAAGTGTTGATCGTTACTTTCTTCACTTTTTGGTTGGAGAGCTGGACGCCTTTGGTATGGGCGCCTTTGAGGGGGAGGTCTTTATGGGCGAAGGTCTCTTTTTTCCCTTTTTTGGGGGTGGCAAACTGAGGCTCGATACGAGCGTCGGGGTCGGTGGAGATGCTTTGGAGGGTGGTTTCTTCGGGGAGGAACCGGTAGGTTTTGTCGAGGATGAATTTGTCGACGATGAATCGTTTGCCCCAGAGGTGGCCTTTGGCGTCGGTGTAGGAGACGAAAAGTTCGGTTTTTTTATCGGCGACGCTGACGTAGGCAAGGTGGCTAAAGAACTGCTTTTCGGGGATGTTGGTGACGCGGTAGGTGCCATCGCTATGGAGAACGAGGATTTTATCAAAGTTGGTGCAGGTAAAGAAGGTGTCGGAGGAGACTTTGGTGCCGATAAAGCCGGAGGTAAGATCAAAGCCTATTTTCACTTCTTTGGTTTCGATCGCTTTGATATCGATTTCTTCGATGGCTTTGATTTTTGTTTTTCGAGGAAATAGAGAGCCGAATTTTTCGATGAGCTTTTTCAGGTAGTCGATGGTGAATTTTTTGATATTTTTGAGGTGTTTTTCAACTTTTGAGAGGTTCTCTTGGAGAATGGCGATCTCTTCTTTATTTTGGTCGATGTCAAATTGAGAAATGCGGCGGATTGGGATTTGAAGCAGTTTTTCTCGATCTTCTTGGGTAGGGATTCGAAGGAGCTTTTTATGGAAGGGTTTGAAACTTGTGTCGAGTGTGGAATGGATTGCGTCTAATGTTTTTACGGTTTCGATTTTTTTGTAAAGGCGGTTTTCGATAAAGATGCGCTCGAGTGTTTTATAGAAGATTTTTTCAAGAAGACGTCCCTTTTCAATTTCGAGTTCTTGTTTTAAGAATTGAGTCAGTTTTGCGGTGTTGTAGGAGAGGATTTCATGAACGTCTGTTTCCCAAGGAAGATTGTCTTTGATGACGATGATTTGAGAATGGAGTGCGACTTCACATTCCGTAAATCCGTAGAGGGCATCGAGGAGTTCTTCGGCGTATTGACCGCGGGGGAGTTTGATTTCAATTTCGACGTCTTTGGCTGTGTAGTCGTTGATGGATTCAATTTTGATTTTCCCTTTTTTAGCGGCTTCATCGATGGAGCGGATGAGGCTTTCCGTAGTGGTGCCGTAGCAGATTTCTCGGATGACAAGGGTTTTGGGATCTTTGATCTCGATTTTGGCGCGGAGTTTGACTTTGCCTTTTCCTTTTTGATAGTCGCTTTTATCCATGATTCCGCCCGTTGGGAAATCAGGGAAAATTTTGAAGTTGCGGCCTTCGAGGATGGCAATTTCGGCCTCGAGAAGTTCTGTGAAGTTGTGAGGAAGGATGCGTGTTGACATGCCGACTGCGATCCCTTCCGCTCCTTGCATGAGAAGGAGGGGGATTTTGGCGGGAAGAGTGGTGGGTTCAAAATTTCTTCCGTCATAGGATGGCATTTTTTCGGTGATATCGGGATTGAAAAGAGTTTCTCTCGCAAGAGGAGAAAGCCGCGTTTCGATATAGCGAGCTGCGGCCGATGGATCGCCTGTGTAGATATTTCCAAAGTTTCCTTGGCGATCCAAGGTAAAGCCTTTATTGGCAAGGGTGACAAGTGCTTCGTAGATCGGGGCGTCGCCGTGGGGGTGGAGCTGCATGGTTTGACCGACGATGTTGGCCACTTTATGGAGTTTCTCATCATTTTGTCTCCACAAAATTTCTAAAATGCGTCTTTGCACAGGTTTAAGACCATCAATGACATTGGGGATCGCGCGATCGAGGATTACATAGGATGCGTATTGAATGAAGTGATCCTTCATTTGGCTTTTAAGATCATCCATTTTCAGTCACCAGGTTTTTCATGATAAAGTCTTTACGGGTGGGAGTGTTTTTCCCCATGTAAAATTCTAAAGTTGGCTTCACATCTGCGATATTGCGAACGATCACCGGAACTAAGCGCATCTCTTTACTGATGAATTGCTGGAATTCATCGGGAGAAATTTCTCCGAGCCCTTTGAAGCGAGTCACTTCGACACCCTTTTTTAGAGCGTGCATCGCTTTTTCTTTTTCTTCTTCCGAATAGCAGTAGATTGTTTTTTCTTTATTTCTTACTTTGAAGAGGGGTGTTTCCAGGATATGGAGGTGGCCATTCATCACAAGGCCTTCAAAGTAGGTGAGAAAGAAGGTGATGAGAAGATTTCGGATATGCATTCCGTCGACGTCGGCATCGGTGGCGAGGATCACTTTGCTATATCTGAGGTTGGCGATGTCGTCTTCGATATTGAGCGCGGACATGAGATTGAACATCTCTTCATTTTTGTAGAGCTGCTCGAGTTTCATCCCATGGACGTTGAGAGGTTTCCCTCGAAGAGAAAAGACAGCCTGCGTAAAAGGATCTCGGGTCATGACGATGGAGGCCGATGCCGATTCTCCTTCGGTTAAGAAAATAACGGAAGCTTGTCCTTCATCAGTTCCATCGTTGAAGTGGAATTTACAATCGCGAAGTTTGGGGATTTTAAAAGAGATTTTCTTTTGCTTTTCTTTGGCATCTTTTTTGACGGCCGCAAGTTCTTTTCTTAATTTTTCATTGAAGAGGATTCTCTCAATGATTTTATCGCCAATTTGTTTGTTTTTATAGAGAAGATCTTGGACTGCGTCTTTGACTTCTTGGATGATCGGAGATCTGATTTCATTATTGGAGAGTTTATTTTTGGTTTGCGATTCAAAAACAGGATCTTTCACTTTAATGAGAATAGCGCCGATGATTCCTTCTCGAACGTCGATTCCTTGGAATGCTTTTTTTGCGTATTCATTGACCCCTTTCAAAATCCCTTCTTTAAAGGCAGAAAGGTGGGTCCCGCCATCTTGTGTGTATTGACCATTGACAAAAGAAAAGTACGTTTCTCCGTAATTGGAGGAGTGAAGAAAGGCAAATTCAAGATGTTTGCCTCTATAATGAAGAGGCTCGTAGAGTCGATCTTCTTTGACTTCTGCATTTAAAAGATCTAAAAGCCCATTTTTGGAGGTAATCTCTTCTTTATTAAAGAGGAGGGTAAGGCCGGTATTGAGATAGGCATAATGCCAAAGACGGGTTTGGATGATCTCTTTTTGGAATTTGAATTTTTTGAAAATTTCCACGTCGGGGGTAAATTCGATGTAGGTGCCGTCCTCTTCTTTCGTTTTTCCTTTTTTCTGATCCTTTAAAATCCCCTTCACAAAGCGAGCTTCAACAAATTGGCCTTCTCGGATACTTTTGATGAGAAAATGTGACGAGAGGGCGTTCACCGCTTTGGTACCAACTCCATTCAAACCTACAGAAAATTGGAAGACGTCATCGTTGTATTTGGCTCCGGTGTTGATTTTGCTGACGCACTCGATCACTTTGCCAAGAGGGATTCCACGGCCAAAATCTCTGACTGAAACGGTGGATGTTTTTTCATCTAAAGAGATGATGATTTTATTCCCATGGCCCATGATGAACTCATCGACGGCGTTATCGACGGCTTCTTTGATCATGACATAGATACCATCGTCGGGATGCGATCCGTCGCCAAGTCTGCCAATATACATCCCCGGACGAAGACGGATGTGTGCGAGGGCGTCTAGCGATAAAATCGCCTTTTCGTCGTATTTTTTAGCCATAATTTCTCAAATAGCATTTTTTCTTTTTAGCGCCAATTGTAAATTTTAAGTTTATTGGTTTGTTGGTTTTTTGAGTAAATTATTTTTTTATTTTTTAAAATTAAATTTTATTTATTTCGTTTTATTTGTTGGTTGAGGTATTATTTAACTAATGAGCGAATTGCAAAACTAACAAAAAGAGCATTTTTTCGGGGCGTTTTCCTGATTAGCGTTAGTCAGTGCCCCGAAAAAATG
>DAIDHZ010000049.1 GCA_027451825.1 Chlamydiota bacterium
CAAGATGAAAGAATGTGCTTATTCACCAATATTTCGCAGCCGTTGTTTAATGGGAGAATTTTAATGCGTCAGTTCTGGAAGAGCATTGGAGGAGCACACAGGGCACTGACCATTAAAAGACTTTTTTGAACCTCGTAGAGAAAATGAACCACAGAGCACCACAGAGGCGAGAGAAGTCTTTGTGCGCTCCAAAAGTTGCCGCGCTTCGCAGCCTCTGTGAGCTCTGTGGTTAAAATATTTCTTTTAATGGTTTGTGCCCTGCTTTGAATCAAACCCTTCTTGAAAATCACTGATGAATGAACGAAACTCTTCAGACCCCTTACAACGATCCAAAACGGGCCGAGAATCAGACTTCGAAGGCTTTCTTTCCTCCCGAGGAACGGGCTTCGGGTCTTCATATCGAAACATTCGTTGCGCCACAGGATCCGGACCCAATCCTTGAACGGCACCTAATCTCTGAGCGCCCCTTAAAGAATCTCTAGAATCAAAAGAAGAATTAGGAAGCTCGGAACACCCCTCTATCATGTCTTTCCGAATCTCATCCACTCGAACAGGAAGCCTCCACAGCAAACCTCCATTCGATAGATGAATCGGCTGAATTTCCCGTCCATCCCTCAATGATTCAAGAATGATCCGACCATTCACCACTCTAGCAGAAGATCTCGCGATGGTTTGTTCAGAAACATCCTGAGGAAGACTCAATTTCGCGCCCTTATACTCAGCGATCCAGGACCCTTCATGGGACCTATGCAATTGCAAACATTCTACAGTCATAAAAGAAACTCAAGGAAGAGTATGTAATAATTTTTTTTTGAATTCAATCTCTTTCGGACGAACCTTTAAGATTGAATATTATCAGAAAAAAGAAGATATTATTCGGCAGAACATCAGTCATCAATGAAAAAGAAAATCATTTACAGTCTCTTTATTTTCATCTCTATTTTTGTCTCTTCTTGCAATTCTGCATCTACCCCTCCTCCCAAAGCACAAATTCTAGTGAGCTTAGCTCCTTATGAGCATCTCATCAAAAAAATTGTTGGTGAAGAATACCGGATACAAACTGTTGTTCCTCTCGGCAGCGACCCTCATTCTTACGAACCGAGCGCCAAACAAACGTCTCAAATGGCAGATGCCGCTGTATGGTTTACAATCGGCGAAGGCTTTGAAAAAAAACTTCTCAAAGCAATGGAGCAAAAAAATCCAAGACTCAAAACAATCGACTTAAGAGATCAAATCCCCCTCATCCAAAATCATGAATGCTGCCATCGCCATCACGCCAACAATATCGATAGCCATTTATGGCTAAGCCCTCGAATCACCCTCCTTCACATCTCCATCATTACCAACGCTCTTTCTGAACAATTCCCGGAAGATCAAGAAAAATTTCACCACAATGCAAAACGACTCATGGAAGAATTTCAAAAGCTCGATTTGGAATTAACAGAATTATCCGCCGGTTTAAAACACCGATCTTTTTTAGTCTCCCATCCAGCATTTGCCTATTTTTGCAATGATTATCACCTCGAGCAAATCTCTATTGAGCATGAAGGCAAAGAACCTAAACCCAAAGATCTTCAAGAGACAATGACCAAAGCAAAAATCAACGACACAAGACTCGCATTAGCGATGCCGCAACATCCAATGAAAGGAATCTTTCTAGTTGCAGAAAAACTAAACCTACCTGTTCACACAATCGATCCTTACGCTCCAAATGCACAAGAAACTCTAAGGCAGCTTGCTCAATGGATGAAGGACCTTGACACTACACAAT
Organism: Chlamydiota bacterium; assembly: GCA_027451825.1. GTDB lineage: Bacteria > Chlamydiota > Chlamydiia > Chlamydiales > SM23-39 > DAIDHZ01. The sequence continues at coordinate 1,772 of DAIDHZ010000049.1, forward strand.
GAACGCGATTTCTCTTTTCCAACTTTCTTTTTCCTATGACTCTATAGAAATTCTTAAAAACATTTCCCTCGCCATTCCTCAAGGAAAATTTGTAGGAATCATCGGACCTAATGGCGGAGGGAAAACAACTCTTTTAAAACTCATCATGGGATTTTTTAAACCCACAAAAGGGAAGATCTCTATTTTTAAAGAGACACCTATAAAATCGAGAACCAAAATCGGATATGTCCCCCAATCATATCGATTCGATAAAGACTTCCCTATTACTGTTGAAGAACTCGTTCTTTTAGGAGCTCTTTCAAAAACATCCATCTTTGGAACGTATCCAAAAACCATCAAAGAAAAAGCTCATGATCTTTTGAAAGAATTTGACCTCATCGATCACATGAAAAAGCCATTTGGAGCACTTTCTGGCGGCATGGCGCAAAAAGCTCTTTTAGCAAGAGCGCTTCTAAACGATCCCGACATCCTTCTTTTAGATGAAGCAACAGCGAACATCGATCCACTTTCAACGACAGTGATTTTAGAAAAACTCGAAAAGCTCAAATCCCAAAAAACGATTCTTTTAGTCACTCATGATTTAAAAACAGTGGTTGAAAAAGTAGATCTTGTTCTTTGCGTACAACAAAGCATATCTTCCTACCTTCCTGAAGAAATCTGCAAACATTTTGGTTTTGGTCTTTATCATACACCACTCATAGAACCCCTTAAACACATAAAAAAAGCCGATGAACCTCTTTTCGTTCTTAAATGATCCTTTCATGCAGATGGCGCTTTTTGCCATGCTCATTTCCTCTTTTTTAAGCGGAACCATCGGGTCTTTTGTCGTTGTAAAGCGAATTATTTTCATTGCAGGAAGCATTTCTCATTCTATTTTGGCAGGGATGGGCATTTGTGTGTGGCTGCAAAAAACACAAGGCCTTGCATGGGCAACTCCCATCTCGGGTGCATTTATAGCTGCTGTTATCTCAGCAGTCTTGATGGGATGGATCCATCTCAACCATCGACAAAGAGAAGATACCGTCATCGCAGCAATCTGGTCGATAGGGATGGCAATCGGAGTCATTTTCCTCTCGATCACACCCGGGAACCATGGCAATATCATGGATTTTCTTTTTGGAAATATTCTTTGGACAACCTCTCAAGATCTTTTATTTTTAGGTCTTTTAACACTTTGTTTACTTGCAATCGTCTTATTCAACTATCGTAAATTTGTGGCGCTCTGTTTTGATGAAGAACAAGCTCTTTTACAGGGAGTCAACGTCAAAAAACTCTATCTTCTTTTACTTTCCATGATCGCCGTCACCATCGTCACATTTATACAGATTGTCGGAACCATTCTTGTCATTTCTCTTTTAACCATTCCGGCTACGTTTGCAGGTCTTTTCACAAGAAAACTTCCCTCCATGATGATCCTTTCTACAATTCTATGCATGATTCTTAGTTTTTTAGGACTTCAATCTTCTTATTTTCTCAATTTACCGCCAGGAGCAACCATTGCCCTTTTCTCTGCTATTTGCTATCTTGGAGCTCTCATTATTAAAAAAAATAGAAAAAGTTTTGCATCACCCATCCACTGATTTTCTGATCGTCAATTTCGGCGGCCCCAGACACCCCGATGAGATCTATCCTTTTCTAAAAGAGCTTCTTTGCGATAAAGATGTCGTGCGAACAAAATTTCCTCAGTTCATCCATAACTTTCTTTTTCGTAAAATCGCTCACAAAAGATCTTTAACCATCCAAAAAGAATATGCGCTCATGGGAGGAAAATCTCCCATCTTTTTTGATACGGAAGAAATCGCCTCTCTTCTTTCTGAAAAACTCTTTTCCAAAGTACTCACATTCCATCGCTACCTTCCCAAAACTCATGACGATTCACTCATTGCAATCGAAAATTCTCAAGCAAAAGAAATTCGAGTTATTCCTCTCTTTCCTCAATTTACATACGCAACAACGGGAAGCATCGCTAGGTTTTTCTTAAAAAACCTCTCTAAAACCACACAAAAAAAACTCCGTTTTCTTCCTTCATTTCCAACGCACCCTTTATTCATCGAATCGATGCAAAGAAAAATCGATGGCTTCCTCAAAGAAAACCATCTCTCTCTAGAAGAAACCATTCTTCTTTTTTCTTCTCATGGAGTGCCTCAAATTTTTGTCGACACCGGAGATCCTTACGAAAAAGAATGTCGAGCGTCTTTTGAAAGCATTTCTAGAAAATATGAAAAAGCGATTTCTTGTCTCGCCTTCCAATCGCAATTTGGAAAAGGAAAATGGCTTTCTCCCTCAACAAAAGAACTCTCGGAAAATATCCTCTCTTGGCATCAAGGAAGAAAAAATGTCGTGTTTATCCCTCTTAGCTTCACTTCAGATCACATTGAGACTTTAGTTGAAATCGAGCATCAATACGTCCCTCTCATCCGAGAAAAAAACTTAAATGCCTATCGATGCCCAGCTCTTAATTTAGAGCCTTATTGGATTGAAAATCTAAAAAACCTTTTTCTCGATCCATCTCTATTTCAATCGCCCCCAAACACATTGATTCAATCTTAACCGAAATTTTACAAAGAAAAAGGCTTCCAGGGATGACTTCCAGGCCATCCAATCCGAAGGCCAAAATATTTTGTGCTGCGCTGAACGCCTGCTCGGCGCAATCCCATCCCTTCAGAGGGTTATTAACCCGGCAGGCAAATCAGTGACAAAAAGAGAGCGCCAGCGAGGCGAAGCAGCCTCGGCATTTGAATCTGATTGGCAATCAATTAAGCTTATTCAAGTTGGGTTGCGGTCTGCATCGGCTCCGCCTGATTCAAAGACTCAAGCGCCTCCTTGCCCATATTCCGATTCTTGATTCACTCTCGGTATAAGCAACGGAGAATCTTTCCTTTTTAAGGAGAAGTTCTTCAATGAAATCAATTATTCAACAAAAAATAATAAAAAAAATAACAGTTGCTGTCTAAATATGCATTTATTATAATAAACCCATCAATCAACAATTTAAAACAAACTAAGGCTTCCATGAACGCAAATACTACACGACCTATATCCCCACCAAAGACAGAAACAGGGACTTTTCATTTAGATCCTTCTAATCCTTCAAGTCCTTTATCTCTAACTCGCAGAGTTGATCAACTTGCTCAATCTCACTTTGCTACCACCGAACAACCCGGAGAAATTTCTCCATTAGAACAAGCTCTTAATGTCCAAACCGGCACTCGACTTCAAAACTTAAACATCTCCCCCCCAAGAACTAAGAACTATCTTCAACCAGAAGATGGCAGTCCTCAACTGAATCTAAATCACCCTCAAAACTCACAGGCAAAGTCATCACCAGTTGTAAGTCTTTTAGAAGATGAAGAAAATGAAGAAAATGAAGAAGAAGACGTTGTATTTATTCCTGTTTTTGTTCCTCCTTCATCACCTTTAAATCCCAGAAAAAGCCCTTTTCCTCTTCTCGGAGGCATGGAGAGAATGTTCGAAGTTCCAAAAAAATAAATGGGTTCGTTCAGCTCATTGATATCCAAGAATGAAAAATGGAGGGCGAAGCATTGCTTCGCCAGTAATGAGTTCCTCGCCATATACCCGTTCCAGTTGAAAGCCACCCAAGAAAACCGAATTAAAAGCTCTCAAATTTCGAATAAAAAGTCGGGGTT
>DAIDHZ010000050.1 GCA_027451825.1 Chlamydiota bacterium
TTTTCGATATCAAAAAGTGTTTCGATGTCAAAATTTCGAAAAATCATATTTTGGGCGCTAGTTTTGCAATTCCCTCATTTTCGAAACCATCTTCGTTTTGCCCTTCATAAAGAATCTATTGATATACGTGAAAAAGTCCCCATCAATCAGATCGAAAAAATAGGAAACCTATTATCTTGGGCTGCCTATGATTTTAGAGTGATTTTACGTAAAACCATTGGAGATCCTCAATCAATTACAGTTCTAATGACTTTATATGCTATGACTTTAATCGCACTTCTCTTTTATCCATCGGATGCCTTGGACGTTTTATCTCGCACCTTTACATGGATCATCGATCATATCAATTGGAAATATGTTCGTTTCGTTTTGTGGGTCATTTCTGAAATCACCGTTTTTGGTCTTGGCGTACGTGCGTTTGGTCGTTTTTCTAATCCAAAATTAATGCAATACCATGGACTCACCTAAATTGCGTTGGACCTGGAAAGAGGGGTTTCGTTTTGCTCTTGCTTGGGAGCTTCGCTTCAAACGCGGACAGAACCCCTCCTATCCAATGAATTCAATAGAAAAATGGAGCTGCTGGTATTTAAAACCGCTTTATCAAGCATTGGATTGGGCATCTAAACGACTCCGCAGACCAATGATGATCGTGCTGCTGACATTCTTTACAGCGCTCATTGTCTCTATTGCGTTTTACAATATCCCCGCATTCATTTTTCTTGGCAAAATATTTCCTGCAAAATTAATTCGCCTATTCTTTTTTATTTATATTGAGACTGTCATTTTAGGAATGGGATGTAGAGCTTTAGGTCGATTTCAAAATACTGCACTTATGAGTCTTTGGGAAAAAAATGAGCTCGAGCCCTTTTTCTTTATCGAATCATCAAAAATTTGATATACTGGGATTAAGAAGTCAATAGGCCTAGTCGCTAACTGATGGTTCAAAGTAGGACTGGCTGTTTTCTTCAATGAGTTGGCTGCAACGCGTCATAATTCGGCATAAACCAAAGAGCTTACAACAAACAGGACTCAAAAGAATTTTTTTTAAGAGAACTGATGTCAGGAATACAGTGCCCATGAAATTGAGGTAACCGGGACCTCGTTTCGGGGCTGGTTACCTCAATTTCATGGGCAGTTGCACATTTAATGCCAATTTTTTTTCCATTCATTAAATTCTTTTATTTGCAGGCGATACCGAACAATATTTCCCTCATGCAAACCCATCAATTCTGTTTCTACAGTTTCGATAAAACGTGCTTGATCTTGCACTGGAACCAAATGTTTCGCTTTTTCTCGAATACATGCAGTTGCAGAAATTTTATCCATTCGTCCTTTAACAACTAAAACAACAGTTTCTTTTCTTAAATCCCGATATTTTACGAGGAATGGATCAGGATCTCCCAAGATTCTACGCGTTGCAGAATAACGCAAACAAGATCGTTCATACGCCCAAATAAATACATCGCGCAAAAGCTCGATCTGATTGAGTTCGTAGACTCCTAACAGCGCATTCACATAAATAGACTCCGGGACATCCACAAAAGAAAGAGGAGAAAGATTTTCTCGAATCAGAGGAATATTTGCAGAGAGGCGAGATACCCTTTTATTAACATCTTCAAATGGCTGCAAATACGGCAAATGAACCATAAGAAAAAAAGCCTGCTCAAATGGATTGATGATTTGCTTAGCAATCTCAATAATTTGCTCAAAGCATTCATTAATAAGCTGAGGAATAGCCAGTGGTTGATACGTCGAACCACCGATACCCACAGGAATCAAACGAAGAGCTCCGCATGCTCGAGGATCGGAAATCAAATCTTCAGATAAAAGAGCGTGAATATTAAGAATTGTATAGCGGTCTATTTCTGCATTGGCAGCAGATTCTATCAAAAATTCAATCGCCGCCTTATGATTCAAAATCATCTGAGTTTCTCTTAAATCTTTGCCTGCCGCAGCTTCTCCCAGCTGCAATAATCGCTCTGTTTCTAGAAGAGAATAAGTGTTCCCTTCGAGACGACTCGAATTCCATGATAAATCAATCAGTAATCGATTAAAGATTTGCCTAGCATAGGTACCTGCAGGTCTTTGACTATCTGTTTTTCCAAGCTCATAGAGTTGATTCTGAACTGCCAATGATAAATAATGCGTCTTATTAGGGATGTATTGATCGAGAAATTCTCTATGATAGTCTGCATGTTTTCTTTCGTACAAGGGTCTTTTGACTTCCTGGAGGATAGCCTCTGAGATCGTAGATAGCAGAATCGCTCCTTTCATCATGCTAGATGAAGCAATGGGAAGCCTGTAGCGTCTTTGCCTTGCCTCTCCAATTGTCTCAACAAGCTTTTGCTTTACAAAGGAAGACAATCGATATTGTAGGGTACGGCGAGAGATGGGAGGTGAAATCCCAAGAAGAATTTCCTCAAGAGAAGCTCCCTCAGGAAATCGAGAAATCAGATCTAAAATGAAGTTTTTATCCTTTTCGGAAATCCGAGCCATACAACCTTCCTTGGCTCATTATATTGCGCAATTCTCTTATCGCGCAATATGATCTTGCGCAATTCTTTGATCGCGCAACATAATCTTGCGCAATCCGGCCATTTCCTCTAAAACATCTCCCCTCCAGACACCTCATAATTTTTAATTTAATATACATAAATTAAAACACAACATATTATTTCCGATTTTTATTTTGATAAAATAAAGTTATATGAAGTTTAAAATATTTATTTTGTTTATTTTTATCCAACTAACTGCTGAAGAAATGGATCCTTGGTCAATCGTTTCTTCAGAAAACGAACCTTCGATCTTTATCGATGGAAAAGTGAATGCCATTACCGGGAAATGGTGTGTTCAAGAGCAAGATTTAGTCATTCAAGGAAGAGAGCCGATTGTCATTTCTAGAAGCCTTGTGAATGAACGCGAATGGACGATTGCTCCTTTCATCCACGTCAAAGAAGAAGTCGACGCTAAAGAAATCCTCATTACTGAAAAAAGCGGCGCTAAAGTCGTGTATCATAAGACCAAAAACAAAAGTCAAATCAATCAGGAAACATTCACCCATTACAAGCCTTGCAATTTGGAGATCGGTTATACAAACACCTCCAGAGGGACCATCTCAAGCAGAACCAACCTCCACAACAACCTCCTTCTCGTGGATCACAAACATAAGATTTTTATTCTTCAATCTGCCGATGGAACGGAAAAAACATATCGAAAAATTCACAAAGGAAATGGAGTTTATAAACCGATATCGGAACATTTACCCAACGGCAACTGGATCCTCTATGACTACGAAGAAATCCCTTTGGATAAAGAAGGAAAACAAAAACAAACCAATCTTATATCCATCCGAACAACAAATCCAACGCAAACCATTGTCTTTGCCAAAGCGGAATTTATCTATGAAGATCACAAACGCAAGAACCAACATTTCTTTGTTGTTGGCAGCGACGGAACTCAAGTGGAGTACTGTTATACTTCAACACGGTTAGACAAAGTCATTTCATCGACGAATCCGACCAAAAATTACAGCTACAATGATTGGCACTTAAGCAAAATTGACCTTCCGTTAGGCAGATCCATTCAAGCCGATTACTACACGTATGGGAAACATGTAGTACACGGACAAACCATTGACATTAAGGAAATTATTATAGACCCCGATCGGAATGAACCCGAATGGATCCCCGATCCAAGAGAAAATCGTGTCAAAGCGCTTTTGGCTCCGGTAGGAAATCACTCATCGGTCCAAGCGACTCACTTCATTCTTTACGATCTTTTAAATCGCAAAACAACAGTCTATGAAATTGATGATCAAAAAAAAGAATATATTTGGGACTCATCCCATCGAATCCAAAAAATCATTCATTTCGATCAGAAAGGCAAACTGCTAAATACTCATCAATTTGTCTGGGATAAATTGGGACATCTACTCTGCTCTAGTGTTCTTGATGCTGAAGGCAATCCTGAGCATGCAAAACGCTATCGCTATGATGGGAAGGGAAATGTTTTAGAAGAGCGTTTTTTTGGCAATCTCTCAGGAATGGGAGCGCCTTTAAAGCTGAATGCCTATGGTCTTCCTTTAGAAAATGGTGTGGAAAGCTCTGCACGCTATTTCACATATTACGAAGGAAAATTGTCACTTTTAAAATCAGAAGAAGATGATCGAGGAAAAAGAATTGAATATACCTATTTAAAAGACACAAATCTTCCAACATCAGAGCTCACCTATGATCACCAAATTTTAAAGCAAAGAACGTTCTGGCAGTACAATCAAGACGGACTTTTAATCCAAAAGAGCGTCGATGATGGGACAAGTCCTTTTGAAAATAATTTCCAAGGAGTGAGCGAACGCCACATCACATCCTACACTTTAAACCAGGATGGACCTTTTATCGGACTCCCAAGGAGCATCGAAGAAAAATTTTTCGAAAATGGATCGGAACATCTTCTTCAAAAATGCACTTTTGTCTACACAACCGGCGGTCGAATTGCTGAAAAAGAGCATTATGACGCAAATGGAGCCTTTCTCTATCGAATCACCTACAAATATGTAAGCGTCTAAAGAACCCATCTTTTTCGATTTTTTAAAATAGAGCATTCTTTTGGTTTTTATTAAAGGAGAGTT
>DAIDHZ010000051.1 GCA_027451825.1 Chlamydiota bacterium
AAATATTTTGGCCCTCGGATTGGATGGCCTGGGAGTAATCCCTAGAAGCCTTCGCCTTTAGGCGAGGGAGCAGTCACGTTATTGGGAAAATTATGAAGACAAAACAATCTCTTTCCCCACAAAAACGTCTCACAATGACCTTTCATCTTCAAAAAGCGCTCCGTCTTCTTCAAATGTCTCAAGTAGAGCTAAAAATGTTTCTTCAAGAAGAACTTGAAAAAAATCCGTTTCTCGAAGAAATAGCACCTCCCATTTCCAACATCTCTTTGGAAGAGATTCCCTATCAAGAATCGATATATTCCAAAATCATCACTCAAATCACAGAAAATTTCTCAGAAAAATCCGACCAAGAAATCGCGAAAATTCTCTTAGAACATTTAAATGAAAAAGGATTCCTTTCGATTTCTTTAGAAGAAATCCAAAACGAGCATTCTATTGCCCTAGAAAAAATAACATCCATCTTGAACACGATGCAAACATTTCATCCACCCGGAATCTTTGCAAGAAACCTTCAAGAAAGCCTTCTTCTTCAATTAAAGGCTTTAAAGATGGAAAATACATCTGCATATCACATTGCCAAACATTTCTTTTCCGATCTTCTCCATGGACGTTATAAAAAAATCCAAAAAGAATCAAACATCGATCATGTTAAAGAAGCCATTCATATTCTTTCCAAGCTACGTCTTCATCCAATGGAGGAAGAGAGCCTATCTCATCCTGTCATCGAAGATTTCACACTCACGCAAGAAAATGAACATTGGGACTACTTTCTCAATGAATCAATTCTTCCCAAAATCTCTCTTCAAACTCATTTTGAAACGATCGAATTAAAAACACCTGAAGAAAAAGAGCTTGTTCAGCATTGGACAGACTCAGCCAAGTGGTTACTCCGATCCTTAAAAAAGAGACGTCAACTGCTTATGAAAATTGTCTTTTACATCCTCAAATATCAAATCGGTTATCTTCTCGGAAACGATCCCTTAAAACCCTTGACTCTTCAAGAAGCGGCCTCTCATTTACAGGTGCATGAATCAACAGTATCAAGGGCCATTTCTCATAAATACATCAAAACACCTAAAGGTCTTATCTCAATTCGCTCTTTGTTCACTCTTTTTCCCTCAACGCAAACAGCCAAACAAGTTCTCGAAGAAATCATCCGACAAGAAAACAAGGAAAAGCCCTTTAAAGATCAAGACCTAGTGATTGAATTACAAAAAAAAGGGATTCAAATCGCTCGAAGAACGGTTGCCAAATACCGCAAAGAGCTCAAAATCCAACCAATGGCGTTAAGATAGAGGATAAACCATATTCCCTTCGGCAGATCGCTCCAAAACTCTTAGCGGGGAGCGGTCGGGAAATAAAAGCGCTTTTTGCGGCACAAAGATTGTTTGTTCAAGCGCATATTGTCCGGACAAAGCGGCATGAGAGACTTGATCTGTAAACACAGCCCAACAAGAATAAGAGGGGAATTCCCAATGCTGCTTATATCCATTTTTCTGGAAGTCTTCATTCTCTTTCAAAAAATTATGCATATTCATCATAAAATGATCATAAGGGGATCGAATCTGTTTTACGACTCCAAGCTGCTTCAAAAGGAAACGCATTTTAAGCATCCACCTTTCACAAAAAGAAAAATCGACTTTTTTGGGGAAGAAAACACCTCGAGATCCACCATACATTTGCACCAATTCTTCAAAGGGATGAGAGGTGATCCAATTGCGCGACTCTTTCGGATTAATATTGATAAAAAAGCGTAAAATACGAGAACCGTGCATTGGACGAGTTGGAAATGAATCAACATGCAAAAGATCATTTCTTGCCCGCGTGCGAAGTTTCCTTCCCTTTTCTTGAAAAGGTCTAAAACTTGCATAATCGAGCTTCCAATGAGGTGCATAGGAAGGCAAAAGATCTTTTAAAAATTGAAGTGTACGCTCTGAAAAATGCTTCAAAATCGTATGCATCTTCCTTTTTTCTTCTTCATTTTTTGTATCGTGGTTCGTCACTTTATCGAGCTGAGGCTTGTATGCAATATTTTTACGATTCGAAGAAGAGCTTTGTTTTGATTTCAATAAAAAATCGATTTCTTCTTGAGGAAAATCAAAAGGAATTTGAGGGAAAAAAAGAATATTTCCTTTTTCTAACTCCTCTGAATATTTGGTCCCTTCTGTCTTTGTTAAATCTTTGACTTCAATCACTATTTTTTTTGTCATACACGCCTCAATTTAAATAAGAGGATAATAATTTCCAGCGCAAACTGGTGTCTGAGATTGCCTCAATCGGCATTCCTTTTGCAAGAGATTCTATTTCACAATCTGTTAAACGAAGTAAAAAAGAACGTATCTTTTTTTTTGAAGACACCCATTTTTGCAAATTCTGACTTGCTTTGCGTAAAGTCCAATGAGCTCGAATCAAACGATAAAAACCCAAAACCATCCAGAAAAAGGCTCCTAAAAAAGCTCTGGAATCAAACACACCTAAACAACAAAAGAAAACAAAAGGCCACACTTCAAAAGGCCTTTGAATGATCGGGCCCATGATGCGTCGAAATCGATTTTCCGACGTCATGTAAGCAAAAAATTCTTCAAAACGGCTCTCTTGAAACCCAGATCTTGCTGCATGGACAGCTTCATGAGCTAAAATTTCTTCGCGAGAATAGATTCCCAAAAAAGAGCCTTTTTCAAACGCTTTTCTCAGTTGCACTGCAACGATCTTACCATCCTCAATCCAACTCGCAGCACCTTGCCATAAAGCTAAAGATCGATTCGAATAAAATGCGGGCAAAAAATACGGAGAAAAATCAAAAAGTTCTTTTAGATACGTGCGAACCCAATGCCAATGAACCTCTGGAATCATCGGTTCCTTAACTTGAGAAAAAGATTCCTTGAGGGCTTGAATTCGATTGACAAACTCTTCTTCCGTCTCTAAAGGACCCGGGAAAAGACCTTGAGCATTATATGCAACAAGCTCTTCTTGAGTCAGCATTATATTGGAACCGCTCTTTTGGAAAGCTTCAAAAGCTCCCAAAATACAAGAACGCCCATCATCATGAAAATTCCGAAAGTCACCCAAGAAAAAGAAACACCAAAAATAAGACCAAAAAGAACCACAAATTGCAATGCAGTCGTCACTTTGCCCCAGCGAACCGACTGAATCACCATCCGATGCCAACGACCCATCAAAACCATCCAAAAACCATACAAACAAAGACAAATGTCTCTTGAAACCATCGAAATCATCTGCCAAAGAGCCAATTTCCCTTCAGAAAACAAAACGGCCAAAGCAAAATAAACAAAAAACTTGTCCGTCAAAGGATCTAAAAAAATCCCTAAACGGCTTACAGCATGGTTGCGTCTTGCTAAATACCCATCAATACTATCAGTGACCATCGCCAAAATGACAGCGACAAAACGAAGGTAGGGGTTTTCAAGCATAAAGACAAAAGCAAGGGGAATCCGAGCAAAAGATAAGCTATTGGACACCGTAAACAAAAACGACCCCTCTGTAAAAATACCGTCCCTTATATCAAAACACAAAGTTTTAAGGCACTAAAAGAATCAGAAACATTCCCTCATAAACACCGTAATTCACCCAATAAAAACATAAGTGTCTAACAACCAAAAACATACAAAAAATAAAATTTTAACACACAAACACAAATAAAAACTTAAAAAATAATTAACATTCATGTTAAAATATAACTAACAAAAACAAAAAATGTAGATGTTCACCTACCTCCTTCGTCGGTAGGAGAAAAATGATTATTTCAATTTTTTTTTCTCAAAAAAGATAAAAT
>DAIDHZ010000052.1 GCA_027451825.1 Chlamydiota bacterium
CAAGATGAAAGAATGTGCTTATTCACCAATATTTCGCAGCCGTTGTTTAATGGGAGAATTTTAATGCGTCAGTTCTGTAGCTGTTGCCCCGAGAAGAGGAAATCTGATCGACGGACGAAGAAGAGATCCAGCAAAAATAAGAGATACATGCGCAGCTCCACTCAACAGTTTTCCTGCTTCACCTAGGCGGTGTTGCTTTTGTGCGTTGAATAGATCCTCTTTTGGTGGATTGATCATCGGCATTTTGGGTGGATTGATAATTGACATATAAACTCCTTTTTTTTGCCGAGCGTTATACGTAAAAAAGCCATTTAAGAACAATGTTTTATGAGAAGAAACTCCGGGTGCTAGATTCGAACTAGCAACCAATGGATTAACAGTCAGTGGTCACACCGCGCAATTAGTTCAAGCTTGAATAAAATACCAAAAAATGGTATATTTACCTTCGTTATGAAAGATGATCCAAAGTGGTCTGTCAAGTTAACTTCAAGAGCTGAAAAAGCAATTAGAAACAGGAAGATACAGCCAACTGTGAAAAAATTAGCCTTCTTACTAATGAAGGAATTGGAGTTATTAGGCCCGATGAGAAGTGACTGGGATAACTTTGGACCTATCAACGACTATTATCACTGCCATATTAAGAAGGGCAGGCCAACATATGTTGTTTGTTGGAGAGCTGATAAAAAATCAAAGGAAATAGAGGTGTTCTATGTCGGTACACACGAGGGTGCGCCGTACTAAAAGTGCGGGATCTAAAGTAGAAAAGAAGAGAGTAAAAAAAACTCCTGTGAAGGCGAGGTCTCAAAATTGGAGGAACGCTTTTAAGGATCTTATTGAGAAACACTCAGAGGGTGGACTTGCTCTTAAATCAAATAGGATTAAGAAGGAGATTTCTCAGAAAGATCTTGCGAAGGCTATTGGGATTAGTCAACATCATATCAGTGAAATGGAGAATGGAAAGAGGCCAATTGGCAAAGAGATGGCGAAGAGATTTGCTGAATTCTTTGAAACGAATTACAGAATGTTTTTGTGATTATTCCCACTCAGCTATCGAATACTTAAAGAACTCTTCTTTTTTCATAAAGTCACCTCTATCCAAAACGTAGATTCTTTCCTTGGGCTATAGACTTCAAACACTGACGCCTTGTGATCAATCTTCTCTATGTGAGAATCAAGTTCCACCCAATAAGGGCCGCTTTTCACATAATGCACAAAGAATGTCGGTTCGTAGACGCCAAAAGGGCCTATTCCTAAACTTCCTTGGTTTACAACCATCTCGCAGCCACATCAGGGAATCGATCCAAGAACCCTTGCATAGTTTGCATGCAATGCGCTCTCAAACCAGATCTGCTGGCCGCCAATGGAGCGCCATCCTTCGCTTTTCTTTCGGCGATTTCTTGCACATATGTGTAATAAATCCCTGCTCTTTCGTTTCGAGGTTGTTGCGTTTATCCGTAATAACCTCTCGTCTTGCTTTGAGGTTTCAGGATGATTATCGCTGCACGCTTTCTCAGAAATGATGTATCGCAACGCCTCTTCCGTATCCGGTACGGGCAAAGGATTCGGAACGCATAGAACGGTTGGGCGCCATTTGCAGATTGTATTGATCGTTTTTTTGTGCTTGGCTTGAGAGTGTGTTCAAATCGACCTCGGGAAATACCTCAAAAATCAATTATCTCGTGTTGATGAATAGTTGGGTAGCATTCAGGGTGAAAATAATTTTGTTCAAAAAGTGTAACGTGGTATTGATCGAACTCAATGGAAGATCACGTATCTTTTACCGTTTTACATCGGATGGCAAGTCATGATTAGGCATATTGTAATTTTGCATTTTCGTAAGCAATACGGAGTGGATTTTCAGGGATTACTTGAAAAAACAAGACCGTTAGTAGAACAAATTCCAGGAATCGTCAAATTTTCTATCTATAATAATGAGAGCAAATACGTCCCCAATGATGTTTTTAGTTTGGGTATAGAAATTCTCTTCAAGGACAAAAATTCCCTAAACACATTCATGCATCATCCAAAGCATTTTGAGGCCAACGCCATTTTTGAGAAATACCTTGCAGATCCACCATATATGGTTCTTACTCACGAAATTTGAGTGATTAATTTAATGAAGGATCACTCCTTTTTCTTTGTCAAACACAGGTCTTTCTCAACGGTCATCGTGTAAGCCTGCCGTTTCGCCAACGCTCATAATTTTGTTAGTCGTGTGAATTTTTGTTACGCGTTGTTAGCGAGTGTGCCAAAAGTATGGCCATGGAGATCTTTAAAGGACTTTTATTTGAGATGTAGGTCCTTAGAAATAGGAATCTCCGGGTGCTAGATTCGAACTAGCGACCAATGGATTAACAGTCTTAGAAAGCCCGCTTCCTGCAATTGTACTGGGCTTCCTCAAGTTACCTTTGCTTTCCTAATTCTATAGAGAAGGATCGTTTTCAAACAATCTCTTTTGAGACATTTTTGGTAATCTTGACCAAACAAAAGAATTTTTCAACTCCGGCAATATTGCGGCATTATTAGATGAACGAACATGACGCGTACCTATTTATCCTTCATCCGATATGTTCCTTGACTTATGAGAAACTTCCTTAAAATACGTTTTTTTCATACTTCATATTTTTCCACAGACAACTCGAATCCAGTCGATCATAATATTAAAATTTTTAAACAAAAACAATACAAACAAAAACAAATCTCATTTATAATTCTTTACAAATTATAGTTTAACATGATTTCAAATAAATTCATTATTTCAGGAATAGCTGTAAGCCTTGTCGCAATCGGAGTTTGTGCATACCGATGGAAAAGCCCCGAAGTCAATTGGAAAGGAGAACAAAATCTTTATCAGTACCTTCAACAGAATCCCTACAAATCTGAAACAATAAACTCCATAAAAAACACTTTCCAAGTCGACTATGTTCCAAATGCCTCCACAAACTGTATAAATCCCCACTTTCCTGTGATTCGTATAACCACTAAAGAAAAACACAATGCATGGATTCAGATTGTTCACACCGATACACAAGCAGTGAAATGGCAGAAATTTGTCGATACAACTGCTGATACAAAAACTTTTCCATTTTATTCATGCGATCAAGATTTTTATGATGCACCTCTGTGGACGTACACGCTATTTAATAAACCTGTGAGTTTTTGGAAAGGTCATGCATACGCTATACAAGTGGATCATGAAAATAAAACAATCCAATGTCTTGGAGGCATTGAATGGGGTTTTACGCTTTCTACTTTCAAACTAAGACCTAGTTGTATTACCCCACGTGCCTTACATCATGAAGAATGGAAGGCGGACTGGAATTTTTTTCAAAAATCTCTTCCCGGCTACACAGGGCGTTTTCATAAAAAATAGTTGATAAAAGCTGGAGCTAGTCATTAAATATTTTGCTTTCAAAAAATTTGGAGG
>DAIDHZ010000053.1 GCA_027451825.1 Chlamydiota bacterium
ATTTTTATCTACAGTAGAATATTGATCTGCATCAAAACCTCGAAATTGTTTAGTTTTCGCATCTTTGAATAACAATTCGAGTTCTTCACGAAGTGTTGGATGATTTTCCTTTACGGGCAGAACATAATCGGCACCAGATCTCTCTGCTTGCTTTGCTACCTCCTTTTGCGTATTGAGAGCATCAGCCGTGATTATCGTCCCTTTAAGATCTAATACTTCCATCAATTTTGGAAGAGCTGTAATTTCATTGGACTTATCATCTACTTTCATATGTCCAATACAAACGCCATTTTCATGGCTCCAGGCATTCAACATGTGAATTGCTTTTAGTCCATGTTCCGATGCAGAAGTGCCTCGCATGGTTTTTCCATCGAAACTAATGACATCTTTGCTTTTTTGCTCTCTCCATACATCGGCAACTTCTCTCAACATTCTCTCTAATTGTTCGGGGGCTAAAGCCTCAAACACTCTCTTGAATGTTCTAACACAAGGAATCCCCTTGGATACATCAACAAATTTTCCTAACCATGCAGTCATTGCGTTAGCCTGAACTACAATAACTTCCCAATCATCTGATCCACAAAGAGAACAAACAATAGTAATGAAAAGAATCGTAGTAAGAGGATGGGCAAAATTACAGGAAGCTTCTCGAGGATCTTCAATACTCTCAAGTATTTGAATCAACTTTAAATCCGACCCTGGGTGAATCCCTTTGGGTTTTCGTAAGTGTTTAAGAGGTGAGCGTTTTTTATTCATCATATCCTTCAAATGTCAACGACAAATTTGAAGGAATGGCGAGTAAATTTAAATTATCTTTTTAATGTCCTGTGCCCTGAGTAGTCTCATCGTACAATTGCGGTAAAATGGGGTAAAAAGTAAAATTACGAAGAGAAGTAATATCATAATGTTTGGCTGCGGCTGCAAATCTGGAGGGCAGCCCACCGATCCCTTCCCCAGCGCAATAAGCAACGTTTAGGCAACGCGTAACATCAAATTCGTTTGCCCATTTTTGGCCTGTGCAAAGCCTTACAATCATGTCTATGACTACAAATGTCTTACCACATCCAGGGGGGCCATACATCATACCGATATCTCCTGCCCCAAAAACTCGATCAAGCAACCATTCTTTTGGAGGCATTTTCAGAAGCTGGTTAAATGAATAGGGAGTGAAGATAAGCTTATCTTTCAACTTGCTCTCCACCTCTTTTCCCATCTCATCAAACTTTGCAATCCTATCCAAACTAAGACGTTGTGCTTCTTCTACTCTTGAAGGAGCTTCAGAAATAACAGGGTTCATTTTGGCTTCCTTTGATGACTGGTCAACCAGGTCAAAAAACCCGAACGCGACAGGATCACTTTTCGGCCCACGCGATATATTGCAGGGGCTAAACCATTTATTCCTGCCCTCCAAATATGCCAGTACAAAGCTCGCTTGCTGAATGGACAACAAGGATCTTTGACGAGTTGTGTAGGGGTCATGTAGTCTTTGGGGCGTTCTTCAGTCATCTGTGTTTCCTCCTCTTTTTCCTCTGTAAACGACAAAAATAGCAGGATAAGCAGGGTTATTCGGAAGCTGAACAACGCAGGATACAATTGGAATTCACAGGACTTCCCTGACCTGCCTATCTTTTTCTTCTTTTCATTTCTATTGTATAAAAATTGTTCGCGTATAGGATTGTTTATTAGGCATTTCAAATAATCTAAAAATGAGAGACTTATGACAAAAAATAAATTTTTACTTTGAGCCAAATCTGATTGTCGTTGCTATCTCAACCCCAACAAAATTAACAAATGAAGGGATCGATTTTGAAGAACACAGGGAGGGCAGAGCGAAATTTAGAGGCTTTCATAAGTTTGAACATTATTGAGTATTTTTGATTTGACAAATATGCTAATATGCTCTCTATGAATGCTATGACAAAAAATGCCAACCTTAAAACAGAAAGACTTGTCCTACGCCAATGGCGAGAGGATGATCTGGAACTATTTGCAAGGATGAATGCCGATCCTCGAGTCATGGAATATTTTCCAGCCACCCTTTCCAAAGAAGAAAGCGATCAGATGGCTAAACGAATGGAAATGAAGATTGCAGAGCGAGGATGGGGATGGTGGGCCGTTTCTGTACCTGGTGTCGCTGAATTTATTGGTTTCATCGGGTTGAATAACGTGGATAAATCAAACCTCGCGGCCCATTTTACCCCTGCTATCGAAATTGGGTGGAGGCTTGCTTTCGATTACTGGGGCAAAGGATATGCTACTGAAGGAGCAAAAGCAGCTCTCTCTTATGGCTTTGAAACCTTGGATCTAAGTGAGATTGTCTCCTTTACAGCTGTGGAGAACATGCGTTCTAGACGTGTGATGGAAAGGATTGGCATGCACCACAATCCCAGCGATGATTTTGAGCATCCTAAACTCCCGGAAGGCCATCCTTTGAGAAAACATGTGCTCTATCGGCTCAATCAGAAAGAGTGGAATGTACAAAGACATCAAAAGCAAAAATATGTGTACAAACCTTATAGCAAGATATTTCCAGAGCTATTTCAAAAAGAGAAAGCAAGAATCTCTTCTTCCCTAAAGCATGCTTTAGCGATTGAGCATGTGGGTAGCACAGCCATTCCCGATCTAGGAGGAAAAGGCATCATAGATATCGCTATTGCTGTCATCAAAGAAAACATGGAAAATTCTTCTGAAATCTTACAAGAGCTTGGTTATCAATATCGGCCATCTTTTAGCACCCCCGATCGATTTTATTTCATCGCCTATTTCCCTGATCCGGAAGAAGGAAGCCGCAGATATCACATTCACTTGACTCAGGTTTACAGCAAAGAATGGAAAGAATTAATTGGGTTTAGAGACTATCTTTTGGCTCACCCAGAAGCTTTGGCAGAGTACGCCAGCCTCAAAAAACAAGCAGCGGTTGCTGCAAATCAAGATGGGAATCTCTATCGCAAAATGAAAGAACCTATGTTCCAGAAAGTCCAATCCTTCATTAAAGAACTCTATGACAAATAGCTCTGTCCGAATACGTCTTTCACCTCAGCCCATCATTGATTGCTTAAAAGCCAATTACGGTATCGCAGTTACTACGCTTACATTGCTTCCACTAGGAGCGGATATGAATGCGTCCGTATATAAAGCTGAGACACATGATGGGTCATCTTATTTCGTAAAGCTAAAACGTGGTCATCACTATGACATCAGTGTTACTATATTAGCATTGTTGCAGGCGTCAGGAATTCAACAAATTATTCCACCTATCAAAACAATCAAAGGTGATCTAACTCAGCACATCAACGATTTTACTCTTACCGTATAGTAGATGTTCACCTACCTCCTTCGTCGGTAGGAGAAAAATGATTATTTCAATTTTTTTTTCTCAAAAAAGATAAAAT
>DAIDHZ010000054.1 GCA_027451825.1 Chlamydiota bacterium
AGAACTCTCCTTTAATAAAAACCAAAAGAATGCTCTATTTTAAAAAATCGAAAAAGATGGGTTCTTTAGACGCTTACGATTATTCAGATTGCTTGGTGGGCGACAGTTTCTTTCTTATCCTTAAAGCCTTTCTTTTTCAGCATAGGACGGTGGCCGATTGCTTCATGAGGTTGGCTCATAAAAGTGAGAAAAGTGATCTGGCCTAAATGCAGAGCTCTAGGGGATTGTTTTACTCCCTTGTCTCGAAAAGTGCGACGCAATGTATCTAAATCCATGTTAAAAATACGATTGCTTCCTATATCGCGGGGTAATGCAAACAGGAATTCATAGAGTGTTTTTGAAACAGGCACATCAACTATGCCGAAAAGGGAGGGAATACTTATGAAATGAGTTGGTTGAAACCATTTTGCGGAGCTTACGTCGATTGATTTGAAGTTGTCAATTTCGATATTAAATACGAGATTCTCTCTTGTTGTAAGACGGGAGTTGCCAATCGCATGACATAGCCAAGAAAATCCTAGTGCTTCTGCTGCAGAGCGTTGAACATTTGGTCGTCCTTTAAGAATAGTTTGAATGAGATTCATGAGAATTTCTGAAGCTGCAAGAATGTCAATGGGATACACTGTTTCTTCGATTTTGCGAAGAATGTAGCGGCGTTCTACTTTTTTAGTTTTTTTACCTTGACGCTCGATCGAATATCCTTTTCGAAATTCCATGCCTTTGCAGCTTTCATGGCTAGGGAATAAGATTTCCAAAAATCCTTTTTGATCCAATTCAGTGTCTTCTCTTAAAAATTGGAGAAGGGAGCGAAGAGATTCGATCCATACATCGCGGTGCTCATTTCTTTCCGATGCTGTTGATGCAAGGTGGTTCAAATAATCAGAAAGGATGAGTTTATCAGAAGGCTCGGGGATTTGTTCGCAGTGCCTATGGAAAACTTCTTTTTCTTTTCGTCGCCATTGCTGATATATTGGTAGAGCAAGTTGTTGATAATATTCAGGTATTATCGTGGGCTTAGGTCGTCGATGCATATAAGTACGAAAATTCCAAGCGTCCGCATATAGCAACATATATGCATTTTCTTTTTCGTAAAATAAATCTGACTCAGGAATTATTGGTGTATTATCGAAGAGAGGATTTTGATCGACTATCGAAAAAGTAGTAGCCATTTGAGGAGCTGAGATATTTTGATGCAAATGTTTTACTGCTTCTACATTATCCAGAAATGCGCCTAGGATTGCTTTTATAGGCTCAAGATCTGACATTATGTATTCTCCTCATGCAATCGAGTGTCTTAATTGTTCAGCAACGTAAGCATTGAGGCTGATCCCCATTGTTTTTGCTTGAAATGCAAGTTTTGCATGGAGTTCTGGGGGGATACGTAGATTGAAGGTGCCTGAAAATGTTTTCTCGGGTTTTTCACCACGTTCTTTGCACCAACTCAAATAATCATCGACAGATTCATGAAAGGCTAGTTCCAATTCGTCCACGCTTTTGCCTTGGAACGTGATGATATCCCTAAGCCCAATAACTTCTCCGTGAAAAATCTTAGCTTCATCATCATATTCTACATGGCCAATATATCCTTTGTACTTCATCATGACTTGTTCTCCTCTTCTGGTTTTATTCCTGCATTTTCTAAAAACTTCCTTAGAGACTTTAGTGCTCCCTTGTCTATCTCTTTTTGAGGATGCGGTCTGTGAAATACAGCCTTTACTCCCTTTAGAAGAATCCTGACTCGAGATCCTTCGCCCTCTGAAATTTCCGCTCCGAGAGAGTTTAAGAGCTTTTCACAGTCCTTCCAGGTAATGTTGGATGGAACTGGCACTTTAAAGATTGCCTCCAAGGTACGATCATGCTTTTTATTCATTCATCTATCTCTTTTATAGTACCATGTTTTGGTACTGGATTCTACTGGTTTATGCTGGTTTTTCACAAGCTTTTGTTAGTTAATTTGTTGTGGTTTGATTGTCCTTAAGTATGGACTCTGAAATATTGTTACTAAATTTTTTAGTTATCTGAACGTCTAGGTGAGTGTACCTTTGCAACATTTGCAAAGTGCGATGACCCATTGCCGTAGCAAGTTCGATATTGGAAGCTCCTTGTGCGGCTGCCATCGTTGCAAATGTGTGGCGCATATCATGTGCTCGACATCGTTCGATGCCAGCTTTGAGAAGAGCGGATTGCCAAGCCTTTTTAATATCGATGCGTCCAAAGACTGTTTTGCTTGCAAAGACAAGAGGTTTTAGGGGATTGCGGGTTTCATAGAGCTTTCGAAGAGCAGTAATGACGGCATCGGAGAGAGAGATGCTACGGGGTCTTCCGTTTTTTGTTTCTTTGAGATAGGCGAGTTTGTTGTTGAAGTCGACATGTTTCCATTCAAGATTCAGGATTTCTCCTTGCCGAGCTCCAGTTGTAATCGAGATAAGAACGATGGGATACAAGTAGGGAGATTTGCTTTGACGACAAGCAAATAGAAGGCGATCGATTTCTTCAGGGGAGAGTATGCGGTCTCTTCCTGGATTTTCTTTGAGTTTGATTAGATTGGCGCAAGGATTTTCATTGATCCAATGTAGTTGTTTAACCGCGTAGCTGAAAAGCAAGGATAAAGAAGCTATATATCTGTTTGTGGTTGCAGCGGTACGCTTTTTGTTTTTTGGTGTTGGCGTATCCATCAGCTGTTGTCGTTCTTTACCAATGAGTTCTGGAGTAATGTGGACAAGGGCATAATTTCCAAGCCTCTCTGTCCAAAAAGTAAGATGTCTTCGGGTATCATCGGCCGAGCGATGATGTTCGATGGCGCCGTCATTTAAGAATCGTGTGACCAGTTCCTTAAAAGTATGTAGCTGGTTGTGTTGATCGAACTTGAATTCGCCCCGCTTGATTTTGCGCTCTGTGTCGGCTGCCCAATCGTCAGCTTCCTGCTTGCGTTCGAAATGTTTGCAGACAGTAGGGTAGCCTTTGATGCGGACAACTGCGCGCCAGACGGTCGTGCTGTCTTTGTTTTTGCGTTTATAGATAGATGCCATAGTTCCAACCTTTTTGTTTTGGTGCTTAGGTTGGATGGCGCCGGTTAAAATTGTTTTTCATTGCACCGCCATTGCACCGTGAGGTCATAATCTAAGCTCGTGCTTGATATTCAATCAAGCTTAAATTGACTCAAGCAGGGCGTTTTCATAAAAAATAGTTGATAAAAGCTGGAGCTAGTCATTAAATATTTTGCTTTCAAAAAATTTGGAGG
>DAIDHZ010000055.1 GCA_027451825.1 Chlamydiota bacterium
CAGCAAAGTAATCCCTCCCCTTACCTACGGTTTGCTCTAATGTGCCGGCCTGTTTAAACTCTGCCATCTGCTTGGTAGTAAGTCCAAGATCTTCCCCTGCCGAGAGAATCCGTTCGGCTGAGCTCATGACTTCTGCTATATCTATTCCGGCGTTGCTCCCTTTGGCCACAGCTTCTATGGTTTTTCTGACCAAGAAATCTCTAAAAGATTGGTCGAACACTACACACAGAAAAATGTACAACTCAGTAAAGAAATTCAAGAGCTCGAACAGAAAAAGGCTGATGACAATGCAGCGGATAACATTACTCGCATGGTTTCTCCAATTCCGGCAGAAGCAAATTCCGAGAAAGTCATGAAATATGAGAAGTCTTTGCAAAAATCGATTTTCCAAAATCTTTTCCTGTTAAAGAAACTTCAAGGATGTGACAGACATTCAGAGATTGCTTTATCGGAGAGCGGAGGATGAGATCAGTGAGAAAATGGCTTTGTTTTGGAGAAATGAAAATACATTCATTTCACTAGTCATCACTGACGAAGACCCTCATTCATCTTCTAGATGACAAAAAGTTAATAAAACGTTTCTTGGATCCATGTGGAAGCTGCTCTAACACCATCTTCTTTCTCAAGCAGATGTTTATATTGCGTTGCCTTTTCTTGGTAGACTTGCAAATTCTGCAACAATTGATCTAATCCAACTGCAAATTTTTCTCGATTAAAATCTACCTTTGCAATTGGTTGAGGACCAACACGCCAGTCTTTAGCCGTTTTTTCTCCAAAAAAGAATTGATCCACTATACAGGGGATGATCCATGTGGGTTTCCCAGCGTAAAGACCTGCAGATAATGTTCCAACTCCTCCGTGATGAATCACAGCAGCAACTTTGGGAAATAACCAATCATGCGGCACGTAGCCAATGGGAAAAATATGAGATGGAAGCTTGAGATCCTGAAGGCCAGGTAAATTGGCAGGAACAATTGTTTTGATGCCTTTTTCATCCAAAACTTTTATTATTTCTTGAATCACATGAGGAGAAAACGATTCACTTAAGCTTCCAAATCCAAGATAAATAGGCGAAACGCCAGATTCTATAAATTGCACTAATTCTTTAGGAGGCGTCCATTGATCTGTTTCTTTTAAACGACAAAAACCAACCATTTTTACGTCAGGGCCCCAATCCTTTGGGCGATCCATCAAACTGGGACTAAACGTCACTAAATCATAAATTTTTTGATACGTAGTGGGTTTCCAAAAAGGGCTTTTAGGTAACTGAAGGACTTCGTGTCTCCATTGATTGATTTTCCCACGGAATATTTGCCATAAAAATTGTTGGGAAATGAGATGTCCTAAATAGTTGCCATATTGACCCATCCATTTTGGCATAGACACTAAACAAGAGGCGTGTTGCCACGTCGGAAGCTCTGGCTGCAGTAGCATTTGCACAGCAGGAATCTTGAAATGTTCAGCTAAATGAGGTCCCGCAAATGCTGCCTTGTGATAAATGATCAGATCAGCTCCTTTGGCAGCTTCATAACAGTCTTGCAACTGAACATCCAATACACGATAGAACAAGCGCATCAGCTTAAAAAATGAGGACACTCTTTTCCATCCCTTTGCCTCAAAAAGTTCTTTGGATTGTTCAGGAGGAGTCTCGACAGACAAATCTCCGCGGATTTGGCTAAATTTGAGAGAAAATCGCTCACACAATGACTTCATTTTTTCATGGGTGGCGATGACAACTTCGTGACCTTCTTTCTTGAGTTGCGATCCCAAAGCTACACAAGGGGCGACGTCTCCATAAGTCCCAACAGTAAGAATTGTTACTTTCATCGTTTCTTCCTTTTAAAATCTATCTCATTCCAATTTCACAAAGATTGGGTCAACTGCTCGCTCATTTCCCATAGACGTTTAGCTAAGACGGGGTCATATGATTTTGGACTTGACTTTCCTTCTTGTGTTCCAAGGAAGTATTTACCTGAAACACCTTCAAATTGAGGATCAAGAGCCAGACGAATCACAGGTTCAATAGCTCGAGATGGATGCGTCATAAATGGTCGTATACACCATATTAAAGTGCGGATAAGTATTGGCAAGTTGCGACCTAAATTTGTATTTACCAATCCTGGATGCAGACAATTCACAGTAATCTTAGTTTTTTCTAACTTTCTCGCAAGCTCATAGGTGAAAAGAATATTGGCTAACTTGGATTGACAATAACTTTTAATTGCACTGTAACTTTTGTGCATTTGTAAATCATCGAAGTCAATGTTTCCTAATTCTTCCGCTCTGGATGAGAGCACAAGAATTCGCGCAGAAGAAGAAGCTCGCAGTAATGGCAAAAGTTTTTGAGTGAGTAAAAATGAAGCCAAATGATTGACTGCAAACGTTGTCTCAAGACCATCAATCGTGGATATGCGGCTTGGCTGCAGTGTTCCTGCTGCATGAATTAAAATGTCTAACTTTGGCAATTCTTTAAAAATCTGATCTACAAGTCGGTGGATTGATTTTTGAGAAGATAAATCGGCAGTAAAAAAGGAAATATGCGGACTTCCGCTTGCCGTTTGAATTTCTTGCACTGTCTTTAACCCACTGATTTCATCTCGACATAGGATGAACACCGCAACCTTTTGCCTAGCCAATTCAATGGCTGCAGCTTTTCCAAGACCGGAACTACCACCTGTAACCAAAGCAATTTTGTAATCATTAGCAGAAGATATGCACATTCTTTTTCATTTTGTGAAACCAAAGAAAATAGCCCTTTCTTCAACATCCTGTCAATTGCAAAACAAACTTAGAATCTGGTGCAATGGCGGTGCATTTTTATTCCTTTTCAAACCACGAAAACCCGTTGCATCCATCAAGCAAGTCTTTTATGCCCATGTCCATAATGGTTGGATAGCACTGGATGAAGTGGAAATCTCTCTCCTTCATAACTCGATGGCTGTTATAGCCTTATTTTGGTAGATGTTCACCTACCTCCTTCGTCGGCAGGTGGAAAAAAGAGAAATTTAAAAACCCATTGTCTCAGAAATAAGAG
>DAIDHZ010000056.1 GCA_027451825.1 Chlamydiota bacterium
CAAACCAGATAAAAAGAAAATAACAGTAAAAATAAACGTCGTGATGGCTATCGAGAAAAATCCTCCGGGAAAAGAGGATCCTTTAATGTGGATTTTGATGACGAGTCTTCCTGTAGACAGTTTTCAAGAAGTGACAAAGGTTGTGCAATATTATTTATGTCGTTGGGAAATTGAATCTTTTTTCAAAGTTTTAAAAAGTGGATGTAAAATAGAGGATAGACAACTACAAACAGCTGAACGTATGAAAGCCTTAATTACGCTCTTTATGGTTTTGGCTTGGAGAGTAATGTTTACGATGATGATGGGAAGAGTTCAGGGAGAGGTGCCTTGTAATGTTCTATTTCATGAGGTGGAATGGAAATCAGTGTACAAAATCCTACACAAGAAAGAAGCGTTACCTAAAACAGCCCCATCATTGGGAGAATTTATAAAAATGATTGCTGTTTTAGGGGGCTATGTAAACCGGAAGACTGAAGGACCTCCTGGAGTAAAAGTTATATGGAAAGGAATGGCTAGAATGCTAGATTTTGCTTTAGCCTGGGAGGCTTTCGGAGGGCAAAATTGACTTATGGGTAATAGGATGGGTAGACGAGCTGTCGCATATGATGGATTTCCTACTTTAGGAGAGCTCTTCATCAATGGTCATAAGATCAAAAATGCTCGATGTACAACTCATATGGGATCTGGAGGCGTTTCTTTCGCACCTGCAGCTGTTCAAGTCAGCCAGAACTTTGAGCAAACTGACGACCCGTTCACAATGAAAGTCCTACAATATGCAGATTCTAAAAGATAATGACTTGAAGAACACCTCCTTGAAAAAGGAGGGGCTCTCCTTCGCTTAAATTGTAGAAGCTTAAGCTAATCACCCTGAAGGGATAGGATTGCGCCCAAAGGCGTTCAATCAATCTTTATGAGTCGCGGTTTCTTCCGCTACCCATGACATATAGCGAGTAGCGCCTTGCGCAATGTCTACTTGCAAAATTTCAGGAACTTCATAACTACAATTTGTTTCTATATATTCCCGAATCGTTTCAAAATGCTTAAGACGTGTCTTAAGGATAATTTTCGTTTCAATGCTTTCCTCAATTTTTCCTTCCCACCGATAAATCGATTCTACTTCAGGGAAAATCGAAGCGCAAGCGATCCAGCGTTTATCCAATAATCCATGGATAATTTTTTTAGCTTCCTCGATGTTTCGGCAGGTCCAAAAAATATAAATCATACATTTAAATCACATCCGAATAACTTTCCGATGCATTCAATTGAAGAGGAGAAATCGCACGCACCCAAAGATCTTGATCAATAGAATCTGTTTGTCGAATGGAGATGGGTTGATCCAAGACAAATCGCCCCATATCTAAATGATCCATATGGATTTCACTCAAAAGAAGGATCATTTCTTGATTGATGTGATCAATATAAGAGCGGAGATCTTGCTGAAGACTCAACACTTCTTCATAGGCTATAATCCCCTGTTTTTGCCAAAGAGCAAAATCCCTTTTCTGCACTTCTTTAGCGACATCCATTTGAATTTGAAAAAACTGGACAATCCATTGTTCATTCAAATTCAATTGCTTTGCTTTTTGAGCCAAATCTACTAAAAGCTTCTCTTCTCGGACCTTATCTTCAATAGGAAGATGCTGATTCCATTTGGCTTTAGCAACTTCATGCATGATTGCAAGTCGCTTTTGAATGAGACGTAAAAGTTGATCTACTTTTGTCTCAGCTTCAAAATCTTCAATATTTTGATAAGCCTTTAAAAAAGAAGCATCGATGCTGCCTGTTGGATGAACACACAAAGCAAATGTTAAAAGCCAAATCAGATCTCGTCTTGCCATAGTCCTATATATAAAAGGCAGATATTCTAATTTCCCCTACACTTTTTCCGCAATTGCACAAAAACTATTTGTACATAACCTTCAATTTTTTATCCTATTAAGCTCATCATGAATGATCGTTTAAAACAACGCGTGCTCCAAGCCGCTGAAGAAGCTTTATCAAGACAACAATATGTAAGTCCTATTGATATTTTTATTGGAATGCACTTACTTCAGCCAGTGCATGTTGAAGACTGGAGGAAAGGAAAAGTCCCCTACCTTGAACAGGTCATACAAGGAAATTTAAATAAAATCACCTTTAGCATGAAATGCTTCCACGCTTGGACTAAAGAAAAAGGATTAAAACCTAGCCCGACAGTTTATCTAGCAAGAACAAGTGGGCCTAAAAGAGAACTAAGATTCAGTAAAAGTGGCGACCTTAAAATTGAGCAGTTTTATCGAACTCACTTTATTTCATCGACTCTTTCAGAAATAAAACAAAAAAAACTCCAAGAAAAATTAGACAAACCGCTTGAGCTTGTTGTCTTTCGAACGATTCAAAATTCTCAGTGTTCCCAATGTAAAAAAGAGCTTCACAAAGGAAGTTTTCTATTTATGGAAGCCGGACAGCCTTTATGTCTTTGCTGCGCCAACTTAAATGATTTAGAATATCTTCCTAGAGGGAATGCTCAATTAACGCGTCTCGCAAAAAAAGAAAGCAGCAAATCTATAGTCGTTGTGGAATTTAGCCGCTCATGCAAACGATATGAACGTCAAGGCATCCTTGTTGAAAAAGAGGCTCTTAAGAAGGCAGAGCTAGAAATTTCTGAATTAGATTAATCAAAAACAATTCAAATTAAGTCTTCTATTGAATAAAAACCCTGATTTTCAGGAACATTTTGTTAAATTTCAGGTAAGGTTATGTCATCTAATCATTTGAGGGAATTGCAAAACTAACAAAAAGAGCATTTTTTCGGGGCGTTTTCCTGATTAGCGTTAGTCAGTGCCCCGAAA
>DAIDHZ010000057.1 GCA_027451825.1 Chlamydiota bacterium
TTTTCGTAAGTGTTTAAGAGGTGAGCGTTTTTTATTCATCATATCCTTCAAATGTCAACGACAAATTTGAAGGAATGACGAGTAAATTTAAATTATCTTTTTAATGTCCTGTGCCCTGCGCTCTAGATGTCAATGCTCTGGTTTAATTGGGGGATTTCAGATTCCCAATGTTTAACTTCTCTGAGTTTTTGTTTAAAAGATTCAGCTTGTTCTTTTTCACCGTGAATAATGAAAATATTTTTCGGTTTTACCTTTAAATCGGAGAGCCAATTGAGCAAGTCATTTTGGTCTCCATGTGCAGAAAGACCTTCAATTTTTTTTATCTGCATACGAAAAGGAATCATTCTTCCATACATTTTTATTTTTTTTTCGCCTTCCAGTAATTTTCTGCCTCTTGTTCCTTCAGCCTGATAACCAACAAACAAAAGGGTATCATTTTCATTGGAAGCTCTCACTTCCAAATAATTCAGCATTCTACCGCCTGTTAACATACCGCTTCCGGCAATGACAATTTTCGGGTTTCTATTCATTCTGAGTTTCATGGTTTCATCATGACTACTGACGATTCGAAAATGATGACACATCTCTTTATATTCTTCTGGTTTCAGTTTGTGCAATTCTTGTGATTGATGAAAGAGGTCGAGTATATTTGCTCCCATAGGACTGTCCATGATCATGGGGACTTTTGGAATCTTTTCAGCTTTCAGCAACCTCCAGAGCATAAGCATTAGGAGTTGCGTCCTCTCCACGGCAAAACTAGGAATAAATACCGAACCTGCGCGGCCGATGGTTTCATTGATTATCTTTTGTAGTTCCGGGAAGATGGACTCTTCATCAGGATGAATTTGACCGCCATATGTCGATTCAATGAGAAGGACATTTGCTTGATCTGGTTTTTTTGGTGGGTAAAGCAAAAGATCTTTTTCTCGTCCAAGATCACCGGAAAATACAATGGTTTTTCCTGCTGCTTCCATTTGAATAAAGGTCGATCCTAAGATGTGGCCATTGTACTTAAACATGACTTTGAATACATTTTCAATGTTCAGCCATTCTCCTTCTTGTACAGGATGAAATCGTAGCTTCGTGGTCTCTACATCTTTCAGATCGTATAAAGGCAGCGCCGGTTTATGTTTTGAATAACCCTCTCGATTGGCTCTTTCAGATTCTTCTTCTTGAATTCGCGCGCTATCTTTTAAAATGATTTCGGTCACTTTCAAGGTGAGTGCGGTTGCAAAAATTTTCCCTTTGAATCCCAGCTTGACTAAGCGAGGAAGATAGCCGGTATGATCCAGGTGGCCGTGTGTTAAAAATACAGCATGGATAGAAGAGGGGTCAAATGTCGGCATTTGCCAGTTCAGCAATCGAAGCTCTTTGAGTCCTTGGAAAAGGCCGCAATCGACTAAGATTTTTTTATCTTGAACTTCAATCAGGTATTTAGAGCCTGTAACGACGCCTGCGGCTCCTAAAAATGTAATTTTCATTTTTTCTCTATTTTTTACAGAGGGTTTTAGCTTGTTCCAGCACTTTGCTTTTTTCTTCCGTAGACAATTCAATATCTTCTAATGCAGACGGACGTTCACACACGGTTTGGCAAAGCACGATATTTTTATTCAGAAGTGCCTGTTTGTTATTTTTAGAGAGACTTGCAAGACAAGTAATTGGGTAAAGACCGCTTTTATCGATTCTTTTCCGCAAGCTATTTTCTTTAGGATAGTTCCAGCTGAGAAGGCCCATTTTTACGCAATTTCCATAGACTTCAGCATCCTTTGAAAGTCTTGTATTTGTCACTAGCCATCCTTGGTGGAATTGTTGAGCGTCTCCCGAATGCTTAAGCCAGTTTTTTTCAACATCAAGAAAGCGGGCATATACATATAGGGCGTGCTTTACATCGCAGATATTTCCCGCATTACCATGAAATTTGCACTCTATCATAAAATGCTGATGATCCTTTTCGGCAATGATGTCTATTTCATGTTTGATGCAATGGCCCTGTATGATTTGATCCGTGCGAGTTTGATAGCCTTCTTCTTCAAGAAGCGCAGCGATGAATTTTTCGAATGGAAAACCTGTGGGACCAAGCTCCATAATCGCCTTTTTCAGGTGATATCTACCGGCCGCACTATGGCTTAATTTCTTAAGATTCCTAAAGACAATCTTGTACAGTGCTGTGGTGTGGATCCCATCAAAGAGTCTTTGTTCTGTTTTAGAAAGCACTTCCTGTATGATTTCTGGACTTGCACCAGCTCTTTTGAGCGATTGTATGATCTTTTCTGGTTCATAGGATGTTTCTTCTCCATTCGCTTTGATGATTTTCATTCGAAACTCTATGGTTAGTGATAAAAGATGTTATATATATACTCGTTCCAGTTCAAAGTCCCCGTTTCTGCAGCGTCGGATTTACCCTAAATTTTGTCCCGCTTCCATCACGGTAGCTTTTCAAGTTGAGTTTCTTCAGTGCCGGCTACGCTTAGGTCCAAATTTAGGGCTCTTCCTTGCAGAATTCAGGGACTTTGAACTGGAGAACGAGTATATATGGACGTAATGTAACAGGATTTTTTATTTTTTAGACAATGAGTTTCGAAAAATGAGCAGGTGACTGAGCATTAAAACAAAATTTTGAATATATAGAGAAAGTTGTGGCAGATTTTTTGACCCAAAAGGAGTA
>DAIDHZ010000058.1:0-232 GCA_027451825.1 Chlamydiota bacterium
ATGTAGTAAAATCAAATTACTCAAATCAACAATTTGATTGATTTTGCTTATTATTTCATTGATAAAACTTTGATATTATATTTTTACCAAAAACTTTTTTTAGCCTGTCTTCGTTTTCAACTACGTCAGGCTGGCGCGCATAAGATTACAAGAATCGCTTTTGAGTAAAAGATCGACCAGATTGTGATTTGAGATATTTCTCAAAAGCTTTTGCTTTGGCTTGATCTTTAAA
>DAIDHZ010000058.1:242-1329 GCA_027451825.1 Chlamydiota bacterium
CATGATTAATTCCCACGGTCTATGTTGAGATGTATGAATTGATCCGCCAGAGTTGTGCGTTTCTAACCGTTGTTTGAGATTGGTTGTATAACCAACATAAACAATGTTTGAATTTGCTATTGATTGAATAAAATAAACATAAAACATAGATATTTTGTTATGTGGCCGGTCCGTCTTCGCCTACGGCTTCGGTCAGACAGTCTTCGTTTTTTAGTTCACAGTTATTGTTATAAAATAAGTTCATATACGGGCGGAGCCAGACGTAGTTGCTACGCCCGTATACGATGCAATCAGAACCAATTCTCAACAACTAACATTATTTTTGCCACTGTTAGACAGTATTTTAGAAAAGTTCAATATTGCAACGGTATAAAAAACTTTTTATGCTTTTATTGTATTTTCAGGTAAATTGTCTAATTTGAAAAAATTACTCTCACAGCAAATATTTTGAGGTAAAGTAGAAAAAATTTTATTAGTTTTTTTACTATAAACATATAGATACTTAGATTTTGAATGAGCAAAATTTTTGAGATAGAAATTAGGAATATAGTGATGCCGTTTAGGTTGTGTCATTAACTAATGCATCCTTTAAAAACATTTTTTACCAAAAGCGTTTTTTAGCAAATGCTGCACCGGAACCAACCTTGATATATTTTTCGAAATTTTTTGCTTTTTCTTGAGTATCAAAGGCTATAGTTACAACGAGCCGCCAAGGACGATCTACAGAAGTATGTACAGAACCGCCTGAATTATGAGTGTCAAGACGTTGTTGGAGATTGGTTGTATAACCAATGTAAGTTTTTTGAGGATTATTAATTGATCTTAAAAAGTAAACATAAAACATAAAATTTTTATTTTAGAGACTAGCCCTACTCCGCAAATTATTACACTAACGTTTCATAATTAAGCTACGAATGGCATACTTCGCTTATTTTTCTTTTGTAAATATTATACATCCTTAAGTTGCTGGCACAAGCCATACGAAGCTAGTTGCGTAGCAACGCGAAGTATGGCGTCCCCAAGGGGATTCGAACCCCTGTTTCCGCCGTGAAAGGGCGATGTCCTAGACCGGGCTAGACGATGGGGA
>DAIDHZ010000059.1 GCA_027451825.1 Chlamydiota bacterium
CAGGGCGTTTTCATAAAAAATAGTTGATAAAAGCTGGAGCTAGTCATTAAATATTTTGCTTTCAAAAAATTTGGAGGCAAAATGAGTACAAACTTCGAAAGAATTGATACGGAAAAGTTGTTTGCGAATACAATATGGAGACATTTTTCCGGAGTTCAAGATCCTCGAGTGAACGATAATCAGAAATATCAATTTCATCATCTCATAATTGGAATAGTTTGCGCTATGATTTGTGGCGCAAATGATGTTGAAGCAATTGTAGATTACATCGAATCGAAAATAGAGTTATTTCAAAAGAAACTAGGAATGCAAACAGCTCCATCTTACAGTGTTATTTGGTGGCTGTTGGTTCTTATAAAACCGGATGAATTAAACAAGGCTTTTATCGGATTCGTAGAAGAGGCGAGGTCCAACTTACTTTCCAAAACGAGAATAGTCGATGAGGCAATTGCAATTGATGGGAAGACAAGTCGAGGCACTGCAAGAACAGGAATTAAGGCCTTGCATATGGTTTCTGCATGGTCATCTTCTTTGCATATGCTGTTTGGACAGGTTAAAACCAGTGAAAAATCAAATGAAATTACTGCAATTCCAGAACTTTTAGAATTACTTGATCTAGAAGGTAAAGTCATCACCATCGATGCCATGGGATGCCAAACCAATATTGCAGAAAAGATCATAAAGGGTGGAGGAAATTATATTCTGGCTCTTAAAGGCAATCAGGAAACCATCCATGAAGAAGTAAAAGCTATTTTTAACAATGAAGGTAAGAACAAAGAAAATGCAGATATTGCAGAAATTCATATGGAAGAAGCATCGGAAATGGATAAGGGACATGGGAGAATAGAAGAAAGAAAAATACGGATTTGCGACGAAGTAAACTGGTTAAAGAAAGAAAAAAAATGGCAAAGCCTCAACAGTGTGATAGAAATCACCTCAAGCAGAACGATAAAAGGAAGTACGACAACAGAAAAACGCTATTATTTATCGAGCCTAAAAGGCAATGCTAAACAATGTTTAAAATGGATCAGAAGTCACTGGGGCGTAGAATCATTTCACTGGATATTGGATTTTGCATTTGATAATGATGATTTTCAGGGACATAGTGGAAATTTAGCAGAGAATTTTTCGATATTTCAAAGGTTGACTTTGATAATGCTTAAGAATGAAAAGAGCATTAAAAAGAGCATTCCTAAAAAGAGAGATCGAGCAGGATGGAATGATGAGTACCT
>DAIDHZ010000060.1 GCA_027451825.1 Chlamydiota bacterium
CAGAACTGACGCATTAAAATTTTAATAGACATGAAGTAGACTCTTCTGGCTGCAAAACCTAAAGAGAGTTCATCATGTCTACTGTGTCTGTCCAACTTTTACAAAACCCACTCACACTATTTCGTCAATTTGAGGTTA
The DNA here is from genome assembly GCA_027451825.1 of Chlamydiota bacterium. Taxonomy (GTDB): domain Bacteria; phylum Chlamydiota; class Chlamydiia; order Chlamydiales; family SM23-39; genus DAIDHZ01. The sequence continues at coordinate 139 of DAIDHZ010000060.1, forward strand.
TTGAAGATCCTAGAATTGAACGACATAAACAATATCCGTTAATCAACGTATTGGTATTCGCTTTTGTTGCCATCATGTCTGATCAGCAGAGTTGGTATGAAATTCGGGCGTTTTGTTTGGCCAATTTAGATTGGTTTTCAAAATACATCGATATCTCTGCAGGAGTCCCAAGTCATGATACTTTTAGGCGAGTTTTTTCCTTGCTAAATCCTGAACAACTCGAAAGTGTTATTATTGCTTGGGCAGAAGAAACTCGTCTTCAAAAAGGTAATGAAAAACGAATCATAGTTCTCGATGGAAAGTCTCTTCGTGGAGTAGCTTGGAAAATAAATCAAGCACAACTTCACATCTTAAATGCCTGGGATGCCACAGAAAATCAGTTTCTTGGACAAATGACGATTGATTGTAAAACAAATGAAATTACAGCAGCTCCAAAGTTGTTGAAGAATTTAAGTCTTGAAGGAGCTGTAGTTACCGTTGATGCCATAATGACCCAAAAAGAAATTGCCAAAACAGTCATCGATCAAAAAGGTGATTATGTAATGGCTCTTAAAGGAAATCAGGGCTCTCTGTACGAAGATGTTCAATTTTATTTCACATCGATAGGAGAAGGAATGCATTGTGCGAGATCTGTGGAAAAGAATAGAGGTCGTGTAGAAATTAGAACCTGCACGATGGGACCGGCGAATTGGCTAGAAAATAAAGATTCGTGGGTAGGGTTAAGAAACTTATTCAAGATTGAAAGTGAAGTTTATTATGAGGGAAAAACAACAAAAGAAACTCGATATTACATGACAAGTTTAGAAGCAGGAGCTTCTGAAGTTCTAACAATAGCGAGAAAGCATTGGTCTATAGAGAACGGATTACACAGATCTTTAGATATGGTGTTCAAAGAAGACGCCTCTCAGGAACATGATCGAAATGCAGCTGCTAATTTATCTATTTTAAGAAAAGTTGCGCTTTCTCTCATGAAGGCTATAGACCCTCATAAAAAATTGAAACTCAAGATGAAAGAATGTGCTTATTCACCAATATTTCGCAGCCGTTGTTTAATGGGAGAATTTTAATGCGTCAGTTCTG
>DAIDHZ010000061.1 GCA_027451825.1 Chlamydiota bacterium
CACTCTGTCAGCGGCCTATTCGGGCGAGGTTGCCATCGGTCGGGCCAGACTCGGCCTCTTGGTCGCCTGGATGGAGGGAGAAAAGGCGTTGCTCGCCACCATCTCCCCGGGCGCCGATTTGCCGTCGGAGAACGAAACGCTCGATCTCGGTGCGGCCGGCGGTGGATCGCTGGCCGTCATTCCGGCCTCTTTTCCTCTCCTGCTTGCCCGATCCGCCCGGGCCGTCGAAGGCGAGCCCTTCGAGGCCCTGTCCGTTCTGACTGCCCCTGGCCTTGCGAGTGCCGAGATTACCGGCCTGATTCATTCGGTGGCGTGCAACGGCAACGTGATCGCTCTGTTGGGGAGCAGTAATTTGTACCTTCTGACGGCTCCCGGCCGGCCGTAATCGCGACTCCAAGTGTGGCGTCCCCAAGGGGATTCGAACCCCTGTTACCGCCGTGAAAGGGCGATGTCCTAGGCCGGGCTAGACGATGGGGACGTTGCGGCCGCTGGAGGGCGAACTCTTCTAATTTAACTTTCGGGCACCCTTACCGTCAACTTGAATCCTTTCGCCCTGACTGTGCTGTTACACTCGTTCCGAGGAGCTCACCTGCCATGAAACTGTCCCGCCGGGATCTTTCCCTCTTCTTCCCCGCACTGGCCGCGGCGCAATCCAGCGCGCTGGGAGAGTCAGATGCGCTGCCCTCAAAGGCTTTCCGTTATGAGGACTTGCCCGTCCGTACCCGAGGCGATAACAGCTCGCGCGCAGTGCTCAACGGCCTCGCCCATACCGGCTGCCCGATCGAGTTGCACCTCACTGAGCTCGGCCCTGGCCAGCAGCCGCACCCACCCCACAAGCACCTACACGAGGAGTTGCTCCTACTCCAGAGTGGCGTTCTCGACGCCACGATTGAAGGCCAGACTACCCGGCTGACTGCCGGCTCGGTGGCCTACCTCGCCTCGAACATCCAGCACGGCTGGCGCAACCCAGGGCCCGCGCGCGCCCAATACTT
>DAIDHZ010000062.1:0-635 GCA_027451825.1 Chlamydiota bacterium
GGCCAACAATTTCCTGACTCTCCCAACTCTCAAAGTCTAGGAAGACTTACAGACACAACTCCCAGCATGCTTGTAAGTGGAAATCTATTCGACCCCGAACATTTACGCAACATGGAAGCACAGCGGAAAACCGAGCAGTCAAACAGAGGAAATTTCTCACAAGAAACACCCCCCTATAGAGACGAACGCCTCGAAGGATTCGAAGATGTTCTAAACAGACCTCCCTACACAGGAGCAAACTCTACCCACACAGGAGAAAACTCTGCAAGAACCAACTACACTCCTCAAGAAGCCGGCCTACCATCCGCCATACCAGACGAGGAAACTCCATGAGTGCAATTAATAAAAAAGGTTCATCCAGCTATACCAAAACAACCTGAAGAATCGGGAATATACCCGTTCCAGTTGAAAGGCCCCGAGAAGAAAACCGATTCTTCAGATTGTTTCGGTATAATGAACAATCCAGAGAATCACTTCCTTTTCAAACGAAGATTAACAATCTTGATCAAGACAAACATGCCGCAAAAAAAACTGTTGCAAAAGACTACCTTTACAACCAACCATTTCTAAATCTTTAGACATAAAAAAACCCTGTTTAGATTGCTCTAAACAGGGTCGAAGAAAAAACTGGCAGC
>DAIDHZ010000062.1:645-878 GCA_027451825.1 Chlamydiota bacterium
TCGGCGACGAGGAGCTTAACTTCTGAGTTCGGGATGGGATCAGGTGTTTCTTCCTCTCTATAACCACCAGAAAAATTATTCTGATGCGCTGTTTGCATTTGCATGCTCACAGCTGCTTAATCGTTTTACAGGATCTTTCGATTCATATGTTGGAATCGGCTCTTGAAAATGTACGGTAAAAAAAACCTCAAGTCAATGGACCAATTAGTATTGGTTAGCTGAACACATCGCTG
>DAIDHZ010000063.1:0-292 GCA_027451825.1 Chlamydiota bacterium
TTCCATAGCCTCTGACATGGTAAGGATTCCACCTGCTTTCCTAAAAGCGGTCATAGCTAATTCGAGTTTTGATTTTTTTTTCATGGTACAAATTTTCGGATTTCTTAACGTATATCCGTAATATTGTACCAAAATAAGAGGAATGTCAATAAAAAATTGGCTTTAGCCCAAGAAAAAGATCGAGTCAAAGCGCTGGCTACTTAGTAGACTATAGAGTCCATGGATTGAGGCATCCTTGTTCCCTGCAAATGCCGTAAAATAGCCGTAGTTGCTGATGTCCGAAGGTTGACAT
>DAIDHZ010000063.1:302-842 GCA_027451825.1 Chlamydiota bacterium
TTTCCCTATAGACTTGATCTGTTTTGGTTGATTTGAGGTAACCAAAGGCAAGGGAAGGAAGTGACTGGGGAGGACTGAAAATCCTTGTGTCGCTGGTTCGATTCCAGTTCTGGCCAAATTTTCGAAGAAAATAGAGACAGAAAGAAAGCCAAGAGTTTGGCTTTCGTCTGAGAATCGAAGTGAATGGGTACGGATAAAGAGTAGAAATAGATCTATCTCACTTGAATGGGAAAATTTACGATCGATCCATTTGCGCCTTCATACCTTCAACAGACAGCTTTTCTACAGAAGTAAGAGATGCCATCAAAAACCAGAAATCTGTGGCATTAAAATCTCTATGCCTTCCTAAAAAAGCCTACCCCAAGTATTTCATCATAGATGCGTTTCGTTACCGTCTTGGCACAAGACAAGAATAGATTTTAAGCCGATTTTTTCTACAGATTCTCTTTGAAGAGCCACCCAGTCTATAAACAGTTCTGAAAGTTCTTTCTCAAAAGTTTCGGGAAGAACGGAGGAGAAGTTTTTAACTTCAATTTTTAC
>DAIDHZ010000064.1 GCA_027451825.1 Chlamydiota bacterium
GAGGACGTAAAAGAAAATTACCTTTCGATCGAGAAGAGGAATTTCGACAACAAGTAGAACTATTGCAAGAGAACCTTAAAGGAGGAAGGATAAGAGGTCAGGATGTGCAAGTGCTGCTGAAAGAAAAATTTTGTGTCGATCATGCATTACCAAGCGTTTATCATGTCCTTGAACGATGCGGTCTTTCGTGGATTTCTGCTCGATCCAAACACCCCAAATCAAGTCTTGAAATTCAAGAGGACTTTAAAAAAAATTCCAAGAAGAAGTAGCAAAAGTTATTCCCAAGGATGTTCTTCCTGACAATATAGAGATTTGGTTTCAGGATGAAGCTAGAGTTGGACAGAGAGGGTCAGTTACCCGCATTTGGGCAAGACGAGGGACTCGACCCCGAGTCATTCGGCAGCAACAATTTGAATATGCCTATATTTTTGGAGCTGTCTGCCCAATGAAAGACTTGGCAGTTGGATTAGTTATGCCAGCAATAGGCATGGATTGTATGCAATACCATCTTGATGAGATTTCCAAAAACATCGAACCGGGAAACCATGCTGTGGTGATCTTTGATAGAGCTGCATGGCATACGACAAAAAAATTACGCTTACCAAAAAATTTATCTCTGTTGCCATTGCCAGCAGCATCCCCGGAACTGAATCCAACAGAACAAGTGTGGCAGGTGCTACGAGATCGATATCTGGCAAACCGTTGTTTTAAATCTTATGATCACATTGTTGAGAGCTGTTGCGATGCTTGGAATGCCTTCACCTCTGGCAAAGGCGCTGTCCAACAACTTTGTTCGAGAGATTGGGCAAAAATTAAAACTTATTTTTGATAAATGGTATTA
>DAIDHZ010000065.1:0-247 GCA_027451825.1 Chlamydiota bacterium
GTACCCTGCCGGGGAAACCGGCAGCCGGGGGGCGGGTGTCGTGCATCGGGCCGCACTCGCAATGCGTGCATCGATGAAAGTCACTGTCAATCGGTTCGTCTGAGGATTTTCCCCGGAGGTTGCGCGGGGCGGGGCAGTGGGAGCCTCACGAGCTCTCGGCATCGATTCGAGGATTGTTCCCTGTCCCGCACCCGTGTAATCTTCGGCCCCCGCGCCACAGGACACCCAGGGACTGTCTCCTGCGCTG
>DAIDHZ010000065.1:257-747 GCA_027451825.1 Chlamydiota bacterium
TAGAGGCCCAGGACATCGCCCTTTCACGGCGGTAACAGGGGTTCGAATCCCCTTGGGGACGCCATCTAATCAATAAGTTACATGATCAAAACGGGGTCGAGGCCACTTTTTGTGCACTATTTTCCGGCTGACCTGTGTTTACGTCCCAGGTCATGAGCGCGGCAGCGGGGAGGTGCCGTCTTCTCCAGGCCCCAGCGTTAAATGGGGGTGCTTCATTCAGGGCGGAGTCGGCCCGCGCCAATGGAGACGAGCAGCTGCGCGACGTCGCCTGTTGCGAGTAGCAGGGATTCGGGCTCATCGACCGGCCAATGAAGATATTTGGCGCGCAGCAACCCCTCAATCCGGGATCTGTTCTGCTGGAATACCTCGATTCGTCCCTTGGGGTCCAAATTGCTGGCGCCGAACTGATCCTCGAGAGCTTCGCGGCTGACGGCGCAGTCGACCGGGCTGCCGAGTGATTCGCCGGCGAATCGGATGACTTCGCGATCCG
>DAIDHZ010000066.1 GCA_027451825.1 Chlamydiota bacterium
AGGAATTGTTTAATAACAACTAACATTAAAAATTTTCTTAACTTTTGAGTCAATCATATCATCAGTGAGTAATAAAAAGAAATAGGATTTTCATCATGAATAACCGAAGTGTTTCCATGGTGTCTAGAATAAAAGATGGCTTCTCTACACAAAAAAGGGTGTTTCGTCAAAGACAGGCACAATCAAGCTTTGCATACTTTTTGTGGACATAAATTCAAATCAGCCTCAGGAAATGTCTCAAAAATCGATTATCTTAGATTGAGAAATAGTTGAGTAGTGACAAAGTTCTTTTTTTCAAAGAAATAAAGTTTTCTGATAATTTTTCTTGAATTAAGAAATTGATCGAGAAGTTTCTTCCAAATGACGTATGCGTGAAGATGCCGACGGATGGAATAAATCTGAGCGATCGTCTCCTTTTTCAGAAATTAATGCACATACAAGAGGAGTGATAAATAATGCCTCATATCGTTTAATTGTACCCCTATTTACATCTATCATATTTTGCACTCTTTTTATGTCTTTATCTTTCTTCGTAGGATCATAGTGTTGTTGAATTTCTTGCAGTTTAACAGCTTTTTCTAAAGCTTCTATTAGAAATTCTTTGTTTCTAATCGTTTTATTTCTTTCTTGATATGAACGAAAAAATGCAATAGCCCCATTTCTCTCTTCTTGAGAGATTTGAGATGAGGCTTCAGCATCAGCTCGAGCTTCTACGTGACGAGAATAACCTGCAAG
>DAIDHZ010000067.1 GCA_027451825.1 Chlamydiota bacterium
TTGCCCTGTAGGATAAACTGATGAATGCGATCATAAACAGGATTAAGCGCTGCAGCCACTCTCTCTTCTACATTTGGAACAGAACCCACTCCCATATCGACATCGTATAGATCTTTAATAAGTTGGATTGCTTCTCTCTTTGCTACATGCAACACCCCAGTCAATGTGGCTAATAGTCCCATGAGTTTAGGTCCAAAGGCGGAATCAGGAATTCCTAAAGGAAGAGGAGCTGTAGAGTTTCCCCCACACTCGCTACAGCTATATTTTTGTAGAAGATACTCTGTGATGGTTGCTTTGATTTCAGGCAATTCTGCCTGTTGTAGAATCTCAGAAGGCAGACCATTTAGATGAATTTTTGATGAACCACAGTGGGGACAATTTTCTTGCGTACACTGCACCTGCTTGTCAATCTTATCAGGAGGAAAAGAAGGTCGAGCCTTTCCTGCTCGTGAAGCTCTTGGTTTTTTGTTCTCTTTCTCAGTTGTATTGGCTTTTTGATCAGTAGAAGGAGGTTTCGAACTATTGGACGAATTGCGATTGAGCTGCGCCTTAAGTTTAGCGATTTCTTCAAGAGCGAGTTTTAACAACTCTTCTGTACGTTGAAGTTTAGCTTCTAATTCTTCATATGTTGGCTTCACGTTGAAGCATTATTAAAAATTTTATCTTTTTTGAGAAAAAAAA
>DAIDHZ010000068.1:0-412 GCA_027451825.1 Chlamydiota bacterium
GCTAACGTTGATTCGATTCCATAAAAACGCCAAGACTTTGGCGTTTTTTCTGGCCAAAAGCAAAAAGGGCCCGGGTTTTACCCGGGCCCTTTTTGCTTTTGGCCAGAACTGGAATCCCCTCCCGCGGGCGGGCGAGGCGCCCGTCCCGTCTGGGGTCGGGTCCGATTCGGTCGGTTTTCGAAGCGAAAACAACGCCCTCATTTCGATTCCAGACGAAAGCCACGCAGGTGGCTTTCTTTCTGGCCAAAAAAAAACCCTGCATTGCAGGGTTTTTGTTTTTGGCCAGAACTGGAATCGAACCAGCGACACAAGGATTTTCAGTCCTCTGCTCTACCGACTGAGCTATCTGGCCATTTAAGACGTAAAAGGCTAAATAATAGCCCGGCACTGCTTTTCTTGCAAGAACTTGTTT
>DAIDHZ010000068.1:422-675 GCA_027451825.1 Chlamydiota bacterium
ACTTAAGGTGGGGGTAAGGGTAGTTTGAAATAAATACTTGTCTGTTTGGTAAATAATATAATATTAATTATTTTAATATGAATTTTAATTAATTAAATATTGTATAATTGATGTTGAGAAATAAATTAAGTGGGTCAGGATTATGAATCCTTCAATTCCAGCAGTTGCTAATAATGGTTATGTTCCATTTCGGTCTTTGAATACCAAGGACTTAGGTAAAGGACCCGACTTTTCCTTTAGAAGATTGATCAGC
>DAIDHZ010000069.1 GCA_027451825.1 Chlamydiota bacterium
TCTGTGGAGGGAAGTTGAGGATAGTGGCACTTTTTCCATTTTTGGCCGCTTCCGCACCAGCATGTGTCATTTCTTGAGATCATAATTATACCAAATTAAAACTGGATTGTAATCGGTTATGTAAAATTTCCGCAGTATATTCCGCTCGCGATTCAAAAATCGGTTCTGGCTGCGTCGGACAGCCACGGCATTCGTGGCGGCCAGAACCGATTTTTGAATCACTCTCGGCATAAAATACCTCATGGAGGAAGAGTCCATGGGCGGGGGCTGTCATTCCAGCTAAAGACCGATCGGGTTTTTCGAAAAGAGATGTAACTCGGTCGATTGCGAGCTTCCCTTTTCCAATCTCCACCAAAGTCCCTACGATCCGGCGAGCCATTTTATAGAGAAAACGGTCGCCATACAAACGAATTTCCAATCGGTTTTCTGGCAAAAAGACGATTTTTAGATCGAAAAGCGTTCGGGTGCTTTCTTCGACCTCTTCCGTAGTGAAAGAAGAAAAATTGCGAGTGCCAATAAAAAGAGGAGCTGCGGATTGCATCGCCTCTAGATCGAGCGTTTGGTGCACATGCCAAACGTATTGGCGATGGATCGGGTCGAATACGGGGCCAAGACAAATGGAGTAGCGATACTCTTTTCCG
>DAIDHZ010000070.1 GCA_027451825.1 Chlamydiota bacterium
TATTACCTGTACCTGTTAGCGTCACTATGGACGAACCAGACACTGTCAAAGAAGACCCCGGACTTCCCGTAATATTGCCTTCAATGAGAAGAGATCCTGAACCCGAAATGTTCAAAGGATTTAATAATGTCAATGTCGTATCAAAAATATGAGATCCACTCATTAGATCAATGGCAGGATTCGACCCTCCCATATTGATCGTGCCGAAGTTCACGCTTTGACCTATTGTATAAGAAAAGGCGCTGTTATTAAAAGTCATCTTATTTACGTCGAAAGACTCAGCACTGGACGTGCCGGTCGTAACTGTGACAGAACCTGTAATCACTGTACCAAAAGTTGCCGTATCTGCCGTCCCATTCGGAGGCCCGGATGGAGTCCAATTTGTACCAGTAGCCCAATCACTACTTGTTCCACTATTCCAAGTATAATCTGTAGATAACACAGAAAAAAACGGAAAAGAAACTAGAAAAAAATAAAAAGAACGACAAAAACTTTTATACATATTAATAACCAACATGTACTACAAAAAATTTCTTTAAGTCAAGAAAGGTATATGAGCCAATTGCAAAACTGCTTTGCCCGGAAAAATCGATGATTTTGAGGTCATTTAAGAGGGCAAGCGAGCTTGCCCG
>DAIDHZ010000071.1 GCA_027451825.1 Chlamydiota bacterium
CCATCAATTTTGCCTTGCCCACCTGATTCGGGAGTTCAAAGGATATGGAGAGCGAGAAGGTCCTGACAAAGTGATAGGAGCTTCTCTAGAAAACGAACTTCGCTTGAGCTGCAAGATTCATGGTGAATATCGTGAAGGTAAAATCTCGCTTGCTGATCGAAATCGACGCCTTGGAGCTCGTAAAAGAAGGGTTGAATATTGGCTTAGTGATGGACTGGCTAATGGTAGCGATGCGCTCTCTAAAATATGCGAGACATTGCTTGAGGATTTTGAGAAATTATGGACATTTACCAAGACTCTTGGCATGGAACCCACAAATAACATGGCGGAAAGAGATCTTCGCAAGCTGGTGATTTGGCGTAAAAAAAGCTATGGGACCAGAAGCGAACGGGGGAAAAAGTTTGTTGAAAGAGTTACAACGGTTGCTCAAACTATCCGAAAACACGGAGGAAATGTTCTTCATTTCGTGCAGCAGTCGGTGAAGTGCTTCTATTTGAAGATTCTGCCTCCTCTTATTTCTGAGACAATGGGTTTTTAAATTTCTCTTTTTTCCACCTGCCGACGAAGGAGGTAGGTGAACATCTAC
>DAIDHZ010000072.1:0-328 GCA_027451825.1 Chlamydiota bacterium
GGTTGATGTCTTCATCACTGATATAGGCTCCTTGTGCGCGGATGAGTTGAGAGCTGCCCGGAGGAAGGAAAAGCATGTCCCCATTTCCAAGCAGGCTGTCAGCTCCGCTTTCATCGAGGATGATCTGTGAGTTGATCCGGCTTGCTACTTTAAAGGCAATGCGCGTAGGGAAGTTCGCTTTTATGAGACCGGTGATCACTTCTCGAGAGGGTCTTTGAGTGGCTAAGATAAGATGGATCCCTACGGCGCGCGCCATCTGAGCAATTCGGGCTATGGGAGTTTCCAGATCAGAGCTCGAAACCATCATCAGATCGGCAAATTCGTCAAT
>DAIDHZ010000072.1:338-585 GCA_027451825.1 Chlamydiota bacterium
AATGATCGCTACGATGGAATACATCCTCTCGGGAATTGTGAGGTTTAAGGAAGCCTCCAGTTCTTTGTTGATCGTACGGGCATTGAAAGCATGGATGTTGCGAACACCAAGCTGGCGAAGCATCTCGTAACGATGTGTCATCTCTTTTACAAGCCAATTAAGAGCGGCATAGGCTCCGTGAGGCTCCGTGATGACCGGAGCAATTAAGTGAGGTAGTTTGGAATAACCTGTTAGCTCTACTTTTTTC
>DAIDHZ010000073.1 GCA_027451825.1 Chlamydiota bacterium
CAATTGCCGCAAGAAATTATAGATAAAATTTTCTTGTTTTGTGATTATAAAACTATTAAAAAATGCCAAAATATTATTAGTAACCATGTTAAAAAACAACGTAATTTGTATATTGAGAAAGCAATATTCAATGGAAATTTAGAAAATATAAAATGGTTAATACATTACAACAAATGTTTAAAAAATAATCAATATATATTTAATTATGCAGTTCTTTATGGAAATTTAAAAAATATTAAATGGTTGCAAAAAAATCTTTTTTTCCAAGTTAATACATGGACATTTTCAAGGGCAGCTAAAAATGGAAATTTAGAAAATATGAAATGGTTATATTCAATTAATTGTCCATTAGATGCAAAAACTTTTAACAGTGCTGCTTTGAATGGAAATTTAGAAAATATGAAATGGTTACATTCAATCGGTTGTCCATTAAACCATTATACATTTACTTATGCTGCTGCTAATGGAAATTTAGAAAATATGAAATGGTTAATTTCAATAAATTGTTTTATTGATTATAAAAAACAAATATATATAGGTGAATTAGTGTATTCGATTGAAA
>DAIDHZ010000074.1 GCA_027451825.1 Chlamydiota bacterium
AAATGGGAATTTAGAAAATATAAAATGGTTAAAAGAAAATGAATGTCCTTGGAATGAATTTACTTTTTCATCAGCTAGTTTAAATGGAAATTTAGAAAATATGAAATGGTTAAAAGAAAATAATTGTCCTTGGAATGAATCTACTTTTTCCTGGGCAGCATTAAATGGAAATTTAAAAAATATGAAATGGTTAAAAGAAAATAAATTTCGTTGGTATAATGATACTTTTTCATCAGCTAGTTTAAATGGAAATTTAGAAAATATGAAATGGTTAAAAGAAAATTATTGTCCTTGGAATGAATCCACTTTTGCACAAGCTGCTTTAAATGGAAATTTAGAAAATATGAAATGGTTAAAAGAAAACAAATGTCCTTGGAATACATTTACTTTTTCATCAGCTGTAAAAAATGGAAATTTAGAAAATATCAAATGGTTAAAAGAAAATTATTGTCCTTGGAATGAATCCACTTTTGCACAAGCGTCTTTAAATGGTAATTTAGAAAATATGAAATGGTTAAAAGAAAACAAATGTCCTTGGAATG
>DAIDHZ010000075.1:0-272 GCA_027451825.1 Chlamydiota bacterium
CTACGAGCTCGCAAAACTTACGGATGGCTTCAGGGGTACATCCTCGACGACGAAGACCTGCGATCGTGGGAATGCGCGGATCGTCCCACCCTCGGACAAACTTCCCTTCAACGAGTTGGAGCAGTTTCCTCTTGCTCATCACCGTATTCTCAAGATCAAGACGGGCAAATTCATATTGATGGGGACGGGATGGAAACTGAACGTCTAGGTTATCGAGGACCCAGTCGTAGAGCTCCCGGTTGTTCTCAAACTCGAGAGTGCAAATCGAATGG
>DAIDHZ010000075.1:282-528 GCA_027451825.1 Chlamydiota bacterium
AATCCCTTCGATCGCATCGGAGATGGGGTGGGCGTAGTCGTACATCGGGTAGATGCACCAGAGATCGCCCGTCTTGTAGTGGTGTTGGTGGCGGATCCGGTAGAGAAGCGGGTCTCTCATCTTCATGTTGGGAGAGGCCATATCAATACGCGCCCTCAAAACACGGGCCCCATCGGGGAATTCTCCTCCTCTCATCCGACGAAATAGATCGAGGTTCTCATCGACAGCTCTCTCTGCAAAGGGACT
>DAIDHZ010000076.1 GCA_027451825.1 Chlamydiota bacterium
AATTGTTATTCAAAGATGCGAAAACTAAACAATTTCGAGGTTTTGATGCAGATCAATATTCTACTGTAGATAAAAATCATGGAAGAGTGGAATTGCGATCCTATTATTCGATATGCGCAGAAGGTTTGCCAAGTGCAAAAGAGTGGACGAATTTACAATCTGCAGGGATGGTGATACGAGAACGGACCTCTGGAGAGAAGACCAGTACAGAAATAGAATATTACATCTCTAGCTGTGAAATTGATGCGAAGTTACTTGAGAAGGTAACTAGGGGTCACTGGGGAATAGAGACCTCTTTACACTGGGTATTGGATGTAGTCTTCCGAGAGGATAAATTACGTTATAGAGAACGTATTGGGGCGCAAAATCTTGCGGCTGTCCGAAAATTGGCACTGGGAGCTCTGACAAGAGATAAGACCTTAAAATGTGGAAAGGCTGGGAAGAGAGTTGCGGCAGCTACCGATCCAAACTATCGAGAGGTTGTTTTAAAAAATTTCTTTTAATGTCCTGTGCCCTG
>DAIDHZ010000077.1 GCA_027451825.1 Chlamydiota bacterium
ATTGAACCCTTTAAAAAACCAATGATTTTGCAAGAATCAATATTTAAAATTAAACTAAATAAAATTGTTACGTTATTACAAAAAAAACAAAAACCTTACATCTTTCTCTGCAAAAAATGAAGGTTACTCATTTTGTAGCTAATATGCTACAATATGACTTATGAAAATCGAAGTTTCTTACCTCGAACTAGAAAACGGAAAAGCTCCCTATCTGGACTGGGAAAAGAAGCTCGATACAGCAGCTCGCGCAGCCGCAAGGATCAGGATCAACCGAATTCGAGTAGGAAATTTTGGAGATTGCAAATCAATTCAAGGAACCACCGGCCTTTATGAGTTGCGATTTCATTTGGGACCTGGATTTAGAATTTATTTTGGAAAAATAAAAGATTCGATTGTCATTATTTTGTGTGGAGGCGATAAAAGGTCTCAAGAACGTGATGTGACTGCTCCCTCGCCTAAAGGCGAAGGCTTCTAGGGATTACTCCCAGGCCATCCAATCCGAGGGCCAAAATATTT
>DAIDHZ010000078.1 GCA_027451825.1 Chlamydiota bacterium
TCAGCTGTCTTAGTGGCTTCAGCTAACGCTGATGCTTAGTACCGTCGGTAGATCCTTTCTACCGCCGGTAGAAGGCATATAAGTCTACCGCCGGTAGTATATCAATGATTTCTCGATGAGAAATCATAATATTTTTTCTCTCACGAGAGAAAAAATATTTATAAGAATAAAAATATAATATTAATAAAAAATTCTTCGCCTAAAAAATATTCAACTGTATTTCGTCTGATTCATTTCAAGTGAGTTAGCCTCTCAGCTAACTCCCCGCCAGAGATGAGGAGGTGTGATACGCGGGACCCTCTACCCGATCTTGAGGGTACGCACGGGTGAGATGAACACAAACCCCGTCCGGGGGATAGATATGAGTAATAACCCCTCTATCTCCTCCAACCCTCGAAAATCCCCGAAAATCCCCGAAAATCCTCATTTTTTATCCCCCCTCTTTTGGGGGCCAAAAAACCCCAAAAAAAGGGCCAAAAAACCCCTAAAAAAAGGGGGTTTTTAGCCCCCCCCAGT
>DAIDHZ010000079.1:0-254 GCA_027451825.1 Chlamydiota bacterium
GGGGTTTCGGCATGGCATCGGTACGGTTCATTTGCGGCACGCAGCAGATTCACCGTGAATTGGAGCATGCCGTGAGCCAATTTCTCGGGACAGAGCAAAGCATTCTTTATTCCTCTTGTTTTGATGCCAACGCTGGTTTATTTGAGGCGCTGCTGGGGCCTGAAGATGCGGTCATAAGCGATGAGTTAAATCATGCTTCGATTATAGATGGCATTCGCTTGTGCAAGGCGCGGCGGTATCGTTATCGCAACTGC
>DAIDHZ010000079.1:264-513 GCA_027451825.1 Chlamydiota bacterium
ACGGGTATAGCGGCCATTGTGACCGATGGCGTATTCTCGATGGATGGGCGCGTGGCTAATTTACCGGCTATTTGCGACTTGGCGGCACGCTACAATGCCCTGGTGATCGTGGACGATTCCCATGCCGTTGGTTTTATGGGAGACCAGGGGCGTGGAACCCACCAGCACCATAAGGTAATGGGCCGTGTGGATGTTCTCACGGGTACTTTTGGTAAGGCGCTGGGTGGTGCATGCGGCGGGTATGCGAGC
>DAIDHZ010000080.1 GCA_027451825.1 Chlamydiota bacterium
CGATTTTCCTGAAGACGGAAAGCAGGACGACCGAATCGATCCCGCCACTCAATCCCAGGACGATGCGCTCGCCTGAAAGGAGGTGCCTTCTGGCGGCCTCTTCTACGATTGATTCAAGGTCAGGGAAGGGCGACTTCCTTGAACTTTCCATAATTCATCAGCCGCTCGTAGCGCGCCTTGAGCATGGATTCGCAAGATTGAGAGCGCACTTGGCCCAGCGCATCCCTGAGGGCGGATTTGAGGGTGAGCATCATCGCAGGGTAGTCGCGGTGTGCGCCGCCCAAGGGCTCGGATACAACTTTGTCGACGAGCCCAAGCGTTTTCAGGCGGGTAGCGGTAATGCCCAGCGTTTCGGCAGCCTCGGGCGCCTTGTCCGCGCTTTTCCAGAGAATGGAGGCGCATCCTTCCGGAGAAATCACCGAATAGGTCGAATACTGCAGCATCAGGAGAACGTCCCCCACCGCGATGGCAAGCGCGCCGCCGGATCCCCCTTCGCCGATCAC